>NZ_JBIAKV010000002.1:0-96699 GCF_042872705.1 Micromonospora sp. NPDC005203 | reverse complement strand
CGAGCCCCGCAGTCGCGAACGAGGGAGGCACGGTGACCATCCTGGACAGCGCGGTCGACCCGTCCGCACCGGCCTACGCGGCGAACCGGGCGGCACTGCTGGAGAGGCTGGCCGAGCTGGATGCCGCGCTGGACCAGGCGCGGGCGGGCGGTGGCGAGAAGTACGTGGCCCGGCACCACGGGCGCGGCAAGCTGCTACCCCGGGAACGGATCGAGCTGCTGGTGGACGCCGACAGCCCGTTCCTGGAATTGTCGCCGGTCGCCGCGTACGGCACGGACTTCCCGGTCGGGGCCAGCGTGGTCACCGGCATCGGGGTGGTCGAGGGTGTGGAGTGCCTGATCGTCGCCAACGACCCGACGGTACGCGGCGGCGCGGTCAACCCGTGGTCCCTCGCCAAGACCCGGCGGGCCGGTGAGATCGCCCTGGCCAACCGGCTGCCGATGGTCAATCTGGTGGAGTCGGCCGGGGCGGACCTGCCCACCCAGGCGGAGATCTTCATACCGGGCGGTCGGGTGTTCCGGGACCTGACCCGGCTCTCGGCGGCGGGCATCCCCACGGTCAGCGTGGTCTTCGGTAACGCCACGGCCGGTGGTGCGTACGTGCCCGGAATGTCCGACCACGTGATCATGATTCGGGACCGGTCGCAGGTCTACCTGGCCGGGCCGCCGCTGGTGAAGATGGCGACCGGCGAGGTCACCGACGACGAGTCGCTGGGCGGTGCGGCGATGCACGCCGGCACGTCCGGGCTCGCCGACTACCTGGCCGCCGACGAGTCCGACGGCATCCGGTTGGCCCGGCAGTGCGTACGCCGGTCGAACTGGCGCAAGCATGGCCCGGCACCGCGGACGGCGGTGCCGCAACCGCCGAAGTACGACCCGGAGGAACTGCTCGGCATCACCAGCGCCGACCTAAAGGTGCCGTTCGATCCCCGTGAGGTGCTGGCCCGGATCCTGGACGGCAGCGACTTCGACGAGTTCAAGCCGGCGTACGGGGACGCGCTGGTCACCGGCTGGGGCGAACTGCACGGGTACCCGGTGGGTGTGCTGGCCAACGCCCGGGGGGTGCTGTTCAGCGCGGAGGCGCAGAAGGCGGCCCAGTTCATCCAGCTCGCGAACGCCTCGGACACGCCGCTGATCTTCCTGCAGAACACCACCGGCTACATGGTCGGCACCGAGTACGAGCAGCGCGGCATCATCAAGCACGGCGCGCTGATGATCAATGCGGTGTCCAACTCGACGGTGCCGCACCTGACGGTGAACCTGGGCGCCTCGTACGGGGCCGGCAACTACGGCATGTGCGGTCGGGCGTACGAGCCGAGGTTCCTGTTCACCTGGCCGAACGCGAAGTCGGCGGTGATGGGTCCGGCACAGCTCGCCGGGGTGCTGTCGATCGTGGCCCGGCAGGCCGCCGCCGCCCGGGGACGCACCTTCGACGAGGAGTCCGACACCGCGATGCGGATGATGGTCGAACAGCAGATCGAATCGCAGTCGGGAGCGCTCTTCCTCTCCGGTCGGCTCTACGACGACGGGGTGATCGACCCTCGGGACACGCGTACCGTCCTCGGGCTCTGCCTCTCGGCGATCCACAACGGACCGGTGAAGGGCGCCGACGGTTTCGGCGTCTTCCGGATGTGAGAGGGCTCTCCCCCGTGCGCGCGAGGAACGCAGCGAAGCGGAGTACCGCAGTCGCGAACGAAAGGCAGGCGCTGTGATCACCAGACTTCTCGTCAGCAACCGGGGCGAGATCGCCCGCCGGATCTTTGCCACCTGCCGGACCCTCGGCATCACCACGATCGCGGTGTACTCCGACGCGGACGCCGACGCGCCGTTCGTCGCAGCGGCCGACCTGGCCGTGCACCTGCCCGGAAACACGCCCGCCGAGACGTACCTGGACATGGTGCAGATCCTGCGAGCGGCCCGCCGGTCCGGCGCGGACGCCGTGCACCCCGGCTACGGCTTCCTCGCGGAGAACGCCGAGTTCGCGACGCGGGTCGCCGACCACGCCGGGCTGACCTGGGTCGGCCCGCCAGCCAAGGTGATCGCCGCGATGGGCGACAAGGTGGCCGCCAAGGCGCTGCTCGCCGACGCGGGCGTGCCGATGCTGCCCACCTGGACCGAGACCGACCAGATAACCGATTACCCGGTGCTGGTCAAGGCCAGCGCGGGTGGCGGCGGCCGGGGCATGCGGGTGGTCCGCGACCCGGACGGGCTCACCGAGGCCGTCGCTTCCGCACGCCGCGAGGCGGCTGCCGCGTTCGGCGACGGCACGGTCTTCATCGAGCGGTACGTCGAGCGCGGCCGACACGTCGAGGTGCAGATCTTCGGCGACACCCACGGCACGGTGGTGGCCCTCGGGGCGCGCGACTGCTCGATCCAGCGCCGACACCAGAAGATCGTCGAGGAGGCTCCCGCGGTCCTGGCCCCGGAGCTGCGGGCCCGCCTGCACGAGGCGGCGGTGGCAGCCGGCCGTGCCGTCGAGTACGTGGGCGCCGGCACCGTCGAGTTCCTGCTCGCCCCCGACGGCCAGTTCCACTTCCTGGAGATGAACACCCGTCTCCAGGTCGAGCACCCGGTCACCGAGGCGGTCACCGGGCTGGACCTGGTCCGGCTGCAACTGCTGGTCGCGGAGGGCGAGCCGCTACCGCTCACGACGACTCCGCCGGCCGACGGCCACGCGATCGAGGTACGCCTCTGTGCCGAGGACCCGGCCCAGAACTTCCGCCCGTCCACCGGCACCCTGCACCGGTTCGCGGTCCCCGGGTTGTCCGGGGAGTTCACGCCGACGAAGGGCCTGCGCCTGGATTCCGGCGTGCTGGACGGCTCGATCGTGAGCGTGCACTACGACTCGATGCTGGCCAAGCTGATCGCGTGGGCGCCGACCCGCGCCGAGGCGGCCCAGGCCTTGGCCGGCGCGCTCTCGCGTGCCGAACTGCACGGCGTGGCCACCAACCGGGATCTGCTGGTGCGGGTGCTGCGCAGCCGGGAGTTCGGCGCGCTGGAGGTCGACACCGGCTTCCTCGACCGACATCCGGAGGTGTTCGCGCCACTACTGCCCGCCGACCTGCTGTCGGTGGCCGCCCTCGCGGCGGCGCTCGCCTCGGCCGCCGCCCGTCGCGCCGATGCCCGGGTGCTGGCCGGGCTGCCGTCCGGGTGGCGCAACGTGCCGGCCGTCGCCCAGGTCAGCCGCTTCAGCGGCCCGGACGGCGAGATCGAGGTCCGCTACCGGCTGGACCGCACGGGCGGGCTCGCCGAGTGGTCCGCCGTTCACAGCGCCGCCGACCGCAGCGCCGCCGATCCTGGTGCCCGGCGGCCGGCTGTCGCGCTGGTCGAGGCCGTTCGGGCCCGAGTGGCGCTCGACGTCGACGGGGTGCGACAGGCGTTTCGCGTACATCGGGTGGGGTCAGCGGTTTTCGTGGACGGCCCGGCGGGGGCGGTGAGCCTGGTCGAGCTGCCGCGTCTCCCGCTGCCCACGGCGGAGGTGGCCGCCGGGTCGCTGCTCGCGCCGCTGCCCGGCGCGGTGACCCGGGTGCACGTCGAGGTCGGCCAGCGGGTCACGGCCGGCGATCCGCTGCTCACCCTGGAAGCGATGAAGCTGGAACATCCCGTGCTCGCCCCGACCGACGGCGTGGTCACCGAGTTGCCGGTGCCAGCCGGTGGTCAGGTGCGCACCGGCGCCGTGCTGGCCGTTATCGAGGAGGACCTCCGATGACCTTCGACCTCACCCCCGAACAGGACCAGCTTCGCGACGCCGTGCGGGCGTTGGGCCGGCGCTACGGCCACGGCTACTTCGTCGAGAAGGCCAAGGCCGGTGAGCACACCACCGAACTCTGGGCGGAGGCCGGACGCCTCGGCTATCTGGGGGTCAACATCCCCACCGAGTACGGCGGCGGGGGCGGCGGCATCACCGAGCTGGCCATCGTCTGCGAGGAGCTGGCGGCGGCGGGGTGCCCGCTGCTGCTGCTGGTGGTCTCCCCCGCCATCGCGGCGACAGTGCTCGCCCGGCACGGCACCGAGGAGCAGCGCAAACGGCACCTGCCCGGCCTCGCGGACGGCTCGGCGAAGATCGTCTTCGCGATCACCGAGCCGGAGGCCGGTTCCAACTTCCACCGGCTTGGCACGGTGGCTCGCCGGGACGGTGACGGCTGGGTGCTCAACGGCCGCAAGTGCTACATCTCCGGGGTCGACGAGGCGGATCACGTGCTGGTGGTGGCACGTGTCGCCGTCGATGACGGCTCAGCCGGCTCAGCGGATGCCTCTGCGCAGAAGCTGAAGCCGGCGCTGTTCCTCGTGCCGACCGACGCCGCCGGGCTGACCCGGTCCAAGCTGGACATGGAGATCGTGTCCCCGGAGAACCAGTTCCTGCTCTACCTGGACGACGTGCGGGTGCCCGCCGACGCGCTGCTCGGTGAGTCGCTGGACGCCGGGCTGCCGGCGCTCTTCGCCGGGCTCAACCCGGAGCGGATCACGGTGGCCGCGATGGGTGCCGGCACCGGCCGGTACGCCATCGAGCGGGCCAGCGGGTACACCGCCACCCGCAAGGTCTGGGGTGGCCGGAGCATCGGCTCCCACCAGGGGGTGTCGCACCCCTTGGCGCACGCGGCGGTGCAGGTGGAACTGGCCCGACTGATGATCCAGAAGGCCGCCACCCTCTACGACGCCGGCCGCGACCTGGAGGCCGGGGTGGCCGGCAACATGGCCAAGTACGCGGCCGGGGAGGCAGCCGCGCTCGCCGTCGACACGGCCATCCAGGCCCTCGGCGGGGCCGGCATGACCACCGAGTACGGGGTGGCGACCCTGCTCGGCGCGGTGCGGGCCGGCCGGATCGCCCCGGTCAGCCGGGAGATGATCCTCAACTTCGTGGCCCAGCACGTCCTGGGTCAGGACAAGTCCTACTGAGCCGGGGCCGCCCGGGTCGCCGGCCCGCGCCCGGGTCGCCGGCCCGCGCCCGGGTCGCCGGCCCGCGCCCGGGTCGCCGGCCGGTCTCGGGCGGGTGATCGACTCGGTTTCCTTGGTTCCGGGGCGTCCAAGGCCCGTCGATGCCCCGACTTCAGGAAGACCGAGTCGATCACCCGCGGTCCGTGCCCTGCCTACGCCTGCTGCGGACCCGAACGCTCAAGGCGGTGCAGGATCGCCACGGCCACCGCGAAGAGCACCACGGGTGCCAGCACCAACGTCGACCACTGCGCCCAGGTGAGCGCGTCGAGGACGTCGTCGTGGCTGGTACGTTGCAGGAACGTCCCGGTGGTGCGGAGCCCCACCCGGGTGAGCAGCAGCGTGACCCCCACCGGGACGACGAGCGCGAGCAGACGCAGTCGGAGCGCCGTCGGCGTCGACAGGACGACGAGGGCGAAGAGCAGGTACCCCGCGATCAACAGGATCGCCTCAACACGGCCGACCCCGCTGGTGAATATCCACGTGCCGTAGATGGGCCACGTCGAAACGTCAGCGGCGCTCACCAGGGCGACGCTCGGCGCGCCGACGCTGACCAGCGTCGCCGCCGCCAGTGTGCCGAGCCGCCAGCGGGTGAGGACAGCCGTTACGGGACGGGGAGCGCGGAGGGCGAGGGCGAGGGCGAGCGGGATCATCGCGGCGAGCACGACCGGCCAGATGTCGAAGACCGTCGAATAATACCCGTAGGCCTCGGCGACCCGAACCACCTCGAACGCCACGCCGCCGACGGCGATGGCGGCTGCCGCCCCGCCCCACGCGAATACGGTGAACACCGCCACGACGAGCCACAGCGCCGCCCCGAGACCATGCGGCCAGAGGACGAACGGTTCACCGATCCCGTCCGGATAGCTCTGCGCGTACATGCTGAGGTGCAGCACCGGAACGCGCGCGGAGCGCACGAACAGCAGCAGCGCGGCGATCAGGCCGAACACCTGCGCCGCATCCCGCCACGCGTCGACCGAGAACCGGGTGCCGACCTGCCGGATGTGCGCCCGACACGCCCCACCGAGCAGGGCGGACACGTCTCGTGCCAGGGGCTTGCGCTGGCCCGGCGCGGCGTCGTCAAGCAACACCCCGATCAACTCGTCCTCGTACTGCCGCCGGTACGCGCGGGGGTAGCAGGCCAGCAGCCACCGGTAGACCTGCTGCAACGTCACGCCGCACCGCCTTCGACGAGGAGGCCGGCACGGCGCAACCGCACGCTCGCCGCGTCGGCGTTGCTCCGCAGGCGCGCCGACTCCTCGGCCAGGCGTTGCACCCCGGCGGCAGTGAGTCGGTAGTACCGCCGCAATCTGGACTGCACCTGTTCCTCGCGCTCGATGTCGATGAGGCCCTCGGTACGCAGCCGGTCCAGCGCCGCGTAGAGGGTGCCGGCGCGCAGGTCGACGCGCCCATCGGAGATGCGGCGGACCTCGTCGAGGACGGCGTATCCGTGCCGCGGGGCCTCGACGAGCGCGGTGAGGATCAGATAGGTCGATTCGTGCAGGGTAGCCTTCGCCATGGCCGCAGTATATACAGTCCGAATGTATATGCGGGCCCTGTCCGAGCGCAATGTCGGAGATACTGAGCGGGTGCGCAACGACGTCGAGTTCGATCGGCTGGTGGACGGGCTCTATGCCGCCTTCGCCGACCACCAGATGCCCGCCGACATGGAGGCCTGCCCGCACTGCGTGGAGCCGGCGGATCTGGCGCTCTTCGTCCGTACCCCGCTGCGGCAACTGACCACCGACCAGATCGATGACTACCTGGGCAACCGGGGCACCTGGGGCGACGGGACCGAGGTGCCGCACCTGCTGCCCCGGCTGTTCGAGGCGGCCGCCGGTGGTGAGCTGTCGTACCTGCCGCCGGCGGCCGTCACCGGGCGGATGCGGGACCAGTGGCACGACTGGCCGGCCGCCGAGCGGGCAACCGTCGAGCGGTTCCTCATCGGCTGGTGGCACCGGACCCTCACGGAGTTCCCGTCCACCACCCCGGCCTGGGGCCTGCTGGAGGCGGTCGCCGGGCTGGAGATCGACCTCGGGCCGTACCTGGCCGAGTTCGCGGCCATCCCGGGCGAAGCCACCGCGCGGCACCTGGCCGAGGTCATCGAGGGCCTGTCACACCAGGGTCCCCTGCCCGACCGGGCGCAGGAGTCGATGCGGCGCTGGCTGGCCGGCGCGACGCCCACCGACGTGCTGTGGACCGCCGCCATCACCTCGACCAACGCCCGGGTCGCCGACGAGTTGGCCGACGCCGCCGACGCGACAGGACGCCTGTCGCACTGATCGGCCGGCCACCCGGCGCGGGTTCAGCCGGGGAGCCGGCAGGCGGCGTCGATCCGGTGGACCGGGCGGACCCGTCGGCCCATGCCCTCCAGCAGCGAGTCCTCGACGTGGAAGTCCCGGATGCGCAGCTGGTACCGGGGCAACTCCTCCTCGCTCGGGCAGAGCACCTGCGCGCGGACCAGATCGACAGGCACGTACCGCACCCCACCCCGCTCCTGCAGGATCACCATGTTGACGTCGTCCGTGGTGATCACGTGCCCGCGTACGTCCTCGGTGGGTCCGCTCTGCGCGCCCACCGTCGTGACGGTCAGCGGCAGCACCGGTGTGCTGATCACCGGCACCGCGGCCCAGACCAGCATGGCGAGCATCGCCACCTCGGTCACCGACGCCAGCGGCCGGATCACCACACCGGGCAGCGGTCCCGCGATGAAGAGAGCTAGCAGCGGCGGCACCGCGAGCAGCGCCAACACCAACAGCTCGCCCTGCTTCCCGGCGTCCCGCAGTGTCGGCAGCAGCAGCCAGCCGTACCCGGCGAGCAGCGCGACGATCATGACCAGTCGTGGCGCCAACCGTTCGTGCAGTCGCCCGGGGCGCAGCTGGAACGCGGCCACGAACGCGGGCAGCAGCAGCGGCAGGTAGAGCAGCGGCCAGGTGATCAGGGCGAGCAGGAAAGCGGCAAGCACCACCCAGGCCGGGGTGAGGTCGGCCCAGCGGGCGAAGAGTGGGCGACGGCGGGTCCCCGGTGGCAGCCGGTCCGCCCCGACGGCCAGCACCGCCCCGAGCGCGAACACGGCGACCATCCCGGTGGAGAGCAGCCGAGCCGCCGTGGTCAGGAAGCCGGCGAGCAGGTTGACCGGGCCGACGTTCGCCACCAGCAGCAGTGTGGTCTGAAGTTCGCCGCCCGCCTCCACACCGAGGCGGAGTACCGAGAAGATCGCCGGTACGCCCACCAGCGCCGTCCAGAAGGACTGGCTGGCACGGGCACGGCGCTCCGCCGGGTCCCAACGGACCCGACCGGGCTCGACGTCGGCGACGACCGGGTCGGTTGGTTCGGCGACCGGTACGCCGACCGGCCAGCCAGCCCGGTCCACCGCGGCAGTCTGCTGTTCGGTTTGGGCCGTACCGTCGCTGGCTGGCGCGGCGGCAACACCGGGCACGGACGCGCGGGGTGGTGGAACCGGGCCGTCCGCGCCGGTTGCGGTCGGCGCCGTGCTCACGTCGAGGGCGCCTTGTCGTCGAAGTCGACAAGCTTCGGCACCTGCAGCGGCTGAGGCTGGCGTTTCTCGACCTTCAGCCACGGCCCCAGGGTGCGGTTGTAGGCGCTCTGCCAGGGGCTCACCTGCCCGTCGCGGCCCCGCTCGTAGCTCTTCTGCAGAAAGAACGCGACCAGGTCGCGCAGCGCGGGGTCGCCGATCGGCACGCCGATGCCCAGCAGCTCGCTGGTGCCGAAGGGCATGTCGACGACCTCGAACTCCTTGGGATAGGTGGCCAGGAAACCGGCGAGGATCGTCTCGTCTGAACTGACCGCGTCGTACCGGCCGCCCCGGATGCCGTCGACGCAGTCCCCGACGTCCTTCACCACGAACGTCTTGACCCCGTGCTTCTCCAGCTCGGCCTCCGTGGTGGACCCGCCGCTGGTACAGACCTTGTACGCCGGGTCGCGCAGGTCCTCGATGGTGCGGATCCGGTCCTTGAGGCGGACCGGCACCATCACCTCCTGCGTGGTGACGAAGTACGGCCCGGCGAAACTGACAAGCTTCTCCCGCTCCTCGGTCATCGAGAAGCTGGACACCACGAGGTCGACAGTGCCGCCCTGCAACGCCGGGATCCGATTTTCGGTGGCCACCGACACGAACGCCAACCGCTGCTCGCCCTCGTAGCCCAGGGAGGCAGCGATGTACCTGCCGATCTCGACGTCGAAGCCGACGTGCTGGCCGTTGCGCAGGTCGCCCATCAACGGCTCCTTGGTGGCGACGCCGATGCGCAACTGTGCCTGCCGGTAGATGTGCGACTCACGGATCTTCTGCTGCACGGACGGCAGCTCCGGCTCCTGCCGGCTGTCGCAGCCGGCGGCGGCTGCCAGGGTGAGGGTGAGGGCGGCCGCCAGTGTCGTCGCGACCGAACGGAGCCGGGACCGGGAACTGCCTGAGTTCATGCGCACCTCGCTGCCGGTAGAGCCTGCGAGACACCGAGAGTAGTCGTTCGCATCCAGTTCGTGTGGACGTCGCCGGTGGTAGGGGTTTCCCCACCACCGAGATCATGGGCCGCCGTGTGTTCCAGAAACGCCGCCTCGACCAGGCTTTCCGCTATGCGAAACAGCGATGTGACAGCCGGTCGAGGGCCGGTCGTCGTCGAAGTACTCGACGTGACGAAGACCTATCCAGGCGGGGGCGGTGTCCGGGCGTTGGACGGCGTTTCGGTCGCCTTCGAGGCCGGTTCGTTCTCCGCCGTGATGGGCCCGTCGGGCTCGGGCAAATCCACGCTCCTGCACTGCGCGGCGGGCCTGGACCGGCCGGACAGCGGACGGGTACTCCTCGCCGGCCAGGACATCGGCGGCCTGCGTGAACCGCAGCTCACCCAGGCACGGCGGCAGCGGGTCGGCTTCGTCTTCCAGTCGTACAACCTGATGGATTCGCTGTCGGTCTGGCACAACATCCTGCTGCCGCAGCGGCTGGCCGGGGTACGACCGGACCGGAAGTGGGCGCAGGAGGTGATGCGCCGCGTCGGGCTCACGGGACGGGAGAACGCTCGGCCCGGCCACCTGTCCGGCGGTCAGCGTCAGCGGGTCGCCCTCGCCCGCGCCCTGGCCGGCCGACCGGAGGTCATCTTCGCCGACGAACCGACCGGGGCCTTGGACCTGTCGACCGGCCGCGAGGTACTCCAACTGCTGCGTGAAGCGGTGGACGGTGTCGGCACGACGATCGTCATGGTCACCCACGACCCGGCCGCGGCGGCGTGGGCCGACCGCGCGGTCTTCCTCGCCGACGGGCGGATCGTCACGGAGCTCGCCGACCCCACCGCCGAGAAGATCGCGGAACAGATGATGGCGGTGACCGTCCGATGATCCGGCTCGCTCTCGGCACGCTGCGCCAGCACCGCGGCGCCTACGCGGGCACGTTCTTCTCCGCGCTGCTCGCCGTGGCCCTACTCGCCGGCGGCGGTCTGCTGCTCGCCTCCGTGCTCACCGCGAAGCCGCCGGCCGACCGGTTCGCGGCGGCGCCGATCGTCGTGTCGGGCGACCGCGACGTGACAGTGGAGAAGCGCACCACCAAGCAGAAGAAGGACAAGGTAAAGGTCAAGGTCAAGGTCAAGTCCGAGAAGCTCACCGGCGCCGGCACGCTGCCGACGGACCTCGCCGGTCGGCTGGACGACCTTCCGGGCGTCGCGGCCGCGACCGCGGACGTCGCCTTCCCGGTCCAGGCAGGCACGCCGCACGGGCTGCGACTGCGCGGTGCCGATGACGCTCCCGTGATCGGACACGGGTGGGGTTCCGCACAGCTGACCCCGTACTCGCTGCGCACCGGCGAGGCGCCCGGTCCGGGCCAGGTCGTGATCGACGCCGACCTTGCCAACCGCTCGGGCACCACTGTTGGTGGACGTCTCGTCGTCACCACGAAGACCGGCGTCCGTACCCTTGTCGTGTCCGGTGTCGCCGCGCCGGCCGGGCGGGACGGATTGCCCGCCCAGGGCGCACTGTTCGTCGCCGATTCCGACGTGGCGTCGGTGTCGGGGCTGCCCGGGCCGACCGCGGTGGCGATCCTGGCCAGACCTGGCACCGATCCGGTCGCGCTCCGCGAAGCCGTCGAAGGGGTCGCCGGGGACGCGCCGGTGCTCACCGGCGCCGACCGGGTCCGGGCCGACCTGCCCGGTGCCCTGCCCGACTACATCGGCCCCATCTCGATCTTCGGCTTCGTCATCGGTATCACGGCGTTCGCGGCCGTCTTCGTCCTCACCGGCACCGTCACGCTCGGGGTACGTCAACGCCTGCGCGAGCTGGCCCTGCTGCGCACCGCTGGCGCGACCCCCGCACAGCTGCGCCGCCTGCTCGGTCTGGAAAGTGTCCTGCTCGCCGGGGTCGCCGCACTGCCGGGCCTACCGTTGGGTGTGGTGTTCGCCCACGTGGTGGCTGCCCGGTTCCAGGAACTTGGCGCGGTGCCGGCCCAGTTCGTCGTCCAGACCAACGTGATCGTCCTCATCGCCGCCGCGGCGGCCGGGATGCTTGTGACCTTCGTCGGTGCCCGGGTCGCCGGCCGCCGAGCGGTGCGCATCGCACCGACGCAGGCACTCGCCGAGAACGTGAACGCACCGACCGGCGGTCTCGTCCTGCGGACCGCCCTCGCGGTGGTGACCACCGCCGGCGCATTCGCCCTGCTCGTCTTCGTTCCGCTCGACGGGCCGCTCGGAATGGGCATGAGCTTCGTGTCGAGCGCCCTGTTGCTGTGCGCTGTCGCGGCCCTGGGCCCGCTGCTGGTCCGGGTGCTGACGACGCCGGTGTCCCGCCTCATCGGCATCGGCGGCGCGACCGGCTGGCTGGCCGGTCTTGTCACCCGGGCCGAGCGGCGAAGGGTCGCGGCGGTCGCGGTCCCGCTCGTGCTCATGTTCGCGATCAATGCCACCATGCTGCTCAACAGCGTCCTGCTCGACGAACTGACCGGGCGGGAGCAGGCGGCCCGGACGGCACCGGCGACGGCGCAGGTGACCGCACCGGGCGGGCTGCCGCTCAGTACCGTCAGAGAGCTTCTTGCCCTCGACGGGCTGACCGGCGCGGCAGCGACGGTGCCGACCCGGGCGATCGTCGAGCAGGACGGCAAGCCCGAGGACTACGCGACGCAGGGTCTGCTGGTCACCGGCACCGAGGCGGCGCTCGACCTCGACCTCCGCACCGGAACGCTGCCGGGCGATGGCACGTTCGCCGCCAGCGAGTACGTGACCGAACAGTACGGCTGGCGGGTGGGCGACGACGTGTCGGTCTGGCTCGCCGACGGCTACCAGGTCCACCTGCGCCTCGCCGGGGTGTACGCCCGAGCCCGGGGGTTCGGCGACCTGGCACTCCCCGCTGACCTGGTGGCGGCCCACGATCCACGTGGGCTGGTCAGCACTGTGGGGCTGCGCTACCGCGGCGACGTACCGGAGCGGATCGCCGCCTCGTGGCCCGGCCTGCGGCTGGCTCCCACGCTCGGCGCGGCCCCCGCCGGTGACATCCAGAACCAGCAGGGCGCCTGGGAACTCATGGTGGTCATCTCTCTCGGCTTCACAGCGATCGCGGTCGTCAACACCTTCGCCATCGCCACCGCCGCGCGCCGCCGCGAGTTCGCCGACCTGCGCCTGGCCGGTGCGACGACCAGGCAGCTGCACCGGCTCCTCGGACGCGAGGCCATGATCACGGTCACCGTCGGACTGGCGCTGGGTGTCCTGGTCACCGCGATCGTGGTCGGCGCGTTCGGCAGCGCCCAGGACGGCACGTGGTGGGTGTTCGTCGACGCTGCCACGTACGCGGGGATGCTCGGTGGTGTCGCGGCACTGGGACTGGTCGCGGGTGCCGTACCGGCACGAATCCTGCTGCGACGACGGGGTCTGCCGGCCCTGAGCGACGGGCGCTGACGGTGCTCCCGGCCGGAACACCGTTCGGACCCGTCCCCCGGATCGTCGGGTGCCGGGTCCGGCCGGCGGCCACGCTCCGGCACCGGCTCGCCGTCGGTAGGATCGCCGCGATGATTCGCACAACGGCGTCGGCGTTGGCGTACCTGGTCAGCGGCATCGTCGCCGGCTTCGTCGGCCTCGCCTGGAGTGTGGCGACCATCGTTGGCGTCGGTCTACTGTCGGTCACGCTGGTCGGTGGACCGGCGTTCCTCGGCGCCGCCTGGGTGACCCGCCGCATCGCCGACGTGGAGCGGCGCCGGGCCGGTTGGGTGCTCGGCACCGCGATCGCCGCGCCGTACCTGCCGATCGAGGGCGCAACCGTCCGGCAGCGAGCCAGCGCGGTGGCCACGCAACCGGCCACCTGGCGGGACCTGGCCTGGCTGGTCGCGCTGTTTCCGCTGGGTCTGGCGGGCGGGATCGCCGCCATCGTGGTTACCGTCGTCGATCTCGCGGCCGTCGTGGCGCCGGCCTGGGCCTGGGCGGTGCCGAACCCGCGCGCCCCGTTCCCGATGGATCCCCTCATGACGACGACGCCGGGCCGGTTCGGCCTGACCATCCTCGGCGTGCTGCTGTTGCCGGTCACCGCGTGGTTCCTGCGGACCGCCGGCCTGGCCCAGGCCCGGACGGCCCGGGTCCTCCTGGCACCCGGCGCGCACCGGTACCTGGTCGAGGAAACCACCCGCCTCGCCCAGAGCCGCCGTCGGGTCGTCGATGCCCAGGCGGCAGAGCTGCGTCGAATCGAGCGGGACCTGCACGACGGCGCCCAGGCCCGGATCGTTGCCGCCGGCATGAGCATGGCGCTGGCTGCACGCAAGCTGCCAACCGGCGCGGCCGCCGCGTCCGACGTCCACCTCGCCCGTCGGCAGCTCGACGACGCCCTCACCGAGCTGCGCCGGCTCGTACGTGGCATCCATCCGCCGATCCTCACCGACCGTGGACTGCACGCCGCCGTCGCCGCCCTGGCCGGCGACAGCCCACTGGCCGTCGAGGTACGCGGCGAACCCGACGATCGTTACCCGCCGGCGGTCGAGTCGGCGGCCTACTTCGTCATCGCCGAGGGTCTCGCCAATGCGGGCAAACACGCCGACGCCCGAACCTGCGTCGTCACCCTCGCCCGCACCGCCGGCACCGTCACCGTCACGCTCGTCGACGACGGGCAGGGCGGCGCCGACCCGTCCGGCTCCGGGCTCGACGGTCTGCGACGCCGCGTCGAGGCACTCGACGGCCACCTCACCATCACCAGTCCACCCGGCGGTCCCACCGTCCTGTCCGCGGAGCTGCCCCACTGATGCACATCGTGATCGCCGAGGACCTGCTGCTGCTCCGGGACGGCATGGTGCGACTGCTGACCGACACCGGCCACACCGTCGTCGCCGCCGTCGACACCGCTCCCGCGCTGCTCGCGGCCGTCACCGAGCACCGACCTGACCTGTCCATCGTCGATGTTCGACTGCCGCCCGGCTTCCGCGACGAGGGACTCCGCGCCGCGCTGACGCTGCGGGCCACGGACCCGGACACCAAGGTGCTCATCGTCTCCCAGTACGTCGAACGGGCCTACGCCGTGGAACTGCTCGCCGACGGCCGGGGCGGTGTCGGCTACCTCCTCAAGGACCGCGTAACGGCCCTCGACGACTTCCTCGACGCGGTGGAGCGGGTCGCCAACGGGGGCACCGCCCTGGACCCGGAAGTGGTCCGGCAACTGTTCACGCGCAACAGCCACAACCACGGGGTCGGCGGGCTCACCCCACGGGAGCGGGAGGTGCTCGGCCTCATGGCCGAGGGCCTGTCCAACGCGGCCATCTGCGCCGCGCTCGTCCTGGCACCGGTGTCGGTGGAGAAGCACATCACCAACATCTTCGCCAAGCTGGACCTGCCGCCGGCCGACGACGCCAACCGGCGTGTTCGCGCAGTCCTCGCCTACCTCAACCACTGAAACGTTCACCTGGCGGGGCGGGCCAGGTCGAACGGACCGGCCGACCGGCGCGGCGACCCGACTCTGCGGTTGACAGCCGCCGATGTCACGACATGCTGAACGAATGAGTCGATTGTCCAGGCCCGATGCGCGGACGGTGGCGGTGCTCGCGGCACTCGGAGCCCTCGTGCCACTGGCCCTGCTGGCCGTCTGGCGCCGACAGGATCTGGTCGGCGTGGTTCTCGCCCTGCTCTGCGTCCTGCTGGCCATGGTCGCCGGGGTCGCCTTCTCCGCCGCCCGTCAGGCCGACGACCCGGAGCCGGAGGACCGGCCGGCGACCACCGGGCCGGCGGAGTTGATGCCGTACGGGATCGACGCGGACACCCTCGACGCCCTGGACAGTCGGGATGCCCTGCGGGCGGTGCGGGACCGGCGACGCGGGTCGGACGGGATCAGCGGCCGGTGAGGGTGGGCGCGGCGAGTGCGTCCACGCCCCGCCCAGCCAGGCACCGGTACGTCCGGTCGATGCTCCCGTCGACCGGTGGGAGCACCTCCAGGTGCCAGCCGCTCGGCTCGGCGATCCCGGTGGTCAACCGGAAGGTCGTGGCGCTGCACACCTGTCGCACCGGCGCGGCGGCGACCACGTCGTCGTAGTTGGCGCCGACCAGGGACACCGGCAGGATGCCCTCGGCGTACGTCTCCCAGGTGTGCCGACCGGTGCAGGACAGCCGGGCCGCCTCGGCGCGGTCGCCGCGGATGCGCATCGGGCCGAAGCATTCCAGCTCGGGCAGGCACCGGGCACCCTCGGGCAGCACGGTGGGCGTGCCGCTGCCGGTCGTGCAGCCGGGCAGCGGCCCGGTCGCCGGGGCGGCGACCTGGGTGGCCGTCGAGGTCGGGGTCGGCGGTGCCGCGTGGTCGGCGAACCACGCCCCGGCGGTCGCGGAGCCGGCGAGCGCGAGGACGCCGGCACCGCCGAGGAACCAGCGCCGCCAGCGTCGGACGCCGGGGACCACCTGCTGGGTGTCCTCGATGGGCGGTCGGGGCACCGGCCGGCTGGGCGGGTACGGGCCGGGGCGGTTCGCGCCACCGCTGACCGGGGCGCCGCTGACCGGGGCCGACGGTGGACCGAGTGGCAGGTTGGCGAGCAGGTCGTGCAACTCGAGTGCGGAGGGGCGCTCGGCCGGGTCGTTGGCCATGCCGGCGCGCAGCACGTCGATCAGTTCGTCCGGGACGCCGGGCAGGGCGGGGAGCGGCTGGTTGAACATCTCCAGGACGGTGATCAGGCTGGGGTTGCGCTCGGACTGCCAGCGGGGCGGCCGACCGTGCATCACCGCGTAGAGGGTGGCGCAGAGCGCGTACACGTCGACGGCCGGCGACGGCGGGCTGTGGCTGAACATCTCCGGCGGCGCGTACGCCGGGGTGAGCACCTCCAGGGTGACCGAGGCGTCGCGGTGCTCCGCGAGCACGGCCAGCCCGAAGTCGGCGAGCACCGCCGAGTTGAAGGCCGAGTGGAGGATGTTCGCCGGTTTCACGTCCCGGTGCAGCACCCCGGCCGCGTGTGAGTGGGCCAGCGCGTCGGCGATCTTGATGCCGAGGTCGCGGGCCTCCACCGGGTCGAGTGGCGAGGTCCGCATCCGTTCGGCGTACGAGCCGTCACAGAGTTCCATGATCAGGTAGGGGTGCTGGTCGACGGTGACCCCGACGTCGAAGAGGTCCACCACGTGCGGGTGTGACGACATCCGGCCGGCCGCCCGCGCCTCGCGCAGGAAACGGGCCTGGTCCCGCTCGCTGTCCAGCGTCCGGTTCTCCACCTTGACGGCGACCTCGCGGCCTACCGAGATCTGGGTGGCCTGATAGACGGTCGCGTACCCGCCCCGGGCAAAGACCCGCAAATCGGTCAGACCGGGCACGATCGGCACCGGCGGGCCACCGGTCGGGGTGTCGGTCACCGCTCGAAAATACCCAACCCGGCCGGCGGCTCAGCGCACCGTGTCCGCCGGAGCGGCACCGGACGGGCCGGTACCCTCCTCGGCGGGCGCAGCCGCCCCGGCACCGTCGGGCGAGGGGACTCCGCCGGCCGACGCGCTCCGGCGGGCATCCAGACGCAGACCGACGGCGGTGGCCACCGCCCCCAGGCCCTCCCACACCGCCACCCCGAAGAACCGGCCCGGAGCGATGTCGGAGAGCACGGCGATGGTGAACACGGTGAACGTGACAAGTCGGAAGACGACGGTGAACCGGTAGAACGCCCGCCACTCGGTGATCGTGGCGAGCAGGTAGTAGACGCCCATGTTGAACGCCGCCATCGAGGACGCCAGCAGGAACGTGCCGGTGTGGTCACCGACGGCACGCGTCTGGGGCACCTCGAGCCCGAGCATGCGCAACTGCGCCTCCGGCCAGAGCAGCCCGACCGCGCCCAGCACCAGCGCCAGCACGCCGAAGACCGCGATGGTCCAGCCCGCGATGGAACGCGGCAGCTTCATGAAGGGCCTCCCCAGGCACGGCGACGGTCACCACTATGGACCGGCACACGGTGGTGACACGCTAGCCCCTCACCCCGACCGCCACATCCCCAGAACCGGCAAAAACCGTGCCGCCAACACCCCTGACCGGCCGATCAGAGGTTTCGGTCAGGGAGGCGTCACCAAGGGTCAGGCCGAGGTGGTCAGACGGGCGCGGAGAGCGTTGGCGGCGGCGCGTTCGCTGCGCTGCTCGGTCGCGTACGCCAGGCGGACCGCCTCGTCCGCGCACGACTGCGCCTCCGGCAGGTAGCCGCAGGCGGCCAGCGCCTCGGCCAGCACTCCGGCCGCGATCACCTGGCTGCGCACGTCCTCGGCCGGCGCGGTGACCGCCCGCCGGGCCCAGTCCAACGCCTGCTCCCGCTGACCGTGCGCGAGCAGGGCCGCCGCGTACTGGGCCATGGTCTGGCGGCGGGAGAGGAGCAACGAGGGTGCGTTCGCGGCGGCCGTCGCCACCGGGGCGAGCAGCCCGACGGCGGTCGCCGCGTCACCGGCGGCCAGACGGGCCGCCGCCAGCAGCACCCGGGGTGCCACCTGGGCCGGGGCCTGCGGGTTGTGCGGCTCCACGGCCGTCAGCACCGAGCGGGCCACCCGCTCGGCGGTCTCGCAGTCGCCCAGGTCCAACGCCACGAAGCCGCGCAACGTGCCGGCCATCCCGGTGAGCAGCGGGTGCGAGGTGCGCTCGGCGTACGCCAGGGCGTCGGTGAGCAGGTCCGCCGCGTGCTCCGGCTCGCCCAGCCCACGCGCCACCACCGCCCGGACCACAAGCGCGAACCCGCGTCCCCAGTCGTCGGAGGCGGCGGCGAACTCCCGGTACGCCCGCCGGGCCTCCCGGTCCGCCTCGGCCAGGTCACCCAGCTCGGCGGTGGCGAACGCCGCGACCGCACGCAAGGTGCCCACCGCCCACGCCTCACCGACCCGCTCACCGAAGGGCAGGAACACCTGCGCCATCCGACACGCCTCGCGCAGTCGGCCGGCGAGCAGCCGGGCAAACGCCGTGGTGCCGCGCAGCCAGGCCCGCCCGTACGGGTCCTTCAGCTCGGCGAAGAGCCGGGCGGCCCGGCCGAGGACCGCGTCGGTGCCGGCGAAGTCACCCCGGGTGGTGGTCACCCAGGCCAGGTTCTGCAACGACCACGCCTGCCCGCGCCGGTCCTGTGCACCGAGACTGACCTGGTACGCGGCAGCCAACCGGCTGCTCGCCTGGCTCAGCCGCCCGGCCACGAAGTCGGCCATGCCGAGCCGGCGCATCGCCGTCGCCCGCTGCACGGGCAACCCACCGGCCGTGGCGACCTGCAACGCCTCGTGCCAGGCGATCATCGCCCGACCCTGGTCACCGAGGGTCTCCTGGGCCTGCCCGGCGAGCAGCAGGGCACCGACCCGGGTGGCCTCGTCCCCCGCGTTCGCGGCGATCTTCTCCGCGTACGCCAGCGCGTCGGCGACGCGACCGACCTGCAGCAGCGCCCGCGCGTACACCACCCGGTCGGCGGCCGACAGCCCGTCGCGGGCCAACTCGGTGGCGCGTTCGGCGTACTCGATGGCCAGCACCGGCTCACCGGCGGACAGTGACCGGCGGGCGGCCCGGCCGAGCGCGGCGATGCCGAGCGGCACCACCGCCCGGGCGGGCGCGTCCGGGCGCAGCTTCACCGCGTCGGCGAGCGTGGCGGCCCGCTCGACGTGCGTCGCCACGAAGTCGTCCCGGGCCTCGTCGGTGAACCCTCCCGGCGACCCGGCCGTCGCGCCGTCCGCCGGTGCCGCCCAGCGGGCCAACGCGGCGTGCCGCTCGGCCAGCTCCGCCTTGCTCACCCCGGCGTACGCGGCCTCCCGCATCAGCGGGGTCGCGAACGCGTAGCCGACCCGGGAGCGGTGCAGCATCCGGCGCTGCAGCAGCTCCTCGACTGCTCGGTCGAGTTCCACGGCGACCACTGCCGACGGCCGGCCGTCGCGGCCGGCGCGCTGCTCACGCAGCGCCCCCAGCGCGCCGGTCGGCACCGTGTCGCCGATCACCGCGGCGTCACGCAGCACCGAGCGGGCGTCCGGCGGCAGCGCGTCGATCCGGGCGGCGAGCACGGCGGCGAGGTCGCGGGAGAGCAGCCGGCTGCCGAGCGAACCGGGCACCAACCGCCAACCGGCGGAGGTGCCCTGGTCCCGCTCGCCGGAACCGGGCCGTTCCTTCGCGGCGCGGACACCGCGCGCTGTCTCCGTGGTGAGCGCCCCCCGCTCGATGAGCAGGGTGACCAACTCGGCCAGGTAGAAGGGGTTGCCCTGCGCGGTGGCGAGCAGCCGGTCCGCGTCGGCCGGTGGCAACTTGCCGCCGCCGAGGTAGCTGGTGAGCAGCCGCGCCGCGTCGGCACCCCGCAGCGGCGGCAGCGAGTGCACCTCGGCGTCCGCGACCCGGGTCAACGCCCCGGCGGTACGCACCAGCTCGGGGCGGCCGAGCAGCAGCACCAGCACCGGGCCGGTGAGCCTGGACAGGGTCAGTCCGAGCGCGCCGATCGTCTCGGCGGTGGCGTCGTGCAGGTCGTCCACCACGATCACCAGCGGCGCCTCCGAGGCGAGCCCACTGAGTAGGTCGGCGACCGCGTTCGGCACCACCTCGGCGTCCGCGGCCGGGGTGCCCGATCCGCTCCACTCGCCGGTGTCGGTGCCGCCGTGTGCCGCCAGTTCGGCGTAGCCGAGCAGGGCGAGCAACTGCTCGGTGGCGATCGGCGGGGTCTCACCGCCGGAGCGGGCGAGCCGCTGCCCGAGCCGCCGCAGCCTCTCCTCCACCGCCGGTCGGGTCAGCGCGGTGGCGGCGTCACTGGGCAGGCCGACGGCGGCCCGTACCAGGTCGGCCAGGGGCGCGAGGCGGCGTCGCTCACCGAACGCGGCGCAGCGCACCGAGAGCACCCGGGCACCCGTGTGCGCGGCGTACCGCCCGGCGCCCACGTCGTACCCGGCGGCGAGGCGCTCCACCTCGGCGGCGAACCGGGACTTGCCGATGCCCGCCTCGGCGGTCATCAGCAGCACCCGCGGGTCACCCTGGTCGATCACCTCGGCCAGCCGCCCGGCGATCCGGCCGATCTCCGTCTCCCGGCCGACGTACGGCGCCTCGTCGCCGAGCCCCGAACGGGTGCCGGGCGCGTCCAACAGACCCAGCAGCTCGTACGCCTCGACCGGCTCACGCTTGCCCTTGAGCCGCAGCGGGCGCAGTGCCCGCCAGGAGGACACGTGCCGGGTGGCGGCGGCGGTGCGTCCGCCGGCGTAGACCGCGCCGACCGCGGCGGCGTCGGCCAGCCGGGCGGCGGTGTTGACCGTGTCGCCGATGACCGTGTATTCGATGGCGGCCTGGATGCCGGCGATGACGTCGCCGGTGTTCAGCCCGACCCGCAGCCCGAGCGGCGCGCCGCCGCCCCGCTCGTCGTCGAGCACCCGGCGGACGGCCCGCTGCATGGACAGGGCGGCCCGGACCGCGCGTTCGGCGTCGTCCTCGTGCGCCACCGGCGCACCGAAGACCGCCATGATCCCGTCGCCGGTCAGCTTGTCGACGTGCCCGCCGAAGGTCTTCACGGCACCGGCGAGGGCGGCCAGCACCCGGTCGGTGACCGCGCCGACGCGTTCCGGGTCGAGATCCTCCGACCAGGAGGTGAACTCGGAGAGGTCGCCGAAGAGCACGGTGACCACCCGACGCTCGGCCGCCGGCAACGTGGCGGCGGCCGGCAGCGCGGCACCACAGTTGTGGCAGAACCGCGCGCCGGGAACGGCAACGGTTCCACACACGGGGCAGGTCACATGTGCTCCAACCCACTGACCCCGGGCGCGGATTCCCCGATGCCGACACCCAGATACTCCAACTGCGCGCGGACCGACCACTCAGCCGCCCACCAGAGCGAGCGGTCCACGTCGGCGTAGACCGCCGCGACCACGTCGGCGGGCGTGGCGGCACCGGCCGCGACCGCGGCCCGGACCTGGTCCAGCCGGGCCCGGCGATGCGCGAGGTAGAAGTCGGCGGCGGCGGCGCAGTCGGCGAGCGCCGGGCCGTGCCCGGGCAACGCCGCAGTCCCGGTGTACGCGGACAGCAGCTCCAGGCTGGTCAGGTAGTCACCGAGGTGCCCGTCCGGGTGGGCGACCACGGTGGTGCCCCGGCCGAGGATGGTGTCACCGGTGAGCACCACCCGCTCGTCGCCGTGCTCGACCAGGAAGCAGACCGAGTCGGCGGTGTGCCCCGGGGTCTTCAGCAGACGGACCGCCAGGCCGAAGCCGCCGAGGTGCTCGCCCGGCTCGGTCAGCGGCGCGCCGCCGATGGTGTGCGCCGGGTCGACGGCGAGGACGTGGACACCGCCGAGCAGCTCACTCAGCCGGGCCGCGCCCTCGGTGTGGTCGGGGTGGCCGTGGGTGATCAGGATCAGCCCGACGGGGCCGTGCTCGGCGATCCGGGTCAGGTGCCCCTCGTCGGCCGGCCCCGGGTCTACCACGATGGCCGCCTCGGCGGTCGGGGCGCGCAGCACCCAGGTGTTGGTGCCGTCGAGGGTCATCGGCCCCGGGTTCGGCGCGCGCAGCAGTGTCACCCAGGTCGGCAGCTCGTCGGCGACCGCCGCCGCCGGCGCCGTCACGTGCCCGCTCATGGCTGCGATCGTACGACCCCGCCCGCAACACCCCACGATCTTGCCCGCGCAGCCCCTGATTCGTCACCGTTCAGGGCTTTTCTCCGTGCCGGAAGCGCAAGATCGCGGGGCGTCGCGAAGCGTCAGGCGACCTCGACGATCAGTTCGACCTCGACCGGGGCGTCGAGGGGCAACTCGGCCACCCCTACGGCGCTGCGGGCGTGGCGACCGGCCTCACCGAAGACGGTGCCGAAGAGGTCGGAGGCACCGTTGATCACTGCTGGCTGACCGGTGAAGCCGGGCGCGGAGGCCACGAAACCGGTCACCTTGACCACCTTGACCACATTTTCCAGGCCGACCAGCGAGTCGACCGCGGCCAGCGCGTTGAGCGCGCACCGCTGGGCCAGGTCCTTCGCCTGCTCGGCGGAGATCCCGGCACCGACCTTGCCGGTCGCCAGCAGCTTGCCCTCGGCGATCGGCAACTGGCCGGAGACGTACACGTGCTGCCCGGACTGCACCGCCGGCACGTAGCTGGCCACCGGCGGTACGACCTCGGGCAGGTCGAGCCCCAGCTCGGCGAGCTTCGCGTGCGGACCGTTGCTCACGCCTTCGGTCGCTTCAGGTAGGCGACCAGTTGGTCGGGGTTCGGCCCGGGGACCACGGCGACGAGCTCCCACCCGTCCTCACCCCAGTTGTCGAGGATCTGCTTGGTCGCGTGGACCAGCAGCGGGACCGTGGAGTATTCCCACTTCTGCATCGCTGAAGGGCTCCCTCTCGGTGCGGAATTCGTTCGAGGGACAGCCTACGGTCCGCTGGCCGGGCGAGGCGCGGGACGCTGCTCCGGCGCGGCCGGCACCTCCCCACAGAGCCCTTCGTGTCCGTACCCCTGCGGGCAACGGGACCGGTCGGGCAGCAGCAGGTCGCAGAAGACCCGGTGCCTGTTGTTCTGATCATCGGCGTTGGACACGGTGGTCTCGCCCGCGTCCAACTCGGGCAGGAAGCCCAGCGACACCGCGACCCGGCCGGCCAGTACGGTCGCCGCCACCAGATTCGGCACCCGGATCGGCAGGTGGATGACGAAGCCCGGCTCGTCGTCGTCGCGGGTCCGCTCGGCGGCGTGACCCGGCGCCCGGCCCGCCTCCGCCTGCTCCGGCATCCGTCGGTACGACCGTTCGTTGATCGGCTGGCCACCGATCTGCCCACCGGCCGTGAACATGGACCCGGACCGGTGCGGCCGTTCGTTGGTCGGGAACTGGGTGCGAGGGATGTTGTCCACGTCGCGCATGCACTGCCTCCGGTCGTACCGCTCGGATCGCTCTTCCGGTCCGGACCCATTCGTCCGTTCCGGCCCCCGCGCCGGGACGAAAGGTAGGTCCGGGGCCGCAGTCCCGCCAACAAGACGCGCCCGAATAGCCACCTACAGTCACATATACGACACATGGCAGGTAAGAGACCCGATAACACTCCGCACGCGGGGTCCGGTCGGCCGGATCGGCGGCTGGCCGCGCGGCACGGGCGAGACCACTTCCGTCATCGACCGCTACCCTTCCGGTCGGGCGGTCGCGCAGCGCCCGGCAGCCCGCTCGATCACGCTCGACGCCAGGGGTGGCGGCGGGCGCCGGACCCCCGGGGGAAGACGATGACCCAACCGCCCAGCGGCGACCAGGCCGGTCCACCCGCCCTCCCGCCGGCCCAGCCGGAACCCACCGATCAGCCCGGCGTGTCGACAGCCCCCGCCCCAGCGGCCCCCGCCGCGCCGTCCGGGCAACTCGCGCTCCCCGCGCCGCCCGCACCGGCGGCGCTCCCCGCCGCACCGACGATCCCCGTCCAGCAGGCCTTTCCCGCGCCGACAGGTGGGGCTCAGGCTGCCGGCACGCCGGCCGCGGCACCACCCGGTACGTCGGGTCCGTCGACCATCCCGCCACCCCCGCCGGCGTACCCGCCCTATGCCGGGACGGCCGCGCCGAAGAAGAAGCGCGGTCTGCTGATCGCGGCGATCACACTCGTCGTGATCATGGTGCTCTGCGTGGGCGGTGGCGTGCTGGCGTTCCTGACCCTGCGCAACACCGAGACCGGCGAGGGCGCCAAGGAGCCGGCGGTCGCCGTCGACGAGTTCCTCACCGCGGTCTACAAGGATCGCGACGCGACCAAGGCCGCCACCCGTGTGTGCGCCGCCTCCCGCGACGACGGAAAGATCGCCGCGAAGGTGGCCGAGGTGCAGAAGTACGCGTCCGAGTACCAGAACCCCCGGTTCCGGTGGACCACCCCGAAGGTGGATAACCAGACCGGTGACCGGGCCACCGTCTCCACCCGGGTCACCATGACCACCGCGGACGAGAAGGTTGCCGACCAGGACCTGCGGTTCACCGTGGTGCAGAAGACGGGTTGGTGGGTCTGCGAGGTCGCCTGACCGCCGAGCGTGGATAGGCTCGACGGGTGTGTGCAGCTGAGCGGCCGTTCGACCCGGCCGGTACCGGATGGTCGGCCCGCCTCCACGTGGTGACCGGCAAGGGTGGCACCGGCAAGACGAGCGTGGCGGCCGCCCTGGCCCTCGCGCTCGCCGCTGGCGGTCGGCGCACCCTGCTGGTCGAGGTCGAGGGGCGGCAGGGCATCGCCCAACTCTTCGGCATCGACCCGCTGCCGTACGAGGAGCGACACCTCGCCGACGCGCCGGACGGCGGTGCGGTGCGCGCCCTCGCGGTGGACGCCGAGGAGGCGCTGCTCGAATACCTGGACATGTTCTACAAGCTGGGCGCGGCGGGCCGGGCGCTGCGCAAGCTCGGCGCCATCGACTTCGCCACCACCATCGCGCCGGGTCTGCGGGACGTGCTGCTCACCGGCAAGGTGAAGGAGGCGACCACCCGCACCACCGGGCAGCGGCGCGCGTACGACGCGGTGGTGCTGGACGCCCCGCCGACCGGGCGGATCGGTCGGTTCCTCAACGTCACGGCGGAGACGGCCCGGCTGGCGAAGGTGGGGCCGATCAAGACCCAGAGCGAGGGGGTCGCCGCGCTGCTGCGCTCCCCGATGACCGCGGTCCACGTGGTCACGCTGTTGGAGGAGATGCCGGTGCAGGAGACGGTGGACGCCATCGCCGACCTGACCGCCCTCGGCTTCGGCACCGGAAAGGTGATCGTCAACGGCACCCGCCCGGCGCTGCCCGCCGGCCAGCCGGTCACCGCCGGGGAGTTGCGGCGAGGGCTGGTCGCCGCCGGGCTGCCGGCCGATCGGGACACCGTGACCGGTTTGCACGACGAGGCACGTGACCAGCTCATCCGGCGCGAACTGGAGGATTCGCTCCGCGCCGACCTGGTGGAGTTGGGGCTGCCGATGGTCGAACTGCCGTTGCTGCCCGACGGAGTGGACCGGGCGGGGCTCACGACGCTGGCGCAGTCCCTCGTCCGCGCCGATTGACTCACACCTGAGCGCAGCACGGGCGCACGGACCCACCAGCCCGATACGCTCGATTGGTGCCTTCCGAAGACGCGGCGCCGCTGCTGGACCTCGACCAGATTCTCGCCGACCCCGGCGTACGGATCGTCGTGTGCTGCGGTGCCGGCGGGGTGGGAAAGACGACCACGGCTGCGGCCCTGGCGCTGCGGGCCGCCGAGCACCACGGCCGACGCACGGTGGTGCTCACCATCGACCCGGCCCGCCGGCTGGCCCAGTCGCTGGGCCTGACCGAGCTGGACAACACACCACGCCAGGTCAAGGGGATCGACGTCGAGGGCAGCGGCGGCGAGCTGCACGCGATGATGCTGGACATGAAGCGCACCTTCGACGACGTGGTGTTGCAGCACACCGATCCGGCGAAGGCCGCCGAGATCTTCGCGAACCCGTTCTACCAGGCGATGAGTTCGACCTTCGCCGGCACGCAGGAATACATGGCGATGGAGAAACTCGGCCAGCTGCACGCCCGGGGCGAATGGGACCTGATCGTGGTGGACACCCCACCGTCCCGCTCGGCACTTGACTTCCTGGACGCACCGGCCCGGCTCTCCCGTTTCCTCGACGGCCGGATGCTGCGACTGTTGCTGGCCCCGGCGCGCAGCGGCGGACGGAGCATGTTCAGCCTGGTCACCGCCTCGTTCGGGATGTTCTCGAAGGTGGTGCAGAAGGTCCTCGGCGCGCAACTGCTCACCGACCTGTCCGGCTTCGTGGCCGCACTGGACTCGATGTTCGGCGGTTTCCGGCAGCGAGCCGAGCAGACGTACCGGATCCTGCAGGCCGGGGAGACGGCCTTCCTGCTGGTCGCGACGCCGGAGCCGGACGCGGTCCGGGAGGCTGCCTACTTCGCGGGCCGCCTGCGGGAGGAGCGGATGCCACTGGCCGGCCTGGTGCTCAACCGGGTGCACCGACTCGCGGCACCGGAGTTGGACGCCGAGCAGAGCCGGGTCGCCGCCGAGCGGCTGACCGACCTGGGTGGGCACGAGGCCACCGCCGACGTGCTGCGGGCGCACGCGGCGCTGGCTCGCCAGGCGGTACGCGAGCAGCAGGTGGCCGCGCGGTTCACCGAGGCGTTCCCGGCGGTGCCGACGGTGTCGGTGACGGCACAGCCCGCCGACGTGCACGACGTCGACGGGCTGCGGACGATCGGCGCGGCGATCAGCCGGCCGTGATCGTCGTCAGTTGGTCGCACTGACGAGGATCTTGTCCTTTCCGGCCTTCTCCTTGCTGTTCTTCTTCATCGCGGCTTCGAACATCTTGCGCCAACTCGTCACCTGCGGGTGTCGACGCAGCAGTGCCCGCCGTTCGCGTTCGGTCATGCCGCCCCACACACCGAACTCGATCCGGTTGTCCAACGCGTCGGCCAGGCACTCGTACCGAACAGGGCAGCTCCGGCAGATCCGCTTCGCCACGTTCTGTTCGGCGCCCTGTACGAACAACGCGTCCGGGTCCCCGTTCTGACACGCCGCCAGCGACGGCCAGTCAGTGATCATGCCCATGTGTACACGTCCCCCCTTGCAGTACCTACCGACCTCGTCGATGCACGCCAGCCGGCAATTCCCCCCGATCGCCCGGCTCGCCTTCCCCAAGGCGGCACGGACGACATGTGGCGCTGTCGCCGCCCCCATCATGCTCTGTAGTCGACTGATTACGCAACGTTGTCGGCTAAATCCATCATTCCGGACACTCCCGGCTTCCCGGGCCTTCGACCGCCGGTTACCCCGCCGAGGTCGGCGATAACGCTGCGCCACCTCCGGAAATTGGAGGAGACTCGCGCCGGCTACACGCAACCAAGCACCGGGGGTCGTGCGTTTAGCACAACGAGGGCAGCGCGTGCAGGAAATGGGGAAAGAATGCCCAGGCGCCCCTCGTTCCCTACTCGCGTACCATGCCGAGGTGACCTGGATGCGGAAACGTGACCACAATGTGCTGACCAACGCCGCATCGCTGCTGGTGTGCGGCCTGCTGGCCGGCGTGGTGGTCGCTGCGGCGGCCTTCCCCGCGGTGGCGATGTCCGGCTTGGCCGCGAAGGCCGGCGCCGAGACGTTCGGCGCCCTGCCCACGGAGCTGACGGTGGCCCGCGCGCCACAGATCAGCTATCTACTGGCGTCGGACGGCAAGACACCGCTCGCGACCATGTACGACGAGAACCGGCGCGACGTGAAGCTCGCCGACATCTCTCCGTACATGCAGAAGGCCATCATCGCGGCCGAGGACCACGACTTCTACAAGCACAACGGCGTCGACATCAACGGTGTCGCCCGCGCGTTCGTCAACAACCAGAGCGACGGCGGCCGGCAGGGCGCCTCGACGCTGACCATGCAGTACGTCCGGATGGCCATCGCCTACTCGGCCACCCACCCGGCCGACGTGGTCGCGGCCACCGAGGACACCAGCGCCCGCAAGCTTCGCGAGATGCGGCTGGCCCTCCAGGTCGACAAGGAATTCTCCAAGGACGAGATCCTCACCCGCTACCTCAACCTCGCCGCGTTCGGCAACGGCGCGTACGGCATCTACGCCGCCAGCCAGGTCTACTTCGGTAAGCCGCCGAGCAAGCTCACGATCGAGGAGGCGGCGCTGCTGGCCGGCATGGTCAAGGCGCCCACCACGAACGACCCGACCACCGAGTCGGGCTACCCGGCCGCGCTGGAGCGACGTGACTACGTCATCGACAACATGGTCGAGACCAAGGCCATCACCCAGCCGGAGGCGGACGCCGCCAAGGCCGTCGAGCTGAAGGTGAAGGACAAGCGCACCCCGAACGGCTGCGTAGCCGCGAACGTCAACAGCTGGGGCTTCTTCTGCGACTACTTCTACCGCTGGTGGATGCAGCAGGAGACGTTCGGTTCGACCACGTACGACCGGGAGCGGCGGCTCAAGAGCGGCGGCTACACGGTGGTGACCTCCATCGACGTGCAGGCGCAGCGGGGCGCCGACAAGGCGGTCCGCAAGGCCAAGAGCGAGAAGAGCAAGGAAGCGGCAATGGTCGCGGTGGTCGAGCCCGGCTCTGGCCGGGTCCGGGCGCTCGCGGTCAACCGGCAGTTCAAGCTGGACGACCCGAGGAACCCGAATAACAAGATCTCCAGCGATCCGGCGAAGAGCAGGAAGGGCATCCGGGGCAACTACCCGGCGACGGTCAACCCGCTGCTCACCGGTGGTGACGGCATCACCGGTTACCAGGCCGGATCGACCTTCAAGATCTTTACGATCGTGGCGGCGCTGGAGAAGGGCATCCCGCTCAGCTACAGCATGAACGCGCCGCAGCAGTTCCGGTCGGAATACAAGATCCAGCCCGGCCCTGCCGCCTGCCCCGGCACCAACCTGTACTGCCCGACCAACTCCGGTCTGAGGGCCGGTGGCCCACAGAACATGTGGACCGCGTTCGCCCAGTCGGTGAACACCTTCTTCGTCCCACTCCAGCAGCAGGTCGGCGCGGAGAACGTGGTCGACGCCGCCAAGCGGGCCGGCATCCAGTTCCGCACCGACGAGGATCTCCGACTCAGTGGCACCAAGCAGGACGCGCACCAGTGGGGCGCCTTCACCCTCGGTGTCTCGCAGACCACCCCGCTGGACCTGGCCAACGCGTACGCGACCCTGGCGGCGGACGGCAAGTACTGCGAGCCGATCCCGGTGCAGGAGATCCGCGACCCGGACGGCAACAAGCTGGACGTCGCCAACCCGCGCTGTGAGAAGCGGTTCAGCACCGAGGTGGCCCGAGCCGCCGTGGACGCCGCCCGCTGCCCGGTCGGCGACAACTCCAGCACCAGCAAGTGCGGTGGCAGCCGCACCGCCAGCCGGGTGAAGGGCATCGTCGACGCGCCGGTGGCCGGAAAGTCCGGCACCACCGACTCGGAGAAGACCGCAGCCCTGGTCGCGATGACCAAGCAGTACGCGGTGGCCGGCATCATGGCCGACCCGGACTGGCCGCAGACCAACGTCGAGATGGGCCACGATGTCCCCAACGGCATCAATCCACCGGTCCAGGAGACGCTGCGAGATGCCATGAAAGGCAAGGACCGCATCCAGTTCGAGCCGCCGGGCCAGAAGATCTCCGAGGGTGACCAACGGAGCATCCCGGGCGTGAGCTGCATTTCGGTGGATCAGGCGAAGTCCCGGCTCAAGGATGCGGGCTTCGAGCCGGTGGTCTCCGACACCAAGGTGAAGTCGTCCTGCCCTCCGAACACCGCCCACGGCACCAGCCCGGACGGGCGCACCATCAAGGGTGGCGTGGTCACCATCCAGGTCAGCAACGGTGGCGGCGGCGCCACGCCGGGCAACCCCGCTGGCGGCCAGCCCGGCAACACCGGTCGACCCGGTGGCCGTCCCGGCGGCTGACCGTCAGCAGAGCGAAGCCAGCGGGCGGGCATCTCCACCGACAGGTGGGATGCCCGCCCGCTGGTTTGGCATCCAGCAGGACTGTGCGGTAGCAGCGCGCTGAGAGGACGTGCCAGTAGCCACGCCCCACGATCGTGGCTACTGGCAGTCAGCGTCGAGACCGGAGTCAGGCGGCGGCCCTACGAACCGTCACCGGACCTGAGCAACGGCGTCGAGCCGCCGCGGGCGGCGAGCCTGACCAGCGGGGTCAGGATCAGGAGCACGACCAGGCAGCACAGCGCCACTGCGCCGTTCGCCCAGGCTGCTGCGGTCACACCCCCCATGCCGCAGGCCAACCCATCCTGAGCTCGGCACGCAATTTCTGGTGCCGCCAACCTGCCCACCAACGGCCCCCCGACAAAGCACAGGACGACCAGTCCTCCACCAAAGGCGAAGAAGCGCCAGCCCACGCGGTGATTGCGGATCACGAGAACGATCCAGATCACCACCAGCACCGTGGACGTCACCGCCAGGTACGGCCAATCAAACCAGAGGATACCTACGGCCGACTCCCTTGCTCGCGGATCAAATTACGCCTCCCAGACCGAGTTCAGGCAGGTAAGGCTAGTGCGTCAGGTCTGATGCTGGGATGGCTCCAGGCTCAGCTCGTCGACCTCCACCAGTGGATGCTTGATAGTGGTCAGACCTGCGGTCGGAGTCCCCATCCGGCTCGACATGCGGAGGTCGAGGACACCATTCTTCTTGAGCTTGAGACCCGTGCGCCAGCGCGACCGTTGTGCCCATGCTCGATCCACTGGCCGGCCCGGGCGACCGATATGCTGGTAACCGGCCGCCTTGACCGTCGCGATCGTCGTGCTGTTGAGCGGTCACATGCAGTCATAGCAGATCCCAGACGCTCGGGACCGATGACACGGCACCGATCGTGGCGCCTCGGCAATTAGCAAACTGACTCCGGATTGGCGACAGAGCGGGCCAACAACACTCAGGCAAGTGCAGCAAGAAACCGCCCGAACAGCACGAGGACGATTTCGATGCGCACCAAGAAGGCACGCCGCAGCGGCACCAACTAGCCATAATCTGGACCAGATCAGCGCAAGCCAGGCCGTCAATATGTCAGTGGCATGCCCCTCGGTGTCCCCCGTCGAACCACCAAGATCGGCGGGGGCGAAGTGTCACAGCGCCGACTGTCAGAGGCCGAGCTGTCGGCGTACCTCGGCGGCCACCCGACCACCCTCGGCCTGGCCCGCCACCGCGGCCTGGGCCGCCTTCATGGCCGGGCCCATCTGGGCCTTCCCGGTGAAGCCGCCCGCGGCGAGCGCCCCCGACACCAGCTCGGCCAGGTCGGCGTCGGAGAGTTGCCGGGGCAGGTAGCGGTCCAGCACCTCACCCTCGGCGGTCTCCTTCGCGGCCTGCTCGGCGCGGCCGGCGTCGGCGAAGGCGGTGGCCGCCTCCCGGCGCTTCTTGGCCTCCTTGGTCAACACCGCGAGCACCTCGTCATCGGTGAGCTCGCGCTTGGCCCTGCCGGCGACCTCGGCGGTGCCGACGGCGGCCAGGGCCATCCGCAGCGTGGAGGTGGTCAGCTCGTCGCGCGCCTTGAGCGCGGAACGCATGTCGGCGGTGAGGCGGTCCTTCAGCGTGCTCATGGACGGTCAAACTACCCTGAACGCCATGCGAAAGCGCACACTATTCCGCCTTGCCGCCGGAACCGCCACGGTCGGCGCGGCCACCCTCGCGTACGCGTCGCTCATCGAGCGCAACATGTTCACCCTCCGGCGGTACGACGTGCCGGTGCTGCCAGCCGACGCGGAGCCGCTGCGGGTGCTGCACCTGTCGGACCTGCACATGATGCCCGACCAGGCGCGCAAGCAGCGCTGGGTGGCGTCGCTGGCCGCCCTCGACCCCGACCTGGTGGTGGTGACCGGCGACAACATGGCCCACCCGGGCGCGGCGCCCGGCGTGCTGCGTGCCCTGCAACCGCTGCTGGACTACCCGGGAGCGTTCGTGTTCGGCTCCAACGACTACACCGGGCCGGTGCTGAAGAACCCGTTCACCTACTTCCTGCCCGACCGGGAGTACACCGAGGGCGTCGAGTTGCCCTACGAGGAGCTGCGACAGGTGTTCACCGGCGCCGGCTGGGCGGATCTGAACAACGCCCGGACCACGCTGAAGGCCGGCGGTCGGCAGCTCGACCTGGTCGGCGTGGACGACCCCCACATCGAGCGGGACGACTACCCCACCGTGGCCGGCGCGGTCTCGTCCTCGGCGGACCTGTCCATCGCGCTGACGCACTCCCCGGAGCCGCGGGTGCTCGACCAGATGGCCGCGGACGGCTTCGGGCTGCTGCTCGCCGGGCACACCCACGGTGGTCAGGTCTGCGTACCGGGCTACGGAGCGCTGGTGACCAACTGCGGTCTGCCCCGGTCGATGGCGCGTGGCCTGCACCGCTGGCCCGGTTCGGACTCCTGGTTGCACGTCTCCGCCGGCCTCGGCACCCACCCGACCGCCCCGGTCCGCTTCGCCTGCCCCCCGGAGGCCAGCATCCTCACCCTCATCCCCCGCTGACCGGCTCCCCCGCCCGCCTGGTGATGGGTCGGGGCGGGGCCGGGCGGCGGGGTACCGAGTTTGACCATCCGGGCGGGTGGGCTACTATTTGTCGGCACGCCTCGGGGTGTGGCGCAGCTTGGTAGCGCGCTTCGTTCGGGACGAAGAGGTCGTCGGTTCGAATCCGGCCACCCCGACCGAGGTCAGAGGGCACATCCACTCGATGGATGTGCCCTCTGGTGTTTCCGTACAGCAGTGATCTTCCGAACCCCGGCGCGGGCCTCGAAAGTCAGCGGAAAGTCAGCGAATGAGCCGCTGGGGAGCCCTTCGCCCGCACGGATCATGGTGCTGAGGTTCGCTAGCCTCTGCCCGTGATCTCCTACCGCGCTACCGCCCCTGCGGACCTCGACCGCGTGACCCCGTGGATCGTGACCGAGCCCGTCGGGTGGATCCCCGCCGACCGTTACCTGGCCGAACTGGCCGAGGACATGTACCGGCCGGAGTGGACCTGGATCGCCGAGCACGACGGCCAGGTCGTGGGGCGGGCATTGTGGTGGGGGCCGAAGAGCAGCCCGCATCCGGTCGCGCTCGACTGCCTCGACGTGGATCCGGCGGTAGGCGACCGTGCCACCGTCGCCACCGAGCTGATCACGGCCGCGCTGGCCGGGTTCCCGGAGCCGGTGGAGTACATGATCAAGGTCACCGGTGGCTGGCGTGACGATCCGGCCACCTCGGCGGCCGTGCAGTGGCGGCGGGCGGCGGCGCATGCCGCGGGCCTCACTCGCGAGGTGGAGCGGCTGCAGTTCGAGTGGGCACCCGCCGACGGGGTGCCCACCGCAGCCGGCAGGTTGCGGTTCCGCGAGGCCTCCGACGAGGAGTTCCTCGCGGTGTTCAGGAGAATCGCCGAGGGCAGCCTGGATGCCCAGACCCGTGCGAGCCTGGCCGCCAAGGGCGTGGACGCGACCGCGCGTGAGGAGATGGACTTCTATCTCGGGGCGCCGGGCAAGCGGGAGTGGTGGCGGATCGCCTACACGCGCGAGGGCGAGGTGGCGGGCATGGCGATTCCCTCCGCGACCCCGTACAACGTGAACGTCGGCTATCTCGGGGTGGTGCCGGAGTTCCGCGGGCGCGGCTACGTGGACGAGGTGCTCGCCGAGATCACCCGGCTTCACGCGACCAACGGGGAGTCGCGCATCACCGCCACCACCGATATGGGCAACGCGCCTATGGCGGCCGCTTTCGGTCGCGCCGGATACCGCAACACGGAAATCCGGATCAACCTTTCCAACGACGTCCAGCCCTAGACGAGGAAAGGCCGGTGCCGACATTGCAACGCACGAGTCCGGACCGCCTCGCCGAAGCTGTGGATCAGATGGTCTGGCCTGTTCGCCGAATCCTGCCCAGTCGGGCCCACGGATGCGGTCATCGGCGGGTTGCCTCGCTGACCAGGTCGGCGACCGCGGGTCCCAGCTCTGGATAGGTGAACTCGAAACCAGCATCGCGGAGCCGCTTCGGGACGCACCGACGGCCGGTCAGCACCAACAGCGGATCGGCGCGCAGGAACACCGATCCGACCCGGACCAGAGGCGCAGGGGTGGGAACACCGACGGTACGACCCATCGCCCGGCGGAGCGCGGCCATGAGATCGCTGTTGCGTACGGGGTTGGGGGAGGTCGCATGAACGATCCCCGACAGCATGGGGTCGTCCGTGCAGTGGCGCACGATCGCGCACAGGTCGTCGATGTGCAACCAACTGATCCACTGTCGGCCGCTGCCCATGCGGCCACCGAGACCCCACCGCACGAATCCGGTCAGTCGATCGAAGGCCGGGGTGTCGCGGTCGAACACGATGCTCGTACGCAGCGTGACGTGGCGCGCCGCGGTGATCTCCGCCGCGGCTTCTTCCCACGCCCGTGCGACACCGGCCATCTGCGGTGGATGGCTGGCGAGCGGGGCCGACTCGTCGAGCACCGCCTCGCCGGCGTCGCCGTAGATGGCCAGCGTGCTCATCTGTACGAGCACCCGCAACGGCCGGTCCAGACCGGTGCACGCGTGGGCGAGCGCCCGGGTGGGTTCCGTCCGGGAACGTGTGAGCAACACGACGTTGGCCGGTGTTGGCCGCCGGAACACCAGTTCGCCGCAAAGGTTCACCAGGGCGGCGTCGGACAGTTCGGATGCCCAGGGGCCGACGGTCCGACCGTCCCAGTGCACCTGCCGGCCCCACCGGACCCGGGTTGCCGAACGGCTCAGCACCACCACGTCGTCGCCGCGAGCGGTCAGGTCGCGGGCGATCCGTTGCCCGAGCGCCCCGGAACCGCCGGCGATGACGACCTTCACCGGCTGCGGCTGGCGACCGGGCCGCCGGTGGGCCGCACCGCCATCGATGGCAGCGGATTCCACGTGGCGGGGACGTTGCGCATCAGCAGCCCGCAGTCGGGTATCGCGGATCCCGGAGGGAACCGGACCGGGTCGTCGAAGAACGTGGACTGCACCGCGGCCAGGTCCACCGGCGTGACCTGCCAGCCCTGGGTGAGCAGCTCCACTCCGTCGAGGTGGCTCGGATCGGGGGTGGTCGAGAAGCCGGTGGCACCGCGCCGGAAGAACTCCGAGGCCTGGTCGACGTCATCGAACAGGTGGCTGCCCGACAGGGCGGCTGCCACGCGAACGTGGACACCGACGCATACCTTGTCGACCGGATCGGAGAGGGCGATCCGCAGTTCGTCCGCGCTTTCTCTGATGTCGAAGCGGCTGAGGTGGTGCCGCCCCGGAAAGAGCCTGCCGCCGACCCAGGAGTTGAGCCGGGAACCGGTGTCACGGCGTGGGATGTAGACGCCCTGTGCGACGCCGTCAGGTGTGTCCCACTCAACCGCGATCCGGTGCGCGCCATTCTCGCTAGACAGGCCGAAGGGTGCGGGCACGGAGGGGAGACGGACTCCGCTCAACCGGATCAGGCAGATGCCCGACACGGCCCACCCGTTGACGACCTGCGGTCGCAGCGGGGCGGGCAGCAGCCGTGCGGTGACCTCAGGGTCCGTGCGGTAGTTCACGAGGAGGCGGCGCTGGACGACGCTCACCAATCGGGGGGCTCTCATCTGGTCGCCTTCCCTGTTGCGGCGTGCCGGAACGCCTTGCTCCGACGCGCCGCTGACATGCCGGAGTGACACCTGGCCGGGCGCACCCGTTCGGCCGAGTTGAGCGGTCGCTCAAACTGAAGCTTACGACTCCGGTGTCGGATTCGCGCGGGGGGTGATGGTCACCATCGCCCGCGTCGTGTGCGGATTGCCACCCGCAAGCCTTCAACCTTCACCGCCCCGCCAGAGTCGTGATGGGTAACCAATCGAGGCGGGGGCTTATGGCAGTTGACGACGAGCATTTTCGCGAGTTCGTCGAGACGCGCTACGTGGATCTTCTGCGCGTGGCGTACCACCTCACCGGGTCGGCGCAGGATGCCGAGGATCTGGTGCAGACGGCGCTGGTCAAGGTGATGCGTCGGTGGCGTCGGGTCGACGATCCGATGGCGTACCTGCGACGGGTCATGATCAACCACCACATCAGCGGTTGGCGTCGCCACCGGGTGCACGAGGTGGTGACGTCGTTCCTGCCGGACCGGTCCGGTCGGGACATGACGGAGGCGGTGACGGAACGGCACGCCCTGTACGAGGCGATGCGGGAGCTGACGCCCCGAACCCGGGCCGTGATCGTGCTCCGGTACGTGGTCGACCTGCCGGAGGTGGCGGTCGCGGCCACTCTCGGCTGCTCCGTGGGGTCGGTCAAGAGCCGCGCGTCGAGAGGACTGGCTCGCCTGCGTCTGGCGCTGGCGTCGGACGCGCCGACGCCGAACCAGGTGCCGACGACGACCCCAGCGGCAACCGATCCAGCACCGACCGGGACGACGACGATGACGGGGGTAACACCATGACTGCCGACGAGGAAGTGGGTCGGGCGCTGGCCGAGCTGAGCAGGACCCTGACCCCACAACCGGATCCGTACGGTCGGGCCAGGGCGCGTTACCGACGGGACCGGCAGCGACGCCTCGGCGGACTGGCCCTCGCTCTGGTGCTCTCCCTGGGCGGAACCGCCTTCGCGATCGCCGACCAGGACCGGACCACCCAACCACCACCCGCAGACGCGACGGAATCCATCGCGCCTGTGCTGGCCTGGTCGAACAAGCTCCTCCAGTCGCCACCGCGCGGCGTCGTCAGCCAGGACAGCGGGTACGTCCGCCAGCTCTCCGAACTCCTGTTGGCCGCGCAGCGCCGAGGAGACTTTCCCCAGCTGAGGGTGTCGGTGACCGCGGTGAAGGTGCTGTTCGTCGACGACGTCGGGGGCCAGCGGATCGCCCTCGCCGCCTTCGTCCGCGAGCAGCCCGATCCGGGCACCGGCTGGCCGAGCGCCGCGATCTGGCTGGCCGCCGAGGCGGGTGCCAGCGCCGAGAAGCTGACCAGCACCGCCGCCGATCGGGGCGTCGGCGACGGGCTGGAACCCTACGAGAGCCGCGCCGTGGAAGACCCGTCCGGCCCGGAAAAAAATATCCACGTGGCGATCGCACCCGCCGGGTGTGTCTTCCTCACTTCACCGTTGCCCAACGGCAGGGCGTTCCAGTGGGCGCCGGAGCCGACCGGGTCCTACCTGATCCGCACCCCGAAGACCCAGCGGCCCGAGTGGTGGCGGGTCGACTGCGGCGGGGTGACGCGCAAGATCACCGCGGGACCGGGTTCGCTGGCGTCGGAGCCGATCACCGACGCGCAGCTCGCGACCGCGATGTCCCGCGTACGCGGTAGTGTCCCGGAACCGCGTGCCCGACTGTTGGTGTCGCAGTACGCCCAGTCGGCGGGATACCAACTGACCGCCCTGCCGAGCGTGGTGTGGGGCGGGCACGCCAGTCTCCTTCCCGTGCGTTCCGACGACGGCTCGCCGCCGACCGGCGGGCCCACGGTGGAGAGCGGCAAAACGATGATCGTGGCCGCTCCCGCGGCCGGCGGCGGCTGGCTCGGCGAGGTGACGATTGACCTCGATCAACCACGGTCCAACGGCGTGGTCGGCACCGGCACCTCCTTCAGCGTCGCAGCGGACCCGACCGACCCCGCAGGCGTCCTGGCGGTGTCGATCGACAACGGCGTCATCGGCGAAGGAGCCCAACGGTCCCTGCTCGTGGTGACGCCTGCGGCAGCCACCCAGGTACGGGTGGCGCAGAACGGGCGCGAGGTGGCGACGGCTGCGGTGAGCGGCTCGGGGGCGGTGGTGCGTGTGCCCCCCGCCATGACGGACCTCGTCGTCGAGGCGCTCGACGCGTCCGGCCGGACGCTCGCCACCGGTCAGGTGGCCACCGACGGTGCGCCAATGACACTTGAGACGGATACCTGGAACCAGGACTGATAGTGGCGCTGCCTGCGGAAACCGCCGCCAACATACGTACTTCAGCCGATCCCCCGAGGCGGTGGGTCACCTAGCGTCAACAGCACCACTACCGTCCGAGGGGGACGCCCATGAGCATCGCACTCGACTTCGACGCCGTGAAGACACGCCAGCAGGTGACGTGGGCCAGCGGCGATTACGGCGCGGTCGCCGCACTCATCCATCCGATCTCCGAATTGCTGGTGACGGCGGCCGACCTGTCGGCCGGTGCCCGCGTGCTGGACGTCGCGACCGGCTCCGGCAACGCCGCCATCGCCGCCGCCCGCTGCGGCTGCGTCGTGACCGGCGTCGACTACGTACCCGAGCTGTTGGAACGGGGCCGCCAGCGGGCGGCGGCCGAACGGCTCGCGGTCACCTTCGTGACCGGGGACGCGGAGCGCCTGGCGCACCCCGACGGTTCCTTCGACGCGGTGCTCTCCGTCGTGGGCGTGATGTTCGCCCCGGACCAGCAGCGGGCGGCGGCCGAGCTGGTCCGGGTCTGCCGCCCCGGCGGCACGGTGGGGCTGGCCTCGTGGACGCCGCAGGGGTTCATCGGCGAGTTGTTCCGCACGGTGGCCCGGCATGTGCCCCCGCCGCCGGGGCTGCGCCCGCCCGTCGAGTGGGGCGACGAGGCCCGGGTCCGCGAGCTGCTCGGCGAGGCGGTGGGCGACCTGCGGACGGTACGCCGGGAGTTCGTCTTCCGCTTCGGCACACCCGAGGAGTTCGCCAACTTCTTCCGGGCGAACTACGGGCCCACGCTCAAGGCGTTCGAGGCGCTGCCCGAGGAACGGCGACCGCACCTGCACGCCGACCTGGTCGAGCTGGCGCGTACGCACAACCGAGCCAGCGACGGCACGGTACGGATCCCGGCCGAGTACCTGGAGGTCGTGGCGCAACGGCTCACCAACTCGTACTGACACGACAACTGCCGGCCTCTGCCGTACGCCACCGGGGCGGCCACCACACCGAGGTGGCCGCCCCGCCGGTCAGTCCTGTCGTTCGGTGCGCTCGATCTCGGCGAAGGCGGCGGCCAGATAGTCGTCAAACGACACGCCTGTCGTCACCAACAGGTCGGCCACCAGGAGCGGGGCATGCCGGGCCAGCGCCGACGCGTCCGGCGGGGACTCGTCGCCCTCGGGGTCGTACACGCCGAGCGCGCCGGCCAGCAGAACGAGCACCACGTGCGGGTCCACGTCCGACCGCCACCGCGTCGCGCTCTGCACGCATCGGGTCAACACCTGGCGGATGTCGTCGCCGGCCAGCCCTTCCGGATGGCTCTCCTCCAGCAGCAGCCGGACCACCGCGCCGAGCACCAGGCCGGATCGCTCGTCGGCGGCGAGGCCACCGACGACCTCGTCGTACGCCTGACCGTCGCGTGCCTGCGCGGCGACGACCGCCGCGGTGGCGGTCACCGCGATGGCGCGGGCGGTAGCGGGCAGATGTCGCCAGGTGCCGGTCATCGGGCCAGCATCGCAGACCCGGCGGACAACGACCGACCGCCACCGAGACCAGTGGATCATCGTGGGATTGGTCACCCGAGCGCCCCGGAGACGGCGGAGCGCCGCCAAAACGGTTCGCGCGGTGTCACACCCGGGGATCAGAATGCCGGACATGCTGCGTCGTGCCCTGCCCCGCCGAGCGGACGCCCGCCGGATCATGCTCGGCACTCTGCTGTCGGCGATCGGGCGCGGTCTGACCCTGCCGTTCCTGTTCATCTACCTGACCGACGTACGCGGGCTCACCGACGCCCGCGCCGGGCTCGTGATCGGCTGGTACGGCGCGGTCACCCTGGCGCTGTCACCGCTGGGCGGGACGCTCATAGACCGATTCGGCGCCCGCTGGGTGGTGGTGCCCTGCCTGCTGCTGGAGGCGATCGGCACGGGTTCGCTCGCGCTGGTCCACTCGACCGGTTCGGCTCTGCTGGTGATGACGGTGATCGCCATCGGCAGCTCGGCGATCTGGTCCGGGCAGAACACGATCCTCGCGTCGTTGACCGACGACGACGAGCGGCAACGCGTGTTCGGGCTGAACTTCGCCCTGCTCAACCTCGGTATCGGCGTCGGCGGCATGACCTCCGGCGCGATCGTCGACACCGCCCGACCCGGCACCTTCCAGACGATCTACCTGCTGGACGCGGTGACGTACCTGCTGCCGGCGTTGATCCTGCTCACCCTGCCCAGAGTGGGCCACCGCCTCGGCAACCGTCGAGGGGTCGACGACCCGTCGCCCGGTGGCTACCTGACCGTGCTGCGGGACCGCCCGTTCCGGCGGCTGGTGATCTTCGGGCTGGTTCTCACCACCTGCGGGTACGCGCAGATCGAGGTGGGCTTCGCCGCGTACGCCATGCGGGTGGTCGAGGTGAACCCCCGCGTGGTGGCCTGGGCGCTCGCGGCCAACACCGTGATGATCGTGCTCGCGCAACTGCTGGTGATCCGCCGGATCGAGGGGCGCAGCCGTACCCGGGCACTGGCGGTGGTGGGGGCGGTGTTCGCCGCCGCCTGGTTGGTCCTCGGCGCGGCCGGCCTGGTCACCGGGGAGAGCGCCGTGTTGGCTGCCCTGTGCGTGGTGGCCTGCTCGGCGATCTTCGGGTTCGGTGAGACGATGCTGTCGCCGGTGATGCCCGCCCTGACGAACGCCCTGGCGACGGACGAGCTTCGTGGTCGGTACAACGCGATGAGTTCGATGATCTTCGGAGTCAGCGGTGTGATCGGCCCGGTGACCGCGGGACCGCTCATCGGCGCCGCCGACGGCAGGGTCTGGGTGGCAACGGTGGTCGGCGGTTGCCTGGTCGCCTCGTTGATCGCGCTCTCCCTGCGCCGACTGCTCAGCGCGGAGCAGGACGGCCGCGCGACAGCCGCCGCGGTGTCTCCCGGCCCGACCCCCGTCGCCGCCTGACCCCCAAGCCCTCAAGCCCTCAAGCCCCAAGGCCGAGGCCGAGCCCTCAAGCCCCAAGGCCGAGGCCCAAGCCCGAAGGCCGAAGCCCCAAGGCCGAAGCCCAAGCCCTCAAGGCCCAAGGCCCCGCCCTCTCCCCCCGCGCCGCACCAAGCACGGCAGCCGGGTCGCAGCAAGCAGGTCGGCCACCGCCTCCGTGACACGCCCACGCCTTACCAAGCACCCCGCATCGGCCCGCCGTGCGGCAAGCGCTTCGGCATGCCGGCGCCCCCGCACCCCGCACCCCGCACCCCGCACCCCGCACCCCGCACCCCGCACCCCGCACCCCGCACCCCGCACCCCGCACCCCGCACCCCGCACCCCGCACCAAGATCCTCCCAACATCAGGGGTATTGCTGCCTCGGGCGCGCGGAAGGCAGCAATATCCCTGATGTTGCGCGGATCTCCCATCGGGCGGGCTCAGCCGGTGGTTGCAACACCACTCCGCGATCTTCGTTGCGGTCGTTAGGGCGTCGAGTTGAGCCAGCGTTGATCTCGTCGCGGACCAAGATCGTGCTGGATCCACGATGTAGTGGCATCCCCGAGCGTCGATGCCACTACATCCATGTTCGAGCGGGATCTTGTCCGGTGCGGGCGCGGGTAGCCCAGGCGCAAGTAGACGCGGAACCCGGAACGGGCACGCGCAGGGGACGTCGGGAACAGGCACGCGCGGACGAGGGCACGCGGACGAGCGCGATCTTGCGCGGGACGCGGGCTGCGGGCGCGAGCGGGCTGCGGGCTGCGGGCTGCGGGCTGCGGGCTGCGGGCTGCGGGCTGCGGGCTGCGGGCTGCGGGCTGCGGCTGAACCGAGCGCGCAAGGCGCGGGCCGCGAGGCGCGAGGCGCGCGGATTGCGGGCTGCGCGGGGAGGCACGGTAGCGCCTGGGACGGGTCGGGCCCCGGAGCGGGTGCTCCGGGGCCCGATGTCGCGGGGTCGGCCGTCAGGCGGCGGGGACCTCGGCGGTGGTGCGGATCCGGTCCAGCGTCGGGGCGGAGACCGGCGACTGCGCGGTCAGGTACGCCACGAACGCGTCCAGGTCGATCTGGCCGGTGACCTGGTTGGTCCCGCCGGTGAGGGCGCTGAAGCCGTCGCCGCCGCCGGCCAGGAAGTTGTTCACCGTCACCCGGTAGGTGGCGGCGGTGTCGACGGCGGTCCCGCCGAGGGTGAGGCTGTCTCGGACCACCCGGGTGCCGGCGCACGGGTCGGCGACCGTGCCGGTGGTGCCGTTCGGGTCGACCACGTAGCCGACGGTGGCCGACGGGTACAGCGTCCGGTTGGTGACGAACTGCTGTTCCAGCACGCAGTAGAGCTGTGCGCCGGTCAGGTCCAGCGTCACCAGGTTGTTGGCGAACGGTTGCACCGTGAACGCCTCCTCGTAGGTGACCGGGCCGGCGTCGAGGTCGGCGCGGACCCCACCCGGGTTCATCAGAGCGGCGACCGCGCCCTCTTCGTCGTCGGTGGCGGCGAGCTGGGCGTCGGCGATCAGGTTGCCCAGCGGGGATTCACCCAGACTCGTACCGAAGAGGGTTTCCTGGCTCCGGGTGATCGCCTGGCTGGTCACGCCGACCTGCCGGTCGGCGACCGGACCGAGCACCGTCTTGTACCTGTCGATCAGGGCCGTCTGCTTCGGGTCCTTCGCCACGTCGCGGCTGACCACGACGTTGTTCGCGGCGGCGGAGACGACGTCACCGCTCCGACGGTCGATCTTCAGGTCGATGTCGGTGACCAGGCGACCGAACGAGCTGGCGCTGGTGACCAGCTTGCCGTTGATGTCGCAGTTGTACGCCTGGTGGGTGTGCCCACTGACCACCACGTCGATCGACGGGTCCATCCGGTTGGCGATGTCCACGATCGGCCCGGTCATGCCGACGCAGTCGTTGATCCCACCGGTCGACGCCTGGGCGCCGCCCTCGTGCAGCAGCACGACGATCGTCTCCACGCCCTTGCGGCGCAGCTCGCGAGCGTACCGGTTGGCGGTGTCCGCCTCGTCGGCGAAGGTGAGGCCGGCGACGCCCTGCTGGCTGACGATCTGCGGGGTGCCCTCCAGGGTCATCCCGATGAAGCCGACCTTGACGCCCTGCACCTTGTGGATCGCGTACGGAGCCAGCAGCGGCTTGCCGGTGGCGGTCTTGAAGGCGTTCGCGGAGAGGTACTTGAAGCCGGCGCCCCGGTAGGGGGTGCCGTCGGCGCAGCCGTCCACCGGGTGGCAGCCGCCGTTCTGGATCCGCAGCAGCTCGGCGGCGCCCTCGTCGAACTCGTGGTTGCCGACGCTGGCGTAGTCCAGCCCGGCCATGCTCAGCGCCTCGATCGTCGGCTCGTCGTGGAACGCGGCGGAGAGCAGCGGGGACGCGCCGATCAGGTCACCGGCGGCGACCGTGATGGTGTTCTTCTTCTTGGCGGCGGCCCGCAGCTCGGCCAGGTGGGTCGCCAGGTATTCGACGCCGCCCGCGGCCTGCCCGGCGATGGTGCCGCTGGACCCGCTCGGCGGTTCGAGGTTGCCGTGGAAGTCGTTGAGGGCCAGCAGCGTGACGTCGACCGGCTTCGGTCGCGCGTCGGCTTGTTCGGGGCTGGTGGCGACCGCGCCGAACGCGGCCACCGCGAGCGCGGTCAGGCCGACAGCGGCCCGTCGCATCCCGGTTGTGGACATGGATCTCCTCGGAAGAATCGGTGCCCGCGCGGGGCCCGGCCTCTGGGTCGACCGGGCCGTCGAGCGACACCGTCGTCAGGGTCGCGGTTGGCGGCGGTTGGGGATGGCCGCCTGCCCCGACAGCCTCTCATCCGGACGCCGCGGGGGCGACCCAGGCGGCGGATCGGAACTGCGGGTACGCCCGCAGCCCGGATCGAGCGTCCGTTTGCCGCGGTCTGCCGGACAACGTCGTACGCAGGGTCTAGAAAGGACGGGACGACCAACGAGGGCTGGGGGCGACATCGTGAGCGGAACGACACCGGTGGCGGAGCAGGTGCGGTCGGCCGACGGCACACCCATCGCGTTCGAACGGTCAGGTGCCGGGCCGGCGATCATCCTGGTCGGTGGCGCGTTCAGCGATCGCAACGCGACCCGCGACCTGGGTGCGGCACTGGCGACGGATCTCACCACCTTCAGCTACGACCGTCGGGGGCGCGGCTTCAGCGGCGACACCGCACCGTACGAGATCGGTCGTGAGATCGACGACCTGGCCGCCCTGATCGCCGCGGCGGGTGGTTCCGCCGCCGTCTACGGCATCTCTTCCGGGGCGGTCCTGGCCGCCCTCGCCACCGCGCAGGGCCTTCCGGTGACCAGGTTGGTGCTGTTCGAGCCACCGTTCCAGGTCGGCCCGCACGTGGGCGTCCGCAAGGACATCACCCCGCAGCTCATCGAGCTGATCGCCGCCGACGACCGGGACGGCGCGGTGGGGCTCTTCCTCAGCGACTCGGTGGGGCTGCCGGCCGAGCAGATCACCGGGATGCGGTCGCAGCCGATGTGGGGCGGACTGACCGCAATCGCGCACACCCTGGTGTACGACTCGATCGTCACCGCCGGAGGGCGACTGCCCACCGACCGGCTGGCGGCGATCACGGTGCCGACTCTCGGGGTGCACAGCACCGGCAGTCCACAGTGGCTGAGGGATGCGAGTGTGGCCGCGGCCGAGGCGGTCCCGGGCGGCCGATCCATCAGCCTCGACGGTGGTTACCACGACGTGCCGCCGGCGACGCTCGCTCCCGCGCTGCGGGAGTTCCTGCTCGGCTGACGGCCTGCCCACCGACGGGCCACGTGCCGGGCCGAGGTGCGGGCCGGGACCGCCCGGCGGTCACACGTCGACCAGCACCTCGCTGACCAGGGCGGCGACGGCGTCAGGGCGCCATCCGTCGGCCACGCCGGGCCGGGCGGCCAGATAGCTGGTGATCCGCTCGGCCGGCCAGCCGTGTGCCTCTCGCAGACCACGGGCGATCATGCCGAGGTAGATCGGCGCGGGCGGCCGGCACGGGGTGGCCGACGCCCCCTCGGGTGCGGTGAAGGTGAGCAGGGGGACGCCGCTGCGGCTGCCGGGGCAGACCAACGTCTCGTACCGGCCGGGGCCGAGCGTCGCCCGTCCGTCGGTGATGGCCGCCTCGATCGCCGCCCCGGTCGCGGGAATCAGGTCGGCGGCGGCACCCGCCGGGCGGTACATCTCCTGGGCGGCGATGTCGGCGAACTGTTCCTCGGTGACCAGATAGGCGCGGGCGGCGGCCTCGCCCGGCAGGTGCGGGTCGTAGAAGGCCATGCCCCCGGTCCAGGCCCGGGACTCGCCGGCGAAGTAGATCCCGCCGGGCAGCGACACCGGGACCGACCGGCTCGGTGGGCGCCGATCCCGGCAGCCCGGGTACGTGCGCCCCCCACCGGGCGGGCAGCCACCACCGATGTACCACGCCAGGCGTGCGGCGTGCATGTTCGAGCCGTACGCGACGTACCAGAGCACCACGACAGGCTCCCTCAGGATGGGCTCGCCTCCTCGGCGCCGGGAGCTTCACGCTATCGCTGGGCGCGGTGTTCCTGGGTGCCTGAACGAGGTGCCTGGCGAGGCCGTCCGGTGGCAGTCCGGCGCGTCCGGCCTGTCGTCGCGGTCGGGCCGACGGTCGCCGGTTCAGTAGCCGGCGAGTTGCGGGGCCAGCGCGACAGTCACGAAGCGGATCGCCCGGCCCAGCAGGCACGTCACCGCGAAGGTGACCGGACGCATGGGTGTGCGTCCCAGGTAGACGCTGGCGGCCAGCAGCGGAGGCAGGCCGCTGATGGCGCTGACCAGCAGCATCCCGGTCGACTGGTGCGGGCGTTCCAGCACCTCGACGAGTCGCGCGCCGGCCGCCTTTGGGCGCGCCAGCATCGTGCCCAGTCGACCCGGTCGGGCCGGCGCGGCGGGCGGACGTCCGCGGAGCCGCCGTTGCAGCCACGTCGAGCGGATCGCGCCGCGCGCGCCGAGGAAGATCAGGACCTTGCCGACAGTTTGCCCGGCAGCGGCGGCCACGCCGAGCGCCACGGGCGGCGCGCTTGTCGTGGCCACTGTCGCGATCAGGTACGGCTCGGCCGGGGTGAACGGCAGGAAGGCCGACAGCAGCCCGACGCCGGCGGCCACCAGAACGGCGATCATGGTCGGGTACGCGGGAGTCCCGCCGGCAGCTTGGCGGCGCAGACCAACGAGACGATCTTCACCGCGGCGACCGCGAGGGCGAATGTGACGGCCACCGGCATCGGCGCGAAGATCGCCAGCAGCACCACCGCGGCGGTGTTCAGCGCCTTGGCCGGCGGAGACCAGTTCCACAGGTAGACGCGCCTGTCGACGCGGGCGAAGTAGTTCGGGCTGAGCAGCGGCCAGCGCAGGAACATCAGGCTCAACAACTGGTCGATGACCATGAACTGAACGAGGAACACCGCGATCGGCAGGGCCGCGGCGGGCCGCAGCACGATAAGCGCGGCGGCGCAGGCCGACGTGCAGGCACGGTCCGCGACGATGTCGAAGACCGCGCCGGTACGCGTCTCCTGTCCCAGGCTCCGGGCGGCGGCACCGTCGAGGATGTCGCCGATCCAGTAGAGCAGGTAGGCGGCGATCAGCAGGTGCGCGCTGCGCTGGGTCAGCGCCGCCACGGCGAGCCCGACGGCACCCGCCGTGCGGACGGCGGTGATGGCGTTGGGAACGTTGAGGAGCGTGACCGGCGGGCTGAGGCCGAGGGCTGTCATTCGGCGTCCTTGAGGATGCGTTGCATGTCCGCGGTGCGCCGGTTCAGGTCGGCCAACTGCGCGCTCACGTCGGTGAGCAGGCGCTGGGTCTCGGCGGCCTGCTCGGCGTACTGCCGCTGTAGTTCGCCGGCGACCGCCGTCCGCGTGCGGACGCCCGCATACCAGACGACCGAGATGAGCAGGGCGGCGACGACGACGAGGAAGACCGAGGCGGTGACGTCCATCTAACTTGTTCCTTTCGGTACGGCATCGCCGTCTCCGGCGGTGCTCAGGGTGGTGGCGGCGGCCGCCACCACGTCGGGCGTGAGGTGCAACGAGAAAGGCGCGGTCTCGTAGTACTTGAGCGCCTTGCCGTCCTCGGACAACTCCAGATGCGCGGTGACCAGCCCGGCCTTCTCCAACTTCTTGAGGTGCACCTGCAGCAGCGCGCGGCTGATGCCCAGATCGCGGGCGAGCTGCGAGACGTACGCGCGTCCACCGGTCAGCGCGGCGAGCACCCGCAGTCGGTGCGGGCTGGCCAGCGTGGCAAGGACCTCGACCAGCCGGTCGCCGCTCAGCTCTCCCATAGCTCACCTTGGCTCATGCCAACTATTATTGGCATGCGCAAACGCAACCGTCAACTCCGACACTCGGTGGCACCGCCCACAGGCCGTGTCCACAGCCTGTGGATAGCACGTGTGTACGAAGCCGGAGGTTCCCGCCACCGTGAGTACGCTTGATCTCGCGGCTCGGCGCCGGCCGGCCCCTCCCCTACCTGGAACGACGTGCGAGTGGATCATCAGCGAGTCAGCCGTGACGTCATCGCCCGCCTCCCGATGGCGTCGAGCGTGCCGGAGGCCTGTCGGTGGACGGTCACCGCACTGTCCCGGCACACCCACGCGACGATCTCCGTGCTGCTCACGGCCCACGACCGTCTGCGCTGTGTCGCGGCGACCGGGGCCTGGCAGGTCTTCGCGACCGTGCCGGCGCGAACCGGCATCGTCGGACGGGTGTACGCCACCGGCGCCCCCGCCGTCGTCCCGGACGTCACCGCCGACCCGGACTACCTTCCGGTACGCCCGGACGTGACCGCCGAGCTGTGCGTGCCGGTGCTGGACCCGACCGGACGGGCGATCGGCGTGCTCGACCTGCAGTGGAGTGAGCCAGCCGACCTGGAGCTGTGGCGGGAGACGGCGCAGTGGCTGGCCGACCGGCTCGGCGCGCGGATCGCCGCACTCGGCGGCCCGCCCGAGGAGAGCCGCAGCGAGAAGCTGCTCCGGCACACCGCCGCACTCTCCGCCGCACTCACCGAAGCGGAGCTGCTGGACGCGGCGGCCCGCGCCGCCCGGGAGGTCTCCACCCTCTCCACCGCGCTCCTGCTCGTCGCCGGCCAAATCGGCCCTCCCCCGGCGACGCCGAGCGACCTGGAGACCCGGATCCGCGCCGAGCTGACCGAGGCCGGCCCGACGGCCCTGGCCCGGATGGTCGACCGGGCACACCGCTACGGCGCCGGGTACACGCTGGGCGAGGCGGGGCACCCCCCGACCGAGGACTACCGGCCGCTGACCCAGGCGGGGGCGCAGACCGTGGTCGCCGTTCCGGTCGGGTCACCGGAGGCCGGCGGGATGCTGCTGGTCGCCGACGAACGCGCCCTGCACCCGGACCCGACAACGGTCAGCCTGATGGAACTGCTCGCCGGGCAGGCCTGGACCACCCTGGACCGCCTCCGCACGCTGGCCCGACTGCGGGAGCAGGCCAGCTCCGACCCGCTGACCGGGTTACGGCACACCGGCCCGTTCGGGCAGCGGATCGCGGCGGCCACCCCGGGACGTACGGCCCTGCTGGCGATCGACGTGGACGGCTTCAAGATCGTCAATGACACGTACGGCCACCAGGCCGGCGACCGGGTGCTCGTCGGGTTGGCCCGCGCCCTGGAGGAGGCGCTCCGGCACGGCGACGAGCTGTACCGGATCGGTGGCGACGAGTTCGTCGCGGTGATCGAGGTGAGTCGCCCCGAGGAGGCGGTCCGGATCGCCGAACGGCTGACCGAGGCGGCCCGGCGCATCGGCCGCACGATCAGCGTGGGCGTCGCACTGCCCCGTCCCGGTGAAACCCCCGACCGGACGCTCCGCAGAGCCGACCAGGCCCTCTATGCGGTGAAACGCCAGGGCCGAGACGGAGTCCACCTCTCCGCCGCCTGACCCACCCCGCCGATCTTGCACTTTCGGTCGCCGTTTTGTGTCGGTTACGCCCCTTATGTCACGGCAGAAACTGCAAGATCGCCGTAGCGGGGGGTGGGGAGGGAGGGGAGGGAGGGAGGGCAGGGAGGGGTGGGGGGTGGGTGGGGTGGGGTGGGGTTAGGGGGTGCGGAACTCTTTGGCCAGGAGTTCGGCGATCTGGGCGGTGTTGAGGGCTGCGCCCTTGCGGAGGTTGTCGCCGGTGACGAAGAAGTCCAGAGCACGCGGGTCGTCCAGGGCGCGGCGGATCCGGCCGACCCAGGACGGGTCGGTGCCGACGGCGTCGATCGGCATCGGGAACTCCCCGGCGGCGGGATCGTCGACCAGGATGACCCCGGGCGCGTTGCGCAGCGCCTCGCGGGCGCCCTCGGCATCCACCTCGGTGCCGAAGACCGCGTGCACGGCCACCGAGTGAGCGGTGACCACCGGCACCCGGACGCAGGTGGCGGACACCTTGAGGTCGGGCAGGCCGAGGATCTTCCGCGACTCGTTGCGGATCTTCATCTCCTCCGACGACCAGCCACCGTCGGCGGGCGAGCCCGCCCAGGGCACCACGTTGAGCGCCAGTGGGGCCGGGAACGGACCGAGGTCGTCGCCGACGGCCTGGCGGACGTCGCCCGTGCGCGAGCCGAGCGCGCGATCCCCGGCGACCTTGGTGAGCTGGTCGTGCAGGATGTCCACGCCGGCCTGGCCGGCACCGGAGACCGCCTGGTAGGAGGCGAGCACCAGCTCCCGCAGGCCGTACTCGCGGTGCAGGGGCGCGACCGCGACGATCATCGCGAGGGTGGTGCAGTTGGCGTTGGCGATGATGCCCCGGGGCCGGTTGCGGACCTGCTCGGGGTTGATCTCCGGAACGACCAGCGGAACGTCCCGGTCCATCCGGAACGCGGCGGAGTTGTCGACGGCGATCGCACCGCGCTCGACGGCGATCGGCGCCCACTCGGCGGAGACCTCGTCGGGCACGTCGAACATCGCCACGTCGACCCCGTCGAACGCCTCCGGGGTCAGCGCCTGGACGACGACGTCCTCACCCCGGCAGCGCACCCGCCTGCCGACCGAGCGTTCGGAGGCGAGCAGCCGGATCTCACCCCAGACGTTGCGACGACCGGTGAGCAGCTCACACATCACGGTGCCGACGGCACCAGTCGCTCCGACCACGGCGAGGGTGGGCAGCGCCGTCATCGGCGCTACCTACCCGTCCCCGCGTAGACCACGGCTTCGGTGTCGCCGCCCAGCTCGAACGCGTCATGGATGGCGCGGACGGCGGCGTCGAGGTCGGTGTCGCGGCAGACCACGGAGACCCGGATCTCGGAGGTGGAGATCATTTCGATGTTGACCCCGGCGGCGCCGAGCGCGGCGAAGAAGCCGGCGGCCACACCCGGGTGCGAGCGCATGCCGGCACCGATCAGCGAGACCTTGCCGACGTGGTCGTCGTACAGCAGGCCCTTGAACTTGACCGGCTCCTGGATCTTGCTGAGCGCGGCCATCGCGGTGGGGCCGTCGGCCTTGGGCAGGGTGAACGAGATGTCCGTCCGACCGGTGCCCTCGGTGGAGACGTTCTGCACGATCATGTCGATGTTGATCTCGGCGCCGGCGACGGTGTCGAAGATCCGCGCGGCGGCACCCGGCTCGTCGGGCACCCCGACGATCGTGATCTTGGCCTCGCTGCGGTCGTGCGCGACGCCGGTGATCAGGGCCTGCTCCACGGAAGGGTCCTCCATCGATCCGGTGACCATCGTGCCGGTGTTGGTCGAGTATGACGAACGGACGTGGATCGGCAACCCCGCCCGACGGGCATACTCCACGCTACGCAGGTGCAGCACCTTCGCGCCGCACGCGGCCAGCTCCAGCGTCTCCTCGTAGGTGATCTGCCGGATGTGTCGGGCGTTGGGCACGATCCGTGGGTCGGCGGTGAAGATGCCGTCCACGTCGGTGTAGATCTCGCAGACGTCGGCGTGCAGGGCGGCGGCGAGCGCCACGGCGGTGGTGTCCGAGCCACCCCGGCCCAGCGTGGTGACGTCCTTGGTGTCCTGCGAGACGCCCTGGAAGCCGGCGACGATGACCACCGACCCCTCGTCGAGCGCGCCCTTGAGCCGCCCCGGGGTGACGTCGATGATCCGCGCGCGGCCGTGCACCGAGGTGGTGATGACGCCGGCCTGCGAGCCGGTGAACGAGCGGGCTTCGTACCCCAGGTTGTGGATGGCCATGGCGAGCAACGCCATGGAGATCCGCTCCCCGGCGGTGAGCAGCATGTCCAGCTCGCGGCCCGGCGGCAGCGGGCTGACCTGGTTGGCCAGGTCCAGCAGCTCGTCGGTGGTGTCCCCCATCGCGGAGACCACCACCACCACGTCGTCGCCGGCCTTGCGGGCGGCGACGATGCGCTCGGCCACCCGCTTGATCCGCTCGGCGTTGGCGACGGAGGACCCGCCGTACTTCTGCACCACGAGTGCCACGACGGTGCACTCCCTCCCAGCGACCCTGAGCGTGCCGACGCCGCCGGAACCGGGGCCGGCGGCGCGTGTCAGTCCCCCTGAGGGTATCCGGCGGGTAACGACGCCGGGTCAGGTGATCCCACCATCCGGCCCGCGCGGGGCGGCCGGGCCGCTCCCACCAACCCCGGCGGTACGCGGCGACGACCCGTCCGACACGCCGGCACGAGCCGTCACCCGCTGGCGCCCACCAGCAGTCCGGACCCACCAGAATGGGCCGGTGCCCGTCCTCATCCGCCCGGCCGTCCGCGTGCTCGGGCCGCTCGTGTTCGCCCTGCCGGCTCTCCTGGTCGCCTGCGCCGATGCGCGGCCTCCGGCCCCGCCGCCCGCCGATCCGGGGCCGGTCGCGGTGGACACCGCGCGGGACGACCTGGCCGCCCTGGCCGCGGCTGCCCAGGATCGCCACCTGGTGGCGCAGTACGCGTACAGCCAGACCGGTCAGCCGACTCGCACCATCACGTTCACCAGCGCGAACGACGGCAGTTGGCGGGTCGACGTGCCGGGTGGCGCATGGGGTGGCACTGCCGACGTCTCGATAGCCGCCACGAACGACGGGCTGTTCCAGTGCGCCCTGCCCTCGGCCGGGCGACCGGAGTCGGCGAGCTGCGTACGTCTCGGTGAGCGCGACGACGCGATCCCCCGCCGGTCGGACCCCCGGGTCCAGCATCCGCTCACCGACTGGCTGGACGTGCTCACCGACCGGCGCGCACCGCTGGCGGTGGCTCCCGCCAGCCCACCCGAGGGCCTCACCGGCACCTGCTACTCGGTGGACTCCACCTCGGCGTCGCTCAACGCTCCGGTGGAGGTGGGCATCTACTGCTACGAGCGGGACGGCACTCCGACCGGGGTGCGGACCGGGGCGGGGACGCTGCGGCTGGCCGCACCGCCGGGGGCGGCGCCGGCCACTGTGCAGTTGGCCGGCCCGATGGTGGTCGACCGGGACCCGCTGGACACCGCCGCGCCGCCGACCCCTGACCCGTCGGACAGCCCAAGCGCGGGAACGCCCTGATCTTCATCCCGTTACGGGTGCCCTTGCCCACATTTGGTCACCCCACCCCAGGAGAGCTAATCGCCCATAAGGGACGATCCGGAGTATGGCCGATCTCACTCCGCTACTCGCCTACCGTTGGAGTCCGCTGGCGTTCCACCCCACCGAGGGGTTGACCGCCCCGGACGCGTCCCTCCTCCTGGAGGCGGCCCGCTGGGCGCCGTCCCTGGGCAACCGCCAACCCTGGCGGTTCACCCTCGGCCACCGCGACGACGAGACCTGGAAGCGGATTCTGGTCAACCTGCCCGAGCGCGACCAACGCTGGGCACACCGTGCCGCCGCCCTGCTGCTCGCCGCGCACGTCGACGGCGACACCGCGCCCGACGCCGCGCCACCCGACGGGGTCGCCTACGACCTGGGTCAGGCGGTCGCCCATCTCACCGTGCAGGCCACCGCGCTCGGGCTGCACGTGCGCCAGGTCCTCACCGTGGATCGCGTCGGACTCAGCGCCGACCTGCACCTCCCCGCCGACGTGCGGCCGTACGCGGTGCTCGCGGTGGGGCAACTCGGTGACCCGCTCAGCCTCCCGGCCGACCTCGTCGCCGAGGAGACCGGTCTGCGCCGCCGTCGACCGCTTGCCGAACTCCTGCTCGGCTGACCGGTCAACGGACCTACCCGCCGCCGCTGGCGCGAAGCAGGACGGCCGCGACCTCGGTGTTGCGATACCGGACGTGCCGACCCTGCCGGGACCGGGAGACCAGGCCGGCGGCGTGCAGCGCGGTCAGGTGCTGGGAGACGTTTCCGGCGGACATCCCGGTGAGTCGGGCCAGGTCGGTGGTGGTCAGTGCCGTCTCGAGCAGGTGCAGCAGCGCGGCCCGGCCGGGGCCGATCACCCGGGCCAGTGGGTCGCCGGGCGGCGGCCCGGTCGCCTCCCAGAGCGTCCCGACGGCACGGACCGGGTACGCGGCGGCCGGCAGCGAATCTTCCAGCAGGTTCCACAGCACGTGCTGCTCGGTGAAGACCGTCGGGTTCAGCGCCAGCCCGCGACCGCGGAGGTCGAAGTCCCGCTCGAACGTGTCGTCGCTGACCACCCGGTCGCCGTGCCAGCGCAGGCTCGGGTGGAGCTGCTCGAAGAACCCACCGGCGCCGCTCTCGGCGAGCTGCGCGGCCCGGTACGCCACGTCGGCGTCGAGCAGCGCCCGCATCCGCGGCCAGTCCGAGGCGATCGCCTCGTCGTACCAGACCCGCACCGCGTCGACCACCTGCGGCAGCAGCCCGCCAGGGTCGGCCAGCAGGGCCCGCCCGAACGGGCTCAGCGGTCGTTGCCAGGTGGTGGCCAGCAGGTCCTGGGCCACCACGGCCGGTGGCGTCGCCGCGATCTGGTCGAGTTGCTCGGCCATCTCCACGTTCGGTCGGGCCGCCGGGGTGAGGAAGTCGGGCAGCCAGCGACCCGGCACCACCAACCCCACCAGAGGCCGGACCCGGTCGGCCACCTCGGGACGACGCAACGTCACCCGTGCCCGGTCGATCCAGGGCAGGTGCACCGCGTAGCGGACCGGGTTGGCCAGCGCCCACATGCTCATGACCGTCTCGTTGACCGGTGACACGGCGAGCCGCACTCCCGCAACGTCGGCCAGGCTGAACCGCAACTCGGACACACGCCCCCCAGGAGCAGGATTCGGTCCAGCCTAAAAGATTCGACCGAGGTCTTGGGGACCCGATTCACTTCCCGACCATGGGGACCAGAGAATCGATCCGTACCGCCGTCCGAGACGTCGTACCGCCGGCCGGGCTGACCCGCGCCCTGGCCGTGCAGGCCATGGTCTACGCCGTCGGCAGCGGGCTGTTCCACGCCGGTAGCGCCGTCTTCTTCACCCGGGCGCTCGGGCTCAGCGCCGCCCAGGTGGGGCTGGGGCTGTCCATCGCGGCGGGGGTGTCGCTGCTGGGCACGGTGCCGCTGGGCGGACTCACCGACAGGTACGGACCGCAGCGGGTCTGGGTGGTCGGGCTGGTGCTCAACGCGGCGCTCTTCGCGACGTACCCGTTCGTCGGCGGCTTCGCCGGGTTCCTCGCCGTGGTGGTGGCTCTGGCCGCCGTGGAGGCCGCGAGCGGCGTGGCCGTGCAGGTCTACTCGATCAACGCGCTGCCCCCGGCCGAACGGGTCACCGCGATGGCGTACCAGCGCTCGTCGCTGAACGTCGGCTTCGGGCTGGGTGCGGTGATCAGCGGCGTGGTGCTGACGGTGGACACGATGGCGGCGTACCGGGGAATGGTCTGGTTCATCGCGACGGTCTTCCTGGTGACGGCTCTCTTCGTGCGGCGACTGCCCCGGCTGCCGCAGGTCACCCGGCCGGTGGAGCCGATGGGTCGGCTCGCCGTGCTCCGCGACCGCCCGTTCGTGGCGGTGTCCCTGCTGTCCGGGCTGCTCACCGCACACCAGACGCTCTACCTGACGGTGCTGCCGCTCTGGATCCTCACCCACACCGATGCCCCGAAGACGGTGATCGCCGGGCTGGTGCTGCTCAACACGGTCCTGGTCGTGCTGCTCCAGGTACGTCTGAGCCGGGGCGCCGACACCGCGCCGGGCGCGGCCCGAGCCTCCCGCCGGGGTGCCCTGCTGATCGCCCTGTTCTGTCTGGTCCTGCCGCTCTCCGGGCTGACCCGGGGCCTGCTCACCGTGGCGGTGCTGGTGGCCGCCGCCCTGGTGCTGATCCTGGCCGAGTTGATCGAGTCAGCGGGCGCCTGGGGGCTCACCGCCACCCTGCCGCCGGCCGCCCAGCGCGGCGCGTACGTGGGGGCGTTCCGGCTCGGCTCCCAGGTGCAGTACCTGATCGCCCCGGCCGGTCTGACCGCGCTCGGGGTGACCACCGGCGGGTGGGGCTGGTTACCGGCCGCAGCGATCTTCGTGCTCGTCGGGCTGGCCGTCGTACCGGTGGTGGCCTGGGCCGAACGGACTCCACGACTGGGTGCCGAGGCCCCGGAACAGGCCGGAACACTGGTCCCATAGTCCGGACCTGCCTTTCCCCCCTCCGCCTCATCACGTAGGGTTACGTGGTCATGTGGCGGGCGCTGCTCCTCCTTAGCCGCCGCGACGAGGCCTGACCGGCCGGCACCTCGTCGCGGAGTCGCATCGCGCCGTCCAGCACATCCGATTTTCTTCTCGGCACCGCCGCGCACCGTTGCCCGGCATCCTGCCGACACCTTCCGATCTGCTGACGCCACATGTTCCAGGGAGCACTCTGAGATGGCTCAACCTGTCACCGACGCCGAGACCGATCCGATCGCTCGGCAACGCCCAAGCCGGATGCCGTACCACCGCTACCAGCCGTACCGGGAGCAGTTCCGGATCGACCTGCCGGATCGCACCTGGCCCACCCGGCACGTCGACGCCGCGCCGCGCTGGTGCGCCGTGGACCTGCGCGACGGCAACCAGGCACTGATCGACCCGATGTCGCCCGAGCGCAAGCGGCGGATGTTCCAGCTGCTGGTCCAGATGGGCTACAAGGAGATCGAGGTCGGCTTCCCGTCGGCCAGCCAGACCGACTTCGACTTCGTCCGGCAGCTCATCGAACAGGACATGATCCCGGACGACGTCACGATCCAGGTGCTCACGCAGTGCCGGGAGCACCTGATCGAGCGGACGTTCGAGTCGCTGCGCGGCGCGAAGCGGGCCATCGTGCACTTCTACAACTCGACCTCCACCCTCCAGCGGCGGGTGGTCTTCGGGCTGGACCGGGACGGCATCGCCGACATCGCCACGACCGGCGCGCGGCTCTGCCAGAAGTACGCGGAGATCCACACCCCGGACACCGAGATCTTCTACGAGTACTCGCCGGAGTCGTACACGGGCACCGAGCTGGAGTACGCGCTGGAGGTCTGCTCCCGGGTGATCGACGTGATCGACCCCACGCCGGACCGGCCGCTGATCATCAACCTGCCGGCCACCGTCGAGATGGCCACCCCCAACGTGTACGCCGACTCGATCGAGTGGATGCACCGGCACCTGCCGCGCCGCGACAGCGTGGTGCTGAGCCTGCACCCGCACAACGACCGCGGCACCGGGGTCGCCGCCGCCGAGCTGGGCCTGCTCGCCGGCGCGGACCGCATCGAGGGCTGCCTGTTCGGCAACGGCGAGCGCACCGGCAACGTCGACCTGGTGACCCTGGGGCTCAACCTGTTCTCCCAGGGCATCGACCCGATGATCGACTTCTCGAACATCGACGAGATCCGGCGCGCGGCCGAGTACTGCAACCAACTGCCGGTGCACGAGCGCCACCCGTACGCGGGCGACCTGGTCTACACCGCCTTCTCCGGCTCCCACCAGGACGCCATCAAGAAGGGCTTCGACGCCCTCGCCGCCGACGCGAAGGCCGCCGGGGTGCCGATGGACGAGCACACCTGGGCCGTGCCGTACCTGCCGATCGACCCGAAGGACCTGGGCCGCACCTACGAGGCGGTCATCCGGGTCAACTCGCAGTCCGGCAAGGGTGGCATCGCGTACATCATGAAGAGCGAGCACCAACTGGACCTGCCGCGCCGGCTCCAGATCGAGTTCTCCGGGGTGGTGCAGCACGTCACCGACCACGACGGCGGCGAGGTCGACCCCAGCGCCATGTGGGAGATCTTCGCGACGCACTACCTGCTCGACCACCAGCCCGACCCGGCGGTCCGGCTGAGCAGCTACACGATCGGCACCACCGACGGCAAGGTCGAGATCGAGGCCCAGGTCGGTGTGGGCGGCGAGCAGCGGTCCCTGGCCGCGATCGGCAACGGCCCGATCGACGCGTACGTCAACGCGCTCCAGTCGGTCGGGGTGGGCGTGCGGGTGCTCGACTACCACGAGCACGCGCTCTCCTCGGGTGGGGACGCGCAGGCCGCCGCGTACGTGGAGTGTGAGGTCGACGGTCGGACGGTCTGGGGTGTCGGCACCGACGCCAACATCGTCACCGCCTCGATCAAGGCGGTCACCAGCGCCGTCAACCGCGCCCGCAGCTGACGCGCCGCGCCCCCGAGGTGGTTGCCTACCTCGGGGGTGTGGCCGCGGGCATCGAGTGGCAGGGCTGCGACGGTGGGGCCGCGCGGGGCGGCCGGTGCACGAGCACGAGGGCCAGCACGGCCCCGGCCAGCAACAGCCCCGCACACCAGACCATGGCGCCCCGGAACGCGTCGGTCAGCTCGGCCTTCTGCGCGTAGCCGCTGCCGGACAGGCCGACGAGCAGCGGCAGCGCCGCCACCGCGAGCAGTCCGCCGGCCCGGGACGCGGCGTTGTTGAAGCCGCTGGCCACCCCGGAGAACCGGTCCTGCACGGCGGCCAGCACCGATGCGGTGAGCGGTGCCACCACCAGGGTCAGCCCGATGCCGAAGAGCAGCACCCCGGGCAGCACGTCGGTCCAGTAGGACGCGCCCGGGCCGACGCCGCGCAGCAGCAGCAGACCGACCGCGGCCACCACCGGCCCGATGGTCAACGGCAGCCGCGGCCCGATCCGCGCCGACAACGCTCCGGCTCGGGCCGACCCGACCAACAGCAGCAGGGTCATCGGCAGCAACGCGATGCCGGTGCGGAAGGCCGACCACTCCACCACGTTCTGTAGGTAGACGGCGAAGAAGAAGGTGAAGCCGCCGAGCGCCGCGTAGACGACCACGGTGAAGATGTTCAGCACCGAGAAGAGCCGGCTGCTGAACAGCCCGGTGGGCAGCATCGCGGCATCGCCCCGCCGTCGTTCCAGCAGCACGAACGTCACCGCGGACAGCACCCCGACCAGCGCGGCGATCAGCACCGGGGCGGAGTCGAAGCCACGCGCCGGCGCGTCGATCAGGGCGTACGTGACGCCGGCCAGCGCGAGCGCGCCGAGCAGTGCTCCTCCGACGTCGAAGCGCCGTCGGGTCCGACCCGGCCCCGCGGTCCGGGAGGCGCTCTCGTCCCGGCTCTCCGGCACCCAGCGCAGCGCGGCCAGCACCACGAGCACGGCGATCGGTAGGTTGAGGAAGAAGATCCAGCGCCAGGACAGCGTGTCGATCAGCGAGCCCCCGATGAACGGTCCCAGCGCGGTGGACACCCCGGACAGCCCGGCCCAGGCACCGATTGCCCGGCCCCGGTCGTCGGGGTGGAAGCTGGCCTGGAGCACCGACAGCGACCCGGGCGTGAGCAGCGCGCCACCGGCGCCCTGGAGGAACCGGGCCGCGATCAGCATGCCGGTGTCCTGGGCCAGCCCGCACAGCACCGAGGCGGCGGTGAACCAGACCACCCCGATGAGAAAGATCCGCCGGCGACCGAAGCGGTCCCCGAGCGCGCCGCCGAGCAGCACGAACGCCGCCAGCATCAGCAGATAGCCGTTGATGGTCCACTGAAGATCGGCCACGTTCGCGCCGAGATCCTGCCCGAGTTTCGGCAGGGCCACGTTGACGACGGTGCTGTCGAGGAAGACCATGCCAGAGGCGAGCACGGCGGCGAGCAGCGTGCCCCGGCCGGCGGTGGTGCCCATCCTGAGGGCGGGCGCCGGTACGGGTGCGGTCATCCCACCAATCTGCCTTGCATCATGTGGGAGACGCCACGAAACGCCGAAACCATTCCCGGGTACTGTGCGCAATCGCCGGGAGACCGCAAGCTGGAGAGGTGTCGTCTGTGCGTACCAGATCAGGACCGCGAGCGGCGGTGATCGCGCTCGCCGCGGCGCTGGCACTCGGCGTGGCCGGTTGTGTCCCGCAGGACGAGCCGACCACACCACCGTCGTCGAACGACGGCGGCAACGCGGCAGAGCAGCTGAGCCAGCTCACCGTGGCCACCGCCGGGTCGATGAAGGGCTACAGCCGGGACCACTTCCCGCACTGGCGGGACACCGGCAAGAACTGCGACGTGCGGGACAGCATCCTCCAGCGCGACGGCAAGGACGTGAAGCTCTCCGGCTGCAACGTGGTCGGTGGGCGCTGGGAGAGCGTGTACGACGGTCGCAGCTTCTCCGATCCCTCCGACGTGGACATCGACCACATGGTGCCGTTGGCCAACGCGTGGCGCTCCGGTGCCGACGAGTGGGACGACGCGAAGCGCGGTGACTTCGCCAACGACACCACCCGTCCGCAGCTCTTCGCGGTTTCCGCGTCCTCCAATCGGGCAAAGGGTGACCAGGACCCGTCCCAGTGGAAGCCGGCAAACCGATCGTACTGGTGCAAGTACGCCCAGGACTGGGTGACGGTCAAGCACTACTGGCGGCTGACGGTGACAAGCGCCGAGAAGGCCGCCCTGACCGACATGTTGGAGGGCTGTTGAGTGGGGAGCGACACGTGACCGCCGCCGGGGGAGGCGTCCCGGCCGCCGCCGGCATGACCGCGGACGGCGCCGCCGAGACGCCCGCCGCCGTGCCGGGTGCCGGCATGGTCGCGGATTCGGGGGGCGCGGCCGGCCCGCAGAGCCGCACCACCGACATCGTGCCCGGCCCCGGCGGCGTGATGACCGACGAGGTCGGCGTGGTCACCGGTGACCTGACGCTGCGCACCGAGTACGCGGACGGCAAGGTCACCCTGCGGGTGCAGTACAAGGACGCCGACGAGTGGTACGCGGTGACCGGCACGTCGGTCGCGCTGGCCGACCCGGCGGGACTGGACGCGGTACACGGCGTCGCGGTGGGCCTGCTGCACCGCCCCGAGGGCTGAGCCACCCGGAGCACGCGCTGCCCGGGGGCCACCCGTTCCCGGACGGCCCCCGGCTGCGTCACGGGGTGGGGATCAACTCGCCCGGCGGGTCGACGGGGCCGGTGCCCTCGCTCGGGCGGACCAGCTCCACCTCGACCTCGTGCGGCCGGATCCGACCGGCAGCGATGTCCTCGGCGAAGTGGCAGGCCACCCGGTGTCCGCCGACGACGTCGCGCAGTTCCGGCCGCTCGTCGGCGCACCGGGTGGGTTGCGCCCACGGGCACCGGGTGTGGAACCGGCAGCCCGACGGCGGGTTGGTCGGCGACGGCAGGTCACCGGCAAGCAGGATCCGCTCCCGGCGGTCCTCCACCAGCGGGTCGGGCACCGGCACCGCGGACATCAGCGCCCGGGTGTACGGGTGCATCGGCTCGCGGTAGAGGTCGTCGCTGGACGCCTCCTCCACCAGCCCGCCGAGGTACATGACGCCCACCGTGTCGGCGATGTGACGCACCACCGCCAGGTCGTGCGCGATGATCAGATACGTCAGGCCACGCTCGTTCTGCAGGTCCTCCAGCAGGTTGAGCACCTGGGCCTGGATCGACACGTCGAGCGCGGAGACCGGCTCGTCGGCGACGATCAGGTCCGGGTTGAGCACCAACGCGCGGGCGATGCCGATCCGCTGGCGCTGGCCGCCGGAGAACTCGTGCGGATACTTGCCGAGGGCGGACGCGGGCAGGCCGACGGCCTCCAGCGTCTCGCGCAGCTTCCGGTTGGTCTCGACCTTGTCGCCGGCCAACCCGTGCGCCTTGAGCCCCTCCACCAACAGCGACTCCACCGACTGTCGGGGGTCGAGGCTGGAGAGCGGATCCTGGAAGATCATCTGCATTCGGCGGCGGGCCTGCCGCATGGCCTCGCCCTTGAGCGAACGCACGTCGATGCCGTCGAAGACGATCTCGCCCTCGGTCGGCTCGACGAGCCGCAGCAGGCCACGACCCAACGTCGACTTGCCGCAGCCCGACTCGCCGACCAGGCCGTACGTCTCGCCCTTGCGGATGCTCAGCGACACCCCGTCCACCGCGTAGACGTACCCGATGGTGCGGTCGAAGAGCAGGCCGCTCTTGATCGGGAAGTGGACCTTGACGTCGCGCAGCTCGATCAGGGGTTCGGTCTGTTCGGTCATCGGACCGCCACCTCCTCGGAGACGGGGTTGTTGCAGCGGAGGTCGCCTCCGGTGGCGGTGGGTTCGAGCGGCGGCGGCCCTTCCAGGCACGCGTCCACGACGTTGTCGCAGCGCGGCGCGAAGGCGCACCCCTCGACCCACGGGATGTTGTCGGCAACCGACCCGCGGATCGCGTGCAGTCGCTCACCGCGCGGAGAGTCCAGCCGGGGCACCGAGCTGAGCAGCCCGTGGGTGTACGGGTGCCGGGCGTGCGCGAACAGCTCGTGCCGCCGTTCCCGCTCGACCACCTTGCCGCCGTAGAGGACGTTCACGCTGTCACAGAGCCCGGCCACCACGCCCAGATCGTGCGTGATCATGACGAGCGCGGTGCCGGTCTCGTCGACCAACTGCTTGAGCAGGGTGAGGATCTGCGCCTGGATGGTCACGTCGAGCGCGGTGGTCGGCTCGTCGGCGATCAGCAGCCGAGGCTTGCAGGCCAGCGCGATGGCGATCAGCGCGCGCTGACGCATCCCACCGGAGATCTGGTGCGGATACTCGCTGAGCCGCCGCTGCGGGTCGGGGATGCCGACCGCGTCCAGCAGGTCCCGCGATTCGCGCAGCGCCTGCTTGCGGTCCCGGCCCTGGTGGCGCTCCAACACCTCGGCCACCTGGACCCCGATCGGGATGACGGGATTCAGCGAGGAGAGCGGGTCCTGGAAGATCATGCTGATCTCCCGGCCGCGTCGGTCGCGCATGTCGTCGGGTCGCAGTTTCAGCAGGTCGGTGCCGTCGAAGAGCACCTCACCGGTGACCTTGTTACCGCGCTTGGGCAGCAGGCCCATGATGGCCAGGCTGGTCACGCTCTTGCCGCAGCCGGACTCGCCGACCAGGCCGACGGTCTGCCCCGGCTCCACCGTGAAACTGACCTTGTCCACGGCGGTGAAGGGCCGCTCGCCGCGCCGCTGGAACACGACGCTCAGGTCACGGACGTCGAGCAGGCTCATCGAGTCACTTCCTCACTGCTGTGGTCCTTCGCTCGCGACTGCGGGGCTCGCAAGCTCACTCCTCGCGCTCGCCCGAGACGGGGTCCGGGCACGCTGACAGCGCTCACCGTGGTCACCGCCGGTTCTTCGGGTCGATCGCGTCGCGCATCGCCTCACCCAGCAGGGTGAAGCCGAGCGCGACCACGATGATCGCGAGCGCGGGATAATACGCCAACTCCGGGCGGACCTCGAAGTAGCGCTGACCGTCCACGCCGAGCATCAGACCCCACTCGGCGCGGTTGATGTCCGGGTCGCCGAGACCCAGGAAGGACAGCGCCGCGGCGTCCAGAATAGCCACCGCGAAGGTCAGGGTCGCCTGCACGATCACCGCGGTCAACGAGTTGGGCAACATGTGCCGCAGCACGATGTTGCGCTCCTTGACGCCGAGCGCGCGGGCGGCCAACACGTGGTCGCTCTCGCGCTGGGCCAGCATCGAGCCGCGCAGCAGCCGGGCGAAGATCGGTACGCTCACGATTGCCACCGCGAAGATGACGGTCCACTGGGTCGACCGGCTGGCCATCGCGACAAGGGTGATCGCGAGCAGCAGGCTCGGCAGGGCCAGCATCACGTCGGTGAGCCGCATCAGGACCACGTCGACCCAGCCGCCGAAGGCCCCGGCGATGGCGCCGATCAGCACTCCGAGCGCGAGACCGATGAGGGTCGCGAGCACGCCCACGAAGAGCGTCTGCCGGGCGCCGTAGATCATGCGGGACAGGAAGTCCCGGCCGAGCGGGTCGGAGCCGAGCGGGAACCCGCTGCTGGCCCCCGGGATGGTGTCCACGGTGAGGCCCTTGGTCAGCTCGTCGAAGCGCTGCACCGGGTCGTGCGGTGCGATCAGCGGAGCGAAGATCGCCACCAGGACGAACAGCCCCACGATCACGGCTCCGACGACGGCGACCGGGTTGCGCCGCAGCCGGCGCAGGGCGTCGCGGACGAGACTGATCCCGCCCCGGTCGGAGGCACTCGCCTGGGCCAGCTCGTCGAGCCGTGCCTTCTTGCGGTCGCCGAGCAGGCCGATGCTGCGCTCGCTCATGCCGGGACGTGGCTTGTCGTCCCCGGGACGGGGAGCCGGAGTGCCGGCCTGGGTGATCGGGTCACTCATCGCACACGCACCCTCGGGTCGATGAAGGCGTAGGAGAGGTCGACCAGCAGGTTGACCACCACGAAGACCAGCGCGGCCAGCAGGATGATCGCCTGGAGCACCGGGTAGTCCCGGCCGCCGCTGATGGAGTCGGTGATCAGGGTGCCGATGCCGCCCCAGTTGTAGACCTTCTCGGTGAGCACCGCGCCGGAGAGCAGCGCACCGGTCTGCAGGCCGATGGTCGTGACCACGGGCAGGAGGGCGTTGCGCAGGATGTGCCGGCCGCGGATCGTACGGTGACGCAGGCCCTTCGCCTCGGCGGTCCGTACGTAGTCCTCGTCGAGGACGTCGAGCACGCTGGCGCGGGTGATCCGCACGATCACCGCCAGCGGAATGGTGGCGAGGGTGATCGCCGGCAGGATCAGGTGCCACAACGCGTCCGCGCTGGCGTCGAACTCGCGGGTCAACAGGCCGTCGAGCACGAAGAACCCGGTGACGTTCGTGTTTTCCAGTCCGGTGGTAAGCCGCCCGGACGGCGGGAACCAGTGGATGTTCTGGGTGAAGACGTCCTTGAGCAGATAGCCCAGGAAGAAGATCGGGATGGAGATGCCGAGCAGGGTGCCGGCGATGGTGAGGTTGTCCGGCCACCGTCCGCGCCAGCGGGCGGCGAGGTAGCCGAGCGGCACACCGAGGCCGACGGCGATGATCATCGCGGCGACGGCCAGTTCGATGGTGGCCGGGAAGGCGCGGCTGATCACCTCGGTGACCGGGTCACCGGTCCGGATCGAGTTGCCGAAATCGCCTGTCAACACCCGCTGCATGAACTTGCCGTACTGCACCAGGATCGGCTGGTCGTAGCCGAGCGCCTTGGTCAGCAGCTCGCGACGTTCGGGCGTCGCCCGCTCGCCGAGCAGTGCCTCGATGGGGCCGCCGGGCAGGTTCCGCAGCCAGATGAAGATCAGCGCCGACAGCGCTATGAGGGTCACCACCAGCTGCAACAGGCGGCGAACTATGACTCGCAACATCTCTCACACACCAGACTCTCAAATATCGCGGATCGGCCCGGGCCGGGAGGAACCCCGGACCCGGGCCGATCACGCCTACGGCCTCAGCCGAGGGACGTCACTTGCTGATGCTGACCGTGTTGAACCGCTCGTCGGTCAACGGGCTGGCCACCAGGCCCTTGACATCCTTGGTGACGACGATGGCCGGCGGGGCGTGCCAGACCGGCACGGCCGGCAGCCACTTGGCGGCGATGTCGCGGTTGACCTGCTCCCAGGCCGCCTTCTTGCCCGCGTCGTCGACGATGCCGTCAGCCTTGGCGATGGCGTCGAACATCTCGGTCATCGACTGGTCGCCGAACTCGACCTTGCCCCGGCCGAAGAACGTGCCGACGAAGTTGCCCGGGTCGTTGTAGTCACCCGTCCAGCCGAGGATGTGCAGGTCGTGCTTGCCGAACTGCTGCACGTCGTCCTTGAAGCCACCGTTCCACGGGCGAGGAACACCGTTGACCTTGATGCCGACGGCCTGCAGGTCGTTGGCGAGGACGGTGAAGATCTCCTGCGGGTTCGGCATGTACGGCCGGGTGACGTCCGGCGGGTAGTAGAAGTTGAGCGTCAGACCCTCGGCGCCAGCGTCCTTGAGGAGCTGCTTGGCCTTCTCCGGGTTGTACTCGTACTTCTGCACGTCCGGGGCGTAGCCGAGCACGGTGTCCGGCAGGAACTCGTCGGCGACCTTCGCGCCACCCGGACCCTTGGTCTGCACCAGCTGCTGGCGGTTGAGGGCGTAGGCGATCGCCTGGCGCACCCGCAGGTCCTTCAGCTTCGGGTTCTTCTGGTTGAGGCCGAGGTAGAGGATGTTGAACGCCGGGCGGTTGACGACCTGGAAGCCCTCACCCTCGAGCGCCTTGCGGTCGGCCGGGGCCGGGAAGTCGATGCCCTGGACGGTGCCGGCACGAAGCTCCTGCTTGCGGGTGCTCTCGTCCTTGATGATCTTGATGATCATCTTGTCCACCTTGGCCTTGTCGCCAAAGTAGTCCGGGTTGCGGTTCAGGGTGATCTCGTTCTTGGCCTTGTCCCAGCCACCGAAGGTGAACGGGCCGGTGCCGACCGGGTTGGTGGTCGCGAAGGCGCTGTACTCGAACGAGTCGCCGTTCTGCTTCACCGTGTTGGCGTCGTACTTCTTGAGCGCCTCTGGGCTCGCGATCGAGAGCGAGGTCAGCGCGAAGGCCCCCGGGAAGGCGCCCTTGTACTGGTTCAGCGTGACGACCGCGGTGCCGTCGCCCTGCGCCTCACACTTGTTGTAGACCGGCTTGCCGGCGGACTCGCTCTCGTTCTTGGCGAAGCCCCCGAAGACGTCCATGTAGTAGATCATCTGGGACTGGGCGGCAGCGCCCTTCATGTTGTACCAGCGGTCGAAGTTGAAGCAGACCGCGGCGGCGTTGAACGGCGTACCGTCGTGGAACTTCACGCCCTGGCGGAGCTTGAACGTCCAGACCTTGCCCTCCGGGTCGTGCTCCCAGCTCTCCGCCAGGCCGCCCTGAAGCTCCGCGGTGCCCGGCTTGTGGCTCACCAGGGTGTCGAACATCTGCCGGACCGGCCGGAACGACTCACCGTCATCGTTGAAGATTGGGTCGAAGTTCTTCGGGTCACCGGCACCCGCGAAGATGAAGGTGCCGCCAGTCTTGGCCTCGCCACTGTCGCCGCGCTCGCTCTCCGCGCAGCCGGCCGCGCCGACCGCCAGAGCGGCAACGGCCGCGATGGCCACGGCCGTTTTAAGCCTTCTCGCCTGCATCTCTCACCTCTGTCATGCGCATGACCACGCCGAGCTGTGGCTCGGTCCGTGTGCGGGAGGCTATGACATGTCACACGTCAAGCGGAACGGGCGTTAGGCAATCGCTACCAAGCCGACACCTTGCGAGAAGGTCTGACAGTCAACGGCACGACGCAGACAAGGTGCGACACATCGATCCGTGCCCGGCCGGACACCGGAACGGGGGCGGCGCCGTCGACGACGCCACCACCCCCGCGCGGTACGACTCAGACGGCCCGGCGCCCCTCGAAGGCCCGGCCCAGGGTGATCTCGTCGGCGTACTCCAGGTCGCCGCCGACCGGCAACCCACTGGCCAGCCGGGTCACCGAGATACCCATCGGCTTCACCATCAGCGCCAGATAGGTGGCGGTCGCCTCGCCCTCGGTGTTCGGGTCGGTAGCCAGGATCAACTCCCGGATGCCGCCACCACCGAGGCGGATCATCAGCTCCCGGATGCGCAGGCTGTCCGGGCCGATCCCCTCCAGCGGATTGATCGCGCCGCCCAGCACGTGGTAACGACCGCGGAACTCACCGGTCCGCTCGATGGCGACCACGTCCTTGGGCTCCTCCACCACGCACAGCACCTCGTCGGTGCGTCGCGGGTCTCGGCAGATCCGGCACTGCTCGGACTCGGCTACGTTGTAGCAGGTCGTACAGAACCGGACCAGCTCCTTGACCTTGCGCAACGCGCCGGCCAACCGGTTGACGTCGGCCGGATCCGCCGACAGGACGTGGAACGCGATCCGCTGAGCGCTCTTCGGACCCACGCCCGGCAACCGGCCCAACTCGTCGATCAGGTCCTGGATGGCACCTTCGTACATCTGCCGGCTCAGAAACCGGGCAGGCCGAGGCCGCCCATGCCGCCGGCGACCGGACCCATCTTGCGCTCGGTCAACTCTCGTGCCGCCTCGGCGGCGTTGTGCACGGCCGCGACGACCAGATCCTCAAGCGTCTCCACGTCGTCCGGGTCGACGGCCTTCGGGTCGATCTTGATGGCCTTGAGTTCACCGGCGCCGGAGACGGTCGCGGTGACCAGCCCACCGCCGGCGGTGCCGGTCAGCTCGGCCTCGGCCAACTCGGCCTGGGCGGCGGCGATCTGCTGCTGCATCTTCTGCGCCTGCTTCAGCATCTGCTGCATGTTCGGCTGTCCACCTGGGCGCACGGATGGCTCCTTCTCGCACTCGTCTGCTCGGCCGCCGCCCAGCCTATCCGCTGGGACCGACCACGCCCCCGTCCGGTGTGTGCCCCACGGCGAGCCCTCCGGGTACAGCTGTCACTACCCCGAAACGGCCATCTGCCAGTAGTGCGCCGGGACCCGTCGCGCTGGTGTGCTCAACGGCATGAATCTCAACCGCACCGGCCGGGCCGGCGCGCTGTGCTGGGTGGCAGCCGCACCGGTCTTCCTCGTCGCCAGCCTGATCACCGGACTGCGCTGGCGGCAGCCGGCCTACGGTTGGGCCACCCACAACATCAGCGACCTCGGCAACGCCCACTGCGGCATCTGGGACACCACCAGACCCCGCTACGTGTGCTCGCCCTGGCACCCGCTGATGAACGCCGCGATGCTGGTCACCGCCGTGCTGCTCGCCGCCGGGCTCCTGCTGACCTGGCGGCTTCTCGGTCGCGGCGGCGTGGTGCGCACGGCGCAGATCCTCCTGCTGCTGGCGACCGGCGGGTACGCCCTGGCGGCCCGCTACCCGGCCGACGTCGACGAGAACCTGCACGTCCTCGGCGCGTTCCTGATCATGGGAACGGGCAACGTCGGTCTACTCCTCGCCGGCTTCGCACCGGCCGGCACGACGCTCGGCCGGTGGCGACGGATCACCCTCGCCGCCGGGATCATCGCGCTGGTCGGGACGGTGCTGTTCTTCGCCCAGCAGGGCATGGGGATCGGGGTGGGCGGCATGGAACGGGTAGCCGTGCTGCCCTTCCCCCTCTGGGCCTGCTGCCTGGGCGTCCTGCTGGCCGAGACACGCCCCCTGCGCGATCTTGCACTTTCTGCCTCGACATAAGAGACATCCTGCGCAAAAAGGCGACCGAAACTGCAAGATCGCCGAGCCGAGGTGGGGCGGGGTCGTCAGCGGGCGTCGACCTCGTCGATCTTCTCGGCGCCGAACGTCTCGCGCAGCAGCCGTACCGCCTGCTCCTCGCTGGACTCCCGGGCGGTCTTCTCGTCGATGACCTCGTCCAACGGCTCGTCGCCCGGATCGAACCCCTCGTAGACAGGTGTCGCCGGTGCCGCGCCACCCGGTCGACCACCCCGCACCGGGCCGTCGAAGTCCGGGTCGTAGGGCGGTTCGCCCGCCCACTCGGCGTCCGCGACGGGCCGGGCCGCCGATCCGGTACGCACACCGCGCCCCGCCGCCGCCGCGCGAGCCGCGGCGATGGCGCTGCTCACCGGTGCGCCGCTGCCGTTCGCGCCGCTGCCGTTAGTGCTGCCGCCTGGTCTACTGCCACTGCCGGTCGGGCCACTGCCGTTCGGGCCACTGCCGTTCGGGCCACTGCCACTGCCGGTCGGGCCACTGCCGTTCGCGCCACTGTCGTGCGGGCCACTGCCACTGCCGGTCGGGCCACTGCCGTTCGCGCCACTGCCGTTCGCGCCGCCGCTGTTCGGGCCGGTCGGGGTTGGTGCCGAGCCGGGGCCACCCGGTCCAGCATCCGGGCCGGGGTCGTTCCCCGCCGATGCGCCACCCGGACGAGCGGCCTCCGGCCAGTCCTCGTCATCGGTCGCCTCGGCGGTCGGTTCGCCACCGCCAGGGCGGGCCGCCGCCGGCCAGTCGTCCTCGTCGTCTGCCGAGGCACCCGGCTGTGCCGGGCCGGGCCGGGCCGGGCCCTGTGCGTCCGCTGGCTCGGGCTGCGTTCCGCCCTGCCGACCCGAGCCGTGCGCGCCGTAGCCCTCCCCGCCCCCACCGGCACGCGCAACCGCGCCTCCCGGCAGGCCACCACGGGCATCCGAACCGGCGACGCTTGTCGAGTTCGGCGCGGCGGGCGGTGCAGTCGCCGGGCTGGCGGCGCTGCTCGGGTAGGGCGCGCTGGGCGGCCCACCCGGCAGGTTGGCCGCGGCCGACGGGTTCGGCGCGGCGGGCGGTGCGCTCGGCGGGCCGGCAACGGCGTTCCCGCTCGGAGCGTTCGGCGCGGCGGTCGGATTCGCCGGGGCGGCGGGTCGAGCCGGCGCGGCGGTCGCCGCAGGGGCCGGGGCGGCGGGTCGAGCCGGCGCGGCGGACTGCGCGCGCTGCGGGCCGGACAACGAGACGCCACCGCGCTCGCCGGCGACCTCGCAGCGGATCTGCCAGCGCCCGCCCAACTCCTCGTAGAGCGCGTCGGTGAGCACCGCCGCGTGATCGGCCATCATCTTGGCCAGCACGGTGGACTTCACCGTCAGCACCAGCATGTCGCCGTCGAGTTCACGCACCACGGCGTCGCGCATCAGGGCGGCGATCCGCTTGTTGGTCCGGTTGACCTTGCCGACCACATCGGGCCAGACGCGGCGGACCGCGACGGCGTCCAGCGCCGCGGCCGGCGCTCCCGGTCGGGGCGGCTGGGGCGTGGCCGGGTCGGGGAGCACCGCCGATGGCGGTACGACGCGACGGGGGGCCGGGCCGGCGGGCGAGACGGGTGCGGACCCCGCGACGGCCGACGCACCGGGTGACGCCGGGATCGGCGAGTCGGCAGCCGAGATGTGCGAGGCCTGCACACCCGAGGCCGAAGCGTGCGAGGCCTGCACACCCGGGGCCGGAGCGTGCGAGGCCGGAGCGCCCCAGGCCCGAGCGGGCGAAACCGGGGCGCCAGAGGCCGGGGCGCCAGAGGCCGGCACGCCAGAGACCGGCACACCAGAGACCGGCACACCCGAGGTCGGAGCCGGTGCGCCCGGGACCTGACCGGGCGAGGCAGTCGCTCCGGAGACCGAGGTAGCACCCGAGCCCGCGGCGCTCTGGGTCGGGGACGCGGCCGGGTCGACCGCCCACGGCGGAGCGGAGGTCGGGGCGTTGACGGGTGCGGGGTGTGCGGCAGCCGGGACCGGAGGGCTCGGCTGTGGGCGTACTCCCGGGTGGGCGGCCGGAGCGGAGCCGGCGGCGGCCGGCGGCGCGTCGGTGCCGCTCAGGGTGAGCCGGCGTTCCATGCGTTCCAGGCGTTGGAGCAGGCCACCTGTGGAGTCGTCCGCGCCGGGCAGCAGCATCCGGGCGCAGATCAGCTCCAGCAGCAGGCGGGGCGCTGTGGTGCCACGCATCTCGATCAGACCGTCGTGCACGATGTCGGCGCAGCGGGAGAGCGTGCCCGGCCCGAGTTGCGCGGCCTGGGCTGCCATCCGCTCGATCTGGTCGGCGGGGCCGTCGATCAGGCCCTTCGCGGCGGCGTCCGGCACCTGCTGGATCACGATGAGGTCGCGGAGCCGTTCGAGCAGGTCCGCGGCGAACCGGCGCAGGTCGTGGCCGGCCTCGGCGACCCGGTCGACGGTGGCGTACGCGGCCGCACCGTCACCGGCGGCCAGCGCGTCGCACATCTCGTCGATCAGAGCGGAGTCGGTGACCCCGAGCAGCGCGACGGCCCGGGCGTAGCTGACTCCCTCCGGGCCGGCGCCGGCGATGAGCTGGTCGAGCACGGAGAGGCTGTCCCGCATGCTGCCGCCACCGGCGCGGACCACCAGCGGAAAGACCGCCGGCTCGACGGCGACGCCCTCGGCCTGGGTGAGCTGCTCCAGGTACGGGCGGACCACCTTCGGCGGAAACAGCCGGAACGGGTAGTGGTGGGTCCGCGACCGGATCGTGCCGAGGACCTTCTCCGGCTCGGTGGTGGCGAAGATGAACTTGACGTACTCCGGGGGTTCCTCGACCAGCTTGAGCAGGGCGTTGAAGCCCTGGGTCGAGACCATGTGCGCCTCGTCGATGATGTAGATCTTGAAGCGGCTGCTGGCCGGCGCGAAGAAGGCACGCTCGCGCAGCTCACGGGCGTCGTCGACACCACCGTGGCTGGCCGCGTCGATCTCGATCACGTCGATCGAGCCGGCACCGTCGGTGGCCAGCGAGCGGCAGGACGCGCACTTGCCGCACGGCTCGGGGGTGGGGCCCTGCTCACAGTTGAGCGAGCGGGCCATGATCCGGGCGCTGGTGGTCTTGCCGCAGCCACGAGGGCCGGAGAAGAGGTAGGCGTGGTTGAGCCGCCCGCTGCGCAACGCCTGCGACAGCGGCTCGGTCACGTGCTCCTGGCCGATGACCTCAGCGAAGGTACGCGGCCGGTACTTGCGGTAGAGCGCCAGCGTCACTCGTCCCGCCTCCTCTCGACCGAGCCATTCTGCGCCGGTCGGGCGCGGGTGACCACCCACCCCGCCGGGGCACCTGGACCCTCGGGCTTGATCGACCTGGCCGCCGCGCTTGATCGACTCGGCTTCCTGGAAATCGGGGTGTCCGCAGGCCCGGGATGCCCCGACATCATGGATGTCGAGTGGATCAACCGGCCCACAGACAAAAAGGCCTCCCGTGCACCCGGCAGAGCTCGCTTATCCTTGCTGCCTTCCGGCCCTGGGGAGGTTCACGAGATACCGCCGCACGGGAGGTGTCGCCAAGCCTACCCGACCGCCCGTCGATCTTCAGGGGGTGGTGGGGTGGCCCGGCCGGCGGGGGCCTGTATCCTGGCTCGCGGAGGATTCGCCTAGAGGCCTAGGGCGCACGCTTGGAAAGCGTGTTGGGTTTACACCCTCACGAGTTCGAATCTCGTATCCTCCGCTCGCCTGAGCTGCACCAACGACAGGGCCGGCCCTCACGGGGACCGGCCCTGAGTCGTCTCGGCGTCAGCCCACCACCGGAGACACTCTCCGCGCCCTGCGCCGAGAGCCACACTTCGAGGTCACCGCCGCCGGGGGACCGGGTCGCGCCCTCGTGGACGAAGACCGGGGCGGAATTGAGGATCGCGTGACCGAGATCGGCGCCGTTCAGCACAGCGTCATCGAGTTGCACCGCGAACAACCGGGCCGAACGGAACCGCGCCGCACCCGCCACGCAACCGACCAGGTCCGCCTTGGCCAGGTCGGCAGCGGAGAAATCCGCGCCCCGCGCCTCGGCATTTGCCAGGTTGGCGGCCCCGAGGTTGGCCTCCTCGAACCGAACGCCGACCAGCTGGGAATTGGCCAGACAGGCGCCGGGGAGATCGAGACAGCTGAGGTCCGCGCCGCGAAAATCAAGAGAATCACCCGGGAGGTACGCCGAAGAGTCGGCGAGCCACGCCGCGAGCGCTGCCCGAGCGTCGGGGTTGTCCGGCCACCGGACGACGTCACCGCTGGTCCGTTTGTACCTGCTCATCGACCTCGGACCCTTCGGCCGTGTTGCTCGTCCGGGCCGCCCACCGCGGCTGGGGCCTCGGCAGTCAGGTGTCCCCTCGGTCGCTCAGGGTGATCATGTGAGCTGACGGACATCAACATGGGTCGGCGTCCGCAGCAGTTCACGCGAGACGGCACAACCCGGCCCATGGTCTCATCGACGTCGTGACCGAGGCGGCGTGGCAGTGGGACGAGACCTTGTACGCGGGCAGCGCCCGCCACTACAGCGTTGGACGGCGGCCCTACCCGGCCGCGCTCGCCGATGCCATCCGTACCGCGCTCGACCTCGACGGCACCGGTCGACTCCTGGACGTGGGCTGCGGACCCGGATCGCTGACGCTGCTGCTCGCGCCCCTGTTCGAGGCGGCGTTGGGCGTCGACGCCGATCAGGACATGCTCGCGGAGGGGCGGCGCAGAGCTGACGGTGCAGGGGTGGTCAACGTCGAGTGGCGACACCTACGCGCCGAGGCCCTGCCGGCCGACCTGGGCACCTTCCGGGTGGCCACGTTCGCCCAGTCGTTCCACTGGATGGACCGCCCGCTCGTGGCTCGTCGCGTCCGCGACATGCTCACGCCCGACGGGGCCTGGGTCCACGTGGGCGCCAACACGCATCAGGGCGTGACCGGGGACGACCCGCTGCCCTACCCCCGAGCACCCTGGCAGCAGATCAACGACCTGGTAGCGAGCTACCTGGGGCCGATCCGCCGGGCCGGCCAGGGGTTGTTGCCGGCGGGCACCCCATCCGGAGAGGCCGAGATCATGCGCGGGGCGGGCTTCAGCGGCCCCACCCGGATCACTGTCGAACAGGGGACCGCCGTGGAACGCTCCGTGGACGAGGTCACCTCGGCGGTGTTCTCGCTGTCCAGTTCGGCACCGCACCTGTTCGGCGACCGGCTCCCGGCCTTCTCGGCGGATCTGCGCCATCTCTTGACGACGGCAGCACGAGACGGCCGCTTCGCCGAGCGGCAAGGGGACATCGAATTGGCAATCTGGCGACCCTGACATCCGCGGTCGCCGCGGTCGCCGCGGTCGCCGCGGTCGCCGCAGTCGCCGCAGTCGCCGCAGTCGCCCAGGAAGCATGCCCAGGATTCGCGACTGTAGAGCTGTCCCACAGGTGGGGCAGCTCTACAGGTAGGCGGACCGGGCGCGGCAGCTCGGTCAGGCGCGGGCGCGGGCCCAGGAGAGGAAGCGTTCGGTCAGGCGGGCCGGGTCGACGTCGGTGAGGTGTTCGCCGGCCTCGGCGTAAAGGGTCGCCAGGTAGACGGTCAACGCCAGCCGGTCGTGTCGATACTCGCCGAGCAACCGCAGCTTCGCCGCCGAGCAGGGCCAGGCGATGCCGCATGCCGCGCAGCGCCAGGTGGGGCGAGTCGGTACGTGATCCCGGTGGCGGCGGGGCATGGGCGGGCCTCCTTCGGCGGTGGAAGAGGGTCGCCCCGCCCTCCCCGCCGGGGCGACCCTCTGACTGACGCCCACCGCCGGGCTGCTGCGCCTCCACCGGTCGCGCCGTCTTCTACAGGCCACCCTCGGGTGCGTCACCAGACAGATACACCGCGTAGCGATATGGTCCTCAGATATTCGAAACATCTCGATGGAGGGGCCGTGAACGACGCGTTGCGAGTGGCGCTCAGCGACACCGGGCACACCACCGAATCTCTCGCCGAGACCGTCGGCGTCGACCCGAAGACCGTGGGGCGGTGGTTGGCCGAGGGCCGCATCCCGCATGCTCGGCACCGCCTGGCGGCTGCCGAGGCCCTCCACAAGGACGTGTCGGACATCTGGCCGGACACTTCAAGACGTCGTGATCCCATTTGGTTTCGTCCGTGGCAGGAGATCGAGCGGGAGGCGGTGTCACTGCGCTGGTTCGAGTCGACCGTCCTGCCGGGGTTGCTCCAGACCGAGGCGTACGCCCGCGCCGTCCTGGGCGGCGCGGGCCTGATCCCCCGGGGTGAGATCGAGCGGCACCTCACGGTCCGGCTCGGCCGACAGGGAGTGCTCAAGCGCGACGACCCGCCGCAGTTCACGGCGGTCATCGACGAGGGGATCCTCCGCCGCCCGGTGGGCGGCCGGTCGACGATGCACGAGCAACTGCTGGCCGTGGCGGCGGCCTGCGCCGAGCCACACATCCGGGTGCATGTCGTGCCCAGCGCGGTCGGCGCCTACGCCGGCCTCAACGGGCCGTTCGTGATCGCGCACAGCCATGACCACCGGGTCGCGGGCTACCTGGACAACCAACTCCAGGGCCAAGTCGCTAGCGACCCCGAGGACATCGCGGCCATGATGGCGGCATGGGAGAACGTGCGCGGGGAGGCGCTGTCCCACTGGCAGTCGGTCGATCTCATCAGGGAAGTGGCGGAGTCATGGAGCTGAACGGCGGCGCCCGGTGGCGCAAGAGCAGCCGCAGCAGCGGCAACGGCGGCGCGTGCGTGGAGGTCGCCGACAATTTGCCCGACGTGGTCGGCGTACGGGATTCCAAGGACCCGAGCGGCCCGACGCTCACCTTCGCGCCGACGGCCTGGCGGGCGTTCGTCAGTCAGCTCGCCCGGCGGGCCTGAGCGGCTCCGACGACGTGGTGGCCCCTCCGGCTGAGCGCGCGCCCAGCGAGATCTTGGACAGTTTCCGTTCCGCCTGAACGAAACTGTCCAAGATCTGAGTCGGCCTCGACGCGGGGAATGGTCGGTGGGTGAGGCCTGTCGCACCGGTACCGTTCAGAGAGCCGACGGGCGCACGATCTCGTCGTACACATGTTCTATCCACAGGCTGTGGACGACGGAGAGGTTGATGGGTTACCAGCTCAGCGCGGTGGTCGCGGACGCCGAGCTGCTCCGGGAGCAGACCGCCGAGCTGGATCACGCGGTCCTCGGTGAGTTGCGCCAGGACTTCGCGCTGCTGCCGATCACCCCGCAGTTGATGATCGAGCTGACCGGGTCGCTACCGGATTACGCGGCGGACGATCCCAGCGCCGAGCAGCCGTTCGGGCTGGTGTTGTCGCCGCCGCTTGTCGAGTTGCTGTCGGCCTGGTCCACGTCGGGTCCGGTGGCGTACCTGGAGGCGGAGTTCTTCGGCGGCGACGGCTACCAGTCGGCGGCGGTGTGGCTGGGCGGGACGCTGTCGTGGGGTCCACAGTTCGACGACGTCCTCGACGCCCCGCGCGAGCAGTGGCCGATCAACGTGGCGCTGACGCGACTCGGCGCGGAGCCGGGTGCGTGGATCGACCCGTTCGCCGAGCTGGGGTTGCACCTGGAACGAAACACCACCGGCTGGTTGGCACACGGGCGGCGTCGGCTCAGCGCCGACTACTGGGACGAACTGGTCGAGCAGTGGGAGGGCGACCGCTGACCGTGCGAGTTGGCCCGACCAGCGTGCCGCGGCCCGCGGTGGGGGCACGTCTCGCTGAGCGCGGGCAGCGTGCTCCGCAGACGTGCTGGTGACTGAGCGCCACGTCGGCCTAGCCGGCCAACTTCTCGCAGAGCGCCCAGATGGTGTCGCGGTTGTGCTTGTCGAGGACCGCCTCGGGCCATGGGGTGCGTTGGGACCGGCTGTTGACGTAGGTCCGGTGTATTTCCTGCGCCTGCGGGCTGGCGGCGAGGTAGATGCTCGACTTTGACGCCTTGACCATCGCTCGGTGTCCGTAGAGGACCGGCAGCGCCAGACGTAGCAGCGGGACGATGGGCCGCGCCAGCGTCGGGTAGGTGCTGATGGTCAGGCCCCGGTTCATCGACGTGTACGCGTGGCCGGGGTAGGCCACGTTGAGGGTCACGCCAGTCCCGGTCAGGCGTTCGGCGAACGTGTAGCTCATCGCCATCAGCGCCAACTTGGTCTGGTTGTAGAACGACAGCCCGACATAGGACTTCTCGCCTTGCAGGTTGTCGAGGTCGATTCGTCCTCGGGGAATGCCGCCGGTGATGTTGATGACGCGGGCCGCTGGGACACCTTGCAGCGCCGGCAGCAGCAGGCGGGTCAGCAGATACGGCGCGATGACGTTGGCGGCGAAGGCGGCCTCGATGCCGTCCTCGGTCAGTTCGCGTCGTTCCCTGGCCACGCCGACGTTGTTGATCAGCACGTCCACGCTGCCGTACCGAGCGGTCGCCCGGTCGGCCAGTCGACGCAGATCACGTCGCCGGGTCAGGTCGGCGGTAAGCGTGTCGATGTTGCCATTGCCGGTGTCGCGCTGGAGCTCGACGGCGGCAGCGCTTGCCCGGCCAGGGTCGCGCCCGACGAGGACGACACGAGCGTCGAGCCGAGCCAGCCCGCGGGCGGTCTCCTTGCCGATTCCGCCAGTGCCACCGGTCACCAGGACGGTTTTGCCGTTCAGCGTCATCGCCGTCGCCTCCCTCTGCTCAGGTCGCCATCAATATACGACACCGGGTGACAGGATCGACATGCAATGTTGTGAAGTAGACTTCGGTGCGTGGCTGACGGACTACGTGAACGGACGCGGCGCGCGGTTCGCGCAGAGCTCGCCCGGGTGGCGCTGGACCTGTTCGCGGCACGCGGGTTCGACGAGACAACGGTCGACGAGATCGCCCAGGCCGCCGGGCTGACCAAACGGAGCTTCTTCCGCTACTTCCCGGCGAAGGAAGACGCCGTGTTCGGCGGGGTGGACGTCACCGGCGAACAGGTCGTCGACGACATCCGCGCACGGCCCGCCGACGAGGACCCGTGGCAGTCCCTGCACCAGGTGCTACGCCAGTGGGAGCAGCAGATCCACACGTCCGAGCAGGCGCTGGCCAGCCTCCGCCTGATCGAATCGACCCCGTCGCTGCGTGCCCGCCTCTATCAGAAGCGGGCACAGTGGCGCCGACACGTCAGCGACGCGCTGCGCGATCGACCGGGCGTGCACCTCGACTCGTTCGACGCGGAACTACTCACCAACGCCGCGGCCGCGATCCTCGACACGGTCTCGCAGGAATGGCTGCGGTCCGACGGCACCGCCGGCCGGGCCGCGCTACTTGACCGCGCCTTCGCATTCCTGCACCCGGCAGCCACCATCCGCGGACACAACACCGGCTTTTTCGAGACACATCCCGCAGGGCGTTCAGAAATACGGGGACCGGCAGCAACCTGAACGCTCCCATCCCGTTGGGGACTGGGGGATTCCATGAAATTGCGACAATTTGCGTTTATTGCCACGCTGATGACGGCTGCCTCGATCGCTGGCAGCGGAGTGCCGCCGACCGGGCCGATCCCGGGCGGCCGGCCCACCGGCAGCGTGGAGATCATCGACCTGAACGGCCTGCGCAACATCGAGTTCGGTGACACCGAGCAGGAGCTGGCCCGACGCGGCATCCTGCTGACCAATATGGATGCCTGCGGGCCGACGCTTGTCGGTCACGACACCGTCAGCCCGGTCTTCGTAGAGGACAAACTGGTGCTGCTCTGGGTCGGTGACCCGATGCGGACACCGGAGGGCATCACCGCCGGGTCGCCCATCGGCCAGGTCTGGGCGCGCTACCCACTGGTCACCCGACTGCGCGCTCCACAGGGGACGCATCGGCTGGACGGGTTGCTCGCCGGCAGCGGCGACCGCGCGTACCTCTTCCTGCACGACGGCCGCACGGTCCGAAAAACCATCGCCGGGTACGCCGACTGGGCCCGCCGCCTCTTCGAGGAGGGTGCGGGCCCGTGCTGACCAACGCCCTTCACGCGCGGCCGGGCGACGGCGTCAGCGCAACGACCGTCAGGAGTCGTACGAGTGGGCCGCGGCGAAGGTCGTCGTGCCCGATGCCCCGCCATCAGCGAAAACCCGCACGTAGGGGGCGGTACCGTGCAGTCGGGGCCAACCGGCCCGGCCCGTCCGGGCGAAGTCGCTCCAGACCCGGACCATGTCGTCGGCGAGCCGTTGCTGAGCCGGCGTGAGCGCCTCGGCGTACTCGACGGCACCCGCTCGGCTCGGCGCAGCGGCACGTACGGTGTACCCGCCCGCGAGAATCGGGTACCGGGGTCTCGTCGCCGATCCCGGAGGAAGGTCCGTCTCGGGGTCGAAGCAGCCGGTCGGCGGTCGCTCGCTCCCATTCGTCGCCTAAGCGTCGACGATCTGGTCCGGCCCTCTTCCCCCATCGATGATCTTCACGTAGAAGCCGTGGTTCCTGGCGCTGCCCTGACCCTCCGGGACGATCGCGGTGAACACCGCGACGTTTCCGGTGACCCGCAGGCACGTCACGTCGGCCCGTCCCTGCGCTGCCAGCGTGCCGTCCGCCCGCTCGTGCCGGTACAGGAACTGGCCCTGCGCCGATCCGTCGGAGGCAGCCACCGCGTAGACGCCGAAGAAGATCCGATGTCCGACCGTGTTGGGCTCGTCGTACACGAAATGCCCTATCCCGACGACCGAAGACCGCCCGGCGGCGGCGCTTGTCGCCGCGGACGGTTGAGCCTGGGCGACAGCGGGTGCCGCCCCCACCGCCACCGCCGCGACCGCCGCCAATGTCGTCGCACGCAAACCCGATCTGAACATGCCGCCCCTTCCCAACCATCCGTCGCTGACGCCTTCCAGCATCACCAGACGCCGGTGCGACCGAATCCCTCAGGCGAGCCAGCCGCGTCCCCTCCGCAAGGGAGCCAGCGCGGCTGGTTGACGTTCGATAGATTGCCTTCCATGGCATCCTTGGACGAACTCGACGGGTGGGATTGGCTGTCGCCGGAGTTGCGCGAGCGGCTGGCCGGCGTCGATCTGCCCGAGGCACTGCGGCTCGACGAATATGACCTCTTTCTCCTCGGCCCGAATCTCACCTTGCGGGATGGAATGGTGCGGTTCGGATACGCCACCGACGGGCTAGGGGGCGAATTCTTTCTCGATCCAGGCACGGGTGCGGTGCTGGTCGTCGACGACATCCCGTCACGGACGTTCGTGAACTCGTCGCTTGAGTTGTATGCCCGCTCGTCACGCCTGGTCGCCAGCCTTGCGCCCGCGATCGTCGGTGGCGACCCGGACCACTGGGAAGACGCCAAGGAAGAGATGCGGCGGGTCATCGAGGAGTGGGATGCGCCGGCGATGATCGGGGACAACTACTGGGACTTCGTCTCGTGGGAGATCGCCGGCGGCAACTACGCCGACCAGTCTGGCCTGTGAACTGGGGCAACCTACCGAAAACGCCCGGTCGATCCTCGCGGATCAACCGGGCGTTCCTGCACTTCGTGAGCGGTGGCGGAGGGATTTGAACCCTCGGAGGGCGTTAACCCTCACACGCTTTCGAGGCGTGCTCCTTAGGCCGCTCGGACACGCCACCGCCGACGAGGGTACAGGACCGCCGGTTCGGACGCCGAACCGGTATCGCCCGCGCCGGCCTGGCAGGATCTTTGCCATGAGTACGCACATCGGCGCGAAGCCGGGCGAGATCGCCGAGCGGGTCCTGATGCCGGGCGACCCCCTGCGGGCCAAGTGGATCGCGGAGACCTACCTCGAGGGCGCGACCTGCTACTCGACGGTTCGGGGCATGCTGGGCTTCACCGGCCGCTGGAACGGCGTCGAGGTTTCCGTCCAGGGCTCCGGCATGGGCATGCCGTCGGCCTCCATCTACGCCCACGAGTTGATCAACGAGTACGGCGTGAAGACGCTGATCCGGGTCGGCTCCTGCGGCGCCCTCAGCACCGACCTCCAGTTGCGCGACGTGGTGGCCGCGATCGGGTCGTCCACCGACTCGAACATGAACCGGATGCGCTTCGACGGGTTGATCGACTATGCGCCGGTGGCCGACTTCGGGCTGCTGCGTACCTCGGTCGAGGTGGCCGAGCGGCGCGGCATCAGCATGCGCGTCGGGCCGATCCTGGCGGCGGACGCCTTCTACACGGACCGGCCGGACCTCTACGACACCCTCGCCGACTACGGCGTGCTGGCGGTGGAGATGGAGTCGGCGGCGCTCTACACGATCGCCGCCCGGTTCAAGGCCCGCGCGTTGACCGTGCTGACCGTCAGCGACCACATCAAGACCGGCGAGAAGACCACCTCCGAGGAGCGGGAGCAGACCTTCAGCCAGATGGTCGAGATCGCCCTCGACACGATCGTCGCCTGACCGCTCGAACGGCAGGACCCCGAAGAGCGGGATGCCGGGCGCGATCCGTCATCCCGCTCTTTCGCATCGGGGCGCGCCGGTCAGACGGCGGCCAGCGCCTCCGTCGGCGCGAGGCGGGCGGCCCGCACCGCCGGGTACAGGCCCGCGAAACCGCCGATGAGCAGGGTCGCGCCGACCCCGCCGAGCATCGCCCAGGCCGGCACCACTGTCGGCCAGTCCTGGGAGAACGCGTACCCCGAGGTGACCAGGATGCCCAGCAACACCCCGCCGATCCCGCCGAGTGCGGAGAGCAGCAGCGATTCGGCGAGGAACTGGGTCCGTACCTGTCCACGGGTCGCGCCGAGCGAGCGGCGCAGGCCGATCTCGGCCCGCCGTTCCAGCACCGAGATCACCATGGTGTTCGCCACGCCGACCCCGCCGACCAGCAGGGCGACCGCGCCCAGGCCCAGCAGCAGCCCGGTGAACGCGTCGTCGGTCGCCTCGGCGGCGGCGAGCGCGTCCGAGGGACGGGACACCTCGACCTCGTTCGGCGCCTCCGGGTTGGCGGTCGCGCCGAGCACCGCGCGGACCGCCTCGACCTGTGCCTCCCGCGCCCGGGTGTAGATGGTGGTGGGGTGCCCGTCGAAGCCCAGGTAGTCGGTCGCCGCCGGCCAGCCGACCAACGCCGCGGTGTCCAGCTCCGGAGCGAGTGGCGCGGCGGCGAGGATGCCGACCACGCTGAACGCCCGCCCACCCAGCAACACCTGCACCTGCGGGTCGGCCGCGATGATCCCGAGCCGTTGCGCCGCGGTGGCGCCGAGCACCACCGCCGGATAGTGGGCGGTCGCCTCGTTGAGCCAGGTGCCGCTGGTCAGCTCGGCCCCGACGGTGCCGAGCAGGTCCAGCCGGGCGGCCCGGGTGGCGATGCCACCGGTCTGCGCGGCCGGGATCCGATCCGAACGGTAGACCTTGGCGTCGGCGACCTGCCCGGTCGCGGACACCTCGGTCACCGGGCCGATCCGCCCGATCATGGCGACCGACTCGTCGGGCAGTTGGGCGTCCGCCCCGAACAGGGTGTTGCCCGGCTCGACGGTGAGCAGGTTGGTGCCGAGCGCGTCGAGCGCGCGCTCCAGCTCCGCCCGGGACGACGACGAGATCCCGACGACCGCGATCATCGCCGCGATACCGATGGCGATGCCCAGCGCGGAGAGGAACGCCCGCAGCGGACGGGTCCGCAGGCCCACCCCGCCGACCCGCAGGACGTCCGCCGGTCCCAGCCGGGCCGGGGTCAACGTCGCCATCAGCCGACCCCGCCCGGCGTAGCGGCCGAGTCGTGCCGCACCGCGCCGTCGCGCATCCGCACCTGCCGGGGCAGCCCCTCCGCGATCTCCCGGTCGTGGGTGATCACCAGGACGGTGGTGCCGGACCGGTGCAGCTCGTGCAGCAACTCCAGCACCCCGGCACCGGACGCGGAGTCCAGGTTGCCGGTCGGCTCGTCGGCGAGCAGCACCGTCGGCTCGCCGACCACCGCCCGCGCCACGGCCACCCGCTGCCGTTCCCCGCCGGACAGCTCGTGCGGCCGGTGCCCGAGCCGGTGGCCCAGGCCAACCCGGACCAGCGCGGCCTGCGCGCGTTCGCGCCGCCGTCGCAGGGGTACGCCGGAGTAGAGCAACCCGTCGGCCACGTTGTCCACGATCGGGACGCCGGGGGCCAGGTGGAACTGCTGGAAGACGAAGCCGATCCGGGTGGCCCGCAGAGCGGACAGCTCCCGGTCGGTCAGCTTCGCCGCGTCGTACCCGTCGATGAGCACGCTGCCCGACGACGGCCGGTCCAGGGTGCCGATCAGGTGCAGCATCGTCGACTTGCCCGACCCGGACGGTCCGACGATCGCCACCAGCTCCCCGTGGCCGATCCGCAACGACACGTCATCCAGGGCGACAACGTCGCCGGCGTACCGTTTGCTGACCCGCTCGAGCACGATCACGTCGCCGGTCATCTCGGCACCACCACCGTCGTGCCCTCGGTGAGGTCCGCGCCGGTGACCTCCACCCGGCCGTCGGCGAACAGGCCCGTGGTCACGGCGACGACCCGGCTCGCCTCCCCCTCGGCGAGTTGGACGCCGTACCCGCCCTCGGCGAGCGCGAGGAGCGCCGACACCGGCACGGTGAGGACGTCCGGGCGCTCCGCGGCGGTGAACACGACGTCGGCGCTGGCCCGGTCGAAGCCGGCCAGGGCCTTCGGGTCGGCGACCGCGACGGTCACCTCGATCTTCGTCTCGGCGTCGCCGGACTGACCGTTCTCTCCGGCCGCGCCGGCCTGGATGACGGTCTCGATCGTGCTGACCGTGCCCGCCACCGTCCGGGCGTCCGGCAGCCGCACGGTGACCTTCGCGTCGCGCTTGGCCAGCCGCTGGTCGTCCACGTCCAACTCGACGGTGACCAGGCGGCTGGTGCCGGTGTAGGCGAGCACCGCCTGGCCGGGTTGGGTGAGATCACCGACGTCCGCCTGGTGGCTCTCCACCCGGACCTCCCGGTCGGCGTACACGATCCGGCCCGCCTCGACCCGGCCGGTCTCGGGCAGGCCGAGGTCCTCCTGCCAGTCGCGGACGGCGTCGGCGGTGGCGCCGGTGTACTCGTCGTCGACGGTGAAGCCGGTGTGGCCCAACGCCCTGAGGTTCCGCTCGAACTGCGCGACGTCGGGGCCCTCCATGCCGGGGGCGAGCGTCCGGTACGCGGGCAACCCGCCGTAGAGGAGCACCACCTTCTCGTTGTCGACCGAGTAGAGCGCCCGCCCCCGCTGCACCGTCGACCCGGTCGGCGGCAACGCGGTGACGGTGCCGCTGAGCCGCGCCGTGGCGGTACGCGTCGCCCCGTACCCCAACTTGCCCTCGGTGGTCTCCAAGTCGGCGAGGGTCTGCCGGGTGACGGTCGCGGTGGCCGGTGGTGCGCCGCCGGCCTCGGCACGGTCTCCGCCGCCGCCGAAGCCCACCGCGGCGCTCACGCCCACGGCGGCGACCAGCAGGACGATGCCGCCGATGACGGCGGCGCGCAGCCGTACGCGTCGGGAAACGCCGGTCACCGGCCGCCCCCGAACTGTGGCGCGTTCTGCCGGCACTTCTCCATCGCGGCCTTCATGGCCGGGTCGCTGATGTCGATCGCGTTGCCCCCCTGCCCGATGCGGACCCTGCCGTCGGCGTCCGGGTCCGGAAAGTCCGGCACCCCGTTTTCCCGCATGCACTTGGCAAGCGCGCGCATCTGCTCGGCCTGCTCGGGGTTGAGCTGCGGTCCCTGCCCACCGTTGGGCAGCTTGTCCTGGCACTTCTCCATGGCCGCCTGGACCTTCTGCCGATCCACGTCCGCGCCGAACCGGAAGCCCGGACGGCCGCCCGCCTCCGGGTCGGGCATGTCCACCCCGTTCTCCCGCATGCACCTGGCGAAGGCGAGCTGTTTGTCCGAGTCGCTGACCGGCGCGCCGCTCGCCGTGGCGCTTGTCGTCGCCCCACCGGCGGTCGCCACCCCGCCGCCGTCGTCGCCTCCCCCGCCGCACCCGGCCAACGCCAGGGCGAGCAGGACGGGTATCGCGAGCATCTGTCGCCGCATGGTGTCCACCTCCGCTGTGGGTCCGACGCGACTCGTCGGAGTCGGCACCCAGTGCACGGCAGCGGACGTATCCCCGGCGTTACCGTCAGCGGTTACGCCGCCGTTACCGCACCCCGAGGACCATGGAGGGGTGAGAGTGCTTGTGGTCGAGGACGAGACCGTGCTGGCGGACGCCATCGCGGAGTGGCTGCGTCGGGAGTCGTTCGCGGTCGACGTGGCGTACGACGGTGACGCCGCGCTGGAGCGGCTCGGCGTCAACGAGTACGCCGTGGTGGTCCTGGACCGGGACCTGCCGGTGGTGCACGGCGACGACGTGTGCCGGGCGATCGTGGACGCGGGCGGGGAGACCCGGGTCCTGATGCTGACTGCGGCGGCAGCGGTCCGGGAGCGGGTGGCGGGGTTGGCGCTCGGCGCCGACGACTACCTGACCAAGCCGTTCGCCCTTGTCGAGTTGTCGGCTCGGGTGCACGCGCTGACCCGGCGCGCCCGTCCGGCGGCCCCGCCGACGCTGCGTCGCGCCGGTATCCAGCTCGACCCGGCCCGGCACGAGGTACGCCGCGACGACCGGCACGTGGCGCTGTCCCGCAAGGAGTTCGCGGTGCTCGTCGAGTTGCTGCGCGCCGACGGCGCCGTGGTTTCCGCCGAAGACCTGCTGGAACGTGCCTGGGACGAGCACATCGACCCGTTCACGAATGTCGTCCGGGTCACCGTGATGAAGCTGCGCCGCAAGCTCGGCGACCCGCCGGTCATCGAGACGGTGCCCGGAGCGGGGTATCAGATCCGATGAAGCGCCTGACCATCCGCGCCCGACTCACCCTGATCTACGGCGGGCTCTTCCTGCTGGCCGGTGTGGTCCTGCTGGCCGTCACGTACGTGCTCGTGGATCAGCGGATGCCCCAGCCGTTCGGGGTGAAACTGAGCGACCTGCCGAAGACCGCCCCCACGACGCCCAGCGGACAGAACATCGACAATGTGCGCGCCCTGTTGCAGGAGGCGCAGGACGAGGCCAAGCGCAACGCCCTGGAGTCCCTGCTCACCCAGGGTGGCATCGCGTTGATCGTGGTGTCGGCGGTGGCGATCGCCTTCGGCTGGCTGCTCGCCGGCCGGGCGTTGCAGCCGCTGCACCAGGTCACCGACACGGCCCGGCGGATCGCCGGCGCGGACACCGCCGGCCGTGGTCTGCACGAGCGGATCGCGCTCACCGGCCCCCGCGACGAGGTACGCGAACTCGCCGACACGTTCGACGAGATGCTGGAACGGTTGGACCGCTCCTTCGACGGGCAGCGCCGGTTCGTGGCGAACGCCTCGCACGAGCTGCGTACCCCACTGGCCCTCAACCGTGCCCTGGTGGAGCTGGCGGTCAGTCGGCCGGAGGCCTCGGCGGAGACGTGTCGGCTGGGTGAGTCGTTGCTGGCGATCAACGAGCGGCACGAACGGCTGATCGATGGCCTGCTGACCCTTGCCGACTCGGAGAACGAGCTGACCGACCGTACGCCGATCGACCTGGCCGAGGTCTGTGCGCACGTCATCGACCAGGCTGAGAAGCAGGCACCCGATGTCCCGATACGCCGGTCGCTGGCACCGGCCCCGGTCAGCGGTGACCCGGTGCTCGTGGAACGGCTCACCGTCAACCTGGTGGAGAACGCGGTGCGGCACAACCTGCGCGCCGACGGTTGGGTCGAGGTGCGCACCGGCCGGACCGACGGCCAGGCCACCCTGACGGTGACCAACACCGGTCCGGCGATCGCCGGCTACGACATCGAACCGATGTTCCAGCCGTTCCGCCGGCTGTCGCGGGAGCGGGTCGCCGGTGCGCGGGGCTTCGGATTGGGGTTGTCCATCGTCCGCGCGGTGGCCCGCGCACACGGTGGCACCGTCGAGGCGCAGCCCCGCCCGGCGGGCGGCCTGATCGTCACGGTCACCCTGCCCGCGGCCTGAGCCGACGACCTCAGCGGAAGAAGGCGCGCAGGACGGCCGCGCTCTCGGTCTCCAGCACCCCGCCGTAGACCTCGGGCCGGTGGTTGAGCCGGCGGTCGCGGAGCACGTCCCAGAGCGATCCGGCCGCGCCGGTCTTGGGCTCCCACGCGCCGAAGACGACCGTGGAGACCCGGGCCAGCACCAGCGCCCCCGCGCACATGGTGCACGGTTCCAGGGTGACCACCAGGGTGCAGCCGTCCAGCCGCCACCGGCCGGTCCGCTCGGCACCCCGGCGCAGGGCCAGCACCTCGGCGTGGGCGGTGGGGTCGCCGGTCAGCTCCCGTTCGTTGCGCCCGATGGCCAACTCGGTCCCGTCCGGTCCGTAGAGCACCGCCCCCACCGGCACGTCGTCCACGTCGGTGGTGCCCGCCGCCGCGCCGGCGGTGCCGGTGACGGCGACCTGCAGGGCGCGGCGCATCCACAGCTCGTGCCGCTGGCGACGGCCGACCGCACCCGGGTCGGCCAGGCCCTCGTGCGCGCCCGGTCCGGCACGTCCCACCACACCGGGAGTCGGTTGCCCCGGTCGGATCATCTCCAGTGCCGGGTCGGTGGCGTCCGCCGGCTCAGACCTCACGCAGCTCCTCGACCTCGTCGGCGCAGCCGAGCACCTGGCAGATCTCGGAGGTGACATCCGCCGGCAGCATCCCCTCGTGCGTGCACAGGGTCAGCAGCTTCTGCGCGGAGATGCCCAGGTTGGTCAGCAGATCGGCCTCACCCACCGGATCGGCCTCCGGATCGACGGCGGGCAGCTCGCTCTCCTCGTCACCGGTGGACGCCGGGCGTGTCTCCTCGTCGCCGTCGAGCCCGGTGACCGAGGTCTTCAGGTCACCGACCAGCAGCGCGCCCAGCGGAGACTCCTCGGCGTACGCGGAATCCGAACCGAACACCCGCAGGTCCTCGCCCTCGTCGAGACGCAGGATCACCAGGTACGCGTCATCGGCCTCGACGAAGAGCAGCGACACGTCGGCCTCCTGGTCGACGTCACGCAGCCGCTCGGCGACCTCGTCGATGTCGGTGGCGCCACGCAGGCTGACCTCGGCGGCGGTCCAGCCACTGTCGTCGCGCACCACGGCCGCAGCGAAGTACGACACGGTCCCCCCAATAGCCCTCGACACAGCGTCGACTCGTTACGCGTGCACGTTAGCCGGTCGGGTCGGCAGGCGACTCGTCAACGCCCCGAGAGGTCGGTCATTCCTGACAAAGTCTGATCAGCCAGTTACTCGACGGCGGGTAGCGATGAGCTCGCGCAGACGCTCGGTGCGCTGCCGCTGGGGTCGGCTGCGCTGACGGACCGCGCGGGCGCCCGCCAACTCGGCAAGCAACTGCAGGCGGCGTCGACTGCGATCGGGGTCCTGTCGCGGTGTGGTCCAGGCCATGGCCCCGAGCGTGCCGAGTCTCGGCGGCTACGTCAAGACAGCGTTCGCTACGCAGCCAACCGGGCACACGGCGCAACCGTCCGCAGCCCTCCGGATCACCACAGCGGCCAGTCGCCGCTGGTGGCCCAGCGGACCGCCACCACGGCAGCGGCGATGCTCCAGCCACCCGCCGTGACGATGGCCACCCCGGTGGCGACCCCACGATCGCCGTGGCGGACCAGCACCAACGCGGTCACCCACGCCAGCAGACCCGCCAACACCGTCCACCACGCGTAGCTCGTCACATCGGTGCCGAGCAGGCCGAACAGCAGCAGCCAGGTGGCCGCCGCGCCACCGCCGGCGGCGACGCCACCGCCGGTGACCGGGTGCGGCTCGCGGTAGGTGGGGCGGGACGGGGGACCGGCCGGGAAGAGCCCCGACGGGATACGCGCCGCCTGGTGCGCGGCACCGGGATCCGGGCCAGGATCGGGTCGGGCGATGGTCACCGTCGCTGCCCTCCCTCACGCGCGCCACTCGTGCTCACGGTACCGGCTCTGAAAGGATGACCGGATGCCCTCGCCGACGATCAGCCGCCGCGCGCGTCCGGTGTACCCGATCCTGCTGCTTCTCGCCCCGGTGCTGGCCGCCGGCTGCGCGACCACCCGACCGGGAGCGCCGAGCGACGCCGCTCCGACGACGCCGTCGGCGGTCTGGGCGACCGCCGACCAGGCGGTGTCGCCGACAGCCACGCCGAAGGCCACGCCGACGGCGACCGGTCCGGCCCGCCCGAAGCCGTCGTCGGCCAGCCCGTCAGCCACGGCACCCCGCGCCGGGGTGCGGCATGTCTTTCCGGTACGCGCCGGCAACGTGGACTACCACCCGACACACGGCGCGTACCCCGCCACGGATCTCTTCGCCAACTGCGGTGAACCGTTCGTCGCGGTGACCGACGGGACGGTGCTCGAGGTCAGTCGCGTCGACAGGTATACGAAGGGCGGGCCGCAGGGTCCGGACAACGGCGGCCTGTCGGTCTCCCTGCTGGGCGACGACGGGGTGCGTTACTACGGTTCGCACCTGAGCGTCGTGTCCAGCGGCGTCGACGCCGGGGTGCGGGTCCGCGCCGGGCAGCAGCTCGGCAAGGTGGGCCGCACCGGCAACGCCAACAACGTCTGCCACGTGCACTTCGGCATCTCGCCACCGTGCAAGGGCAAGGACGGCTGGTGGATCCGGCGTGGAGTGCTCTGGCCGGCTCGGTACCTGGATTCCTGGCGCGGTGGTGGCAATCGGGAACCGGCCGCCGAGGTCGTCGCGTGGCAGCGCAGAAACGGCTGCCCGAAGGCTCCCTGACCGGTCCCGCAGCGACTAGGTTCGGTGGGATGAAGGCCCGGGACCCCATCGCCGACCTGCGCCGCATCGCTTTCCTGCTGGAGCGGGCAAACGAGGCGACGTACCGGGTTCGAGCGTTCCGGTCGGCGGCGAAGGCGTTGGCGGGTCTGCCGGCGACCGAGGTGGCCGCGCGGGCAGACAACGGCACGCTCACCGAGTTGGCCGGGGTCGGCGACGTGACGGCCCGATGCGTGGCGGAGTCGCTGGCCGGTGAGGAGCCGGTCTACCTGCGCCGACTGGTGGCAACCGAGGGCAGTGACCTCGACGCCGAGGCCACGGCGCTGCGCGCCGCTCTGAAGGGCGACTGCCACACCCACTCGGACTGGTCCGACGGCGGCTCGCCGATCGAGGAGATGGCGCTGGCCGCGGTCGAGTTGGGCCACGAATACCTGGTGCTTACCGACCACTCACCACGGCTGACGGTGGCCCGAGGGCTGACCGCCGACCGCCTGCGCCGGCAGCTCGACCACGTGGCGCAGGTGAACGCGGCGCTGCCCGAGGGCTTCCGGATCCTCACCGGCATCGAGGTGGACATCCTCGCCGACGGCTCCCTCGACCAGGACGACGAGCTGCTGGCCCGGCTGGACGTGGTGGTCGGCTCGGTGCACAGCGGCCTCAAGGACGATCGGGCGAAGATGACCCGTCGCATGCTGACCGCGGTCGCCAACCCGCACCTGGACATCCTCGGTCACGTCACCGGCCGGATGGTCTCGTCCCGCCCGGCCGGGGTGACCGGGCCGGGTGACCGGGGGCACCGCGCCCGGACCAGGGCGGAGAGCGACTTCGACGCGGATGCCGTCTTCGCCGCCTGCGCCGAGTACGGCACCGCCGTCGAGATCAACTCCCGACCGGAACGGCAGGATCCGCCGAAGCGCCTGATCCGTCGTGCGCTGGAGGCTGGCTGCCGGTTCGCCATCAACACCGACGCGCACGCGCCCGGCCAACTCGACTGGCAGCGGTTCGGCTGTGAGCGGGCCGCCCTCTGCGGCGTCCCCGTCGACTCGGTGGTCAACACCTGGTCGGCCAAGCAGTTGGTCGCCTGGACCCACGAGCGAGCCTGACCAACGTCGCGTCCAACCACGGCGGCTCTGCTCGCCCGGCGACCCGGCCGCTCGGCCGCTCGGCCTTGATCGCCCGACCCGGCCGCTCGGCGCAGATCGCCCGACCGGCCGCTCGGCCTTGATCGACTCGACCGGCCGCTCGGCCTTGATCGACTCGACCGGCCGCTCGGCCTTGATCGACTCGACCGGCCGCTCGGCCTTGATCGACTCGACTTCAAGGAAATCGGCCTGTCCTACTGCCTTGGACACCCCGAATTCAATAAAGCCGAGTCGATCACGCGCCGCGCGCCGCGCGCCGCGCGCCGCGCGGAGCCGAGCCGCGCGGAGCCGAGCCGCGCGGAGCCGAGCCGCGCGAAGCCGAGCCGCGCGAAGCCGCGCCGAGCCGCGCCGCGCCGAGCCGCGCGAAGCCGAGCCGCGCGAAGCCGAGCCGCGCGAAGCCGAGCCGCGCCGCGCCGAGCCGCGCCGCGCCGAGCCGCGCGAAGCCGAGCAGCGCGAAGCCGAGCCGAGCCGCGCGAAGCCGAGCCGCGCCGCGCGAAGCCGAGCCGCGCCGCGCGAAGCCGAGCCGCGCCGCGCGAAGCCGAGCCGCGCCGGGCCGAGCCGGGCCGGGCCGGGCCGGGCCGAGCCGAGCCGAGCCGGTCAGTGGCGGGCGGGCTCGGCGGTGAGGGTGGCGGCGGGTGCGGTGGGCTCGGCGGCTGGGGCGGCGGGAGCGCCGACACCGACCACCGGGCGGGACTTCCGGCGCCCGAACACGCCCTGCGCGACCGCGACCCCCAGCAGCACGATGAGCGCGCCGACCGGCTGGTGCCAGTTGAGCCGCTCGTCGAGCGCCATGGCTCCGATCAGCACCGCGAAGATCGGGATCAGGTACGTGACGGTGGACGCGGTGCTCGCGCCGGCCACCCGGATGTTGCGCATGTTGATGACGAAGGCGAGCCCCGTGCCGAGCGCGCCGAGGGTCAGCACGCTGGCGACCACCCCGGCGGACAACTCGGTGGGCAGCGGCGGCAGGCCGGCGACGAACGGGGTGACGATGGCCAGCTGCACGCCGGCCAGCAGGAGTTGCGCCGCGGAGAGCGACAGGCCGGAGTAGGAGCTGCCGGCGACGAACCGCTTCTGGTACGGGATGGCGACGCCGTAGCAGGCGGCCGCGCCGAAGCACATCAACTGCCCGGTGAAGTGCGCGCCGCCGATGCCTTCCCAGACCCCCAGCACCACGAGCACCCCGAGGAAGCCGAGCCCGAGCCCGATCGCGCGGCGCACGGTCAGCCGCTCGGTGCGGAAGACAAGCACCGCCAGCGGCAGCACGATCAGGGGCGTGGTGGCGTTCCAGATCCCGGCGAGCATCGACTCGACCCGCTGCTCGCCGTAGCCGAACAGGGTGAACGGCACGGCCACGCCGAACGCGGCGCCGACGGTCAGGTGCGCCCAGATCCGGGGCTCGCGGGGCAGTCGGTCGCGCAGCACGGCGAGGACAACCAGGAGGGTCAACGCGCCGGCGACGACCCGGTAGAGGGTGAGCTGGACCGGGTGCAGCTCGGCCACCCCGACCTTGATGAACAGGAAGCTGGAACCCCAGATCACGGCGAGGGCGACGAAGCCTGGCAGCCAGGCGCGAACCGGTGCCTTGTCAGGAGTGGTATCCGCAGTCACCCCTGACACTCTGCCGGACCCCTCCGACAAAGTCGCGCGCCTTTCGGCCGTTGCGCCGCTCGTCACGTCAGTGGTTTGAACACGCCAAACGTCGTCGACACGAAGGCGGGGTGGTCACGTAGGGTCGCAGCGTGGGACGAATCGATGAAATCGCCAACCGTTATGTGGCCGAGTGGGCGCCGTTGAGCCCCACCGGCGCGACCTTCGTCGGCATCGCCGGCCATGAAGACCAACTCGACGATCTCTCACCTGAGGGTTACCGGGCGCGCGCGGACCTCACCCGCCGGACGCTTACCGAGCTTGAGGTGACCGAGCCGCAGACCGAGTCCGAGCGGATCGCCAAGGAGGCCATGCAGGAACGGCTCGGCCTGGACCTGGCCCGGTACGACTCCGGCGAGACCACAAGCGGCATCAGCGTGATCGAAAGCGGACTGCACGAGATCCGCATGGTGTTCGACCTGATGCCGACCGCGACCAGCGACGATCGGGCGAACATCGCCGCCCGGCTCAACGGCTTCGGCGCCGCGCTGGACGGCTACAAGACCACCCTGCGTAAGGCGCTCGCCTCCGGTCAGGTCAGCTCGAAGGTGCAGCTGGTCGAGGTGGCCAAGCAGTGCGACGTCTGGGTCGACCCGACCGGCGACAACTTCTTCCACGGGCTGGTCGAGCGGCTGGGCGCCGAGGGCTCGCTCGGCGCGGAACTACGGCGGGGGGCGGCGGCGGCGACTGCGGCGACCGCCGAGTTCGGCCAGTTCCTGCGTACCGAACTCGCCCCGCACGGGCGGGACAAGCAGGCCGCTGGTCGGGAGCGCTACGAGCTCGCCTCGCAGTACTTTCTCGGTGCCAAGGTCGACCTGGACGAGACGTACGCCTGGGGTTTCGCGGAGCTGGCCCGCCTGGAGGCGGAGATGCGGGTCGTCGCGGGACGCATCGCGGGCTCCGGTGCCACCGTCGACGAGGCCGTGGCCAGGTTGGACGCCGACCCGGCGCGGACCATCCAGGGCAAGGAGGCGTTCCGGGACTGGATGCAGGCCCTCGCCGACAAGGCGATCACCGAGTTGCACGGCACCCACTTCGACATCCCGGAGCAGGTCCGGCGCATCGAGTGCTGCCTCGCCCCGACCAGCGACGGCGCGATCTACTACACCGGTCCCAGTGAGGACTTCTCCCGCCCGGGTCGGATGTGGTGGGCGGTGCCGCAGGGCATCAGTGACTTCTCGACGTGGCGAGAGGTGACCACGGTCTACCACGAGGGCGTGCCCGGTCACCATCTTCAGGTGGGGCAGACCGCCGTCCGCGCCGACCTGCTCAACCGTTGGCAGCGGCTGCTCTGCTGGGTCTCCGGGCACGGCGAGGGCTGGGCTCTCTACTCGGAGCGGCTGATGGACGAGCTGGGTTACCTGGAGGACCCGGGCGACAAACTGGGCATGCTCGACGGTCAGGCGATGCGCGCGGCACGGGTGATCGTCGACATCGGCATGCACCTGGAGCTGGAGATTCCCAAGGACAATCCGTTCGGCTTCCACCCGGGCGAGCGGTGGACGCCCGAGCTGGGCTGGGAGTTCATGCGGGCGCACTGCCGGGTTCCGGACGAGAATCTGCGCTTCGAGCTCAACCGCTACCTGGGTTGGCCGGGGCAGGCGCCGTCGTACAAGGTGGGTGAGCGGATCTGGCTCCAGGCCCGCGAGGACGCCAAGGCCCGCAAGGGCGCCGATTTCGACCTGCGGGAGTTCCACCGGCAGGCACTGGACCTGGGCGCGCTGGGTCTCGACCCGCTGCGTCGGGCGCTGGCTCGGCTCTGAGCCAGCAAAGGCTCCAAGCGCCGGCGTTACGACGTACCGCCGGCGCTTGGAGCCGTGCCCGTTCAGCCGAGGGTAGGGCCGGCGGTTTGGCGCGGCTCAGGAGCAGCCCAACCGCTCAGACCCCGGCCAACCAGTCCTCGAGAAGGCGGTGGTCGATGGCGTCCACCCGCCCGAGCGTACGGCCGGAGGCCACCCGCTCCCGCAGCTCCGCCCGGGTGAACCAGCGCGCCTCCAGCAACTCCTCACCGTCGACGCGTATCTCGTCGGACGTGGCGGTGGCCCGGAAGCCCACCATCAGACCGGCGGGGAACGGCCACGCCTGCGACCCCTGGTAGGTCACGTCGGTGACGGTCACGCCCGCCTCCTCGGCCATCTCCCGACGGACCGCGTCCTCCAGGCTCTCGCCGACCTCCACGAAGCCGGCCAGCGTCGAGAACGCGTCCTCGGCCGCACCCGCATGCCGGGCCAGCAGACACCGACCCGGTGGGCCGGGCGCCTCGACCAGCACGATGATCGCCGGTTCGATCCGGGGGAAGAGGAGACGCCCGCAGTCACCGCCGGTGCAGGTGCGCATGTGTCCGCCGCCGTCCGCGACGGCCGACGACCCGCACGCCCCGCAGTATCGCTGCTGCCGATGCCAGTGCAACAAACCCCGGGCGTACGCCTGGACGGCCGCGTCACCCGGTTCGAGCCGCCCGACCAGTGCCCGCACGTCGACGGAACGTGCCGCACCGGCCATCTCGACGGCGGCCCGCTCGGAGAGTGCGGACAGGTCCACGGCAAACGTGGCCACGTCACCGTCGAGCCCCAGGAAGACCGTCTCACCCGCGGCGGACCGGACGAGCGACGCCCGCTCCGCGCTGAGCCGGACCGGCCCGTCCGCGTCGACGAGACAACGGTCCCGCCACAGCGCCACCACCACGGTGCCCGACTCGGCGAGCAGCGCGCTCAACCGGGCCGGATCGGTGCGTAGGGGACCCGCCCGGTCCAACCAACCGCCGCCGTACGCCAACACCCGCTCCGCAGTGTCCACCCGGTCACCGTGCCACGTCTGCGGTTGGCCGCCGGCAGCGCCCCCGGCGCGCCGACGACACGCCGGGCGACACGCGCCAGCAGCACCGGATGGGCGCAATCGCAGGGACGGCCGGGTATTGGTTACCGTAGGTGCCTCCGGGAGGGCGTACCTCCCGCGGCACCCTGGCGATCGAGGTTGCAGTGACGCTGTACGGCGAAAACAGTCCCCCCGCCGACGACCGGCCCACCGTGCAGGTCACCGCGGTCACCTGGCCGGACGACGGCTCGGTGACGACCTCCGCCCCGGGCGAGCCGGAGGGTGGCCCGAGCCGGCCCCGCCGGGTACGGATGCTGCTCGCCGCCGGTGTCACCGGTGGCGTCCTCGCCGCCGTGGCGGGTGCCGGAGCCTGGGCGTACGCCGGTGACGTTCCTCGTGGCACCACCGTGCTCGGCACCGAACTGGGCGGCCGGAGCCGCGCGGACGCCGACCGGGAGTTGCGGGCCGAGCTGGACCGGCGGGCGGCAGCTCTCGCCGGTCCGTTGAAGATCACTATCGACGGGCGGATCGCCGAGATCAACCCGGCCGAGGTGGGGTTGGCGGTCGACGTGCCGGCGACCGTCGCGGCTGCGGCCGCCGCCGACGCGCACGCGGTCAGCCGCCTGGTCGGCTCCCGCACGGTCGACCCAGTGGTCACCGTCGACGTGGACCGGTTGGACGACGCGCTTCGTAAGGTGCTCGGCAACCAGGCCCAGGGAATGACGATGCCGGCCATCACCTACCAGGGCACCACGCCGAAGGTCGTGCAGCCCAAGCCGGGGCTGAGCCTGGAACCGCAACGCTCGGCCGAGGTGGTGCGCGCCGGCTGGCTGGCCGGCACCCCGGTCACCGTGCCACTCGTGGAGAGCCACCCGGCGACGACCCCGGAGGAGTTGGACCGGCTGGTCACCGAGTTGGCCAAGCCTGCGGTCGCCAAACCGGTCACCCTTCGTACCGACAAGGGTTCCGTGCAGGTCCCGCCCGCCGCCATCGCGAAGAGCCTGCGATTCACCGCCGACAAGGCCGGCAAGCTGACTCCGTCGGTGGACGTCAAGCGGTTGCGGGCGGCGCTCGGCGACGGCCTGGCCGCCATCGAGGCGCCACCAAAGAACGCCACGATGGCCATCGCCGGTGGCCGGCCCACCACCAAGGATGGGCAACCCGGTCAGCAGCTGGACACCACGACCCTGGGTCGGGACCTGCTGGCGGTCCTGCCGAAGGCGGACGGCCGCGAGGTGACCGGCGAGCTGAAGCCGACGCCACCGGAGCTGACCGCGGAGAAGCTGGCCGGCCTGGGCATCAAGGAGCGGGTGTCCACCTTCACCACCCGTTTCACCGGCGGTATGGCCTCGTCGCGCAGCCAGAACATCGCGACCATCGCGAAGCAGGTGGACGGCACTGTCGTCCTGCCCGGGAAGACGTTCTCGTTGAACGGTCACACCGGCGAGCGCGGCTACGCCCAGGGCTACCGGGACGCTCCGGTCATCCTCGGCGGCAAGCTCGTGCCGGGCGTCGGCGGCGGTACCTCACAGTTCACCACCACGCTGTTCAACGCGACCTACTACGCCGGACTGGAGGACGTCGAGCACAAGCCCCACTCGTACTGGTTCGACCGCTACCCGGCGGTCATCGAGTCGACGATCTTCTGGCCGGACCTGGACTTCAAATTCCGCAACAACACGGAGTACGGCGTCCTCATCGACACCTCGTACACGTCGAGCACGATCACCGTGTCGATCTGGAGCACGAAGATCTACGACAGCGTGAAAACGGAGTACGGACCGCGTCGCAACATCACCACGCCGAAGCTGATCCACCTGGAACCCGGTGCCTCGTGCATCGCGACCAATGGCATCAACGGCTTCACCCAGGACGCCTTCCGGGTCATCAAGAAGGACGGCGCGGTGGTCAAGCGGGAGAAGTTCACCTGGCGCTACGACGCGGAACCCCGCTACGTCTGCGGGCCCAAGCCCTCCTGACGTCCTACCCGCTCCGAGGTCTCACCGGTGCTGACGTCTTACCGGCTCTGACGTCTACTCGCCGGCATCACGGCCCTGGCCGTGGCGCCGGCCACCCTGCGGTGGCATGGGCACCACCCGGGTGTCCTGCACTCGGATCTCGGCACGGAAACGGTGTGCGGCCGGATGCCACATCTCCTCGAACGGGCCCATGACCTCACCACCGATACCGCGGCGTCGTACCCGGGACGCCAGCCACCACAGGATCCCCAGGATCCCTGCCACGCAGCCGGAGAAGACCAGGACTATCAGCGCGTCGCCCAACCGCAGAGCGTAGCGGCGAGCCTCAGGCAGCCCGATGGCGATCCTCAGCCAGCCCGGCGTTGATCGACTCGGTTTTCGCGAACTCGGGGTGTCAGGCGGCCCCGGATACCGCGGTTTCGGTGTTCCCGAGTCGATCAACCATCGGATGGGGGTAACGCAGAAAGGGCCACCCCGTGATGGGGTGGCCCTTTCTGGAAGATTGTCCGGCGGCGTCCTACTCTCCCACACCCTCACGAGTGCAGTACCATCGGCGCTGGAGGGCTTAGCTTCCGGGTTCGGAATGTAACCGGGCGTTTCCCCTCCGCCATGACCGCCGTAACTCTATGAACATATCAAACAAACCCGGCACACGTTCACGGGTGTTCGCTTGTTCAGAGTTGCACAGTGGACGCGTAGCAGCTTAGTAGTCAAGTCCTCGGCCTATTAGTACCGGTCAACTGAACCCGTTACCGGGCTTACATTTCCGGCCTATCAACCCAGTCGTCTAGCTGGGGGCCTTACCCCCACAAAGTGGGGTGGGATACCTCATCTTGAAGCAGGCTTCCCGCTTAGATGCTTTCAGCGGTTATCCCTTCCGAACGTAGCTAACCAGCCGTGCCCTTGGCAGGACAACTGGCACACCAGAGGT
>NZ_JBIAKV010000001.1:1042637-1076500 GCF_042872705.1 Micromonospora sp. NPDC005203 | reverse complement strand
CAGCTCCACTCCACGACAGGAGGTCCTCCCCAATCAAGATCCATCAGGTCGTGTCGTCACACGACCTCAACCAACGTGCTTGGTCAGTACAGCTAGATCAGATCTAGCGGGCGGCCGACCTCCGTCTCGCGCCTTACGGGTGGCAGGCCAACCCGTACACCTCGAAAGGTACGAATCATGAGTAGACGCACCACCGGCCTGGCCATCGAGGCCGAGGGACTGACCCGCTCGTTCGGGGAAACCAAGGCCCTGGCCGGCATGGACCTTCAGGTGCCCGCCGGCACCGTCTACGGCCTGCTCGGTCCGAACGGGGCGGGCAAGACCACAGCAGTCCGGGTGCTCGCGACGTTGCTGCGCCCGGACGGGGGCTCGGCCCGGGTGTTCGGGCACGACGTGGTCACCGATGCCGACAAGGTCCGTTCCCGGGTCAGCCTCACCGGCCAGTACGCCTCCGTCGACGAGGACCTGACCGGTACGGAGAATCTGGTGCTCCTCGCCCGCCTGCTCGGCCTGCGCAAGCCGGCCGCCCGGGAGCGCGCGGCGGCACTGCTCGCCGCGTTCGGTCTGACCGAGGCGAGTGACCGCCAGGTGAAGAAGTACTCGGGTGGGATGCGGCGGCGCATCGACATCGCCGCCAGCATCCTCAACACCCCCGACCTGCTGTTCCTCGACGAGCCGACGACGGGCCTCGACCCGCGCAGCCGCAACCAGGTGTGGGAGATCGTCCGGGCGGTGGTGTCGCACGGCACGACCGTGCTGCTGACCACCCAGTACCTCGACGAGGCCGACCAGCTCGCCGGGCGGATCGCGGTCGTCGACCACGGCCGGGTGATCGCCGAGGGCACACCGGGTGAGCTGAAGTCGTCGGTCGGCTCCGGCACCGTCCACCTGCGACTGCGTGATCCCGCTCAACGCCCGCAGGCGGAGCAGGTGCTCCGGGAGGCACTCAACGTGCCGGTGCAGCTCGCCACCGACCCGGTGGCGTTGACCGCCCGGGTCGGCGAGGCCGGCACCGACCTCGATGCCAGCGCCCAGGCCTCGCGCGCGCTCGGCGAGCTGGCCCGTGCCGGCATCGCCGTGGACAACTTCTCCCTCGGCCAGCCGAGCCTCGACGAGGTCTTCCTGGCCCTGACCGATCACCCCGCCGTGCCGGCCGACAAGCCCGACAACGAGCTGGAGGCAGCCCGATGAGCAACACCACGACCACCACGACCGAACGGGCGCCGTCCGTCTACGTCCCGTCCGCCGAGGCGCTGGCGACGGTGCTCGCGCCCGGTGCCCGACCGCCTCGACCGAGCGCGCTCGGCGCGTCGCTCACCTTCGGCTGGCGAGCCATGCTGAAGATCAAGCACGTGCCGGAGCAACTCTTCGACGTGACCGCGTTCCCGATCATCATGGTGCTGATGTTCACGTACCTGTTCGGCGGCGCCCTCGCCGGCAGCCCTCGCGAGTACCTGCAGTTCTTCCTGCCCGGCATCATGGTGACGAGCGTCGTGATGATCACCATGTACACCGGGGTCGGCCTCAACACCGACATCGAGAAGGGCATCTTCGACAGGTTCCGGACGCTGCCCGTCTGGCGTCCCGCCGCCCTGGTCGGCATGATCTTCGGCGACGTGCTGCGCTACATCCTCGCCGCCCTGGTGATCCTGGGCCTGGGGCTGGTGCTCGGCTTCCGGCCCGCCGGCGGGGTGGTCGGCGCGACCGTCGGGATCGGGCTGCTGGTGGTCTTCTCGTTCGCGTTCTCCTGGGTGTGGACGTTCTTCGGGCTGATCCTGCGCAGCGAGAAGTCGGTGATGGGGGTCAGCATGATGGTGCTGTTCCCGCTGACGTTCCTGAGCAACGTCTTCGTCGATCCGAGCACCATGCCCGGCTGGCTCCAGGCGTTCGTGAAGGTCAACCCGGTGACACAGCTGGTGGCCGCGATCCGCGGGGCGATGAGCGGCGATTCCGACCCGACGGCCACGATGTGGCTGCTGGCCTGGAGCGCCGGCTTCCTGGTCGTCTTCGGCACCCTGACCATGTACAAGTACAACCGCCGCTAACGCCGTCCCCACCCCCACTCCCTCGCCCCTCGCCCCTCGCCCCCGCGCCCCTCGCCCCGCGCCCCTCGCCCCCGCGCCCCTCGCCCCGCGCCCCGCGCCCCGCGCCCCTCGCCCCTCGCCCATCGCCCCTCGCCCCCGCGATCTTGCACTTACTGTCCCGACAGAGGTGACGAATCAACCTGAATCGGCGACAGGAAGTGCAAGATCGCCGAGGGAGAGGCGAGGGCGAGGCGAGGCGAGGCGAGGGCGAGGCGAGGCGAGGGAGAGGCGAGGGCGAGGCGAGGCGAGGCGAGGGCGAGGCGAGGGAGAGGAGAGGGCGAGGGGTGGGGGGTGGGGGGTGGGGGCGGGTCAGAGTTGCCAGGGCAGGGGCTTCAGGGGCAGGTAGCGGCATGCGTTGCCGGTGGAGACGGATTCGCGCAGGTGACTGGCGAGCGCCGGGTGGCGGTCGTCGAGCTTGCGCAGCGTGTCCCGGATCCGCGCGGTCACCGTCTTGCGAGCCCGCTCGGCCTCGTCGCCCAGCCGGCGGCTCCGGCCGGCCAGCCCCGCTGCCACCCGCAGCTCGTCGAGCAACGCACCCCGTTCCCTGTCCAGCGCGGCCACCTTGCGGTCGTCGTCGCGTGCGGCGGCCCGGTCGATCTCCTCGTCGAGACGTGCCAGGTGTTGCCGGTAACGGGCCTTCGCCTCGTCGTCGAGGACGGGATCGGCGCCCATTCGGCGGGCGGCGATCAGCTCCGGGCCGGCGGCCGGGTCGAGCAGCTCCACCGCCGGCACGTCGGTGCCCGGCCGGCTCAGCAGCAGGTGCAGGTCGCGCAGGCCCTTGGCGTCGGGCAGGTGCACCACCGACCCGGCGTACCCGAGTTGCCAGACCGGACCGTCACGCCGAAACTCGTACCCCTCGTCGGCTGGCTTGTCCACTGCGGCCTGACCGGACGGGGAAGCCTGGCCTGGCCCGGTGAGGTGGCCCGGCCCGGTGGCCGTGGTCGGGCCCTCAGCCGGTGCGACGGCCTGGCGTGCGGTGGCGGCAGGCCCGGCTGCGTCGGTGGAGGTCGCGCCGAGCCGGTGCAGCACCTGCGTCATGCCGAGAGCGGTTGCCTCCCGGGCGGTGGTGGTCCGCAGTGCGGCACGTTTCGCGGCGTCGGCCGGGTGTCCCCGCGCGGCGAGGGCGTTCGCGAGGCCGGCGCGGGCGATGAGCGACCAGGGGCGGGAGCCCAACCGGTCGGCGGAGTCACACGCGGCGGTGAAGCCGGCGATGGCGTCGTCCCAGCGCTGTTGGGCGGCGTCGACGAGCGCCAGCCAGTGGTCGACGGGGCCGCTGATGTCGCAGCCGAAGAGCCCCACCGTCCACTCGCCGCGGTGCGGGGCGAGCGCGGCCCGCGCGGCCTCGCAGCGTCGCGGGTCGCCGGACGCCGCGGCGGCCTGCGCACGCAACCGCAGCCAGAGCGGCGACACGGGGCGCGGGTACCGGATGGAGGCGGCCTCGATGCCGGCGGTCAGCCGGACCGTCGTCTCGTCGTCGCCACGCTCCGCCGCGGTGATCGCCCGCAGCAACTCGCGGTAGGGGTAGTCGAGCGGGGCCAAGCCGTCCAGCAGGGTGTCGGCCTCGGCGTGCCGGCCCTGCAGCAGCAGCCGGGACCACCGCAGGTGATGGCCCATGAAGCCGAACTCGGCATGGCTCAGGTCGGTGATGTCGGCGAAGCTCTTGTCGGCCTCGGCGAAGTCTCCTCGGAAAGCGGCGATGATCGCGCTGTCGACGGTTGCCGCCATCTGGTGCCGAGCCAGGTCGCCCCGCCGGTCGGCGCTGACGAAGGTGGTGAACTCGTCGTCGAAGCCGGGGTCGCCCAACTCCAGCAACGCCACCCAGCGCAGCGAGGTGGCCCACAGCTCGGTCTCGCGGTCTCCCGTCCGGCGGGCAACGTCGCGGATCTCGGCGGTCAGCGCGGCACGGGTCGCCGCGGTGCCCAGCCCCCAGGTGGAGTCGTGGCGGGCCCAGAGGCTGAAGGTGAGCGCTTCGTCGTCGCGCCCTCGACGGGCGATCGACTCGGTGGCGGTGATCAGGTCGGCGATCAGCGCGCCGACCGGCGCGTCCGGATCCGGTTCGCCGATCAGCCGCCGGTACGCCTCGCGGACCAACTCCGCCGCCTCGACGGAGTCGGCGGTGTCCACCTGGCGGGCGCGGTTGACGATGAGCGCGACCCGGGCCAGCAGGGCCGGGTCGTCGAGGGAACGGGCCAGTGTCCCGCCCTCGGTGAGCAGCCGCTCGGCCTCTTCCCGGCCGGCGTGGTGATATTGCGCCTCACCGAACTCGACAAGGATCCGCACCCGTTGGCTGTGGTCCTCGACGACCTCCAGCGCCCGGCGGTAGTGCACCGCGGCCTCGTCGGTGGCGAGCCGGGCGAACGCGTCCCGGCCGGCGGCGACCAGCAGCGTGGCCGCCCGGGCGCGGTCGAGGGCCGGGCCGGCGAGGTAGGCGTGCCGGGCGAGGTCGGCCGGGATCAGCAGGTCGGTGAGCTCCCGCAGGTCGTCGACCGCCCGGACCACCGTGCCGTGGCGAGCCTGCCGATCGTCGTCGGTCAGACCGTCGTAGAGCGTCTCGCGGACCAGGTCGTGGGCGAAGGCGAACCGGCCGCCGCCCCGGGAGACCGCCAACCGGGCCGTCAGCGCGCGGTCGAGCAGCCTGTCGACCTGCGCCACGGGGGCGGTCACGCACGCCGCGAGGACCTGGCGGTGAAACTCGCGGCCCAGCACGGCGGCGACGGTGAGCGCCTCGACCACGGCCGGGGGCAGTTGGGCCAGCCGACGCCGCACCGCCTCCCGCACGCCGGGCGCGATCGTGTCCGCCGCCTCGTCGGCATGCCACAGTCGAGCCGTCTGCTCGATGAAGAACGGGTTGCCGCCGGTACGCCGGTGCACCTCGTCGACGAGGCCGGCGGCCGGTTTCCGCCCGGCGGTCCGGGTCATCAACGCGGCCACCTCGTCCCGGGAGAGGCCGGTGAGGGTGATGGTGGTGGCCTTCGCGACGAGCGGCATCAGCAGCGGGCGGAGTGGGTGCTCACCCGACTCGACCTCGGCGTCGCGGTAGGTGCCAATCAGCAGCAGGCGCTCGAACCAGGTGTGCTGGGCGGCGAAGCTCAGCAGCCGCAGGGAGGCCGGGTCGGCCCAGTGCAGGTCGTCGAGGATGACCACGACCGGCCGGTGCTGGGAGACCGCGACAAGCGCGGCGGTCACCCCGTCGTACAGGGCGAACGCCTCCTGGTCACCGACGTCCGGGCCGCTGTCGACACCGGGCCAGCCGGCCAGGCGATCGGCCTGCTCCTTGCTGGTGCCGGACTCGCCGAGCAGGGCCGTGAGGGCCGGTTCGGCGGCCTGCCGCGCCACCGCCCAGTCGTCGGCGGAGCGCCGCAGACCGCGCAGCACCTGCACCCACGGCCAGTAGCCGGGGGCGCTGTCGGAATCCCAGCAGGCGGCGCCGAGCACCAGCGCGCCACGCTGGCGGGCCTCCCGGGCCGCCGACGTGACAAGTGTCGTCTTGCCGATGCCGGGCTCGCCGGTGACCAGGGCGAGGCCGCCGTGGCTGGTGGCGGCCCGGTCCAGCTCGGCGCGCAGCAGGCCCGCGGGGTGATCCCGCCCGATGATGGCGTCGCCGCGCTGCGCGTCCATGGTTCCCAGACGGTACTGGAACCCTCCGACAGCGGGCGTCGAGATTTGACAGTGCCATAGCTAGCGGTTATCTATTAGCGGTCCATTCGAGGGGTGTGCCGGGTGCAGGACGTGGTGCTGGCCATGCTGGCCAAGGAGCCGGCGCACGGGTACGAGCTGCGCAGCCGGATGCGGAACGCGCTCGGCCCGCTCGGGGAGTCGATGAACGCGGGGCAGGTCTACGTGACGCTGGCCCGGTTGGCGAAGGCCGGCCTGGTGACCTCCGAGCAGGCCGAGGGCCTGCCGGACCGGCCCGACCGACGGGTCTACGCGTTGACCCCGGCCGGACAGCAGCGTGTGGCCGGCTGGCTGACCGAGGTGAGCTGGCCCAAGCCGGACCTCGCGGAGTTCCACCTGAAGCTGGTCGCCGCCGCGGCTGCCCGGTTGGCCGATCCGGTGGCGTTGGTGGCCGCGCAACGGCGTGAGGTGCTGCGCCGGCTGCGTGACGCGCAACGGGCGGCGTTGGAGCGGTCGGTGGATCCAATTGCCGGGTTGCTGCTGGAGGGCGTCGTGTTGCGGCTGCGGGCTGATCTGGAGTGGCTGGAGGCGTGTGCGCGCATGTGGTCCGAACGTGATCGAGCTGGACGGGAGGCGGGGGCATGACCGGGTCGATGGCCGTGCGGACACGTGGGCTGAGCAGGTGGTACGGCTGGGACAACGCGTTGGTACGCGCGGTCGACGAGGTCGACCTGGACGTGCCCGCCGGCCAGACGTTGGCGATCATGGGTCCGAGCGGGTGCGGTAAGGACGAACTCACCGCGGTGGAGAACGTCGAGATGGCCGCCCTGCTGGCCGGGTGGTCGCCGGGTCGCGCTCGGCGGCGCGCCCTGCACCTGCTCGACCAGGTCGGGCTGGCCGACCGCGCCACGCACCTCCCCTCGGCACTCTCCGGCGGCCAACGCCAACGCGTCGCCATCGCCCGCGCTCTGAGCAACGAACCGCAGGTCGTCTTGGCCGACGAGCCGACCGGCAATCTGGACACCGCCGCCATCCTGGAGGTGCTGCGACTGTTCGAGGAGTTGCGCACCACCGGGCAGACCCTCGTGGTGGTCACGCACGACGCCCGCATCGCGGCGGTCGCCGACCGGGTGATCTCCATGCGGGACGGAGCCTTCGCCGACGACAGCCATATCCACCCGCTTCCTGGACCCTCATCACGGCACTCGGAGTCCTGCTCGCGGTGGCCCTGATCACCACCATCCCCGCGCTGGCCGCCGCACGCCGTCCGGTCGCGGACACCCTCCGGTCCGCGGCGACCTGACAACGGCTGACCGCCCGTGTGGCGCGGAGCGCCTTTGGAGCTGACGTCACCCGTCGAACGACCCCATCGCACCCCAAACTTCCATGTTAGGGTATTGTAGGGAACGATGACGGAAGAAATGTACTCAGTTGAGCAGGTCGCCGACCGGCTCGGGTTGCACGTGCGGACGGTGCGCGGCTATATCCGCTCCGGCCGGCTGCGGGCCGTGCGAATTGGTAAGCAGTACCGGATCGCCGCCCCGGACCTCGACGCCCTCACCGGGCAGACCCGCGCCCCCACGGCCACCGGGCTGGCGGAGGTGTCGAGCATCGTGCAGGTCGACGGTGTCGACCGGGCCGCCGCCGATCGGCTCGGCACCCTCGTGCTCACCAGCGCCAACACCGCCCACGACCAGGCCAACCCGCTGCGGGTGCAGACGATGCACGACGAGCAACGCCACCGCATGAAGATCATTATCTTGGGCGCCCCGGCCGCCACCGCCGAACTGCTGCACCTGCTCGACGCCGTCCTCAGCGCCGACAACGGCCTACTCGACCGGGAGGTCCGCAATGCCTGACGAGATCCAGGAACGCGCCGGAGTGCAGGTGATGGTGTGCGACCCGGCCGGCCCGACCGTCGCCACCGAGCAGGACGCGCTGGACCTGATCGGCGCGGCCTTCATCGGCGCCCAGGTGGTCGCCGTGCCGGCCAACCGACTCGACGAACGCTTTTTCTCGTTGGGCACCCGCTTCGCCGGCGACGTGATGCAGAAGTTCGTCAACTACCGGCTGCGGTTGGCCATCGTCGGCGACATCTCGGCGCAACTCGCGGAAAGCACCGCGCTGCGCGCCCTGGTGCACGAGTCGAACCAGGGCGGGCACATCTGGTTCGTCCCCGACCTCAACGCGCTCGACGCCCGCCTGCGCGCGGCGCGATAGTCACCTTACGCGCGGCGCGATCCACCTCACCCGCCGCCAGACCTCGCCGGCCGCCGAAAGGCCCTCGGGCCACGCGTCCCGCGGGAGCCCGGCACGCTACCTGTCCATGTTGACCCGGACCGCAGCCCGCTCCCCGAGTAACACAGTCGCCTGCATGGCCGCCTCCCTCAGATCGCACGCTCGCGGAACTCCGTGGTTCGGACGCTATGGACAGGCGCTCCCACCTGCCGCCCGCCGACGGCATGTCGCGGTATCGATTGCCCTGGGCGGGCCGCCAACCGCGACACCGCTTCTCGGCAGGGTCGAAGGACGTCACATGGTTGATCTACGGTGCTCGCGTGCTTCCCCGCAACGAGAAGATTCTCGATCAGGTCCGTGCCGAGGCGCTGCGCCGCGACATCCCCGTCGCCGAGGTGGAGCGCTGGCTGGGGCTCGCCCGCCCGTCCGCGCTCCTGACCCAGCAGGGTGATGGGCCGGTCGTGGGCGTCGTCCGTGGGCCCGTGCTGCTTCCCGCCGACGCCAAGGACCCCACGTTTCCCCTGATCGCCACCATCGACTGCGCTGCCCTTCCGGCAGACGTGACCGACCTTCCGCTACCGGCCGACGGCCAGCTGCTGCTGTTCGGTTGGCCCGAGGAGGACGGCTACGGCCAGGTGATGTACGTGCCGGCGGGCGTGGCCGTCGAGGAGCGAGAGCGGCATCCACCGGGCTTCTCCCCGGAAGACGAGGAGTGTGCCGAGGTCTACGCGGAGATCCCGGAGGGCGAATTGCACCTCACGGTCGACATCTCCCTGCCCTACGTCAAGACGATCCCCGGGCCGCCGTGGTCTCCGCCGTTACCGGGCGATCCTCCGTTCGAGGAGCTGACCAAGGTGTGGCAGGACGTCCTGGGCGACGTGCCGGACGGCGCCTTCTCCTATGGAGGCCATACGACGCCGCTGCTGCTGGGCGGCTACGGCACCGACTGCAACGGCTTCAACCCCGCCTGGTTGGGCGCCAACCCCTCGGGCAACTCCGGCACGGACGGGCCAACCGACGCTGGTGACTGGGTTCTGCTGGCCGAGTTTCACGGCGGCAGACAGGGCGGCGCGAGCATCCACTGGGTAATACCGCGTGCCGACCTGAAGCAACGACGCTTCGACGGGGCCAGCGTCCTCGTCTACTGGAATCCGTGAGGCTGGGCGGCCATGTCCTGACGACCGTGCTGCCTGAGAGTCATCGTGGTGACCCGCAGGCAGCACGCCTGTCGAGACGGCCTGCCGGCTACGCCGTGGCGCAGATGGCGTACGCCGTGTCGGACCAGTTGCCGGCGAAGGCATCCTCCTCGTAGGCGCCCGAGTCGACTGTCGTCGGCGCGGTGGCCACGCCGCCGTTGGGCCGGAAGTCGTCCACGATGCCCTCACCTGTGACGCCGTTCAGCTCGTAACCGGCGCCGGTCATCACCTTGCCGACCGGGCAGCCCGCGACGACGCTGCGGAAGTCGAGTGAGTTGTTGGTGCCAACTGTCGACGCGCGCACCAGGCCGGGCAGCGGGTTGGCGCAGATCGCGTACGCGGTCACCGACCAGTTCAGCGCGGTGGCGTCCGCCTCGTACGCGCCGGCGGTGACGGACGTCGGCGCGGTGGCGACGCCGCCGTTGGGGCGGAAGTCGTCGACGACACCCTCACCGGTGACCCCGTTCAGCTCGTACCCGGTACCGGTCAGCACCTTGGTGCCCGGGCAGGTGGCCGTGGTGGAGTGGAAGTCGGCCGAGTCGCTGACGCTGACCGTCGCGACCCGCACCAGGCCGGGCAGCGGGTTGGCGCAGATCGCGTACGCCGTGACCGACCAGTTGCCGGCGAACGCCTCCGTCTCGTAGGCACCCACCGTGACGGACGTCGGCGCGGTGGCGACGCCGCCGTTGGGGCGCAGGTCGTCGACGACACCCTCACCGGTGACGCCGTTCAACTCGTAACCGGTACCGGTCAGCACCTTGGTGCCCGGGCAGGTGGCCGTGGCGGAGTGGAAGTCGGCCGAGCTGCTGACGCTCGTCGCGGCGATCCGGACCAGGCCGGGGACCGCGGCGGCCGCCGGGCTCGCCGGAACGAGCACCGCCCCGGCCGCGGCGAGACCGAGCACGAGTACGAACGCTCGGGCTTGTGTGGTGGTACGCATGGTGGTTCTCCCGTCTGAGGCCGGACGGCGGCGTGACGATGCCGCTCCCGAGCCGTTCGTGATGACGGATTCACGGTAGGTAACGCTCCGACCAGGCGTTATCTCCAAACCGACTACGTCGCGTAACGGACCGTCGGCCTGACGCCCTCCCGCGCACGCCGACATCCGCCAACATGGATGTCACCGATCGCTATGTGACTAAAGCGTAAGGTGACGATTTATTACTTTTAGGTGGGTGCGGGGGGAAGCTGCGAATAAATACCGCGTTCGCCCGAAAGTTGCGGTAGCTTGACTTCCGCGTTTACCGCGCATCCCTCACTCGGACGTGCCACCCCTGCCGTCCGCGTCCACTTTCACCACTTCGTGGAAGGTCCAACGGCGGACATGGGCGACGGTCCCGTTGACGAGTTCGAACGGTACATACAGGATGCGACGGTTTCCGTCGCCTTGCGGGAGTGGGCGGCCGGGCGTGATGCCACCGTCCGCCCTCCGTGCCATGCCACCCGACGTCGTGGGCGCAGCGGCGCGGAGCTGATCCCGTTCATCGTCCAGCGACGGGACGGCCGCGACGCCGAGCAGTTGTACGTCAAGGTGCTGCCGGCCGGGCAGGCGACCGAGGAAACCGCCCGGCACGCGGCGGCCGTCGCGGTCGACGCCGGCTTCGCCGAGCGCCACCTGGTCCGCCAGCCGTACCCGCGATACCCGGTCGGCGACGGCCGCTACCTGATGTTCCAGGACATCGCGCACGGCGCGGAGCTGGTCGTCCCGCTCGCCAGGGTCGGCGACGACCAGCTCAGGGACGCCTACCGCACGCTGCTCGACGGGGTGTGGAACTCCTGGCACCGCGCGGGGCGGCGGAGCGACCGGACCAGCGTCGGCGAGTTCGTCCGCCGGGAGCTGGCCGACGCCGGCGCCACCTCCGAGGTGCACACGGCAGCGGACGCGCTCGGCCTGCGTGACCTGGACGCCGACTGGCTGCTCGACCCGGCCACCAACACGCTGGTCCCCAACCCCCTCCGGTTCGGCGACGGCAGTTCGCTCTTCCACGGCGATCCGCTCGACCAGCTCTGCGGGGTGTCCCACGGGGATCTGCACGGGGGCAACGCTCTCTTCCCGTCCTCCGGCGCGTGGTCGGTGCACGTCAAGAGGTTCTGTCTGGTGGACACCGACCGGTTCGCCGTCGACGCCCCGCTCACCCGGGACCTGGTCAGCCTCCTGTTGGACGCTGTCCTCGCCGAGTTGACGGCCGGCACCCGCAGCGTGCAGGCCGACGCCCTGCGTACCCTGCTGATCGACCCGCGTGAACGCCCGTCGGACCGGCTGCCCCCGCTGCCCGCCAAGGTGATCAAGGCCAGCTACGGGGTCGGGTTGGCGGTCGCCAAGGACGGCAACTGGGGTGTGAACTGGCGGGCGCAGTACCTGCTCTCCCTGCTGAGTCAGGCGCTGATCTGCTGCACCTACGACGACGCCGGCCGCGCCGGCCGGGCCTGGTACTTCCGGTTGGCCGCGCACGCGGCGCTCGCCTACCAGCGGGAGTTCCGCCCCGATGTCGTCCCGCCTGCCTCGGCCGGCCTGCCCACCGTGCCGGTTGTCGGCGCGGACCCGCAGCCCGCGTTTCCGGGCAACGACCGGCCGGCCCGGTTCGACGCGGTGGGCGCGCAGCCGAGCCAGCAGAACCGGGCAGCCCCGCTGGACCGGGCACACCTCGACCAGGCGCGGCGTCCGTCCGCCCCGGACGCGCCGACGTGGCGGTGGGGAGCGGTGGCGATTCCGCAGCGCCAGGTGCCCGGTGGCTGGCACGGCAACGCGCCCGTCGGCGGCCGGCCGGTCGCGGCGACGGAGACGGCGGCCAGCGCCAACGCGCCGGGGCGGCCTCCTTTCCGGGACGGAAACCGACGCGCGAACCGGTCGGTCCCCCGACACATCGTCGCCACCCGGACGAACGCCATTCCGCGGCCCCGCCGCCCCTCGACCACGACCCCCCCGGCGCCGCCGACGGCCGCCGGCCGGATCAGCCGGCTGCCACCCAAGCTGCTGGCTGTCCTGGTGATCCTGCTCGGCGGCGGGGTGACGCTGACGTCGCTGGTGGCGGTCGGCGCGGCCACGACCAGGGGGCGCGGGGAGGCCCCGGTCGCACCGACGAGCGAGGCATCCCCGGGCACCGTGCCGTCGCCGAACGACACCTCTGGGTACGCAGGCAGGGCACAGCGCCTCGCCGACCTCGCGCTGGCCGTCGCCGGGATCGTCCCGAGCACCGCCGACGGGGCGTACACCCTGTCCTGCCTGCGGGTCTGGGCGCCGGCGGACCTGGCGCCCGGGGTTGATCGGGACAGCTACCGGGACGAGCACCTGTGGTGGAGTCCCGCGCTGTCCGGTCGCCGGGTCGTCACGACGACCACCAAGGGTCGGCGCTCCGGTGCGCCCGCCTCGTTCCGGTACGGCCAGGGCGACCTGTCCGAGGTGCCGCCGGTGCCCTCCGTGGACCCGTCGGAGCTGCGTCGTCAACTCGCCGCGCAACTGAGCGAGCTACCGCCGGAGCTGCGTACCGCCGCCGGGATGGTGAACGTGGTCAGTCGGCTCTTCCGCTACCACCTGCTGAGCCCGGGTCAGATCTCGGCACTGCTGTTCGAGTTGGCGGCGACGCCGGGCATCCAGGACCGGGGCGCGTACCCGGACTGGGCCGACCGACCCGGGTTGGCCTTCAGCGCCGACGGCGAGGGCCGTCGAGAGACTGTGCAGTTCGACCCGCACACCGGAGACCTGCTCAGTCACGCGACGACCACGGTGACCGACAACCAGACCCTCGACTATGTGCTGTTTCTGCACAAGGAACGGACCGACCGGACCAGCGGGCCCGGCTGCGCCTGACGTCACCCGCAGCGACGCTGCACGTAGTTCGGCCAGTTGCGATAGGGGGACGCGTCGCCGCGGACCCGGTTTCCCGCACCGACGTCGAAGAGCCTGGTGTCGTAGTAGTAGAACGAGACCGAACCGCTCGTGAGGTTGTAGTGCGCCGACTCGACGCGGAACTGCCAGTACCAGGTGGCGAGGCTCTGCCGCCCACAGTCGGACAGCCGGCCCCGGGGATAACCGTAGTTGGGCCACTCGTAGAAGCAGTACCAGCCCGAGGGGCAGTCGGCCACGGCGAGCGTCCCGATCGGCCGCCGCAGGGTTACGACGAAATCCCCACCGTCGTAACTGATCTCGTTGTCGTTGATCGCCTTACCGCCCGGGTGGGCAGCCAGATAATCAGCCGTTTCCTGACTGCCGGCCAGAGCGGCGCCGGCCGGACCAGGCGTCGGAAAAACGATCAAAAGACAGCAGAGTACGGCCGCGAGCGCCGCGACAACGGGACGGGGAATGACCATTCGACACCTCGCGATGGATGGGCCGCCCGATCAGCGTATTGAGGAAACTTGATTGATCGCCAGCTCGAACAGGTGCAGAATGCTGACAATGCGCCATTGGGGCATCAGCACCCTGCGTCCCCGCCAACAAGTGAGACGTGACATTGATCTAGATGCATTGCCGTTACCATTCGGCTATGCCTGCCCGCCGCGTCACCGCCGCCGTCGCCCTCGCCGCGCTGGCGAGCCTGCTCGCCGTCGACACCGCCCGCGCCGACGGCCCGGCGATCAGCACCCCCGGCAGCCCCACGGTGGTGGTCAACCAACCACACCAGCTCACCCTCAGTTGGGCGCCATCCACCTGGATCGGTGATCCGGCCGCCGAGCAGCCGATCAACTACGAGGTGCAGGTGCCGCTGGGTCCCAACACGTACCGCTGGCTCGGCACGTCGATCGACAGCACGATCACGCTGACCGAGCTCGCGCCCGGCACGACGTACCGGATCGCGGTTGCCGCCCGCGCGCTCGGCGGCTTCTCCGACCCCTCACCCGTCACCATCGTGCGCACCGCCACCGGCCGCGCGACGGTCAGCTACCTCAACCTCGACTGGTCCCCGACCAACAACCAGATCCAGCACGCCCTGAAGGTCACCAACACCGGCACCGGGCCACTCGACCTGAGCACGGTGCGGGTGCGCTACCACCTGCGCTTCGAGGGCGCCAACACCTCGCTGGTGCCCAACTGCGACTGGGCCGCCCTGGGCTGCGACCGGATCCGGCAGACCGTGCAGTTCTTCATCCCACCGGCAGGGCCGTCCCCGCTGGCCACGCCCGCGCCACCGGGCTACCCGATCCCCGGTGCGCCGATCTTCGGCTGGGTCGAGTTGACCTTCACCGACGGCACGCTGGAGCCGGGCCAGTCGACCGGCCCGATCCAACTACGGCATCACCGGCACAGTTGGAGTGACATCGACGAGCGCGACGACCCGAGTTGGCTCGCCGCCACCGGCCAGTGGACCGAGAACGACAGGATCACGCTGGACGTCGACCGCCTACGCGAGTTCGGCGACGTCTCCTGACCGCGGGCCGGACGACCGGCGCGAGCCGAGCCCGGCCGGCGAGGACGGCGGCAGCTCCCAGCACAACTCCCACCGCGAGCACTGCGGCGCGACCCTGTCCGGCCTCTCGCCCAGACACCGACTCGGAGCAAGTGATCGGCACAGCCCTAGTGGGCGCGTTCACCAACGGTCCCGCCGCGACTGCCGAAAGATACCGGCGATCGACGATCGCTGTGAAACGCCGCGCGCGCCGGGACGTCTCAGCCTTCCTTCGCGGCCCCCGCGCCTCCGCCCAAAACCGCCGTCCCACAGGGCCCTTGAAGAACTGATCGGCGAGTACCTCCAGGTGCGGCGCGCTGAGGACGTCCACCTCCCACATCGACTGCCAGTGGGTCACGATCAGGTTCGCGTAGACGTGCTTGCGGAACCATTCGACGTCGGCGGCATCCTCGATCGGTTCCCAGCATTCGAGCAGGGCTGGATCATCGATCGCCATCTTGAGCAGGTCGGTGTGCAGGGCGCGTACTGCCACAATGTGCCGACGGGAGCAGCGAGCCATCATCGGGTGAACCGTTCGGGCAGGTGCATGCGAGCGGTGGGGATGCCGAGGGTCAGCAGCCGTGACCGGGCACCGGCCACCATCGCGGGTGGGCCGCACAGGTAGATGTCCTGGCCTGGCTGGTGGTGATCGAGGGCGATGGTCAGGGCATCGCCCTGTTCGGCCGGGTCGGCGCAGGGGTCGGCGGAGAACGCCGGCACGATCGTCAGCCAGTCGTGGGCGCATTGCAGCTTGTCGAGGGTGATCGCGTCGTACAGGTCGGTGAAACTGCGCGCGCCGACGACGAGCGTCACCCGCCTGCCGTCCGGTGCGGCGGCGACCTGCTCGACCAGGGCGCGCAGCGGCGCCAGCCCGGTGCCACCGGCGACGAGCAACAAATCGTTCGTGCTCGACGGATCGAGGCGCAGCCCGGCGTCGCCAGGTGGGCCGAGCCAGAGCTGCTCGCCGGGGCGTACCTCGTGGACCAGGCGGTGGGAGACGACGCCGGCGGGTACGGCGCGGACGTGCAGCTCGACGGTGCCGTCGGCGCGCGGGGCGTTGGCCGGCGAGAGCCAGCGCCAACGCCCTGGCAGACGTGGCGTGCACACCGGGACCGCCTGACCTGGCTGGAATGGCAGTCGCCGCCACGGACGTACCGTCAGGATGGCGATATCGGGCGACGGCCGCTCGTGGCCGATCACCTGGACGTGCCACCAGGCCCGGCCGTCGCCGACCCGCGCGGCGGCCTGGCGGACGGCGTGCGTGGCGCGGCACAGGGCGCGCTCCGCGACGAGGGTGAGCCGGGGTGTCCACAGTGGGCGCGGGTGGCGGGCCACGGTGGCGAGCAGCGCATCGCCGATGGTGGTGGAGTGCGGGAGTAGGTCAAAATGACGGTACGCGCGGCCGAGCACGCTGAGCAGCGCGGACCGGCCCGCCGGGTCGTCGCCGACCATGAGTTGGCCCAGCGCGGTGAAGAACAGTGGCGCGTCGCGGTGCCGGAGCAGGCCGGGCCGGCGGTCTTCGAGGGTGCACCAGAAGTCGCCGGCGGCCCGCGCGTCGACCGACGCCCAGGCGACGGCCAGGCTCACGTGCGACGGATGGTCGTCGTCGATCAGGGTGGGCATGCTGACTCCGAGACGTTGACGGATCGAGCGGCACCGGGGCGGGCGGGACGCGGCTGCGCCGTTGAGGGCCGGCGCAACCCCGAAGCCAGCACCCACCCCGGGCCATGCGTCGACTCTCGCGCCTGACCAGGCGCAACGGCATACCACGGTGATCATTGGCAGCATGCGCGGCCCGTATGCGGTCGACTACGCGTCATCCCCGTCGGGCAGACTGCGGGCATGACGGAACGTCCGGTGCTGTATCTGGTCGTCTGCGCCGCGGGTCCGGCGGAACACATCGACGAGCTGGTCGACCTGCTGATCGCCGACGAGTGGCGGGTGTGCATGATCGTCAGCCCGACCGCCGCGCGGTGGCTCGACCGGGAGGCGTTGCAGAACAAGACCGGCCATCTCGTACGTGTCGAGTGGCGGATGCCCGGCGACCCCGAGCCGCACCCGCCGGCTGATGTGGTGGTGGCCGCGCCGGTCACGTTCAACACGGTGACGAAGTGGGCGTTGGGCATCAACGACACGCTGGCGCTCGGCGTCCTCAACGAGTCGCTGGGGGCGGGGTTGCCGATCCTTGCGTTTCCACACGTGAAGGCGGAGTTGGCTGCCCATCCGGCGTACGCGGGTCACGTTGCGGTGCTGCGCGCTGCCGGTGTGGTCGTCGCGGAAGGCAAGGCGCTTGCTTCGGCGGACGGGCCGGATCGTTGGGACGTGGTGGTCGAGGCGCTGCGGTTGCTTCGTCCAGCCTGAGCATCTGCTCCCCCCTTTCGGCGGTCCTTGAGATATGCGTCGTGCGTATACCAGCTCCCCACGCAGCGTGTTCAATGGATAGGCTCGATGCAGCTGGATGAACGGAGCCCGCCGGTGACCCACGCGAACTGCCCTCGGTGCGGCGGACGGCTGGCCCGGGACAACGACAGCGGACGGTGTACGCCATGCCAGGCCGCCGAACGGGACCGGCTGAGTGCGCCACCGGTGGTGCCGCAGAACTTCTGGGATCACGAGCCGGTACGACAGGCCCTCGCCGAGCGGCATCTGGGGCGGGTGATCCGGGCGTACCGCTGCCATCCGTACCACGGGCGGGTCGCGTTGCCGCAGAGCATGGTGGCGGGGTGGCTGGGGATCACGCAGGCGCAGTTGAGTCGGGTGGAGAACGGGCCGCCGCTGGTACACCTGGACCGGCTGGCACATTGGGCGCAGCTTCTCGGGATACCAGCTTCCTGCCTCTGGTTCGGCCTCCCCCGCCAGCCTTACCGAGCCGACGACGGAGCAGCAGAAAATCTTCATGCCCACGATCGGATGGCTGAGCAGGGCGAGGCGCCTGCCATAGCGGTTACCGTGGAGGGGGCATCAACCCGAGGGGGTGGCGCTACGGACCGGCGACGCTTCAACGCAATGGCCGCGCTCGCGGGGCTCGCCGCAGCCGGTCACCCTTACCTGCTCACGGACCCTGCCAACGTGCCTCGAAACATCGGCATGGAACAGGTACGACTGGCTAGTTCGCTGGTTCAAGATTTCCGGCGAGCTGATGCGGCAGCCGGTGCTGACCTGCTCTGCGACGTTGCCGTCCAGGCGCACGTCAGGCTGTCAACGTGGGCGGCAGAGGCGACCTACAGCCGAGAAGTCGGCGATGCCCTTCAAAGCGCCCTGGCTGACCTCGGTATTCAGGCCGCGTGGCTCGCTACCGATGCTGAGCGCAGGCGCGAAGCCAGGCCCTACCTGAACGAAGCCATTGCCCGTGCCCGCATCGCCGACGACCCTCGTATGGAAGTACAGGCCCTGACCCAGCTATCGATGCTGCTCCGCGAGAGTCAGCCCGGCGAGTCGCTGCACTGCGCCGAAGCCGCGCTACGTGTCTCCGCCAGATGGGCGACACCTCGACTCACCACACTGTTACATCTGCGGAGAGCGCACACGTACGCCGTGCTCACGGACGCGAGCGGCTTCAGCCGGGAGATGACCAAGGCTCGCCGCGAGTTGGAGCGCGGACCGCACGAGGATGATCTAGGGTTCGTGGACTTCGTGAACGAGCAAGAAGTGCACGGCATCCAAGGGCTGTCCTACCTCGCGCTGGACAAGCCCAACCGTGCCGCTCAGTCGTTCCGCGCAATCATCGCCAATCCGTCGCCCGGCCATCGACGCAACCAGGTCTACTACACCGTGCACCTCTCTGAAGCGGCGTATCAGCAGGGCGACGTCAACGAGGCAGCGCGCATCGCGCTGGACGTCCTTCCCGCGGTAAGCCAGATGAACTCGGGGCGGATTAGCCGGCACCTTGCACAGGTGCGCTCAAACCTGGCGGCATCACCTCTAGCGACCACGGCAACGCGCCAGTTCGTCGCTGCCTACGACCGGGCGGTGAGTGTGTGATCGAGGGCTTACAGCTTCGCCATCACAGCGCCGACGAGGCAGACGCGATCCTTGATCAGCTCGTGGACCTCTACTTGAAGGTCTACTCAGACGGCGACGAGTTCCACAGTGAGGATCGCTATCGGCGTCAGCTCGACCTACACATGCAGCGGGCTGGGTGGGAGCTGGTCACCGCAGCGGTCGGCAGGGTTTGGGTCGGCTACGGGTATGGCTTTCCACTGCCTCCGCAGACACGGTGGTGGAACGGCATCCACGGGCCGGTGCCGCCTCGATTCACCGAAGAGGACGGGACGCGTACGTTCGCGATCAGCGAGCTGCTGGTGCACCCGAACTGGCGACGCCAAGGCATTGCGGCGACGTTGCACAACGAACTGGTAGCGGCCCGGCCGGAGCCCCGAACCACTCTATTGGTCCGTCCTGAGAACGTTGCCGCCCAGACGGCGTACCACTCCTGGGGATGGACCAAGGTGACCCAGCTTCGGCCGAATTGGGAAAACGCACCAATCTTTGATGTTCTGGTCCGTGCACGGACCCAGCGGAGTGAGCCGAGCTGATCTATGGCGGACCCAGTCGTGCGACCAACGCCTGCCCTGATCATGCATTTCACCCACCTCGACAATCTGTCGGGGATTATCAAGACCGGCCGATTGCTCGCGGACAGCGGCGTAGGGGCGCAGCTCGCTACAAATGTGGGCTCGGTCGAGATCAAAGCACGGCGGCGGGAGCGGCCCGTGCCATGCCCTCCCGGTGGTGTGGTGGCCGACTACGTGCCGTTCTACTTCGCCCCGCGCTCGCCCATGATGTATCGAATAGCTTGTGATCATCGGGACAGCAAGCCAGGGTGCTATCCGGGGGGAGACGATCCTCTCGTCTACCTGGTGAGTTCCGTGGAGCGGGTGCACGCCGCCGAGCGTCGCTGGGTGGCGAGCGACGGGAACTGCGCGGTCGGGTTGACCAGATTCTCGAACGAGCTGGCCGAGTTGACGGCGTTGGTCGACTGGCCCTTGCTGGAGGCCCAAATCTGGAAGGACATCCCCGAGGACATGGACCGCAGGCGCCGGCGAGCCGCCGAGTTCCTCGTCCACCGTGAGTTTCCTGTTGACCTGCTCACCGGTTACGCCGTACGGACGACGGACCGACAGGAACAGGTGAAGCAGGTGTTCCGTGACGCTGGCATGATCGAGCCGTACGTCGGTGTCAGACCGGGCTGGTACTACGGGTACAAGCGGGAGGAGGTGCGCGAATGATCATCATCAGCCATGGCAACTTACTGACCGCCGAGGCGGACGCGCTGGTCAACACCGTCAACACGGTCGGGGTCATGGGCAAGGGCATCGCTCTTCAGTTCAAGCGCGCCTACCCAGCGAACTACGCGGCCTACCGCACGGCATGCCGCGAGGACCTAGTCACCTTGGGGCGAATGTTCGTTTACGACTCAGCGCGGCTCGGCCCCCGCAGATATGTGATCAATTTTCCTACCAAGGGCCACTGGCGGGCCAACTCGAGGCTCGACGACATTCAGGCCGGACTGGCCGATCTCGTCCGCGTGGTTCGTGAACGGAAGATCAACTCTGTGGCGATGCCCGCGCTGGGCTGCGGCAACGGTGGGCTCAACTGGGACGATGTCCGGCCCCTCATCGAAGGCGCCTTCGCCGAGTCCCCCGATGTGCGGGTCCTTCTCTTCCCGCCAGAGGGCGCACCCGACCCGGCCGACATGCCGATCGCGACCGTAAGACCACCGCTAACGCCTGGTCGCGTCACGCTCATCCAGGCCATCGACCGCTACCTGACCCGAGCACGACGACTCGAGTCACGCGATGGCGTCACCATCCTGGAGATCCAGAAGATCGCTTATTTCCTCCAGGTGCTGGGGCAACCGTTGCGTCTGGAGTTCGGCCGCGGCAGATACGGCCCGTACGCCGAGAGCCTCAACCACGTACTGGACCGTCTCGAAGGGCACTACCTGACGGGTTTCGGTGACCGCTCGGCACGGGTCGAGGAGTTGCAGCCCATCAGACTGACCCCGGTCGCAGCCGACGCCGTTGCGGACTGGTCTCGAACACATGGCGAAGCAGCGACCGAGGCATTAGATCAACTGGCGCGGCTAACCGACGGATTCGAGGCGCCATACAGCCTGGAGCTGCTGGCGACCGTGCATTACGCGGCCGCATCACATCCACCCACCGGCGACCTTACTGAGCTGACCGAGCGGGTTCGTTCGTGGAGTGGCCGCAAAGCCCGGCTCTTCACCGCCGCACATGTCGAGTTGGCCTACGAGCGCCTGCAGTCGGTCAGGCTGCTGCCTGCACTGCCCGTTGCGTGAGTCGCCACGCGGGTGAGGCGACCTCGACAATTGCGCGACACCTTCTGCCCATACGACCGGTCGCCGCGCCCCACCGATAGTCGGATCGTGTGATTAGGTTGCTCGAATGACGGATCTTGAGCGGGGCGTCTATGAGCACCTGATCACCCGTGAGTTGGCCGACCGCCTTCAGCATCTCGACCCTGCCCTGATCCAGCACCACAAACTCGACCCCGCCGACGCGCACCACACTCTCGCCCGTCACATCGCCGTCCTGGCCGCCCGAGCCCTCCAAGCCGTCCCCCACGGCGACGACAAGCTCCACCACCAGGTCGCGATGGCGAACCAGATCGCCGACGCCATCGCCGCCCTCAGCCCGAAAGCGGCAACAGAGCAGGACCAGGTGGCCGACGCCAGGCACCTGCTCCACGCCATCGCTGCCCCACCAACCCCGCCCGCGCTGCCTGCCTTCCCGCAGCGCCCCACCACTCCCCTCTCCACCGGCGCGCTGCTGGTCAACGGCCGCCACCAGCCCCGCATCGGCCACGAGGTCAACCACGAGATGGCCTCCGCCGAGAGCGTTGACCTGCTCTGCGCTTTCATCAAGTGGTACGGCCTGCGCATCGTCGAGCCGGCCATCCGCGACCTGATCGCCAGGGGCGGTCGAGTCCGCGTCATCACCACCACCTACCTCGGTGCCACCGATCAGCGAGCACTCGACCGGCTCAACGCACTCGGCGCCGAGATCAAGGTGTCGTACGAGACGCGGACCACCCGCCTACACGCCAAGGCGTGGCTGTTCCGCAGAGCCAACGGCACCACCACCGCCTACGTCGGCTCGTCGAACCTGTCGAAGACCGCGCTCGTGGACGGCGTGGAGTGGAACGTCCGCATCTCGAACATCGAGCAGCCGCACGTCATCGACACGTTCACGGCGACGTTCGAGGACTACTGGAACGATCCGGCGTTCGAGACGTACGACGCGGCCAGGGACGCCGAGCGGCTACGGCACGCGTTGAGCGGTGAGCGCCGCGACCAGGCACCCACCGAGATCTCGAACCTGGACGTACGCCCGTACCCGTATCAGGCCGAGATCCTGGCCGACCTGGACGCCGAGCGGCTGGTGCACGGGCGTTGGCGCAACCTGGTGGTGATGGCCACCGGCACCGGCAAGACCGTGGTCGCCGCCCTCGACTACCGCCGGCTACACAAGGCGGGTCGTGCCGACTCGCTGCTCTTCGTCGTTCACCAGGAGCAGATCCTGCGGCAGAGCCTGTCGACGTTCCGGCAGGTGATGGGGGACGGCAGCTTCGGCGAAACGCTCGTCGCGGGTGAGCGGCCGAACGGCTGGAAGCACGTCTTCGCCTCCATCCAGTCGCTGCACCGCCGGGAGATCGACCCCGAGGCGTACGACATGGTGATCGTCGACGAGTTCCACCACGCGGAAGCGCCGACGTACACGCGGTTGTTGGAGCGACTGCGTCCCCGCGTACTCCTGGGTCTGACGGCGACCCCCGACCGGGCCGACGGCGGCGACGTGCGCCGGTGGTTCGACGGGCGCGCGGCTGTTGAGCTGCACCTGTGGGACGCGTTGGAGCGGCAGTTACTCGCGCCGTTCCAATATTTCGGGCTGCACGACGACGTGGACCTGTCCCACGTCACCTGGAAGCGTGGCCAAGGCTATGACCTGGGCGAACTCACCGTCCTCTACACGGCCGACCACGCCCGGGCGCGGACGGTGCTGCGCGCGGTCCGCGAGAAGGTGGACGTCGGGCGGATGCGCGCGCTCGGGTTCTGCGTGAGCATCGGGCACGCTGAGTTCATGGCCGCCTGGTTCAACGACCACGGCGTACCGTCGGCGGCCGTGACCTCGCGAGCCGGCACCGACCGGGCCGGGCTCTTGCGGGACTTCAAGGCCGGCAAGCTGCGGGTGCTCTTCACCGTGGACCTGTTCAACGAGGGCGTCGACCTGCCGATGGTCGACACGATCCTGATGCTGCGGCCCACCGAGAGCGCCACGATCTTCCTGCAACAGCTCGGCCGTGGCCTACGCCTGGACGACGACAAGCCCTGCCTGACCGTGCTCGACTTCATCGGCGGGCAGCACGCCAACTTCCGCTTCGATCTGCGCTGGCGTGCGTTGACCGGGGTGAGCCGGCGGGCGATCACCGAGGCGGTCCGCGACGACTTCCCGAGCCTGCCGAGCGGCTGCCACGTCGGGCTGGACCGGGTGGCGAAGGAGGTCGTGCTCGCCAACCTGAAGAGCGCGCTGCCCACCTCGAAGGCCGGCCTGCTCTCTGAGCTGCGGCAACTCGGTGACGTCAGCCTGACGACGTTCCTGCACGAGACCGGGCTGGAGATCGAGGACGTGTACCGCTCGGCCAGCATCGGCGGCTGGACCGGGCTGCGGCGGCTCGCCGACATCGAGACGTCCACGCCCGGCCCGGATGACCGGGAGTTGGGCCGGGCCATCGGTCGCATGCTGCACACCGACGACGTCGACCGGCTGGAGCTGCTCACCCGGGTCGCGGCCGGACCGCCCATGCCAGGTCAGCAGGTGTACGACGGGAACGGCCGCCTGTTGGACATGCTGCACTTCAGCCTGTGGGGGCCATCCGCACCACTGACGACGCGGAACGAACGGTTGACGCGGCTGTGGAAGGACCCGGCGCGCTGTGCCGAGTTGCGGCAGGTGGCCAAGGTGCTGCGGGAGCGCATCCCCCGGGTCACGCCGACCGCCGCCCCGGGTGCGGTGCCGCTGCGGGTGCACGCCCGCTACAGCCGCAACGAGGCCTGCGCCGCCTTCGGGATGACCAACCCGGGCTCGCTGCGCGAGGGGGTGAAGTGGCTGCCCGACGCCCAGGCCGACCTGTTCTTCGTCACCCTGGTCAAGTCGGCGGCGCACTACTCCCCCACCACCATGTACGCCGACCGGGCCATCACCGACACCCTGTTCCAGTGGGAGTCGCAGAGCACCACCTCGGCGGCCTCGGCGACGGGGCAGCGTTACCGAACGGGCGGCTCGGCAGTGCACCTGTTCGTCCGGGAGACCCGGATCCCCGACCGCGACCTGGGCGCTCCGGCGTACCTGTACGCCGGCACCATGACGTACGAGTCGCACACCGGCGACCGGCCGATGCGGATTCTCTGGGGGCTCCACCACGCCCTACCCGCCGACGTCTACGCCACCGCCCGCACGATCGCCGCCTAGGGCGTGTGTCAGCAGCGGGTCAGGAATAGCCGTGTCGAATTCGATTCGTCTCCTGTCGGCGCAGTGCCACTAGCTCGGCTGGTCGACGGCACGGGCGGGTCGCCCGCCGGCCGACCGCTCGTCGCCGTGGCCCGGCCACCACGCCTTGTGGCCGATCAGCGCGGTCAGCGCCGGGACGAGGAACATCGACATGACGAACGCCGACAGCACGATGCCGATCGCCACCGCGAAGCCCATCTGCTGTAGGAAGGAGATCGGCGCGAGCAGCAGCACCGCGAACGTGCCGGCCAGGATCAGTCCGGCTGCCGCGACGGTTGGGCCGGCGTGCTGCACGCCGATGGCGGCGGCCTCGTGTGGTTCGTTGCCCTCCCGCGCTTCCTCGCGTAGTCGGGCGATCATCAGGATGTTGTAGTCGGTCCCGATCGCCACCACGAAGAGGTAGAGGATGATCGGCAACTGGAAGGTGACACCGGGCTCGCCCTGTAGCCCTTGGAAGAGGTAGACGGTGGCGCCCAGTGTGGCGGCGAAGTTGAGCAGCACCGCGATCACCAGGTAGATCGGCGCGACAAGGCTGCGCAGCAGCAGCGCGAGGATGAGCGCGATCAGGCCGGCTGCGACCGGCAGGATCACCGACAGGTCGCGGTTGTTCGCCGAGTTGATGTCCGCGAAGATCGCGGTGGTCCCGCCGACCAGCGCCCGGGTGCCCGGCGGGGCCGACGCGTGCACGGCATCGCGCAGGTCCTCGCGGACGAGGGTGATCGCCTTGTTGGAGACCGGGTTCTCGTTGAGCAGCAGATTGACCCGGGCCACACTCGGGTCGGTGCTGCGCTCCGGGGGCTGCGCCTGGCCCACACCCGGGGCTTTCGCCACGGCAGCGGCGAACTCGTCGACCTGCTGCTCGGTCAGTTGTGATCCGTTACTGGTGGTCAGGTAGACCTCGGTGGGGGCGAGCGCACCGGCGGCGAACCCGCGCTGGAGGTCCTGCGCGGCCTTCGCCGATTCGGTGTCCTGCGGGAAGCCGGCGCTGAAGTCGTAGTCGGCCTTGTAGCTCAGCACGCCCGCGGCGAGCGCGACCAGGATGATGCCGGAGATCGCCGCGACAAGTGCGGGCCGACGCCCGACGGTGGTGCCGAGCCGGTGCGAGATGCTGGCCTTGGGCGTACGCTGCCACGCCTTCGACGGCCAGAAGACGTACCGGCCGAGTAGCGAGACGACCGCCGGGACGAGGGTGAGCGAGGTGACGAGCATGACGCCGACCGCGATCGCGAGCGCCGGGCCGAGCGAGCCGAAGAAGCCCAGGGAGGCGAGGAGCAGCACGAGGAACGCGACGATTACCGCTCCGGCGGCCGAGGTGATGACCTCACCGACCCGCTGGACACTGACGATCATCGCGGTGCGCTTGTCGTCGCCGGCGCGCAGCCGTTCCCGGTAGCGGAAGAGCAGGAACAGGATGTAGTCGGTGCCGATGCCGAACAGCACGATCAGCAGGATCGTCTGGAGGTCCTGACTGACACTGAGGTCGAATGCCTTGCCTGCGGCGGCGACGAGACCCGTGGTGATGCTCAGGACGACGCCGACGACCACAACCGGCAGCAGCGCGGCGATGGGGCTGCGGAAGATGATCAGGATCAGTCCGATGATCAGGATGATCGTCGCGATGCCGACCACGGCGAAGGCGTTGTTGAAGGTGTCCTCGTTGTCGACGAAGCTCGCCACGTCGCCGGCCACGCCCGCGGTCAGTCCAGTGTTCGCCAGCTCCGGGCCGATGTCCGTCCGCAGATCGCGGACGGCGTCGAGCAGCGTCGGGTCGTCGGGGGTGGGGGCGTCGAGCCCGACGTTGACGATCTGCACAGACTTGTCCGGTGCCACTGCTGGCGGACCGGTCTGGTAGCCGGACGTGTGCGGGATGTTCTTGGCCTTGAGCGCCTGGGCGAGCTTGCCCACCGTCGACTCGTCCGCGGGCGTGAGCTTCTGCCCGTCGGCGCGCTTGACCACGATGACCGCGGTCGCGGTGGCCTGCTGCGGGAACGCCTTCTGCCCGAGTTCGGTGGCCTGCACGGACTCGTACGAGCGGGGCAGGAAGCTCTCCTGATCCGCTGAGGTGATGTCGCCGAGCGATGGTGTGGTGAGGATGATGGCTGCCGCCACCACCACCCACCCGGCAATTACCCACCACGCTCTGCCCACAACGAATCTGCCCAGCCGCTCGAACATGATTCCCCCCGTGCGTTCGACACCACAGTCGTCTGGGCCTGGAGCGCCCAGGGCGCGCACCCCATCACTCTTGCGGGTGGTCTTCGCTACCCGCTGTGCAGACTACAGTCGCCCGTCACGCCTTTTCGGATGCTTGGCCGTCGAGGGCCGCGGGAGTTTCAGGTGTCGGGGTCGGCGAGCACCGCGAGCGCTCGCCGGTTGTCGTCATCGGACAGCGGCACGACCAGCCTGTTGAACCCCTACGCCGGCACCGCGGTGTACTCGTTGGAGCGCGGACTCCTCGGCGAGACACCAGGCGCCGTGGCGGCGATGCCTTGACGACGTACGTCGTCAAGGCATCGCCGCGCCCTCGACGCGTGCCGCCGAGGGCGCGGCGATCGACGGGCGGCTCCGATCGGAGCCGCCCGACCCGCGGTTACCTCCTGTGGCCGGTCACGGGCTGGCGCAGGTCGGTGACGTGATGGTTGGCGTACCCGAGCCGAGGAAGCCGAAGCTCGTCGTGGCACCGGAGGCGAGCGAGCCGTTGTAGGAGACGTTGCGGACCGTCACGGTGGATCCGCTGGCGCTCAGGGTGCCGTTCCAGACCTGGTCGATGCGCTGGCCGTTGTTGAGATTCCACGTGACGTTCCAGCCGTTGACGGCAGCGGTGCCGGCGGTCACGGTGACCTCGCCCTGGAAGCCGCCGGACCACGCGTTGACGGTGCGGTAGGTCGCGGTGCAGGGGGCGCCGGAGGGTGGTGGCGTGGTGGTCGGCGGAGTCGTCGGCGCACCGGTGGTTGGTGGGGCGGACGTGGGTGGTGCCGGCGGCCCGTCCGGCGGCACCAGCGGGCAGGTGGCGCTGTACCGGGATACGCCTGTGCTGTTCGCCAGTGGGCAGAGGAACTGGGTGTAGCGGGTGTCGTTGTCCAGGAACGTCTTGAGCCAGGGGATCAACAGTCGCATCTCGGTGGGGTTCGGCCTGGTGAACGAGAGGTGGTCGTTGCCGGCCAGTTCGGCCCAGGCGTGTTCGACGCCGGCGGGCAACGTGTTGTAGATGCCCTGCAGGTAGGAGGGCGTGACAGTGCCGTCGTTCTGTCCCGACAGGAGCATGGTGGGGACCTGGGTGGTGGACATGTTCAGGTTGTTTCCGGGCGTACCTGGTGCGAGGCCGACCGCCGCCTTCAGGGTCGGCCTCCGCAGGGCGGCGAGGAGGGTGCCGGCCCCGCCCGCCGAGTGGCCCATGACGCCCAGCCGGTTGGCGTCGACCCGGTTGCGGATCGGGCTGGTGCGGGTGAGGTAGTCCAGTGCGGCGAGCAGTTGGGTGGCGCGGGCGTCGGCGCCGTCGGTGCGGCTGTTGGTCTCGATGCCGATCACCACGAACCCGAAGGACGCCAGCCAGGGGCCCATCCAGGCTTCCTCGTTGGCGAACAGGGCGGAATAGCCGGGCACGATCGCGACCGCACCCCAGGTGCCCTGGCTGGTGTCGGTCGGATAGTAGACGTACCCGCCGTTGAAGCCGTTGCCCGCCGGCACCGTCGCCTGCGTGGTGGCGAACGGGCCGCGGGTGGCGGCGACGCTGGCCGGGGTCGGATCCGGACCCCGTTGGTACGGGCTGTCGGCGGCGGCCGAATCCCGGGTTGTGGTCGCCATCGCGAGGCCGAGGACCACCGCGAGCGCGGTCGTCAGCCATCGTGTTTGCTGCTTCATCGGCGAGTGAACTGCTGGTTGGCCTGGCCGGTGCAGGTCCAGAGGACGAGCTTCGTGCCGTTGGCGGTGCCCTGGTTGTACGGGTCCAGGCAGAGGCCGGACTGCACGCCGGTGATGGTGCCGTTCGCGTTGACGTTCCACTGCTGGTTCGTCCCGCCGTGGCAGTCGTAGATGGTGACCTGGGTGCCCGGCGCGGTGCTGTTACCGGCGGCGTCGAGGCACTTGTTGCCGTAGACGGTGAGCCCCTTGCTGGACGTGTACGTCCACTGCTGGTTCGTGCCGCCGTGGCAGTCCCACAGGTTGAGCTGGGTGCTGTTGGTGGTGGAGTAGCCGGGGACGTCGACGCACCTGCCGGACCGGGTGCCCACGATCGTGGTGGTGGTCTGTCCGCCGCCGCTGCCCGGGTTGCCGATGCTTCCGGGCACCGACTGCAACGCGCTGTACCAGCGGGCGGCCATCTTGTCGTAGCCGCCGGCGGTGGGGTGGACGCCGTCGATCAGGTCGGCGGTGGTGAGAGCGCTGTGCATGTCGACCAGGTGCACCCGCTTGCCGGCGTTCACCTTGCTCTGCACGATGCCGGGGATCGCCGCGTTGAAGGTGCGGTTGGCCGCCTCCTGGCCGCTGTTGGAGAGCGGAATGAGCTGCGCCACGAACACCTCGGCGGTGGGCGCGGTGGTGGTGATCTTGTCGATCAGGGTGGAGAGCCGGTTCGGGGCGGTGCTCACGTTGTAGTTCTGCAGGATGTCGTTGGTGCCGATGTGCAGCAGGACGGTCTGCGGTCGTTGGGTGTTCAGCCAGCCGACGATGTTGGCGTCGATCTGGTCGATGCGCCAGCCGGGATGCCCCTGGTGGTCGTGGTCACCCAGGCTGGCCGGCCCGTTGAACTGCGACCCGACGAAGTCCACCGTGTACCGGCTGCTGGCGAGGCGCTGCCAGAGTCCGATGCGGTAACCGCCCGGCACCTGGGTGCCCTCGGTGATGGAGTCGCCGAGCGGCATCACCCGTACCCCGCCGTTGGATTCCGCGTTGGCCGGCCCGGTGGGTGCCACCACCGCGGCGACCACGACACCGAGCGCGGCGAGCGTTGCGAGCCATCGTGCCCTCGTTCGCATAGCTGTCTCCCTGGGTTGGTCGAGCTGGCCGAGGGCATGGGCCGCCCGGGAGGGCCGCGTCGGGCAGCCGGCAACCGTCTGGGATCGGGGCCGGCCGGACCGAGCAGCCGCCGGCTGCCGGGGTGTTCACCCGGCGGGCGCCGATCGTCACATCGGCATGGCGTCACTGCCTCAGCACTGGGACGAGTGTGAGCGTTAACACAGAAGAGTGTAGATTCCTCGGATTGCTCTGGTCTAGCTTTACCGCGCCCCCGGGTGTCGGCACGTTAGGTTACGAGGATGGAGCAGCGGATCAGTCTGATCACCCTCGGCGTCTCGGACCTGGCGCGCGCCAAAGCCTTCTACGAGCACCTCGGCTGGCAGGGCCAGGAGGTCGAGGAGACGGTCTTTTTCCAGGCCGGCGGCCTGGCTCTGGTGCTGTGGAGCCGGGACAAGCTGGCCGCCGACGCGGGCGTCCCCAACCCGGACACCGGCGGCTTCGGCGGCATGACCCTGGCCCAGAACGTCCGCTCCCGGTCGGAGGTCGACGAGGTGCTGGCCACCGCGGGCAAGGCCGGCGCCGAGGTGACCCAGCCGGCGCGGGAGACGTTCTACGGCGGCTACGCCGGCTACTTCGCCGACCCGGACGGTCACGTCTGGGAGATCGCCTGGAACCCCGGCTTCACCCTCGGCCCGGACGGCTCCCTCACCCTTCCCGACTTCGGCGCGACGACCTGACCCGACCGCAACGGCGACGGCGACGAAGACCGGCCTGACCCCAGCGGTGAAGGTAACGAAGACCGAGCCGCGGACACGAGACGGCAACGGCCCGAGATCACGGCCCGGTCGGCGGGCAGAGCAGCCCGTCCACAAGCGGCAGCAGGGGATCCAGGCACGCCGCCACCAGCGCGGGGTCGGGCGTCGCGGTCGACGACGGTGAGCCCGGCCAGGCCGTCGTGGGCGGGTCGGTCGGCGTCGGAGTGGGCGGCGGCGTCGCGCTGGCCGACGGGGCCGGAGCACTGGTGGGCGCCGGCTCGGTGGCCGGCACCGCAGCGGTGGCTGGCGCCGGCTCGGTGAACGGCACCGCAGCGGTGGTGGGGACCGGCGCAGCCAGCACGGTGGCGGACGGGACGGGCGCGGCGGGCCGCGGCCGACCGGCCGCCGGAGGCCGTACCGGATGGGCGGGCGTGCTCGGGCTCGCCGCCTCCACCAGGACAGAAGGTGTACGCGTCGCGGTGTTCCGCACGGTCGGCTCGGCCGTCGCGATGGTCGCCGCTTCCGCCCGTCCCAGGGGGACGGCCTGCTGTGGTCCCACGGTGCCGGGGGCTAGCGTCGTGAACACCACAGTCGCGACGGCGGCGACGGCGAGTGCCCGGCGGTCGGGGCGTACCGCCGACAATGGCGCGTCGTCGGGTGCCGCCAACACCGCAGGCGCGGGCCGGGCGTGCCGGTGGGCGGCCAGCAGGGCATCGACCTGCGCGCTGACGGCGGCGCGATCAGCGGCGGCCGCGAGGGTGAGATAGAAGCGGAAGTTCACCACGGCGGTGGCCGGAACCAGCAGCCCGGAGAGTCGGTGCCGGGGTCGCGCGGACTCGGCAGACCCCCGGCCGGCAACGGGCAGCAGGGTGACCGGGACGTCGGGGTGGTGGGCGGGGCCGACCAGGTCCGGGTACCGCCACTCGCGTCTGTGCTCGCGGCCGGCGAAGGCCACGCGGTGGCTGGTCACGACGGCCATCCCGGTGTCGAGCACCCGCAGGCCCGCTGGCAGCGCCGCGTGCACGGTGTCGGCGAAGTCGCAGGGACCCGGGCTGGGCAGGCCGGGGACGTGTCGCGCCTCGGCCTCGACGAGCGTGGCGACGGGAAGGACGCGGAAGACGAGTTCGTCGTGGTCGAGGTCCACCGGCAGGCCGGTGCGGGGCCGCGTACACCCGAGGAAGCCGGCAGCCTCGATGCGGAGCCGGGCCAGGTGGTCGTCGCGGCGCAGCCAGGCGTGGGTGGCGTCGCGGTACGCGCGCTGCCGGCGCTCGTTCTCGCGCTCGGCCCAGGCGAGCCGCCAGGGGGCGCAGGCCACAGAGGTCACGGTCACACGCGGTACAACCGCTCATGTACGTGACAGGGAACGCGACCACGATCGATGCATCCCGTTGCGCCCGAAAGGAGAGAATTGACGGACAGGTCAGGCAGGGGCGGGCTCGAAGAGTTCGACGGGGTTGCCGGCCGGGTCGTCCAGGACGATCTGCCGGCCACCCGGACCTGCGATGACATCGCTGCGGAAGGCGACGCCGGCGGCGTGCAGCCGGGCCACCTCGGTGTCGATGTCGGCGACGATCAGGTGGATGCGGTTCCAGCCGCCGGGGTGCGGACGGCGTCCGTCCGGCATGGACCGGCCCGCTGAGCTGGCCGGGCCGGACAGCAGTAGCCGCAGGTTGCCGCGCCGGACGTCGGCGAACGCGGGCAGGAACGTGGTGGTCGACGTGAAGCCGAGGTAGGTGGTGTAGAAGTCGATCGCGGCGGCGACGTCGTCGACGAGGTAGCGCACGCTGACGGTGTTGTCATCGATCGGGCTGGTCATGATGCCTTCTCTCGTGGGGTGGAGAGCGTGTGCAGCAGGAAACTGATGCGTTTGTCGAGGTCGTCGGCGACCCGCTGGAACGCGGGCAGCCCGTCGGGATCGGCAGTGGGGTCCGGGATGCTCCAGTGCACGAACCGTGACTGCCCGAGGAACTCGGGGCAGACTTCCTTGACCCGGTCACACAGGGTGATCACGACGTCGAACCGCTGACCGGTGAACTCGTCCACGTGTTTGGGCCGGGCCTTGGTCAGGTCGATGCCGCGCGCCGCCATGGCGCTTGTCGCGTGCGAATGGACCGGCTTGGGTCGGCTTCCCGCGCTGTAGGCCGCCACGGCATCGGCGGTGCGTTCCCGCAGCAGCGCTTCGGCCATCTGCGATCGCGAACTGTTGCCCGTGCAGAGGAACAACACTCGTCCGGTCACTGCGGTGGCCGGCGTGGGCGCGGTGAGCCGCAGCCCGGGGTGCAGGGCCGCGCCGGTGCCGGACAGCAGGTCGCCGCAGTGGGCCAGGGCGAGCGAATAGTAGGTGTCGCGGCCGTCGGCGCTGCTGCGCCGCGCGGTCACCAACTCGGCCTTGCGTAGTTTGCCGAGGTGATAGGAGACGAGATTCTGCGGTTGGCCGAGCAGCGCCGTCAACTCGTGCACGGCGAGGTCACTGTGGGCCAACTCGCTGATCAGCCGCCACCGCACCGGATGCCCAACGGCGGTCACGAACCCGGGCGGTGCGCTGGTGTCGACTGTCTCTGACATCACAGCCGCACATTACATCAAACTGATTTGATGCAATAAGCACGTGGCGGGGATGATCGAGGCCAGGCGGCGGAGCCGGCCGTCTTGAGCGCGGCTCCGCCGCCGGACATCACCCGCGCAGCGAGGTGAAGAAGCGCCTCAGCTCACCAGCGAGCAGGTCCGGCTCCTCCAGCGGCAGGAAGTGCCCGCCCCGGCCCGGTTCGCTCCAGTGCCGGATGTCGGTGCAGGCCCGCTCGGCGATCTCGCGCGGGAAGTTGGCCTGCGAGGGCTCGGTGCTCACCGTGAACGCCGCCGGCACTTCGATCATGGGTCGAGGGGTGTTGTGGTCGAAGTCGGCGTACTGCCGAAACGACGAGCCGATCGAGCCGGTCACCCAGTAGAGCGTGATGATGGTGAGCAGGGTGTCCCGGTCGACGCTGTTCGCCAGGTCCCCGTGGTTGTCGGTCCAGTCCCGGTACTTGTCGACGAGCCAGGCCGCCAGCCCGGCCGGTGAGTCGGCGAGCGCCGCCGCGAGGGTGTCCGGGCGGGTACCCATTATGGCGCTGTAGCCGCCGTCGGTCTCGTCGTACGCGGCTTCGGCGTCCAGGTACGCCTGCTCGGCCGCCGACAGTGGACGGGCGTCGAAGGTGGCCGGGAACGGTGGATGGATCAGGTGGATGCCGACGACCTGCTCGGGGTAAAGGGCACCGAGCCAGCCGGTCACCACACCCCCGACGTCGCCGCCGAAGGCGCCGTACCGCTGGTAGCCGAGCACGTCGGTCATCAGCTCGTGCAGCGTCCGGGCGAGCAGCGCCCGGGTCACCGGCTCGTCCGGGACCTCGGAGAAGCCGAAGCCCGGCAGCGAGGGCACCACCACGTCGAACGCGCCGCCGGGTCGGTCCGGGTCGGTCAGGCGATCGACGAGGGGCAGCATCTCGACGAAGCTGCTGGGCCAGCCGTGGCTCAGCAGCAACGGCAACGGCGTGGGCGCACCGGCCGGGCGCGCCGCCCGGACGTGCAGGTAGTGCAGCTTCCGGCCGCCGACGACTGCCAGGTGGTGGGGGTACGCGTTCAGCTCGGTTTCGCGCGCTCGCCAGTCGAATCCGTCGTGCCAGTAGGACACCAGGTCCCGCAGGTAGTCGGGGTCGACGCCGCCCTGCCACGGCCGGTGGCCGCTGCGGTCGGTGAAGCGGGTACGGGCCAGTCGGGCCCGCAGGTCGTCGAGGACCGCATCAGGAACGTCGATGCGGAACGGGGAGATGGACATGTGTCCTCCGAGGAAGGAGGGCGCACTCCCCGACGCGAGTGGTCAGCTGAGGGGGACGGCCGAGAAGAGCGCCCAGGATTGACGTCGGGTGGTCACCGGGCTCACCTCCTTCTCGTGGCTGACGACGATCACCCTACCCATTCCCCGGCCGGGCGTGAACGTCGGGGCGCCCCCCCGGGGCCCCCCCCGGGGGGGGGCGGCGGGGGGGGCCCCCCGGGGGGGGCCGCGGGGGGGGGGGGCCCCGCCGCGGGGGCCCCCCCCCCCCCCCCCCAGGGGGGGGGGCCGCGCCGACGA
>NZ_JBIAKV010000001.1:985830-1042627 GCF_042872705.1 Micromonospora sp. NPDC005203 | reverse complement strand
ACCCATTTCTTGGGTCTCACCCCCAACCCCCCCCCCCCCCCCCGGCCGGGGCCCCCGGGGGGGCCCCCCCGGGGCCCCCGGGGGGGCCCCCGCGACGAGGGGTCAGCCCGGCTGGCCGGCCTCGGGAGCCTCGTAGACCCGGCGGATGTCCACCTCCACCTCGCCGATCGTCTGGGCGAAGACGTCGACGAACCGGCGCCCCCACTCCACGGCCTCCTCGTGGGAACGCACATCGACGAGCGCAAATCCGGCGATCAGTTCCTTGGTCTCGGTGAACGGCCCGTCGGTGACGGTGGTCGTGCCGCCGCTCACGGTGATCCGGGTGGCGTCGGTGACGGTCGGGCAGAGCCCCTCGGCGGCGACCAAGATCCCGGCCTGCGCGACCTCCTTCATGAAACCTTCCATCCGGGCCATGAACTCCGGGCTCGGGTTGAACGCCCCGGGCAGGTTCTCGTCAAGCTTGTGCATCATCATGTAGCGCATCGGTGTGGTCCTCTCCTGATCGATGAATGGCGGGTCAGCGGGTCAGCGGTCGAGCGCAGAGCGCCGTGAGCCAGCCGAAGGTGACGACACAGGCGAGCGCCATCCGGACGCTCAGGGTGTCCTGGTCGGGCCAGGCCAGGATCGCGACGACGGCCAGGGCACTGCCCAGCGAGTAGGCGGCCCAACCGCGTTGCCCGGCCCGCCACCAGGTGCGGGCGAAGACCAGGCAGGCGATGGGCAGCGAGCCGAAGGCCAACCCCGCGCCGACGCCGTGACCGATGGCGTGCCAGCTCAGCGTGTCGGGCGTGCCCTCCGGCGCACCGGCCGGCCAGCCCATGCTGGGGTCGGAGACCAGCACCCCGCCGATGACCAGGCCGAGGCCGTGCACGGCGATCAACGCCGGCCCCCACGTTCCGCTCGACTCACCCCGCAGCGTCCGGCGCAGCCCCACCGCGCCGGCCAGGGCCAGCAGCCCGGTCAACACGAAGTTGGCGATCTGGATCCAACCCAGGTCGCCCAGGGCCAGCAGGCTGAGCGGCTGCCGGCTCAGGTCGTACCCGTCGCGCGTGAGCACCTGGGCGGCGGCCACCACCAGGAACAGCGGGCCGGCGGCGGCTCCGGCCAGCAGAGCCCTGGTCGTCGTACGCCGGGAGTCGACACCCGCCGCCGCGGACCCCGCGCTCATCGTGTTGGTCGTCATGTCGATCTCCTCGTTCCTGCCGGCCGGTCGCCGGTCCCGCATGCCGGTGCGAGCCGGCCTTCGCTGACGCGTCGAGTGGCCGGGGCGGGATACGACAGGACGGTCGAAGAAATCTTCAGCGGGTTGGCGTGATCCCACGGGCGCAGTCGGCTGCACGGGCGTGCAGCAGCGCGCGTTCGCGTTCGTTGGCGGTCAGGTCGGCGGCCCGTTCGAACTCGGCGCGCGCCTCGTCGTGGCGGCCCAGCTTGGCCAGCAGGTCACCGAGCACGCTGGGCAGCAGGTGGTAGCCGGCCAGCGCCGGCTCGTCGGCCAACGCCCGGGCCAGTTCCAGACCGGCGGCCGGGCCGTCGGCGAAGGAGACCGCGACGGCCCGGTTCAGCTCCACGACCGGGGACGGTACGACCCGGGCCAGCTCCGCGTAGCCGGCGGCGATGCGCGCCCAGTCGGTCTCCTGCGGGGTAGCCGCGCGGGCGTGGCAGGCCGCGATCTCCGCCTGGAGGGTGTACGGGCCGGGCGGGCGGTTCGCCGCTCTGGCCCGGCCGAGCGCGGTGAGGCCACGACGGATCAGCAGCCGATCCCAGCGCCCCCGGTCCTGCTCCAGCAGCAGGATCGGCTCGCCGTCGGCGTCGACCCGGGCGGCGGTACGCGACGCCTGGATCTCCAGCAGCGCGGCCAGCCCGTGCACCTCCGGCTCCTCGGGCATCAGCTCCTGCACGAGCCGGGCCAGCCGCAGCGCGTCCGCGCAGAGCGCCGGGCGCATCCAGTCGTCGCCGGCCGTGGCGGAGTAGCCCTCGTTGAAGATCAGGTAGATGACCTCCAGCACGGAGGCGAGCCGTTCGCCGCGCTCGGCCACGCCGGGCACCTCGAACGGCACCTTCGCCTCGGCGAGCGCCTTCTTGGCCCGGGTGATGCGCTGCGCGACGGTCGTCTCCGCCACCAGGAATGCCCGGGCGATCTCCTCGGTCTTCAGCCCGCCCAACACCCGCAGGGTCAGTGCCGCGCGCGCCTGTGGTGACAGCAGTGGGTGGCAGGCCGTGAACACCAGCCGCAGGAGGTCGTCGTCGATGCGTTCCTCGAACGCGGCATCGAAGTCGGGGGTGAACCGCTCGTCGTCGAGGTCGCGCCCGAGGTCGGCCACCCGGCGTTCCAGCAGGCTCCGCCGACGCAGCGCGTCGATCGCCCGCCGTCTGCCGACGGTGGTCAGCCACGCGCCCGGGTTGGCCGGTACGCCGTCGCGCGGCCACTGCTCCAGCGCGGCGACCAGGGCGTCCTGGGCCAACTCCTCGGCCCAGCCGACGTCGCGGACCAGCCCGGCCAGGGCGGCGACGACCCGTGCGGATTCGATCCGCCACACCGCCTCCACCGTGCGGTGGACCTGCTCAGCACCCATGACCGCACATCAGAGCAGGGCGTTACCGGCTCCACAAGGACAACGCGTGGTGAGCCGTTCAGCCCGCGCGGCGCGGATGGTGCACCGACCTGGGGTCTTCGGCGGGGAACCTCGACCGGATACGCGGCGGGTACGCCGCGCAGTGCTCGGCCCACTGCTCGGCGGCCGCCGCGAGGGCGTCCGCCGAGACGGTGAGCAGCAACGGGTAGATCGCGCCGGCCGGGCGGCGCATCCACGGCGGTAGCGACTCGGCGGAGAACTCCACGATCAGCTCCAGCCGGCGGCGGCGGAGCACCCGGGAGCGGAGGGCCAGGTTGGGTTCGGTGAAACTGACCATCGCCGGTGGCGGGTTCGATTCGAGCGCCGAGGTGGCCTGCCCGCGCAGCCAGCCGCCGAACGCGCGGGCTTCCTCGACCATCAGGCTCGGGTAGTGGTGCGACCAGGTCTGGCCGTCGGCGGTGCGGGCATCCACCTCGATGAGCAGCCAGTCGTGCCAGCCGGGCGCGGCCCGGTCGGGGTCGTCGGGTGGGTCGATGCCAGGCTGGTAGCCGACGGGGCGTATCCGCACCCGCGCGCCATCGTCAGACCTGATCTCCACTCGCCAATTGTGGCCGACCGAAGCAGACTTTAAACCCCAAATCGGTCACTTCGTGATTGTTCGCCGCACCCCACGGTGCTCGCCGCACGCCTTGGCCCCGCCACCGGCCAGGCTTACCGAACCGTCGCGGCACTGCACGAGGTAACCCCGTCCGGCCCAGAACTGCGGCACGCAGTCGAACCAGTCGCACACCTCGGCGGCGGGCCGACGAATCCGGGTGCCGCCGCAGAAGCCGTATCCCAGGGGGTTCTCCGGCGCTCCGCAGCGCGGGTCGCCGGTCGTGCGGGGGGCCGAGCGTGGCGACGTCGTCGGCGGCGGGGTGACGCGGGTGAGCGCCGGGGCCGCCGGGCGGATCAGCACGGGCTCCCCGCTGGGGGTCGCGGCGGCGGCGACCTCCGGGCCGCCGGTCGGGTCGGACGGATCCGACTCGATGAGCGCTGCCGGCACCAGCAGCGCCAGGGCGGCAGCCACCGCGATGGTCCGGCGTCCACCGGGGACGAACGACGTGAGCCGGGCCTGCGCCGGGGTCGCCGCGGCCGGCCGGAACGGCTTGAGCTGGGCGTGCTCGGCGATCAGCTCGTCGAGCTGGGCGAGGACCGCGGCGCGCTGTTCGATCGCGTCGGCGAAGGCCAGGGTCAGCTTGAACCGGAAGTCCGGCGCCGCGTCGGTGGGCAGCAGCAGCCCGGCGGTCGACCGCCGGTCCAGCACCTGGATCAGCGTGACCGGCGACGCGGGGTCGTGGGCCAGGCCGGTCATCCGGCCGTACGCCCAGTCGCGCCGGCCGCGTCCGCCCAGCAGCACCAGGCGACGGCTGGTGATCACGGCCATGCCGGCGTCGGTGACGCGTACGCCGTCCGGGCGGCGCGGGCGTAGCGGTCCGGTCGGCGCGGCGACAGTGAGGTCCGGGGCGGGCAGCACCGGGGTGTGCCGTACCTCGACCAGTTGCGCGGCGGGCAGCACCCAGAGCACCGCCTCGTCGGCGGCCAACTCCAGGGGTAGGCCGTCGCCGGCCGCGGCGGAGCCCTGGAAGTCGGCTGCGAGAGCGCGCAGTCGCCGCAACTCGTCGGCCCGTCGCCGCCAGGCCGTCTCGGCGCCCCGGAACGTGCTGACCCGCCGCACGTTCTGCCGGTGCGCCCACCGGTACCGCCAGGTGGAACCCGTTGAATCAGTCTTTGCCACGCCGACTCCTTCGCCGCGTAGGCCACCAATCTGGGTGTCTCCCCGTTCAACAGACGCGGTGTGGCACCCGGACACGACGGAACGGGCAAAATGTCCGGTCGGCGGCTAAAACCGTACGATAGGCCGATACTGTCGCGTCGACGGATGTCCTGTGCGCGTGTCCTGCGGGGGCGGTCGTCGTCTCGGTAACGTCAACCGCAGCCGGGTGGCGTCGCCGCCGCACCGCCGTGCGAAGGGGTGAGCGCGTGCCACAGGACACCCGGCCCGGAGTGGTCGTCGGCGTCGACATCGGCACCACCAGCACCAAGGCCGTCGCGTACGACACCGACGGGCGACAGCTCGGCAGCCACTCGGTCGGCTACCCGTTGAACGACCCGCAACCCGGCTACGCCGAGCAGGACCCGCACCTCATCCTCGACGCGGTGCTCAAGTCGGTGAGCGTGGTCGTGGCCGAGCTGGTCCAGCCGGTGGCCGGGCTGGCATTCTGCTCCGCCATGCACAGCCTGATCGGGCTGGACCCGGACGGCAACCCGCTCACGCCGTCGGTGACCTGGGCCGACTCCCGCGCGATCCGGCAGGCCGAGCGGCTCCGGGCGATGCCGTCCGGGCTGGCCCTGCACCGGCGTACCGGCACGCCGGTGCATCCGATGTCGCCGCTGCCCAAGCTGGTCTGGTTCGCCGAGCAGGAGCCGAAACTCTTCGAGCGCGTCGCGCACTGGGTGGGCATCAAGGACTGGGTGCTGCTGCGGCTCTGCGACGCGCTGGTCACCGACCACTCGATCGCCTCGGCCAGCGGCCTACTGGACATCCACCGACTGGTTTGGGACACCGAAGCGCTGACCATCGCCGGCATCACCGAGGAGCAACTGCCCCAACTGGTCGCCACCGACGCCGTGCTGCCCGGCCTCACCCCCCAGGCCGCGGCCACCACCGGCCTGCCGGAACGCACCCCGGTGGTGGTCGGTGCCGGCGACGGCCCCCTCGCCAACCTGGGCCTGGGCGCGGTGCACCCGGGCATGGTGGCCTGCTCGATCGGCACCAGCGGCGCGATGCGGGTGATGGTCGAGCGGCCCGGCGTGGACCCGCTCGGCGGCGTCTTCTGCTACGCGCTGACCGAGCACCGCTGGGCGGTCGGCGGTGCGATCAACAACGGCGGCATCGTCCTCAAGTGGGCCGGCGAGGCGCTCGCCCCGGATCTGGGTGAGCACTCCGAAGAGGACCTCGTCACCCTGGCGGCCCGCGCGCCGGCCGGCTCGGGCGGGCTCATCATGCTGCCGTACCTGCACAGCGAACGGGCACCACACTGGAGCGCCCTGCCGCGCGGCGCGTACGTGGGGTTGACGCACAGCCACCGCCGCGAGCACCTGATCCGTGCCGCCTTGGAGGGGGTCTGCCAGCAGCTCGCCCTGGTGCTCAGCTCGGTACGGGCAGCCGGCAACGAGGTCCGCGAGATCCGTGCCGGTGGCGGCTTCGCCCGCAGCGGCCTGTGGCGGCAGATGCTCGCCGACGTGCTCGGCGTGCCGGTGAGTTTCCCGGCCGCACACGAGGGGTCCAGCTTCGGCGCGGCACTGCTCGGCATGCAGTCGCTCGGGCTGATCCCCAGCATCGACGTCGCCGCCGACCTCGTCCGGATCGAGGAGACGATCCGCCCCGACCCGGCCGCCGCCGCCACGTACGCGGCGCTGCTGCCGCTGTTCGCCGAGCTGTACGACGCGCTGACGCCCACCTTCGCCTCGATCCGCCGGCTGGCGCCCGGCCTGCCCGCGGAACCCGAGCCCGCGACAGGGCCGCCGATGTGAACCTCCGGCCGTCGGTGACCGGGTCAGGGCGCCTCGACGCCGGCGATCAGGTAGCGCCGCACGTCGGCGTCGATGATGGCGGCCTCCTGCGCGTCACTCGGCCCGGAGCTTCGGAAGGCCGCCAACTGCTCCGGGGACTCCCAGCGTTCGTAGACGTGGATCCGGCCGGGCTCCAGCGGGTCGGCCGCGAGCAGGAAGTCGAGGCAACCGGCGGCGCCGCGTGCCTGCGCGATGACCTGCTCGCAGCCGGACAGGTACGCCTCGCGTGCGGCAGGTTCGACCTGCAAACTGCCTGCGATGATCAACATGAGGGCCTCCCGGGGGTTGGTGTGAGTGATGACCATGGTGCCACTGTGATCTCGTGAGAACACGTGAGGCAGCAGGGTCGCGAGGGCGAGCCGGCCCGGACGGGTGACGCCGGCTCCGCTTGTCGCATCGCACCGCCGAGCTTCATATCGTGCAAACGTGAAGAAAAGCGACAAGAGTGCCTCATCTTTCCCCCTGGCGATCTCCGTGCGCGTACCCCGGAAGGGGTTGGCGGCGGCGGTCGCGCTCGCCGTGCTGGCCACGACCGGGCCGGCCACCGCGGACGGCCCCGGTCCCGGCACGGACCCGGCGCGGCCGGCCGAGCCGGGGTACCCGGGCGGCGGGCAGGGCCATGAGCCCGGTGTCGAGCCGACGCCGGAGCGGGCGCCGACAAGCGAGGTGTCCTGGCTGTCGTTTCCCGGTGGGGTGTTCGCGGTGGACTCGCTCGGGCACACCGTGCGCTACCGGGCCTGCGACGGTGACACCGGACGGGTCGCCGACCCGGGCATGCTCGTCGCCGCCGGGGTGGCCAGCGGCACGGTAGTCGTCGGGGGCACGGCCTACCGCTACCGGGTGCCGTTGACCGGCCGCAGCGAGGGCACGCTCGAGGTGATCCCCCAGCACCGTCCACCGGTCGAGCTGACCGGCGTGGTGGTCACCAGCCCGCAGCCGCCCACCGACCCGGTCGCGGGAGCCCGACTGTTCCCGCTCAGCGGGCAGCTCGCCCGGGTGGTCGCCGACGCGAGCCTCAACCCGGCCGGAGTCACCGTCCGCGACCTGTCCGGCCGGTACGGCGACCAGCAGATCGCCGTCAACGGCGCGCTGCGCCCCAAGGCCGCCAGCGTGATCAAATTGTGGATCCTCGTCGAGCTGCTGCGCCGGGTCGACTGTGGACAGGTCGCACTCGACGACGGCGTGCTGGTCACCCCGCAAGACGTGGTCGGCGGCACCGGCCAGCTCCAGTTCGAGACGTTCCCGCAGGTGGTCACCCTGCATCGACTCGCCCGGTACCTGATCAGGTACAGCGACAACGTCGCCGCGAACGTGCTGATCACCTACCTCGGCGGGTTCGCCCCGGTCAATGCGCTGATCGACTCGATGAACCAACGATCGACCATCCTGGCCCGCCGGATGCTCGACAGCGCGGCGGCGCAACGCGGCGAGGAGAACTACACGAGCCCCGACGACGTGGTGTCCCTGCTCGGGGCGGTCTGGGACGGCGAGATCCTCACCCCCGCCTCCCGCGACCTGGTGGTCGGGTTCATGCGGGAACAGACCCTGAACACCAAGATCCCGGCGGCGCTGCCACCCGGGGTGCCGGTGGCCCACAAGACCGGTGACCTGCCGGACGCCTCCCACGACGTCGGCTACTACCTGATCCCCGGCACCGAGACCGCCGTCGCGTTCCTCACCGCCGGCCCGATGGCCAGCGGCGACGAGACGGTCCGCCGGATGGCACGCACCGTCTACGACTTCCTGGTCACCCCCACCGCCGGCGCGGTCGAGGAGTGACCGACGGTCAGGCGCCCGGGATGTTCGCCGGCGGATCCTCGCCGACCAGGTCGGCCGCCGGCGGATCGGCCGACACCGACAACCCGAAGTCCGAGTACGTCAGTTCGAGCTGGGCGGTCTCCGACTGCTCCCTGGCCAACTCGATGCGGTAGCGGACCAACCGGCCCTGTTCGTCGACGGTCGCCGTGAACGGCACCGCCCCGGCCCGGTCGCCGAGCCTTCCGCCGACCCCGGTGCCGAGCACCGCGCTGCTCTCCCGCAGGTCCAGCGTGCCGGCGTACTCCCGTACCGCGGTCTGCCGGACGGCCGTCGCCGTGCTGAGCGTGCCGGCGAGCTTGGTGTTGTCCAAGCCCTGTTGGGCGGGCGGCGAACCCGGCGCACCGACGTGCCACCAGGTCTTGCCGTCCCACACCGGGACGCGGCGGTCCGGGGCGCTGATCCGCACGTAGACGTCCGGCCCGGTGGTGAGCCGTTCGATCTTCACCTCACCGCTGGGCACCTTGAGCGAGGTGGTCTCCAGGCCACGCTTCGTCGTCGGGTCCCAGAGCACCACCGTGCCGTCGCCGCCCGCTGTCCCGCCGGTGCTCAACGTCAGCTTGTAGGTCCGCTCGTCGACCTTCGCGGCGGCGGCCGTCAGCACGCCCACCGGGTCGGTCGGTGCCGCTGACGCCGGCGCGCGACCCGGGTCGGGTTCGTCGCCGGTGGCCACGAGTGCCCACACCCCAGCGGCGACCGCCACCGCGAGGATGGCACCGGCGGCGATCAGCTTCGGCTTCTGCACGGTCTTCTCCCCGGGGGCGGTGGCGATCCGGCCAGAGTAGCCGGACCGCACCCCGCCGCTGTCCCGGGCCGATCAGGCGCGGTTGATCGCGTTGGCGTGGATGGCCTCGTTCAGGTACACGGCCAACCCCGGCGCGACCTTCTCGTAGTACGCGGTGAACCGCTCGTCGGCCAGGTACATGTCGGCCAACCCGGTCTGCATCTCGTACGAGCACTCGTAGAACCAGCGGCTGATGAGCTGCCGGTGTTCCTCGGCCAGGTCCATCGCCTCCGGGCTGTCCGCCGGCGCGCCCGAGGCCATCAGCGTGACGATCCGCCGGCCCCAGTCCTCGTTCTCCGTCTTGTTACGCAGCCAGTCTTCCTTGGTGTAGCGGGAGACCCGTCGGTTCGACTCCCGGTACGCGTCGGTGTCACCCCACCGCTGCTTCACCTCGGCCTCGTACTGCTCCGGGTCGACGTCACCGAAGACCTCGAACCGCTCCTCCGGGGTGAGTTGGATGTTCATCTTGCTCGCCTCCATCGCGAACTCGATCGCCTCGACCATCTCCTGCAACCGCTTCACCCGTCCCGTCAGCAACTCGTGCTGGCGGCGCAGGTGCGCGGCCGGGTCGGCCGCCGGGTCGTCGATGATCGCGGTGATCTCCTCAAGCGGGAAACCCAGCTCCCGGTAGTACCGGACGAGTTGCAGCCGTTGCAGGTCCGCGTCGTCGTAGCGGCGGTAACCCGCCGGGGTCCGCCCGCTGGGCGAGAGCAGGCCGATCTCGTCGTAGTGGTGCAGAGTCCGCACCGTCACGCGAGCGACCTTCGCCACCTGACCCACCGTGTACGCCATGGTTCCCCTCCCTTCCGGAAACCAGGCTCCCGCCTGCCGCTACGTCAGGGTCAAGCCCGATTCTGGCCCACCATGGCGGGCGCGTCCGGCCGCCCGTACAGATAGCCCTGACCGCGTGGGCACCCGATCGCGGCGACCGCCTCGTGCTGACGTTCGGTCTCCACCCCCTCGGCGACGACCGTCAGGTCGAACGCGCCGGCCAACCGGGTGACCATCTCCACGGTGGCGTACGCCCGGTCGTCCGTCCCCAGCCGGTTCACGAACGACCTGTCGATCTTCAACTCGGTCGCCGGGATGCGGTGCAGGTAGCTCAGCGACGAGTAGCCCGTACCGAAGTCGTCGATGGCGATCTTGATGCCCAACTCACGGAGCTGGTGCAGCCGCTCCAACACCGCCTCGGTGCCCTCGATCAGGGCCGACTCGGTCAGCTCCAGGGTCAGCGCCCGCGGCGCCAGCCCGGCGGCACTCGTGGCAGCGGTGACCGTGGCGATCAGGTCCGGACGGCGCAGGTGCGCCGCGGCGATGTTCACCGCCACCGTCGCGTCCGGCGCCCGGTCCCGCCAGGTCGCCGCCGCCCGGCACGCCTCGTGGATCACCCACCTGTCGATCGGCAGGATCAGCCCGGTCTCCTCGGCCAGCGGCAGGAACCTCGACGGCGGCAGCATCCCCAACCGGGGGTGCCGCCACCGCACCAGCGCCTCGGCGCTGCGTACCGTGCCGGTGGCCAGGTCGACGATGGGTTGGAACTCCAGACACAGTTGATCCTCGTCGACCGCGCGGCGCAGATCGGCGATCAGCTCGGCACGCGACACGGCCGACTCGCGCAGCGCCGAGGTGCACGTCCGGTACGCGGACTTTCCCGCCGCCTTGGCCGCGTACATGGCGATGTCGGCGTCGCGCAGCAGGTCGGTGTGCGAGGCGTGCTGCGGGCCGAGTTCGGCGATGCCGATGCTCGCCGACGGGTGCACGCCGACGTCATCCTCACCGTCGGAGGGTCGCAGCGCGTCCAGCAGCCGCTCGGCGAGCCGCTCGGGTGAGACCTGCCGGTCGCCGTCGACAAGCACCGCGAACTCGTCCCCGCCGAGCCGGGCGATGATGCCGTCGTCGGCCACGACAGCCCGCATCCGGGCCGCCAGTCCGGTCAGCAGGGTGTCGCCGGTGGCATGCCCGAAACGGTCGTTGACCTGCTTGAACCCGTCCAGGTCGAGCAGCAGCACGGCTGCGGGCCGGCCGTCGCGCAGGGCCAGCCGCAGCCTCCGGTTGAACAGCAACCGGTTGGGCAGGCCGGTGAGCTGGTCCCCGTACGCGAGACGGCGCAGCCGGACCACCAGTCGCAGGTTCTCGTTGGCGGCCAACCCCTGCCGCACGGCGAGGGCCGCGAGCAGGACCATCATGGTCACGAAGATCAGGTGCGGGGTCTGCCCGGTGGGTCGGCGGGCCAGCACCACCGCGACGATCGCCCCACCCACCGGCAGGTACGGCAACGCCACCCGCCACCAGGGCGGCAGCGGCGACTCGGCGGTGTCGTCGGTGCCGTCGCAGTCCGGCGGCGGAGGTTTGCGGGAGGCCAGGCCGATCAGCAGGTAGCTCACCGGCCAGCACAGATCGATCGGGTGACCGGCGGCGTAGTCGGCACGCGCGACGAGCGAGACGTAGACGACGTCGGCGACGACCCGCAGCGTGAGGCTCACCGCGAGCAGACTCATCGGCCGCCACATCGGCCGGGCCGGCCCGGCCACCGCGACCAGGATGGTGAGCTGCATCAGGTCGAACATCGGGTAGAGCAGGCCCAGCGTGCGCGCCGGGTCGGCCAACTCGGCGGCGGCGACCCCCCGAAACACCAGCACCCAGGCGATCGGCACCAGGGCCAGGGCGACAATCACCCCGTCCAGCAACGTGCGGGCCCGCCCCACCGCGGTCCGTGGCGCGGACGGTGAGCTGAGCAGCGCGGCCGTACCCGTGAGGATGCCGGCGGTGAAGACCACGCCGACCACCGGTGTGTGCGGCAGGTCGCCGCCGACGAGACGTTGCGCGGTCCAGATGGCCCGGCCCAGCGCGGCGAGCGCCATGGTGACGGCGAGCAGCATCCAGAATCTGCGCAGCGGGGCCGGATGCCGGCGGGCCACCCCGAGACACGCGACCGTCGCCCAACCGGCCACCAGCAGCGCGCCGATGTCACTGACCAGCGCGGCTCCGGGCAACGCGGTGACCAGCCAGCATGCCTCCACCAGGATGACCGCGGCCGCGGCGACAGCACCAGCGGGGCTGAGCCGCCCCACAGCCTGCTTTCCGTCCTGTCGGGACACGGTCGCTCCGGCTCTTCGATCGTGCGTGCACCCTCGGAAGACCGGTCCACGGCAAACCCCGAAAGCCTAACCAGCCCTCAGGTACGCCGCCAGGGCCGACCGTGCCCGCCGGGTCAGCCGGAACGACTGTCCAACCTCGACAGGCACCCCTGGTGGATGCCGCTGTAGACCTGCCCCGAACGGGGGACGGGGGTGCCCCACGCCACAGTGCCCACATTCCGACTCTCCATGCACGGCCGCGTACCCGGTCACCGGCCGGCGGAGCGGTTCCAGGGAGAGCGGGGAAGCGCGGTGCCGGCCAGTGGGCGGCGGGCGCGGCGGCGTCTGCGGCGGCCGGGGGTGCAGGGCGGGCGGGCCACGGTGTGCACCGCCACGTCGACAGGTGGCGTCGGTCGGCCGATCAGCCAGCAGAGGAAACGCTCCATCGACGATCAGCCGACCGGGAGGCGCTCGGCCTCGGACCTGGAGATGTCGTACTCGGCACCGCAGAACGTGCACTGCTGCGCGTACCGGGTACGGATCGGAATGAGGGGAATGAAGAACAGGGTGAATTTCGTCGAACGACGGGTGATCACCTGTGCGGCCTGGTTGCCGCAGTGCCGGCAGACCTGCTGCACGACACCGGACCTGGCGACCTTGGTACGCAGACCAAAGATGAAGAACATCGCCCGCCAGTACCCACTCAGCCGCGAAAAGTCACCAGGTTCCGCCAACGGATCAGGTCGAACCGCGCCCTCAGTGCCAGGGGCAGCGTCGAGCAGGAGAATCGCGCCGATCTTGCACTTCCTGTCGCCGATTTAGGCGGTAATGAAGCCTAATGTCGGGGCAGGAAGTGCAAGATCGCGATGCAGGCTCGGTTGACGCAGCACGAGCAAGGGCTGGGCGACCGGGGACGTCGAACTCAGTTGGCCGGTGCGGGCTCCAGGCCGGGGATCTCCTCGGAGAGCCAGATCGGCTGCCAGTTCGGCACCTCGTGGAAGCGGCGCAGCTCGGACAGCCCGGCAACCGACCCACTCCAGGCCCCGTACGGGGGGTTGGCCTCGTCGAAGCCGCTCTGCACGAACGTCAGCGTGGTGCGGCCACCGGACTCGGCCAGCTCCCAGCTCGTCACGCCGGTCGGCCCCCAGTCGATGGACATCCGTCGGCCGGGCTCCAGGTCGACGACCTTGGCCGCGTAACCGGTCTCGAAGCCGCCCATGGCGTACCGGCCGCCGACCCAGGGCTCGATGCCGATCGGATAGCCGAACCAGGCGCTGGCCTGCTCGGAGTCGGTCAGCGACTCCCACACCTTGTCGGCGGGGGCGGCGATGACCAGCTCACCGCGCAGGTCGGCGGAGGTGAAGTCGGTGCGGGGCAGCAGTGGCTTGCCCTCCACGTGGGCGGCCAGGTTGACGATGGACAGCGCCCAGTACGTCTGGAGCACGCCCCGGATGGTGGAGCCGCTCATCGCCTCGGCAAAGTCGAAGTGGCTCTGGATCAGCGTCAGCACGGTGCTGTCGGTGCCCTCGGCGGTCAGCTGGAGTTCGGTGGTGGTCTCCACGCCGTCGAGCAGCCAGCCGAAGCGCAGCGTGTCGTCGTCGGCGTGCAGCAGCCGCTGGTGCGGGGCGTCGCCCTCGGGCGTGTAGCGGCCCCAGAACTCGTACCGCTGGGGCAGCTCGACCTCGGCGTGCTCGGCCAGCCAGAGACGCAGCTCGGCCGGGTCGGTCAGGGCCTGGCGGACGCGCGCGACGGGCGCGGAGAGACGGGCCTGGACCTTCATCGGCTCACTCATTGTCGTTCCCTTTCGGATAGCAGGCGACGGCCAGCTTGAAGGCGTCGCCCTCGCTGCCGCCGTAGCGGGTGAACAGATCCTGAAGTGCGGTTTGCAGGTCGTGCAGGAACTCCTGGCGTTGCTCGGCGGGCACCCGGATCTCGCCGGAGACCCCGATCGAGGGCAGCTCGGGCGCGGCCCGGTCCAGACCGGCGATGTCGGCCTGGACCTCCTCCATCAGGTCGAGCAGGTAGCCCAGGCTCAGCTCGTCCCGGGCGCGGCGGAGGCCGATCCGGCCGACGAGCCGGGGGGACAGCCAGTACGACCGGGCGGCCGCCTGGTAGATCCCCTCGGTGATGCCGCGGACCTTGCGTTCGTTGACCAGCTCGACGAGGCCAGCCGCAACGAGCTGCTTGACGTGGTAATAGACGCGCTGTGGCGTCTGGTCGAGTCGGGCCGCGACCTCGGTGCAGGTGCGCGGTTCGGCGAGTTGCCGCAGCACCTCGACGCGCTGCGGCTTGAGCAGGACTTCGGCCTGCTCGATCTGCTCCAGGTACAGGACGTCTCTCATGGCAAAATCAGTTTGTACATACAAAACTTGTTTGTCAATCGGTTCGCGAGAAGCCGCGCCGACTTTCTCCGACGCGGCTTCAGGCAGCGGTCAGCAGGTGATCAGGGCAACCAGTCCGGTCGCAACGGGTAGCCGTTCACACCGTCCGGGCCGTTGTGGGTGGCCAGCACCTGGTGCAACTGGATGCCGTTGCGCTCGAACGCCATCCGCGACCCGGCCATGTACAGCCCCCACACCCGGGCGGTGCCCGCACCAACCTCGGAGACGCAGAAGTCCCAGTGCTCCACCAGGTTGCGGCACCAGGCGGCAAGCGTCAGCGCGTAGTGCTGGCGCAGATTCTCCTCGTGGTGCACCTCGAACCCGGCGTCGTGCACCTCGCTGATCAACCGACCCGGGCCGGCCAACTCGCCGTCCGGGAAGACGTACCTGTCGATGAACGCGCCCGAGCGGTGCGGCGCCCGGTTGTCCGCGCGGGTGATGCAGTGGTTGAGCAGCCGGCCACCCTGCCGCAGCCGGCTGCGCAGCGCGCCGAAGTAGGCCGGGTAGTTGCGCACCCCGATGTGCTCGGTCAACCCGATCGAGGAGATGGCGTCGAACTGCTCGGCCGGCGCGTCCCGGTAGTCCAGGTACCGCACCTCTGCCAGCCCGCTCAACCCCTCCCGCTCGATCGCGGCCTGCGCCCACTGCGCCTGCGCCTTCGACAGGGTCACCCCGAGCGCCTTCACGCCGTACTCGCGGGCGGCATGGCGCACCATGCCGCCCCAGCCGCAGCCCACATCCAGCAGCCGCATCCCCTTCTGCAACGCCAGCTTGCCGGCGACCAGGTCGTACTTCGCCGCCTGGGCCTGCTCCAGCGTGTCGCCCGCAGACCGGTAGACCGCACAGGTGTACGTCATCGACGGGCCGAGCACCTTCTCGTAGAAGGCGTTGGAGACGTCGTAGTGGTGCGAGATCGCCGTGCTGTCGCGTACCCGCGAGTGCCGCAGCCCGTTCACCACCCGCTTCCACCGCGGCTGCGCCTCCTGCGGTGGAGCCGGCGGTGGCAGCAGCCGCTCCCAGCCCAACCCTCGGACCAGCGCCAGCCCCTCGGCGAGCGACGGCGGGCGCAACCGCAGCTCGTCCTTGAGCACCCGCAACGCCTCGTACGGGTCACCCGGGTGCACCCCCTGCAACGCCAGGTCACCACTGACGTAGGCCCGGGCCATGCCCAGGTCACCGGGCGCGGTGAGCAGGTAGGACAAGCCCCGCTCGGATTGGATCGCCAGGGTGATGCCCGCGTCGGACGGTCCGACTGAACTGCCGTCGTACCCGGCGATCCGCACCGGCAACGGCCCCGTGGTGACCGCGCGGATGACATCCGCCACGGTCGGACCCGTCTGCCGGCCCCCCGCCGGTCCGGTGGCGGGGACGCTCGCCGCCCCTTGATCTCTGTCGGTCAGGCTCATGCTCGTGCTACCGCCTTTTCGTACAGTCCCGTCAGCCGGTGGTCCGGGTCGTAGCGGTCTTTCACCGCCCGCCACGTGTCGCCGCCGTACAGGCGATCGAAGGCGTCCCGGTCGTAGTACGCGTCGGAGTAGAGCGACTTGTGGCCACCCGACTCCGACACCCTGCGTTCGATCGTGCGGTTGACGTCGCCTTCGGCGGCGCCCGGCGCGATCGGCACGCTCCCCCAGAACCCAATGTTGACGTAGTCCTGCCCTGGCCGGAGTGGATACAGCGGCCACGACCGCGCCGAACCGGCACCCGCCGGCTCCCGCAACCGCAACGGACACAGCCACACCGGGTTCATCCCCACCCTGCCTGCGAACCAGCGCAGGAAGTCGGCGGTACGGTCCAGCGGGATCTCCACGTCCTGCACGACCCGCTCCCGGGCCGGCTGCCCGCGCAGCCGGTCGATCCGGGCCGCCACTTGGTGGCGGTGCTCGAGACGGACCAGCCGGTGGTAGACGTCGCTGCGCCGGTAACGCGCCGGCCAGAGCCTGCGTACGACCGGGTGCTGCGCGCCGAACGCCGACGAGCACCAGAACCAGTCGGTGTCCCAGCGCCACAGATAGTCGTACGCGGTGAGCACGTCCCGGGTGCGCCGGCGCAGTGACCGGTAGTAGATCGCCTGACCGGTGTAGTCGCTGGGCGGGTCGCCGGCGTCGGCGAACGTGGCGAACACCAGGTAGGCCTCGCCGGGGCTGAACATCACCCCGTCCATCGCGTCGACCGGCTGCCCGGCCCACGACCGGGTCGCGGTCACCTCCGCGATCGCGTCGGTGAGCGCCTCCAGGTCGGTGAACCGCACGTTGCGCAACGCCACGTACCGGCCGACCGGTTGCAGCTCGATGCGCAGCCGGGTCGCGTAACCGAGGCTGCCCAGCGAGTTGGGGAACGCGGCGAACAGGTCGGCGTGCTCCCCGTCTCCTCGGGCGGTGACGATCTCGCCGGAGCCGGTGAGCACGTCCAACTCCCGGACCGACTCGTGCGGCAGGCCGTTGCGGAACGAGGTGGACTCGATCCCGAGGCCGGTCACCGCGCCGCCCAGCGTGATGGTGCGCAACTGCGGCACCACCAGCGGCATCAGCCCGTGCGGCAGCGTCGCGTCGACCAGGTCCTCGTACGTGCACATACCCTGCACGTCGGCGGTGCGCCCGGTCGGGTCGACCGACAACACGCCGTTCAGGCCGCTCACGTCGAGCCCCGGAGTCCGGGGTGCGGACCGGGGGCGGAACAGGTTGGAGGTGCGTTTGGCCAGCCGGACAGGCTCGCCCGTGGGCACCGCGGCGTACGACCGCCGCAGCGTGTCCACCGCTTGATCATGGTCAATGGGGTGATCCACACGCTCAGCGCGCATGTGATCACCTTACGCTCGCCATGTGGAAACGGTGGGATGTCGGCGCTGGCAGTTTCCCGTCCGGTGGCGGGCCGGGCGGTTACCGTGGCGGGCATGCCATCGCCCGCGATCACCGCCCTGGACGCCGCCGGACTGACGTATCGGCTGCTCAGCCACGGTGCGGTCGGCAGCCTCGCGGAGGCCGCCGCGGCCCGGGGAGTGGCCGTCCCCGACGTTGTCAAGACGATCGTCGTCCGCCGGAGTGCGGACGATCACCTGTTCGTGCTCACCCCCGGCGACCGGGTCATCTCCTGGCCCAAGCTGCGCGCCCTGCTCGGGGTGCACCGCCTCTCCATGCCGGACGCCGCCGGTGCCCTGGCCGCGACCGGCTACGAGCGCGGCACCATCACCCCGTTCGGCGCGAGTACGGCCTGGCCGGTCATCGCCGACGAGCGACTGCGCGGTCGCGAGATCAGTCTGGGCGCCGGCGAGCGTGGCCTCGCCATCGCGATCGACGCCGACGCCGCGATCACGGCCCTCGACGCCACCGTCGCCGACGTCACCGACCCGCAACCCACCCGCTGAGCGCCGGCGATCCGGGTCGCCAACCGACCCACCGACTGGCAGTCGCCGACGGCGGTGGGTGAGGATGGCGGCTATGTCCGCGCCCGAGGAACGCCCCGACAACACCGGCACCGTCTACGGCGGCAGCCGACGAGCAGCACGGTCCGGCCCGCTGGCCGATCCGCTGCTGCGGGTGGCGCTGGCGGTCGGGCTGGTCGGCGCACTCCTCGGGGTGGTCTTCGCCACCGGGCTGCTCGACGGTGACGACGAGCCGACCGTCCCGGCGCCGGTCGGCGCGCCGACCAGCGACACGCAGCCCACCGGCGCGCCGGCCGAGCCGAGCCCGAGCGCAACCGCCGAGTCGGTGACCGGGCCCCGGGTGTTCACGGCTGCCTCGGGCCTCTGCCTGGGTCTCGTCGGCACGGACACGCAGGCGAAGGCCCACTTGGCGTCCTGCACCGGCGGCCCGGAACAGGAGTGGGTGGTCACCCCGGTTGTCGGCACGGACGCGGCGACGGTGGCCAACGCCGCGTCCGGGCAGTGTCTCGACGTCGAGGGTGGCAGTCGTGATGACGGCACACATCTGATGCAGTTTCCCTGCCACAACCAGGCCAACCAGCAGTGGCGGCTGAGCCCCACCGGCGCCGGCCCGGTGCTGCTGGTCGCCGTGCACAGCGGCAAGTGCGCCCAGGCCGACGACGACGGAGTCGCGGCTGGCGACGACATCCGACAGCGACCCTGCGACAGTCGGCCAGCCCAGCAGTGGACCCTGGGCTGACCGGCCGTCGCAGGGCAGCTCAGCCCCGGAAGCTCCACGCCTTCGGTGCGGTCGCGGCGGCCAGCACGGCCGCCGGCACCGGCCGGCCCGGCCTGCGGCGCAGCAGCAACGACAGCCCGGCGGCGCCGATCGACAGGGCACCCGCCACGTACCAGGCCATCGCGTAGTCACCGAGTTGGTCCCGCAGCAGCCCCGCACCGGTCGCGGCGACCGCCGCGCCGAACTGGTGGGCGGCGAACACCCAGCCGAACACCACCGCCCCGGCGCCGCCGAAGTACTCCCGGCACAGCGCCACGGTCGGCGGCACGGTCGCCACCCAGTCCAGGCCGTAGAAGATGATGAACACCAGCATGCTCGGTTCGGCGGTGCCGGCGAACAGGCTCGGCAGGATCAGCAGGGACGCCCCGCGCAGCGCGTAGTACATGCCGAGCAGCAATCGGCTGTCCACCCGGTCGGTGAGCCAGCCGGAGGCGATGGTCCCGACGATGTCGAAGAGCCCGACCAGGGCGAGCAACCCGGCCGCGGTGGTCTGGGGCATGCCGTGGTCGTGCGCGGCGGGCACGAAGTGCGTACCGACGAGGCCGTTGGTGGTCGCGCCGCAGATCGCGAACCCGCCGGCCAACAGCCAGAACGGGCGGGTCCGGGCCGCCGTCGCGAGCGCGCCCAGCGCCCGGGACGCCGCACCGCCGGTCGCCGGCGGCGCCGCGACGACCTCGGTCGCCCCGTAGGCGGGCAGCCCGAGATCCGCCGGGTGCTCACGCAGCAACCACACCACCAGGGGTACGACCGCCAGCGCGGCTCCGGCCACGACGAGAGCGGCAGTACGCCAGCCGTGGTCGCGGACCAGGATGGCGATCAGTGGCAGGAACACGAGCTGTCCGGCCGCCCCACCGGCGGTCAGCACTCCGGTGACGAGACCTCGTCGGTGCACGAACCAGCGCCCGGTGATGGTGGCCACGAACGCCAGCGCCATCGACCCGGTGCCCAGCCCGACCAACACACCCCAGCAGAGCAGCAACTGCCAGCTGGCGCTCATGAAGACCGTCAACCCACTGCCCGCGGCGACCAGCAGCAGGGCAACCGAGACCACCCGGCGGATGCCGAAGCGGTCCATCAGGGCGGCGGCGAACGGCGCGGTGAGCCCGTAGAGCAGCAGGTTCACCGACACGGCGGCGGAGATGGTGGCCAGTGGCCAGCCGAACTCCTCGTGCAGCGGGTGCAGCAGCACCGACGGGGTGGCTCGGAAGCCGGCTGCGCCGACCAGCGCCACGAAGGCGACGGCGGCGACCAGCCAGGCGGGATGCAGACGGCGGTTCTTGGTCACGCGACCAGTCTGGGCGGGGCCACGCACCGCGACGAGTGGCCGGAAAGCCATCATGCGCAATAATCGGGCCATGACGCCTCGCCCGCACCGGATCGCCGTACTCGCCCTGGACCAGGTGGTCGGCCTGGACCTCGGCACCCCGTCGCAGGTCTTCAGCACCGCCCGGACGGCCGAGGACACGCACCTGTACGACGTGCGGGTGTGCACCCCGGGCGGGCGACCGGTCCGCAGCACGGCCGGTTTCCAGGTGCTCCCCGACCACGGTCTGGAGTTGCTCGACACCGCCGACACCGTGATCGTCCCCGGCATCCACGCCGGCACCGCGTTGACCGCGGGCACCGTCGAGTCGGCGGCGGCCGAGGCGCTCCGGGCGGCGTACCAGCGGGGCGCCCGGATCATGTCGATCTGCACCGGGGCGTTCGTGCTGGCCGCCGCCGGGCTGCTCGACGGTCGTCGGGCGACCACCCACTGGGCGTACACGGAGCAGTTCCGTCACCTGCACGGCGAGGTGGACCTCGACCCGGGCGTGCTCTTCATCGTCGACGATCGGGTGCTCACCTCGGCCGGAGTCGCCGCCGGCATCGACCTCTGCCTGCACGTGATCCGCCTCGACCACGGCAGCGAGGTGGCCAACCGGGCGGCCCGCCGCTGCGTGATGCCACCGTGGCGGGACGGCGGCCAGGCGCAGTACATCGAGCGGCCGGTGCCGAAGGTCACCGACTCCAGCACCGCGGGCGCCCGGGAGTGGGCGCGGCAGCGGCTGCACGAGCCGATCGCCCTGCGGGACCTGGCCGAGCAGGCGCGGATGAGTGTGCGTACCTTCACCCGGCGCTTCCGCTCGGAGACCGGCCTGAGCCCCGCGCAGTGGCTGCTGCAACAGCGCACCGACCACGCGCGACTGCTGCTGGAGACGACCGACCTCACCGTCGACCAGATCGCGCACCGCACGGGTTTCGGCAGCACCGCCGCCCTGCGCCAGCAACTCCACCAGCGCGTCGGCGTGGCGCCCTCCACCTACCGCCGCACCTTCCATCCCCGCCCAGCCCTAACCCCGTAACCGCGAGGGCAGGGTGGGCGGTGGCGCCCACCCCCGCGATCTTGCACTTTCTGTCGCCCACTTGCCCCTTTATGCGCTTTTTGTCGAGGCAGAAAGTGCAAGATCGGCGGAGAGGTTGGGCGGGGCGGGGCGGGCGGGGGGCGTCGGTTAGGCGCGCAGGACGTGCAGTTGGGCCTGGTGTTTGGGCAGGTGGACCCTTGTGTGCAGGTCGAGGGTGCGAGACCAGGGCAGTGACTCGTCCACGATGAGGTCGAAGCCCTCGCGCAGGTGGGTCTCGACCGGGGTCTCCGCCGCCAGGCCGAGCCGGTCGACGAGCCCGCACAGCCGGTCGCTGGTGCCGTGCAGCAGAGCGGTCAGCCCTCGCAGACCGCCCTGCTCGGCGGCCAACGCGTCGAGCTGCGGACGGTGCATGTCGTCCTCCAACTCGTAGTAGGCGAACGGCGACCCGGCCAACAGCGCCTCGGTGGCCTGGATCATCAGCTCGTCGTTGGCGACCAGATGCGCGACGATCTGCTCGGCGCTGAGCTGACCCTCCGGAGCCGTCCCGAACTCCCCCGCGTCAAGCTCGACGAACACCCCGTCATAGGCCCGCCGCAGCCCTGCACTCTCCATCCCCCCAGTCAACCTGCCCGCAGGGACGTTAGCGGCGGGATTGGCGGGAGCGGAGGTAGTCGCTGACCACGTACTCGCCGAGGTCATCGGTGTCGGGGGTGAACACGCGGCCACGGCTGCGGCGGGCCACCGCGTCGACGAAGCGCCGCAGGCCCAGGTCGTCGCCGAGCATGAACAGGTTGAGCGTGGCACCGTAGCGGCTCAGCCGATCCACCTCACGGACCGTCGCCTCGATCGTCTCCGGCAGCGGCGGCCAGTGGAACAACGCCTCCCCGTCGTCCGGGTCCAGGTGGGCGGTCGGCTCGCCGTCGGTGACCACCAGGACCACCGGCTCGGCGTCCGGGTGCCGGCGCAGGTGCCGACCGGCCAGCCGCAGTGCGTGCTGGAGATTGGTGCCCTGCTCCCCGTCCGGCTCGACGGCGGCCAACTCCTGCTGGGTCAGCGTCATCGCCTCCCGGCCGAAGCCCACGATCTGCAGGGCGTCCTGTGGGAAACGCGTCTCCATGAGGTGCGCCAGCGCCAGCGCCGTCTGCTTCATCGGCCCCCAACGACCCTGCGAGATCATCGAGTACGACAGGTCGACGCAGAGCACCACCGCCGCCGAGGCCCGCCGCTCGGTCTCCACCACCTCGAAGTCGTCCACCGCGAGTTGCACCGGAACCGTCGGCCCGGCCCGGCGGACCGCCCGGGTCAGCGTCCGGACCACGTCCAGTGGCTGCTCGTCGCCGTACTCCCAGGGCCTGGACCCACCGCTGACCTCGCCGGCGGCCCCCGCCGAGCGCAGGTCGTGCTGCCCGCGCGGCCCGGCGGTCAGATCGGAGAAGACCCGTCGCAGCGCGGTCCCACCGAGCCGGCGCAGCGCCTTCGGGCTCAGCGTGAGCCCCTCCGCGTCCCGGCTCACCCAGCCCTGCCGACGAAGCTCCCGCTCCAGATCCCGCAGCCGGCGCACGTCGTCGGCCGCCTCCCGGCCCAGCGTGCGGGCGACCGCGTCGACGTCCACGTCGTCAAGCGTCGCCCCCGGGTGTTCCTGGTCGAGCTGGTCCAGCAGGTCGTCCAGCTCGCCGATCTCACCCAGCGCACCCGCCGCGTCGGCGTAGTCCAGCGGCTGATCGCCCCGGACCCGCTCACCGCGCCCCCAGCGCAGATCCGGGCGCAGCGTTCGCAGGTTGGCGTCCAGCGCGGACAACTCCCCCGCGAGGCGGTCGCCGAGCGACTGCTGCATCAGGCCGGCCAACTCGGCGCGCTGCCGGTCGGAGAGCGAGTTCATCAGCCGCTGGCCGGCCGCCGAGCGGCGGGCCAGCACGTCGATCAGCTCGTCGACCGTCTCCGGCTGCTCCGGGAAGAAGTCGCCGTGTCGGCGCATGAACTCGGCGAACGCGTCGGTGGTGTCCTCCGCGCGGCCGTGCCGTTCCAGCAGGTCGTTCAGGTCGCTCATCATTGCGGCCAGCCGCTGCTGGGCGGCCGGGTCGGCGGACGCCCGCACCGCGTCGCGCAACCCGGCGAAACGCTGACCGAGCACGTCGTCCCGGAGCTGGTCGAGGATCTGCTGGTACGACCGGCGGGCGTCCTCGCTGGCCCACTGGTAGCCGGACAGCTCCTCCACCGCCCGCGCGGTCGAGCGGGGCAGATTGTCCAGCACCGACTCGGCGAACCGCGCGCCGTCGTCGTCGCGGCCGCGCAGCTCGTCCCGCTCTGCGGCGAGGGCCTGGTCGAGTAGTGCCTGTGCCCTGGTCACCGCGCCGTCCAGGTCGCCTCGGCGCAGCGCCTCCCGGCGGAGCCGCCGGGCGCGGGCGGCCAGGTCGTCCAGCCCGCCCCGCCCCTGCGGGCCACGGCGCAGCAAGTCCCGCAGCGCCTCCCGCAGGCTGCCGCCGGCCAGCACCTCGGCGCCGACCTGGTCGACAGCTTCGCGTACGTCGTACGGGGGGGCCAGCGGGTCGGGCCCGCCGGTCCACTGCCCGTACCGGAACCGGTTGCCGGCCATGGTCAGCCCCGACCGCCGTAGACGGTGCGCCCCGAGTCGGTGACGTCCTTGCCCAGCCGGCGGGTCAGATGCAGCCCTTCGAGCACGAACTCGACGGCGGCGGCGGCCTCCTCCGGGGTGGGCGCGTCGCCCAGGCCGAGCCGGTCGAGAACCTTCGCCAGTCCGGGTACGGTGCCGACCTGGCGCAGCAGCTCCGTCGCGCTGACCAGCTCGCCGGTCTCGATCGCCGCGCCGTCCTCGACAAGTGCCGTGAACCCGGACAGGTCCAGCCCGGCCAGGTGCGCCCGGAACGTCTCGGCGGTCGCGGTCCGCAGCAGGTGGGCGAGGATCTCGATCTCCCGCCCCTCCTCGCCGGACTCGAACTCCACCTTGCCGCGCAGCGTGCTGGTCACCGAGACGGCGTCGCCGACCCGGGCCACCGCCGCCTCGGGGCGGTCCTGCGGGGTGCCGGTCGCGGCGAGCAGGCCGGCGCGGCGCAGCGCGGCACCGGCGACCGTCTCGGCGGCGGCGATGGCGAACCGGGCGGAGACACCCGAGCGCGGATCCACCGACGGTGACTCCCGGACCGCGCGGGCGAAGCGGGCCAGCACCTCCAGGACGTGCTCCGGCACGGCGGCGACCAGGTCGGCCTCCTGCCGGATCAACGCCAGCTCCAACTCCAGGTCGAGCGGGTAGTGGGTACGGATCTCCGCGCCGAACCGGTCCTTCAGCGGAGTGATGATCCGGCCCCGGTTGGTGTAGTCGTCCGGGTTGGCGCTGGCCACCAGGAGCAGGTCCAGCGGCAGTCGCAGCTGGTAGCCACGGACCTGGATGTCCCGTTCCTCCAGGACGTTGAGCAGGGCCACCTGGATGCGCTCGGCCAGGTCGGGCAGCTCGTTGACGGCGAAGATGCCCCGGTTGGTGCGCGGCACCAGCCCGAAGTGGATGGTCTCCGGGTCGCCGAGAGTGCGGCCCTGGGCGATCCGGATCGGGTCGACGTCACCGATCAGGTCGCCGACGCTGGTGTCCGGGGTGGCCAACTTCTCGCCGTACCGCATCGAGCGGTGCAGCCAGCCGATCGGCAGGTCGTCGCCCGTCTCGGCGACCTGGGCGCGGGACGCGGGGGTGAGCGGGTGCATCGGGTGCTCGTTGAGCACCGAGCCCACGATGACCGGGGTCCACTCGTCGAGCAGCGCGCCGAGCGAGCGGATCAGTCGGGTCTTGCCCTGGCCGCGCTCACCGAGCAGCACCATGTCGTGCCCGGCGAGCAGCGCCCGCTCGACCTCGGGCAGCACGCTGTCGTCATAGCCGACGATGCCGGGAAAGCGGGCCTCGCCGGAGCGCATCCGGGCGAGAAGGTTGTCGCGGAGTTCCTGCTTGACGGTGCGGTACTGGTGACCGGCCGCCCGCAGCGCGCCGAGCGTGCCGGGCAGGTCGGCCGGTGGAACCGGGATTACCGGGTTAGGCGCAGTCACCCGACCCACGCTAGCTCACTTTCCCAGGGGCGCCCCGGGCATCAGGGGCACCCCCACTCCCACCCTCAACCCCGACCGCAGCGCCGGCAGGCTCCGCGGCGGCGCATGTGGTACGCGTAGGTGGCCGCGCCGAGCGCCACGCCCCACAGCGGCCAGAGTCGCGCCGGGCCCCCGGCCACGTCGATCTCCTGCCAGAACTCGGGTTGACCGAGCAGCCCCAGGCTGGCCGCGGTCACCGCGATGGCGACCAGGGTGGCCGGCACCACGGCCAGCTTCACCGGCACCCGACGGCCGGCGAGCCCGATCATCCAGCGCGGAAACCGCTCGCCCCAGCCCTGCACCAGCCCGAGGGTGAGGATCGCGCCGACGGTGGCGAACGCGCCCAGCCCGAGCCCGGCCCAGACCAGCCCGGTGTCCTGCATCTTGGTCAGGAACTCCCGGGAGATGCCCAGCGGGATGCCGACCGCCCAGGCGAACCGGGTCACCGCGTACGTCAGCGGGATGACCACGGCGATGCCGGTGGCCCACCGGCCCCAGCGCGCGGCGGCGGCCGGGGTGGTCCACCCCCGGCCGGTGTCACCGCGACCGCAGCCGACGCACGCCGCCGCGGTGCGGCGCTGCCAGGTGAGCACCGCCCCGGCCAGCAGCAGCCCGCCGACCAACGCGGCGAACCGGACGAACAGTGCCCAGGTGAAGACGTCGGAGTAGTCCACCGGCGGCCACCCGAACGGCGCCCCGATGATCAGGATCGGCAGGTACCCGAGGATGGTCAACACACGCGTGTCCGGGACCACCAGGGCGAGGAGGACCGCCACGGCCCAGCCGTAACCGAGGAGCAACGCCCGCAGCGGGCCGGGCGGCCGGCCGGCCGACCGGGTCATGGCCAGCGCGACCACGGCCGCGCTCAGGAGCACACCGGCGAAGAGCGAGGTGGCCAGCTCAACCGGCACCAGGTGCAGCAGGTTGTCGTCACCGCCGCGCGGTTCGTTCGCGCCGAGCGGATAGCCGGCGCCGGTGAGCACGCTGATCAGGGCGAGTACGCCCCACAGGCCCAGCCAACCGGCGGCCAGTGGGGCGAACCGGTCGGGCCAGCGGGAGTCGGATCGGGGCGGCGAGGCGGTGATCGTCGTCATACGCACAGCCTCGACCGATGTCCGGCCGGTTCCCTCCCGGCCGGCGGTGAAGCCGCTACCCCGCCGGAGGGGTCGATCAGCCGGACGGGGTGACGAAGCCGGACTCGTAGGCGGCGATGACCGCCTGGGTGCGGTCGCGGGCGCCCAGCTTGGCCAGCACGTTGCCGACGTGCGTCTTGACCGTCTCCACCCCGACCACCAGGTGGGCGGCGATCTCCGGGTTGGACCGGCCGGTGGTCATCAACCGCAGCACCTCGGCCTCCCGCTCGGTGAGTCGGGCGGCGCGCAGCTGGTCGCCGCCGGCCGGCCCGTACGCTCCGACGAGCTGACGGATCGCCGCCGGAAAGAGCAGTGACTCCCCCGCCGCGACGACCCGGACGGCCTCCACCACCTCGGCGGGCCGGGCCCGTTTGAGCAGGAAGCCGGACGCGCCCGCGCGCAGCGCCTCGTAGACGTACTCGTCGTTGGCGAACGTGGTGACCACCAGCACCCGGGGCGGGTTGGCGGAGGTGGCCATCAGGTGTCGGGTGGCCTGGATGCCGTCGATGCTGGGCATCCGCACATCCATCAGCACCACGTCCGGCCGGTGCCGGGCGACCAGTGGCGGCACCTCGGCGCCGTCGGCGGCCTCGGCGAGCACCCGCAGGTCGGGCTGCGCGTCGAGAATGGCGCGCAGCCCCACCCGGATCAACTCGTCGTCGTCGACGATCAGCACCCCGGTGGTCATGTCGCCTCCTCGTAGGGCAGACGGGCCCGGATCAGCCAACGGTCGCCGTCCGGCCCCACGGTGATCCCGCCGCCGAGCAGCAGCACCCGCTCCCGCATGCCGTCCAGGCCCCGACCGCCGCGCCCCGGATGCGCCCGGTCGGGGCGGCGCACCTCGTTGACCAGCTCCAACTCCAGTACCCCCGGGTGCAGGTCCAGCCGCAGCGTCACCGGCCCCGCGCCGTAGCGGGCGGCGTTGGTCAGGCCTTCCTGGACGATCCGGTAGCCCTCGCGGGAGACCGCCGCGGGCACCCGCGCCGGGTCGCCGACGCGGTGTGCGTGCACCGCCAGCCCGGTCGCGCGGGCGTCGGTGACCAACCTGTCCAGGTCGGCGAGGGTACGCTGCGGCGCCACCACGGGCCGGCCGGTGCCGGCCTCCCGGAGCAGCCCGAGCACATGGTCCAGCTCGTCCATCGCGGTCCGTCCGGTCTCCTCGATGGCGGTGAGCGCCCGCCGGACGAACTCCCGGTCGGTGTCGAGGACCTCGCGGGCCGCGCCGGCCTGGAGGGTGGCCACGGTCAGCGCGTGGCCGATCGAGTCGTGCAACTCCCGGGCCAGTCGGTTGCGTTCGGCGAGCCGGGTGGCCTGCGCCTCCAGGGCGGCGATCCGCTCCGCCTGCGCGGGGCCGAGCAGCACCGGCGCCATCAGACCGGCGAGCGCGCCGAGCCCGGCGACGGCGTAGCCGAGGCCGACCAGCAGCGCCACCCCGCTCACGGTCAGCCAGCCGCTGTCCCGCCCGTCCAGCGGCCCGAACTGCCCTCCGCTGGTCAACTCGGTGCCGACGCCGAACTGCTGGGCGATGAAGGCCAACGCCAACGGCAGGGCGCCGAACAGCGCGGTCATCACCAGCGCACCGACGATGAGGTGGGTGGTGATCCAGAGCGCGCTGCGCAGTCGGGTCTCCCGGTCGCCGCGATGCCCCAGCGCCGGCTCGGGCAGGTCGACGCCGAGCAATCTCCGTACGGCGGCGATCTCCAGGGCCCGGCTGCCGTCCAACAGCAGCGGCACCACGGCGATCAGCACCGCGATCACCAGCAGCGCGTACGTCAGTGAGCGGGGGATCGCCGAGTCGGCGAACAGTTCGACGAAGGTCACCACGAGCAGCCCGTACGGCAGCGCCAGCACGCCACCGAGCAGCAGGAACACGCCGCGTCGCCAGGTGGTGCCGGCGACCAGCGGGGCCAGCGCCGTTCGGGGGGTCACTCCGTCATTCTGCTGCCGGGGCCGGCTCGGCGACTCCCCCGCGCCGGGGAGATCTCAGCGGTGGTCGGCCACGTACTGCTGGGGGTCCTTGTCGCGGAACGGCAAATTGCGGCCGTTCTTGTGCTCGCCGTAGAAGGTCAGCCAGCGTTGGCCCAGTTCGGCGCGGAGTTCGGTGCTGGCGTGGCGGCGGAAGTCCGGCAGCGCCTCGTCCTCCTCCTCGGCGAGGTGCTCGCTGTTCTCCCGGCGGGCCGTGCCGACCGCCTCCCACCACTGGTCCGAGCCGACCGGGTGCAGTTTCGCCTCGGCGACGGCGTCGCGGATCTTGTTGTGGTCGCCGATCGCGTCGGCGGTCTCGTCCTCGCCGTCGTCGCCGTGCTTGACCAGGTGCGGGTAGAGGATCGCCTCCTCCGCCTCGGCGTGGATGTCCAGGTGCAGGGCGAGGGCGTCCCAGATGGCGAGCATCTCCTGCTCGTCGCGGGCGTCGTCGAGGCGGGCGAAGCCGCGCCGGAAGGCGGCGTGGTCGTCCAGGATCAGTGCGGTGATGTCGTCCACTGTGCTCACTTTCCGGTGGTGTTGGCGAACCGGGCACGCAGCATCGCCGGCATCGCGGCGAGTCCGGTCACCGGGCGGAAGCGTTTCGCGGCCTCGGCCAGCGCCGCGTACTCGTCGTCGGCGAGGTCGATGTCCGCGGCGGCGGCGTTGCGTTCCATCTGCTCGACTCCGGACGCGCCGGGGATGGCGAGCACGTTCGGGTGGCGCAGCAGGTAGGCCAGCGCGATCTGGCTGGGGGTGGCGTCGTGGGCGTCGGCCACCTGGCGCAGGGTGTCGATCAGGACCGCGCCGCGTTCCAGGTTCTCCGGCAGGAAGTACGGGTTGGCCCGCCGCACCGCGCCGCTCGGCGGATTCTTCGCGTCGTAGCGGCCGGAGAGGAAGCCCTGCGCCAGCGGGCTGTACGCGATGACCACCCGCCCGGCCTGCCGCGCGTACGGCAGCAGGTCCTGTTCGGGGGCGCGGTCCAGCATGCTGTAGCGGACCTGGTTGCTGAGCACCCGCCGGCCGAGCGCCGCCTCGGCGACCTGCCAGCGGCGCAGCCCGTAGTTGCTCACGCCGACCTCGCCGACCAGCCCGACGTCCTGCAAGGTCCGCAAGCCGCGCATCGTGGTGTGGTCGGCGACCAGCGGGTTGGGCTGGTGCACCTGGTAGAGGTCGATGCGGGTGACGCCGAGCCGGGCCGCCGAGGCGACCGCCCGTTGCTGCACCACCGCCGCCACCGGCAGGACCGGCAGGATCTTGCTGGCGATCACCACCCTGGGCCGGTCGTCGCCCAGCGCGGCGCCGAGGATCCGTTCGCTGCGCCCGAAGCCGTAGATCTCCGCGGTGTCGAAGACGGTCACGCCCAACTCGACGGCCCGCTGGACGATCTGCGCGGCCCGCTTCTCGAAGTCCGGGCCGTAGCCCCATTCCCGGGAGCCGAACTGCCAGGTGCCCAACCCGATCCTGGACAGCGGTTTGGGGGTGTCGAGGGCAATGAAACGCATGGCGTCGAAACTACCCCGCTGTCCTGATTCGCACGCGTGATCCGGGGTACCGCAGGCCGGGGCTAGGCTCATGATCGTGACCTACCTCGCCGCGGATGACCGCTACGACACCATGACCTACCGGCGCAGCGGACGCAGTGGCCTGCGGCTGCCCGCCGTCTCCCTCGGGCTCTGGCACAACTTCGGTCCGGACCGTCCGTTCGAACGGCAGCGCGACATCGTCCGGCGCGCCTTCGACCTGGGGGTCACCCACTTCGACCTGGCGAACAACTACGGGCCACCGCCCGGTTCGGCGGAGGAGAACTTCGGCCGGCTGCTCGCCACCGACCTGAGGGCCCACCGGGACGAGCTGGTCATCTCCAGCAAGGCCGGCTACCTCATGTGGCCCGGCCCGTACGGCGAGTGGGGCTCGCGCAAGAACCTGATCTCGTCGCTGGACCAGTCGTTGGGCCGGATGGGGCTGGACTACGTCGACATCTTCTACTCGCACCGATTCGACCCGGACACCCCGCTCGAAGAGACGATGGGCGCGCTGGATGCCGCCGTCCGCTCCGGCAAGGCGCTCTACGTGGGCATCTCGAACTACAACTCCGAGCAGACGGCACGGGCCGCCGCGATCCTGCGCGACCTGGGCACACCGCTGCTGATCAACCAGCCGTCGTACTCGATGCTCAACCGCTGGTCCGAGTCCGACGGCCTGCTCGACACGCTGGAGCAGGTCGGGGCGGGTTGCATCGCGTACAGTCCGCTGGCCCAGGGCCTGCTGACCGACCGTTATCTGGGCGGCATCCCGGACGACTCGCGGGTGCGCACGAGTGTCTTCCTCAACGAGAGCGACCTCAGCGAGGAGAAGATGGCCACCATCCGCGGGCTCGGCGCGGTCGCCGAGCGGCGCGGTCAGTCCCTCGCTCAGCTCGCGCTCGCCTGGGCGCTGCGTGATCCACGGATGACCAGCCTGATCATCGGGGCGAGCAGCGTCGGACAGTTGGCGACGAACATCGCCGCGCTGGACAACCTCGACTTCACCGCCGAGGAGCTGGCCGAGATCGACGGTCTGCTGCGCTGACCCGCGTGGGCGGGCCGGGTCAGCAGATCCGGCCCCGCCCGACGCGGTTGGCCGCGGTCACCGTGTCCCGTCGAGGGCGGCCGCGGCGCGATCGGCGAGATAGCCCAGGTAGGCCAGGTAGGGCACGACGAGCAGGGCGAGCACCAGCACGGCAGCGATCACCGGCGGGTCACCGTAGGCGGCCCCGAGCAGGATCGGCAGTGGGGAGGCGACCGCCAGCAGGATGCCCATGCGTCGCAGGGGCCGGGCGACCCGTTGGTGCGCCGCGTGCCAGTGCTTGGCCGAGCGCGTCGTCGCCGGGGTCCGCACACCGGGGCTGCGGTTTCTGTTCACCGTGGGTCGCAGCGCGACCCCGGAGGTGAACACCAGGAGCCAACCGAGGAACCCGTAGACCACTGTCACAAACGCCCCGGCCAACACTCCGGCACCTCCCCACCCATCGCTGAGGGTCATTCTAGGTGGCGGGGAATCCCCAGGGTGGGCGCGGCGTTTCGATACTCGGAACCGCTGGAACCAAGGAGGCAGACATGAAGGTACGTAGCTCGTTGCGTGCGCTGAAGCAGAAGCCGGGTTCGGTGGTGGTCCGCCGTCGTGGCCGGGTGGTCGTGGTGAACCGCGCGAACCCGCAGTGGAAGAGCCGCCAGGGCTGATAACCCCCTTATCGGACATAGTGCAGTGCACGCCCCGACCGGGTCACTCCCGGTCGGGGCGTTTTGCCGTTCGCAGATGGCCCCACGACGGACGCTGGGCCATCGGCGGGCGGACGGGGGCGACAAGAAGCGGCCCGGTTGATGATCATCAACCGGGCCGCTTCCCGACGTTCGCAAGGTGGGCCGGAGGTACCACCATGCGAACCACATCGCCACGATCGCCGGTAATCCGCTGCCGCTGACTTTGCCCAGCTCACGGGCACCGGGCGGTGCCCGATGAACCCGACCCGCCCGTCCAAACCGCCGATGCGGTTCACCGATGCGGAAAAGATCAACCCGTTCCAGCTCCTTGTCGATCTTCATGACCATGCCGTCGCTCGGACGCCGGAATCCGGACGCGTTGCCGCACTGACGGAGCTGGCGTTGTCCGCTGCGGTGGTGTCCTGGTGGACTCGCTGGCAACCCTCTATGATCCACGCCGCCCTGCAGGCGGGCGCGGACCTGACGGACATCGCGAAAGCGACCGGTCTCGACGCGGGCGAAGTCGTCGACCGGTGGCGGCGATGGGTCGATGTCCAGACGCGTCTGGACATCGGCGGATGTCCGTCCGTGGACCCCGTCGAGGTTCACGCCATCGAGCGACGGCTCGAGCCGGGGGTGGTTCAATGACGCCGACCCGGCTTGCCCGAGACGTGAGCACGGTGGCGGTGGCCGGAATTGCCGCCTGGTCGTCATGGAGTCACATGGTCGCCCTGGCGTTGAGATTCGGTGAGCGTCCCGAGGTCGCCTACGTACTTCCGCCGTCGGTCGACGGGATGCTGGTCGTCGCGTCGGCGGCCATGGTCGAGGACAAACGCGTCGGCCGGAGAGTGCGCTGGTCGGCCCGGACGGCTTTCGCGGTCGGGGTGGCGGCCAGCGTGGCGGCGAACATCGCCGCCGCCGAGCCGAGCCTCGGCGCGCGGATCGTGGCGGCGTGGCCAGCGGTGGCGTTGCTGCTGGTCGTAGAGATGCTGACGAGATCGCAACCGGCCCCACACAACGACCATCGAACGTCAGACGACGCCCGCCCGAAGCAACCACCGGGCTTCGACGCTACGTCTGCGCTGCCACCGCAGTCGCGCCCGTCGGACTTCGCGACCGAGGCGAAGCAAGCTCAGCAGGCTAGGGGCGCCGACGGTCCGGCGACGAGCCAGGTGTCGGTGCCCCTCCTGCGAACCGGGCGACGCAAGCGGATGACGGGACGCGCTGAGCGGACGGCAGACGTTGTGGCCCGGCTGCGTGCCGAGCGTCCCCAGGCCAGCCTGGCGGAGTTGGCTTTGGCCGCAGGCGTGTCCGAACGTCATGTCCGACGCCTTGTGACGGAAGAGCTTGTGGACGGACAGCCGGCAAAGAGTTCACCTTGACGTGCTGATGACCTTGGAGCGGCCTCCCAAAGTTCCGGTTCGCCCCTCTCCGGCCTTACGAAATACGGCTTCGGGCTGCAACGGTCGGGACACGAAGAGTGGACCAAAGTCGCTACACTTCCCGGCTGTACCCAACGGCGACGGGGAGACGTGACGCGGTGCGCAAAGCAAATTTGGGCGTGTTCGGCGTAAGTCTGGGCGTCCTTGCCGCCACCATCGGCTGCGGAACCGCACCGGAGGCGCAACAGCCACCAGCCCAAGCGACCGCCAGCGCACCGAGCGAGCGGCCGACCTTCGACCCGCCGCGCACCTTCGACACGACTGATGCCATATCGCTACCTGACAGCGCTTCGCTGTCGAAGATCAACCTGGGGGGACAACGCGTCGAGCCGCTACCAGTGCTACTCGAAGGGAAGCGCGTCTGGATCTCATCAGTGGACCGGTTGGAAATCGTTGACGTCACCTCCGGCACGGTCACCGGCACGCTGCGACCCGCGCACGAGCCTGCGCTGTCGCCGTCGACGCAGAACCCGTTCGTCGGCGGCAACCCCGCCCAACCGCCGGTGCTGGCCGACCTCGGTGCGCAGCGCCGTGTGGTGACGGCTTTCGCCACTACCGCGCCCGGTCAAGGCACGACACCGCCGCGCCCGGTTATCGAAGTCCTCGCCGCTGATGCCGGCACCGGGCATGAGGCTCAACGCATCGAGATCGAGCCCAGTGACGACGACCAGCACACGTTGACCCGGAAGCACCCGGTCGTCGTCGGCGCGCACGGCCCCGTGGTCGTCGCCCAGGTCGGCACCGACACAGTCGCCGTGAACCTTGATGATCGACGCGAGGTCTGGCGCCGTCCGGACTTCAACCTCGGTGCCATCGCTAGCGATGTGGCGGTCGGTACCGACGCCAAGAGTGCAGTGGCACGTGCGCTCGCCATCGACAGCGGTGCCGAGCGCTGGCATACCGAGCCGGCAGAGACGATCGCCATCAAGCCGGGCAGCCCGAAAATCGTGACCGCGACCGGAGCGTTGCAAGGCCGCAAGCAGTTCTTCCGCCTTCTCGACGCCGCCACCGGCCGCCTCCTCGACGAGTCAAAGGCCACCAGCAGCACCGCCTACAACATCACCTGCCTACACGACGGCGGCAGCGTCACCATCTGCCAGAACCAACGCCAGGACTGGGCAGGCGCCTTCGACGACAGCGGGAAGTGGCTCTGGGAACTACCCGACAAGAAGGCAAACCGCATCGCCCCCACCGTCACGACCGCCTGGCACGGAGCCGTCTACGGCCGCACGGCGAACGGCTCCGTCATCCTCGACGGCCGCACCGGCGAGGACCGGGAAACCGCTCCCGGCCTCACGCCGTGGCTCGTCAACGAACACGCCGCAGTCGCCAGCCCACCGGATGCCAGCGGCGGGGTGAAGCTCTACCGCGCCACCAGTTGACAGGTGTACGACCCGAGCCAGCAGTGGATGCTCCAGCCCTCCATGTCGTGTCCAGCAATTAGCCTTCGCGTGCCGTCAGTTCGTCTGTCCGGTCGGAAGGTGCCGGCCGATGTAACCGACATAGACCCGGCCGCTCTGCGCCGTGTCGTCGTAGTAGTGCATTCGCGGGCTGATCATGGCGAACTGGACGATCTTGAAATGGGCTCCCATGAAGGCCTGTCCAACCGGAACGACGGAGGTTGGCACGGGCAGAACGCGCCGACTCCGGAACGTTGGGTTGGTTCGCACCTCCTCGCTTTCATCGCGGGCGTGCCGTCGCGTCGGCCATTCGTGGCAGCCATCAGGGGTGTGTTCAAGGAAGCCGTGCACGTCGCGGCCCCAGCGCCCGTCCGCCTTAGCCACTGCGTAGTCATGAAGCACCAACAACGCGTCCCACGTCTTCGAAGCCCAGGCTCCCAGGGGGTCGTTGCTGTCGAGATCCTCAGCGTGGTCAGGATCGCCGGTGAACACGACGTGCTTGAGCTTCGGTAGCCAACGGAGCAACTCGCCGAAGCTACCCGGCCGAGAGACATCCTCATCCGCCGGCTGCGCCGTCCAGGCCACCTGAGCTTGCCCCATCGAGGCCAGCCGATGGCGCAGCGTTCGTACGGTCTCCTCGGACCGGGTCAGAAGGTCGACCGCGTCGCGGTTCTCGATCTGCTCGTCATCCAGCTGCCATTTGACGTCGTGATGCGCCTTCTGTGTCTCGTCGAGCTCCGCCTGGAGCTGCGCGAGTCGGGATGCGATGTCTTCCTGTGCCTCCTGCGACGACCGGCCGACCTCGATCAAACGCACGATCTCGTCGATTCGGTCGACGGTCAGATCATCGATGCCGACCTTGATCTTTAGGTAGTCAAGCAACATGCCTTGCTGCGCGTTGACGTCATCTTGGGGACGATCACTCTCGCGCGTCTCGACTGCCGTCGCCCGGGGCTGAGACGGAACGAGCGAACGCCGCTTCGAGCCGACATCCCCGAGCCGGTGCACCAACATGTCGTCGGCGATGCGTTCCAGCATCCGGTGTACCCGCGCCACAGTTGCGGGTAGCGGCTGTTCGAGAGCCTGAAGTTGGGCGTTGGAGGCGAGTACCCGCGCGAGGCGGGGCTGTTCGCTGTCGTCGGTGATCCGTTCGGCGCTCAGGACCCGGTGCCGCAGCCCATCGACGACGGAGTCCGGTTGAACCTGAGAGCGAAAGGTCCGAAGTCGGCCGGGCACTACGGCGTGGGCCTGGCCGAGCCGGGCGTTGAGCAACTGTGTGGCCTCCCCGTCCAGCACGTAGCACGAGGCCATACCGATGGTGAACCGGGTCAGGTTGGCGATCCGGTTCGTCCATGGGACTGAAGGCAGCGAGTCGTCGTTGCCGGCGACGAAGACGACACCTCGTCGCTCGGTGTCCATGAGCGCTCGGTGGACCTCGTCGACTTCGTCGCCGCGGATGACGATTGGTCTGGTCGTGAGGCGTGCGACACCGTCCCAGGCATCGATGATTTCGAGCATGGGGGCGAGAAAGCGGGGGGTGCCGGCGCGGCGACGGCTGCGTCGGTCCTCGCTGTCGGGGTCGGGGGATTCGATGTCGACCCAGGCCCACGCCGCACGCTCTCTTGCGTTGGGCGTATGTACGGTCAGCTGGGTGATCCACTGCCCGTCCGGCGTCGTCTCGACGATCCGTACGCGCGTTGAGGCCGATCCATCCTGCCCCTCGTGCTGTAGCAGGAGGGCCCTGACGTTGTCGCCGATGGTCGCCCACCGATCCTCATGAAGCGCAGACGGATCCCAGCCCTTGGGGTCCGTGATCCAACGATCGAGTTGTTCCCGAACCAGTGGCTGCAGATGGTTACGTTCGCGGTGGGTCGTGAACACAGACCTGAAACCGAGCATTGTGCCGTCCTAAGGGGTTACAGGCGAGAGGGCTCCGCCGTACGCGTCGTCGCACTCGCTCGATGCGGCCCCGCTGACCTCCGCCTGCCGCTCCAGCACCTGGTCTTGGTTCGAAACTGGAGTAGCAGCGGCGGTGTCGAGGTCGGCATCTGGACAAGGAGAGGTCTATCCGCTTGCTTGCTGGTCACCGAGATGAGCTTTTGATCATGGTGCGGATTCCAGGTCGTTGAGAAGCGCGTGTACAGGAGCCCAGCACATCCGCACTGTGTCCAGGTCGGGCACGAGCCCGTAGTCGATCTGGTGACGGGGGTGGACGAAGTTGCGGTAGTCCCGGACCTTCTCCATGAAGTCCTTGGCGTCGGTCTGGACCCAATCCTTCCGATGCGCGTACTCGAGGAGCAGGTGAAGGCCCGCTCGTTCGGCCCGAACCCGTCGGCCGTTACGGTCGACCAGGCCGTTCCTTCGCACGGTCTCGTCGCGGTCGGTTACCACGACGTGCAGCAGCCCTTCGACGAAGCTGCCGATGCCGATGATCGCCAGCGCGTAGGCCCCGTTGTTCTGGCAGATCGACGCTTCGTCGGCGCGCGCCATAAGGACGTCGACCGCCTTGCTGTTCCCGGTTAGTCGTCGCACCCGCTCATGGAGATCTGGCGGCGGTCCGTACAGGGGAACGTCGCTGCTCTGGCTGAGCTGCCCGAGCACGGGACGCCCGCCGATGTAGGTGATGGTGAGCTGTTCGGGGGCCAGGATCCGGTTCAGCTCCTGCGCGATCGGTTCGGCGGCCTCGACGCCGCCGTCGTACTCCAGAGGATCACCGCTGCGACAGAGCAGCCGGTCGAGGGCGGCGGCATCGTCGGCATGGGAACTGAGTACTTCTGTCAGCCAGGGGATCCGCGGAGAGCCGTCGTACTGCGGATCGCCAGGCCACCGAACTCGGTGCAGGAACCGCTCGATCTGCGTACCGGTCCGCTCGTACGGACCATCGACGTCGCAGATCAGACGAGCGACGCGTTCCAGAGTGAGCGGGTCGAGGGCAATCATCGGGACACCTCCCGGTCGGCGCGCTGCTGCGCGATGTCGAGTGCTTCGGTCAGGCGCTGGAGGATGATTGAGCCCCGCTTGCGGAAGCCAAGTTCGCTCATGGCCTCTTGGAGGCGCTCATCCCGATCACGCTGAAGCTGGTCGCTCACCAGCCAGGTGCAGATCTGTACCAGCTGTTCCCGCGTGTATTCGGTGATCCGCAGACCGATCGGCACGTCGGGGCGTGGGCCACGGCGGGTCGCCGGCGGCGGCGGCTGAGTGGGCCGGCGTGCCGGCGGTGCAGGGTGGCTCCTCGCGGCGTGGTTGGCGCGGTCGACCGCCTGCTTCCAGCGGGCGATGAGTCGGGCTGTCTGGCCTGCCGGATCCACGTACCAGTCGGTCGACCAGATGCGGTGGAACTCCCACCCGAGGCGCTCGAGGTGTTGCTGGCGCAGCCGGTCCCGGTCCCGGGCGCTGTGTGCCTGGTGGTACGAGTGACCGTCGGTCTCCACGGCGAGGACCATGCGGCCGGGCTGGTCCGGGTGGGCGAGAGCCAGGTCGATGCGGTAGCCGGACACGCCCCACTGCGGCACGGCGTTGACGCCCTGCTGTTGGAGAGCCTTCAGCACGCTGCGTTCGAGGCCGTTTAGCTCGACCCCGGTGTGCTGTCGCGCGCCGAGATCGCCGCCTAGGTCAACGAACTCCAGGTAACGGCGGAGCAGTTCGGGCCCGCGATTCCGTGTCGCCGCGGTCTGGTTCGGGTCCATGTCGTGATGGGAGAAGGCGCTCACCACGGTCATCCGACTCCGCGCTCGGGTGACCGCGACGTTGAGGCGCCGCTCACCGCCCTCCTGGTTGAGCGGTCCGAAGCGCAGCGAAAGTCGACCGTCTCTGGTCTTGGCGTAGCCGATGCTCAGGATGATGGCGTCCCGCTCGTCGCCCTGGACGTTCTCGAGGCTCTTGATGAAGAACCGCTGGCTCGCGGCCCGGTCCTGGGAGAAGAAGTCGTCGAGGTGCTCGTGCTCGCGGCGTCGGCTGCGCAGGGTCGCCTCGATCCGCAGGGCGTGCTTTCGGCCCATGGTGATGACGCCGAGGCTCTCGTTAGGTCGCTGCTCGGCGTGCTCGAGAATCAGCTCAACCGCCCGGTTGACCTCTTCCGTTGATGAGCCGCTCTGCCCGGGGGCGACACGGCCGTCCACCGTCTCCAAGCGCAGCGGGCTGCCGACCTGCACGCCAGGGAACGTGACGAGGGACCGGTCGTAAATCTCGACGTTCGAGAACGCGATCAGACGCTCGTCTCGGCTGCGGTAGTGCCAGGTCAAGCGGTACCGGTCCGAGATCAGGCCGCCGAGGACGTCAAGAACGGACTCGTAATCCTCAAGGCTGTCGTCAACGAGATCATCGTCTTCGTCAGCCGGGCTCTGCTGAACGAGGCGCCGGAAGAACGACGTGGGTGGGAGCTGCTTCGGGTCGCCGGCCACGACGAGTTGGCTGCCCCGCATGATCGAGGCAACCGCGTCGTGCGGCTCGATCTGGCTCGCCTCGTCAAAGATCACCACGTCGAACGACCGCTCGGGCGGCAGGATGCGACTGACCACCAGTGGTGACATGGCCCAGCACGGGAACGCGGCGAGGAGCACCTCCGGTGCGCTGCTGAGCAGCTTCCGCAGAGGGAGGTGCCGGCTCTTCTTGGCCGCCTCCCGTCGGACAAGGCCGTTCTGGTCGGGATAGGCGTCTCGGGCCTTCCGCAGGTTCACTGCCACGTTGCGACGCACGTGCCGGGCGGCCATCTCGATATGTCGGCTGTCCACAGCGCGGAAGTCCTGGACCACCGCGGCATGCTGCTGCCCGACGAACTGACCGAGGTACGGAACCCGCATGCGCATCTCATCGAGGACCACCTGCAACCAGGAGCGCAACAGGGTGTCGGCTGCCTCGTCGCTCGAGACCTGCCTGGCGGCCAGGTCATCGAGCATGTGACTCAGCCCCAACGAGCGAAGCAGCTGCTGCTGCTTGTTCAGGTCGGGCATCAGGAACAACGTTTCGCGGTCGGCGTTCAACTCGGCGAGCGTGTTGGCCGCGGTGGTGGTGGGCCCACGCTCAAGGCCGTCGATCCGGGCACATGCCGCCACCGCAGCGAGGTGGTTACGCACTTGGGTGAAGGACGACATGCACAGGTCGGCACCTGCCAGAGCAGCGGGTGCGCTGTCCTGACGGCTGAGCCTCCGCCACCGCTCACGCTGATCCGCCGCGGCTACCAGGCCCTGATACATCTCGGATCGGCTCTTGGGCGGGGCCGGACAAAGCCGTCGCAGCTCGCGGCGCAGTTGAAACCGGCGGAAGATGCCGAGCGGCTCCGAGCGGCGCGGCCGGGATCGGCCTGGTGCTGTCACGTAGACGAAGTCGTCCAGATCCGGGCCGAAGACCTGCTCGCCGTAGCTGGCGATGGTGCGCTCGACCTCGCTGAGCAGGTCAAACAGGTCCCTCCATGCAGCGAGGTCGTCCGGCACGTCCAGCCCCGCCCGGTCGACCAAGTCCCGGATTTGGCGCTGTGCGCCCTGCAGGGCACCGGCCGCGAGCTCGTCGAGATGCACCAGCACCTTGCGGACATCGCCTGGGGTGCGGATGGCAGCCTTCGCCCACGGCGACTCCCCGCGCCAGATCCTCAGCCCGCCACGATCCACGAACGTCCGAAGGTCCTCCCGCGCGGACTCAAGCCTCGACCGGTCGAGGTTCCGCAGCTCCGATGCGCGCAGGTTGTAGCCGCTAACGTCGCCAGTCGGAAGCGCGAGGAGCTGCTCGATGACCTGAAAAGCGCTTACCCCCCAGGGCTGCCGAACTTCGTGCAGCTCGGCCGGGTGCCGTTTCGCTGCGGCCCGCCGGCTGTGCAGGCGGCGATGCAGTTCGTCGGTGTCGACCGGGGGTTCGGCACCCGCTTGGGTGAGGACGTCGGCGATGCGCCGGGCGACCTGCCGCTTATTGATCTTGCGGTCGTGCAGGTCGAACACCAGGTTGTCGAGCCCGACGTCGTCAAGGCGGTTCATCACCGCTTCAATCGCGGCCCGCTTCTCGGAGACGAAGAGCACGCTGCGCCCCATCGCGGCCATGTACGCGATGATGTTCGCAATCGTCTGACTCTTGCCCGTGCCGGGTGGACCCTCGATGACCACATGCCGGCCGGACAGCACCGCGTCGATCGCCGACTGCTGAGACGAGTCAGCGTCGTGGACCAGGAACTCCTTGGCCGGATCGATCCGATCGGCACTGGAGCTGGACCCCTGAGCTTGCTCAGTGCGCAGCTGTTGCCGAGCGTCGCGGTCGCCCGCCATTGCGCCGATCACCGGGTGCGATGCCAGCAGCTCGGCCGAGTTGCGCAGGTCCTCGACCATGGGCAGCTTGTCGAAGCTGAAGACGCCGGCAACCACCGCGGGCTCGAGCCGGAGAGACAGGCCGCTGGGAGCGACTGCCTCGGCGATCAGCTCGTAGGCGGCACTGAGCTGCTGGTCCGGGTCAGCGATCTCGGACAGCATCGCGCTCAGCTTCTCGCCGAGTGCGCTGATATCCGCCTCCACGCCGTACTGCCGCTCCAGCGCGTACAGAAGGACGGGATTGATCTCGGGTGACTCCGACAGCTCCAGCGTGAAGTCGTTCTCCGTCGCCGTCCTGCTGTCCAGCGCAAGCTGCTGCAGAATCAGCGGCGCCCGCAGCGGTTGCATCGGCACGGACCCCCGGGTGTACTGGCCGACCATGCAGAGCAGGCCGCGGCTCACCCAACCTGCCTGGATGCCCTGCTCCTCCTCCAGCTCGACCAGCTTCCGGCGGAGGCTGCGGGCAGTGTTGCAGGCGGTGTTGTGCCGGTCCTGGTCCGGGAACAGCGTCCGTAGGCGAACCTTCTGTCCTCGGAGCAGGTCGGCGACCACGCCGGAAGCCGCGTCAGCGAGATCGAGGGTGGTGGTCTGTCGCTCCTTGAAGTAGAGCAGCGTGTTGCGCGGGCCGAAGTCGATCAGTTGGTCTGCCCACCGGCCAGCGGCCTGTTGAACGAGGTGGAGTACATCCGGTTGGGTCAACAGCATCTCGTCTCCAAGTCAGTCGACGTACGCCAATGCTGATCCGCCGGGCCGTCGGCCCGAGGCAAAGCCCTCCAGGATAGGGCGCATAACACGTTCATCTATGCATCCGATTTCCGACACCCGACGTCATCGGAACGACCTCTCTCAGCAACCTTCACCTCCGCGCCCGGAGCACCGCTGTGCCTTGTCGGCTCATCGAGCAGGCCGAAATGTTGCAGCGCCGCGCGGCTTGACGCAGCTGAAGCCCAACTCGAACAGGTGTTACGTGGCGCGGAAGAGGCCGTAGCGCGCGATCCTCGCCGGGACTTGATCTTCGACGCATCGATGGGGGAAGTCAGGGTCAGCGGGAGACGGCGGCCGGCGGCTTCGGCGGCTCGTGAAAAAGGTTGGTGGCATCGACGGTGGCACTGACCAGGGCGCACGTCGTCGCGGTGAGGGCGAGCCAGAATGCCACGGTGCTCTTCCAGTCCTCGGCGATCTTTACCGTCACCACCTCGGCAGCCTCTGTAGCCTCGGCGGACCGGCTCGGCCGGTTGCTCGGGTCAGGCTGACGACGCCAGCCGAAGCGGGCGAAGAACTTGGCCCAGGTGTGGCTCGACCGGCCGCAGCCGAAGATCACCCCGTTGACCTTCCGTCCGCACCGGCCGCCGTTCTGGGTGGTCACGCCGCACGTCGTCGGCGCCTTCACGGCGAGCAGCCAGGCCGGGATGGCGATCGCGATCGACGCCGACCAAGCAAGGCTGATGAGGTCGAGCGTGACGAGGTAGTAGACGACGCCGACGATGGCCAACGCCTCAACGCCGAGGATCAGCATGGCCTGATCTCGCTTCAGCATGTGGGTGCCTCCGAGTGGTCAAGGAGCGCGACGATTTCGACGAGTTCGGCGCGGAGCCGGGTCAGCTCGGCTGCGGTGACGCCGAGTTCGTAGTGGTGGTGGTGACCGGCGCGGGACAGCGCCCACCACAGGTAGCTGGCCCGGCGCCCAAGGTCGGGGCCGGCGTAGTGGGCGAGCAGCAGCAGCTTCGGCCGCTGCACCCGGGTCCGTCCGATCTCCGGACAGGCCCGGGCCCAGTACCGGTCCATCGCCGATTCCAGTTCGTGGCGCAGCAGCCACGCGCACGCACGGGGCCAGGCGCCGCGGGCGCCTCGGATGACGCTGCTGAGCATCCGGTCGGCGGTGGCGAGGTACAGGGACGTCGTCATCGCAACCGCCCCACGAGCGCAGCCGTGTTGGTGACCATCGCCCGGACGGGCATGCTCCGGTGGCCGTGGACCGCCTGCGCCACTGCTTTAACCGTCCGGGTGGCCTGCGGGCCGTAGTCACGGTCGAGACGAGCGAAAAGCTCCGGACGGGGTACGACACGGCCGAAGAGCCCGAGACTGAGCCGGTCCTTGACGGTGTGCACCCGACTGAGCCCTTCCAGGATCTCCTGGTAGGGCGTGCCGCGCCGATGCTCGGCGGCCCGGTAGCGATCCATGCTCACCGACTCGATCGCGGACCGGCAGAACCCGGCGACCATCAGGTACTTCGCCTCGTCCGAGATCTCCGCGGCGACCAGGGCGCGGGCATCGTCGAGGTAGCGGTCTGCCGGGTCGCAGACCTTCCGGACCTCGACGATCGAGCCTTCGCGGCGAGTGACCTCCCGGACGTCGGCCTCGATGTCGAGACGGCGGATCGCTTCCGGCAGCCGGTCGTCGTGGGTGAACACGATGACCTGCCGGGTCAGGGCGACCTCCCGCAACACCTCGGCCAGGCCGTCAATCTTGGTGGGGTCCATGCTCTGCACCGGGTCGTCGATGATAACGAACCGGTACGGGCTGGCCTCGGCGCAGGCACGGGGCAGGAAGACCGCCAGGCCGAGGGCGTGCAGCTCACCCTGGCTCATCACCGCGAGCGCGCTGGTCTCGACGCCGTCGGCGGCCACGGGGAACAGGACCCGGCGGGTGTTGTTCACTCCTTCCATCCGCAGCCGGTGCAGCTCGACGTTGCTCTCCTGCCGCAGCTTCTGCCATACCCGGTCCGACTGGGCGGCGAAGCTGCCCAGTCGGTCGGCCCGAATCGCCCTCTCGGCGGTGTCGAGAGCCGCACGAGCCTTGGTGAGCAGAGCCAGGGCCGGCGCCTCGGCGCGGGCCACGACCGCGGCGTCGACCCACCGGCGGATCGCGGCACCGGGCTCGCGCCAAGCGTCGTGACGCTGGGCGAGCCAGCCGGCCGCCGCCTTCACGAGGGCGGTGTACGCCGCGACGACACTGTCCCAAGCGGCCCGATCGGGGCCGAGCCCGGCGAGAGCTTCGCGCATCGCCGCGCTCTCCCCAGGGATGTGGGGTGCCAGCTCCACAGCGGCCGGTTCCAGCAGCCGGTGGATGTCACGGAGCAGCCCGTCGACCGTACGGCGGGCGTGCGCGTGAGCCTGCTGGGCGGCTCGTGCCGCTGCGGCGACCGCGGCCATTCTGGCGAGTTCCTCCTCGGCCTGCGTACGCCAGTCCTCGTCCAGGGTGCCGACGCGACACACCGGGCAAGCACCGTTCCCGCGATCGTGGTGCACGTCGAGCGCGGCCCGCAGCAGCCGAGCGCTCCGATCCGCGGCGCCACTGTCGGTTGCGGTCACCTCGCGCATCGCCGCCACAGACTCGGCGAGGGCAACCAGCGCCGCACCGAGGTTGGGCAAGTCCTGCTCGGCGAGCCGCCGGGCGGCTGCCGCTGCAGGTTCCTCCGACATGGCGGTGTCGCTGCAGGCGAGGTCAGCCAGCAGGGTCAGGTTTGCGCGGAGCGGACGGGCACCGAGCGCGCTCAGGGCGTCGCGGGCGCGGTCGTCGTCGATCTGGCCGAGCCGTTCGCGCAGCTCGGTGAAGGCCGCCTTGAGCGCCTTGGCCCGGTCGTCGTAGACCTTGCGCCGCCGCTGCAGCCGGGCATCGGTCTCACGTAGCGGGCCAAGACCGAGGATCGGCGCGATCGCGTCGTACAGTTCAGCCGGCTTCGCGGTGATGACCCGTTCGAGGTCACGGGCGGACAGGAACGGCCGGTACCTGGTGGCCTGCCCGATCCACTCCGGCGCCTGACCCGGCGGCATCGCGGCGCCGCCCGTGGTCGTGGTGACCGTCGCGGAGGTCAGATCGGTGGCCCCGGCCGGCCAGGTGCGGTGGGTCGCCACCTGCTGGCCGGAGTCGAGCCGAAGGCTGAGGCGGATCTCCGATGCGCCGTCGTGGTGCAGGTTCCGCCAGCCCTCGCGGAAGGCCGGCGGGCGCTGCGCCCAGCGCAGGGAGTCCTCGGTCAGCGCGTACTCGACGGCCTCGGCGATGCTGGACTTCCCGGAGCCGTTGCGGCCCACGAACACGGTCAGCCCGGTCTTGGGCAGCCGCCCGACCGTGACCTGCTGACCGATCCCGCGGAAGCCGGCAACCCGGACCTCTTCCAGGAATGCCTGCGGCGTTGCACCGCCCGCCTCACTCGGCTCGGGCGACGGCGGAAGGGCCTCCCCTCGCAGTACGTCATCGAGAACCTGCTCGCCGTGGAAGGCGGCAAGAACCAGGTCGCTGACCGGGCCGGGCACCTGGGACCGCTGAAGGCGGTCGGTGAGCTCTTGGTAGAGCGTGAGCGTGTCGTTCATCAGACCCCCTGATGTCGTTGGCGCATCGAGGGAACCGCAGATTGGTCGCCTACACTGCCCTACACACTGTTATCCCGGGATAACAGATCCACGTTCTTCTTCGACGCTCCAGGATTCGTACCGTGACCGCCAGAGCGAGGAGGTGAGCCATGGAGACGGAGCTGATGTCGCAGCGCGAAATCGCGCAGCTCGCGCGCGTCAAAAAGCCTGCGGTCACCACGTGGCGCCGGCGGCACCCCGACTTCCCTGCACCCGTGCCGGGCAACCACGGCCAGCCTCTATTTCCCGCAGACGCCGTCGTGGCTTGGCTACTCCGTAGCGGGCTTGGCCACGCCGACCCGGACACCTTGCGCGCCGAGCGGTCCATGCACACGCTGGCGGCGTACGCCCGGCGGCACGGCGGCCGACGCACGATCGTCGTCCTCGGCGCCGCGCTCTGCCTCCGCCACCTCACCGGCCAGGCACTGCCAGCCGATCCTCTGCCGCTGGCTCGCCGTCTCGATCCCGATGACGAGTTTCTGCTGCATGAGCTGGCTGACGCACCGGAACCGACCGGGCTCGCCCAACTGGTCGAGCAACTGATCGAGGGAGCCTTCGACCCCTGGCACAGCTGTCAGTTCCTGCTCAACTCCGCCAACCGCCTCGGCTGGCCCGAGCTGACAGCGGACGCACTCACCCCGGAGACGGTAGCCCTGATCCGTCGGGTGGCCGACGTGCCGACCCAGCTGCGCGCCCATCGCGCCGTAACCATCGCCGACGGCAACGCGGGCACAGGCGACCTACTGACAGCGCTGGTAAGCGACCAGGACCGCGACAATCTGCGAGTCAACGCGGTCGTCGCCGACGAGGAACTCGCCCGTCTGGTGCGCAGGCGGCTACTCCTCGCCGAGTTGCCCGAGTTCCAGTTCGACGTGCGCGCCGATGAGTTGAACGAGGAGTTCGCCGAGCCTGACCTCATCGTCACCCGGCTGCCCTACCAGCCGGCGGAGAACCGGCACGCCCTCGCCGACCTCAACCGGGTCGAAGCGATCGCCGATCTGCTCGGTCCGGGCCGCACGGCCATCGTCGTCGGTCCCGCCAGCAGCCTCGTCGACCAACTACGGGACGGGCAGGCGGCGTTGCGCCGGTTGGCGCTGCTGAACAGCGGCATCGTCGAGGCAATTGTGCAACTGCCGGGCGGCGTCTACCCGGCCAGGCCAGGTCATCGCGCCGCTTTGTGGTTGCTGACCAGGGACCCGATCCCCGCCGCCAAGGGCCGCGTGCTACTCGCCGACCTCAGCGGTCACGCGCTTGACCAACCTGCTGTCGAGTCGGCGGCCGAGGACATCCTCCTCTGGCGCGCCGAGGGTCACCGCAGCGACGGCCACGAACCGCGCACCGGCCGAATCGTCCCGCTGGAGAGCCTCGACCTACGCCGGGCTGCCGCGCTCCGGCCGCCCGGTCCAGCGTCAGTCACCCTGCGTGCCCGCCTGGCCGCCGACCGCCCCGCACTCGTCGGCGAGGTCGAGGGTCGTCTCACCGACGCGGAGCAGGAGGCCGTCCGGTACGGGAAGGAGAACGGCTTCCTGAACACCGGAGCGGTACAGCGCGATGGGATCAGACCGAAGGAGCTTTCTTGCGAGGCGCTCCGAACGGCTCGCCGGGTCCGCCCCCTCACCGGGCACCGCCTCAACCCCGAGCATGTCGGACCGCGAGGTCACCACCGGGTCATCGGCGCGGCGGAGGTACTCGCGCAGTCGTCCAAGCGCTGGATGGACCGGCTCACCCTCGCCGCGCACTATTCGCAGGTCGCCCTCACCGAACCTGGTGACATCGTGGTCACCAGCGTCCCCCGGTTCGGGGTCCTCCTCGACAACGACGGCTTCTCGGTGATCGAGTTCCCCGCCAGCGGCCTGCGCATCTCATTTGGCGACCCGCTCACGCCCCGAGTGCTGACGGCACTCCTGGGTACCGCCCGCAACATGACACGCAGCCCTGGTGCAGTGCGGGGCCCGAGAATGATGGACGCCACTATTCCCGACCTGGCCCGGGACGAGGCGGCCCGCCTGGACGACGTGCTGCGCCGTCTGGAGGAACGCGATGACCTACTGCAGCGGCAGGCCGACCTCTTGGCCACGTTGCGCGAACTCATCGTGACCGGCTTCGCCGACGGCACCCTCACGACTCTGTACGGTACGAACTTCTGAACGAGAGATCGGAACACACAGTGCCCCCACGCAAACGCGCCAACGGCCAGGCCGAGCTGTTCGGCGTGTCCAGCACCAAGCAGATCCAGGACATCCTGTGGAAGGCCGCCGACAAGCTGCGCGGCTCCATGGACGCCGCTCAGTACAAGGAGTTCGTCCTCGGCCTGGTCTTCCTCAAGTACGTCTCAGACGCGTTCGCCGAACGCCGCGACCAGATCAAGGACAGCCTCGCCGACATCCCGGAGAACCGCCGCGCCCAGTTCCTCGACGATCGCGATGAGTACGCCAGCGCCAACGTCTTCTGGGTCCCGGAGACCGCCCGCTGGGACTACCTGGTGGAGAACGCCCCCAGCGGCGTCGGCGAGCTGCTGGACAACGCCATGGACGCGATCATGCGGGAGAACCCGGCGCTGACCGGCGTCCTCCCGAAGATCTTCAACCGGGACAACGTCGACCAGAAACGGCTGAAGGAACTCGTCGACTTGATCAGCGACGCCCGCTTCACCGGCCACGGCGATCGGAAGGCACAGGACGTCCTCGGCGAGGTGTACGAGTACTTCCTGGAACGCTTCGCCCGAGCCGAGGGCAAACGGGCCGGCGAGTTCTACACCCCGTCCAGCGTGGTGCGGGTACTTGTCGAGGTGCTGGAACCCTACGAGGGTCGGGTTTACGACCCGTGCTGCGGATCCGGCGGCATGTTCGTACAGTCCAAGAAGTTCGTCGAGGCCCGCGCCGGCCGCGACCACACCCACGACATCGCCGTCTACGGCCAGGAAGCCAACGAGCGTACCTGGCGACTGGCGAAGATGAACCTCGCCATCCACGGCATGGATCCAGTCGGCATCGGTGACCGATGGGCCGACACGTTCGCCGACGACAAGCACCCGGACCGGCGGGCCGACTTCATCATTGCCAACCCGCCGTTCAACATGAGCGACTGGGCGCGCAAGGTGGGTGACCCGCGCTGGCGCTACGGGACGCCGCCGCAGAGCAACGCCAACTACGCCTGGCTCCAGCACATACTCTCTAAGCTCGGCGACCGCGGAAGCGCTGGCGTCGTCCTCGCCAACGGCTCAATGTCCTCGAAGCAATCAGGCGAAGGCGAGATCCGCCGCGCGATGGTCGAAGCGGACATGGTGGCCTGCATGGTCGCGCTCCCGCCGAACTTGTTCCGCACCACCGCGATCCCCGCCTGCCTCTGGTTCTTGACCAAGGACAAGACCCCGCAAGGCGCGAAGGCGCTGACCGACCGGCGCGGCGAGATCCTCTTCATCGACGCCCGCGCCCTCGGCACGATGGTCGACCGCACCGAACGCATCCTCGCCGACGATGACATCGCGAAAATCGCCAACACCTACCACGCCTGGCGCGGAACCAAGTCTGCACAGACCAAGGGTCATACGTACGAGGACAGTCCCGGCTTCTGCTACTCCGCGAAGCTCGACGAGGTGGCCGCCCACGACCACGCCCTCACCCCCGGCCGCTACGTCGGCGCTGCCGAAGCCGAAGAGGACCCGGACGCCGAGCCGCTTGCGGATCGGATCGACCGCCTTACCAAGGAGCTGTATGCCCACTTCGATGAGTCGTCGCGGCTCGAAGCAGTCGTCCGCGACCAGCTCGGGAGGCTTGATGCCTGACTGGCCGATGGTTCGCTTAGAAGAGTTGGCGGCTAGCGAGAGAAGCTCGATATCGAAGCCTTACGGCTCGGCATTCACCGCCAAAGACTACGTTGAGTCCGGAATCCCCATGGTGCGGGGAGCAAACCTGGGAACAGGAAAATTCATCGATGAAAACTTCGTATACATCTCCGAAAGCAAGGCAGATAAAGCGCCTGGAGCAAATCTTCAAGGAGGCGACCTGGTATTTACCCATCGGGGTGTCATCGGTCAAGTAGCAATGGTGCCACGCTCACCAAGGTTCCCCCGATATATCGTCTCAACAAGTCAGGTCAAGGCTCGCCTCGATTCAAATATCGCCCTACCGGAATTTTACCTATACTGGTTCCTTTCGCCTGCCGGCCAGCGCGCATTGCTTAGCGGAATATCGACGGTTGGAGTTCCAGGGCTGGCCCAACCTGTCGCAACGATCAAAGCCATCCGCGTTCCACATCCTCCACTAGCGGTGCAGCGAGCGACAGCAGAAGCCCTTGGTGCACTAGATGAAAGAATTGCGGCCAACGGCCGCATCGCAGCCGTGGCCGACATGCTTCGTTCGGCACTCCTGACCGACGCGCAGCAGCAGCCGAGCGAGTTCGTGGCCCAGCCTTTATCGCAGGTGGCCGAGTTCATCAACGGCCGCGCCTTCACGAAGGGCGCTACTGGAAATGGCCGCATGGTAGTCCGCATCGCGGAAATTAACTCCGGCCCGGGACCAGCTACGGTTTACAACGATATAGTGGTAGACGAGAAGCACCTCGCCCGCCCTGGCGACGTGCTATTCTCCTGGTCCGGCTCTCTTACAGTCGCGCGCTGGTTCAGGCCCGAGGCAATTATCAATCAGCATATCTTCAAGGTGATCCCGCATGGCGACACCCCGAAGTGGCTCGCCTTTGAAGCGGTGAAATCAAAACTAGCTGATTATCGAGCCATCGCCGCAGACAAAGCGACCACGATGGGGCACATTCAGCGACGCCACCTAGACGAAGAGGTGGTTATGCCGATCCCCGAAGCCATCGACCGTCTCGATCGACAGGCGGGGAGCCTGTGGCAGCGCGCGTTAGTTGCCGAGCAGGAGTCCCTGACGCTGGCTGCGCTACGGGACAGCCTGTTGCCAGAGCTGATGTCGGGACGGATGCGGGTCAAGGACGCCGAGAAGGTTGTCGAAGAAGCGGTTTAAGTAAGTAGACGGTTCGCGGGAAGGGGTGGTGATGGGTGTGGGCGGGTGGATGAGCGAGGCGGACTGGGAGGCGCTTGCGCTGGATCAGCTCGGTGAGTTCGGGTGGGAGCCGGGTGCCGGGAAGGATTTCGCGCCGGGGTCGGGGCAGCGGCAGTCTTGGGCCGATCTGGTGCTCGTCGAGGACCTGCGGGCCGCGATCGAGCGGCTCAACCCCGACCTGCTGCCCACGGCGGTCGTCGACGCGGTGCGGGCCGCCACCGACGTGGCCTCTCGGGAGGCGTTCGCCGAGAACCGGGCGGCGCACGAGCGGCTGGTCCACGGCATCCGATCGATCACATACACCGACGCATTCGGTGCCGAGCACAACCCCACCGTGCGCCTGGCCGACCTAAACGACCCCGACTGCAACGTCTACCGGGCGATTAACCAGGTCACGATCGTCGACGGCGACTTCCGGCGCCGGTTCGACCTCGTGCTCTACCTCAACGGACTGCCGGTCGCCATCATCGAGCTAAAGAACGCCGCCGATGAAAACGCAACCCTCACCGGTGCGCACGCCCAACTCCAGGCGTACCTCGCGGAGTTTCCGCTCGCCTTCCGGCACACCGTCCTGTGCCTGATCTCCGACGGGGTCACCGCGAAGTACGGCACCCCGTTCACCCCCTACGAGCACTTCGCGCCGTGGAACGTCGACGACGAGGGGGAACGGGTCGACACCACCTCGCCGGACTACGACGGCCCGGAGGCGCTCACCGTCGCCCTCTACGGCCTGTTCAACCAGCGGCGCTTCCTGCAGCTCACCGGCGGCTTCGTCAACTTCACGTCGAAGGCGAAGCGGATCGCGAAGGCGCACCAACACTTCGCGGTCATCCGGGCCGTCGAGTGCATCGTGCGGGCGTCGCAGAGCGACGGGAAGGCGGGCGTCGTCTGGCACACCCAGGGCTCCGGCAAGTCCGAGGAGATGGTGTGCACGGCGGCGTTGACCGCCCGGCACCCAGCCCTGAAGAACCCGACCACCGTGGTGCTCACCGACCGCACCGACCTCGACGACCAGCTCTTCGACACGTTCCTCGACAGCCAGACGCTGCTGGGCCAGGAGCCGGAGCAGGCCGACACCCGCGCCGAACTGCGGCAAAAGCTGTCGAACCGGAACGCCGGCGGCATCATCTTCACCACGTTGCAGAAGTTCGGGCGTACGAAAGAAGAGCGCGACGCCGGGAGGCCGCATCCGCTTCTTTCCGATCGGCGCAACATCCTGGTGATCGTCGACGAGGCACACCGCAGCCACTACGACAGCCTGGACGGCTACGCCCGGCATCTCCGCGACGCGCTACCGCACGCCACGTTCATCGCCTTCACCGGCACCCCGATCGCCACCGCCGAGGTGAACACTCAGGCCGTCTTTGGCGACTACATCGACGTGTACGACCTCAAGCGTGCCGTCGATGACGAGGCGACCGTGCGGGTCTACCACGAGCCGCGGATCATCCCGGTGTCACTGCCGCCCGACATCGACCCGGACAGCATCGACGAGCAGGTGGAGACGCTCACCGCCAGCCTGGACGACGCAGAGCGGCGTAGGGCCGAGGCGTACGCGGCCACCATGAACACCGTCTACGGCGCCCCCGACCGGGTCGAGACCCTCGCAAAGGACCTCGTCGAGCACTGGGAGAAACGGCGGGAGCTGATGCGGCCGCAGCTCGGCGGACCGGGCAAGGCCATGCTGGTCTGCGCGACCCGGGAGATCTGCGTCCGCGTCTTCGACGCCCTCAAGGAGCTGCGGCCTGACTGGTTGGACTCGGCCGTCGACAAGGGCAAGATGAAGATCGTCTTCCATGGGGTGCCCAGCGACAAGGAGGTGCTACGCCCGCACCACCTGCGCCCGTCGCAGCAAAAGACCATCCAGGCCCGCGCCAAGGACCCGGACGACGAGCTGGAGCTGCTGATCGTGCACTCGATGCTGCTGACCGGCTACGATGCGCCGCCGATCCACACCATCTACATGGACCGGCCAATGAAAGGCGCCAACCTGATGCAGGCGCTCGCCCGGGTGAACCGCCGGTTCCGGGAGAAGCAGGACGGCCTGCTGGTCGGCTACGCCCCGCTGACCGAGAACCTGCGCAAGGCACTCACCGAGTACACGCCCAGCGACCAGAAAGACCAGACCCTCGGCCGCGAGATCGAGCGTGCCATCAGTGAGGTGCACAACGAGATCTCCGTCCTCGAGGCCATGCTGACCCCGGTCAAGTGGCGCAAGATCCTGGACGACGAGACGGACCCGACCCGCTGGCGCCGGGCGGTGAAGAAGGCTGCCAACTTCCTACGCAACCCACGGACCCCCGGCAACGACGTCGAACCCGGCACGAAGCCGCTGCACCGGCGGTTCCGTGACTCGGCGGGCCGGCTCGAACGGTTCTACACGCTCTGCGCGACCAGCCGCGACTTCGTAGAACGTGCCGGTGACATCCATGGGATGCGCCGAGACATCCACTACTTCCGCGACGTGCGGGTCTGGATCGTCAAGGAGGAGGCCGCCGACCGGGAGGCCAAAGGCCTTCCCAACACGGCCGAGGTGGAACGCTACCTGTCCCAGCTCGCCGCCGAGGTGGTCGATGCCGCCGACATCACCGACATCTACGAGGAGGCGGGCCTCGGCAAGCTCGACATTACCGAGCTCAACGGGGTGGCGTTGCAGCGCCTGCAGAACTCGGAGACCCCGCACCTGGCCGCCGCAGCGCTGCGCCGGCTGATCGAGCGGAAGATGCGCGAGGTCACCAAGCACAACGTGGTCCGTCAGGAACGCTTCTCGGTCCAGCTCGAAGACCTGATGAACCGCTACATGCGCCAGCAGCTGACCAGCGCGCAGCTGATCGTCGAGTTGGTCGAGCTGGCCAAGCAGGTGTCCGCGGACGCGCGGCGGGGCCAGCAGTTCGACCCTCCGCTCAACCACGCCGAACTGGCCTTCTACGACGCCGTTGCCCAGAACGGGGCGGCTACGGAGCTCATGGGCGTTGGCACCCTGGCGGAGATCGCCCGGCAGCTGGTCAAGTCGATCCAGTCGTCGATCACGGTGGACTGGTTCTCGCGCGAGCCGGTACGTGCCAAGCTCCGCAGCCACATCCGCCGTCTGCTGGCCCGCTTCGACTATCCGCCGGACCACGAGCGCGCGGCCGTCGACTTGGTCATTCGCCAGATGGAGACGTTCGCGAACGAGTGGGTTCCGGGAGGTCCGGCCTCGCAACGGTGACAGGATCGGGCGGCGTACGCCCAGTCGAATGGTTGGGCTACGCGTCTCGGTGACGCGGAGTAGATTGTGGTCCGATCCGCATCTGGTGACGGTGGTTGTGGTGTGACTCACCCGTGTCCGTTCTGACGTTATTTATCCCGCTCTAAGCGTCAGTCAATCGGATAAATTTTGCAAGATCACGAAGTTGAGGCGTTCGTAGAATCTGACAGAAGCCGTTTTGGTTAGTGCAGAGACCTTCAGGTCGTTCGTGGCAGCGGCGGAGGCGAGGGCGGCCGTCAGCCCAGCCGATCACAGATGGTGGCAGCGGCGGCGGCGAGGATTTCGTCGTCCGGGTGGTGGTGGGCGGCGATGTCGAGGACGGCGTTGGCTTCTGCGGGGCGGTGGGCGAGTGCCTCGGCGAGGTTGATGGCCGCGGTCAGGAACTCGCGGGATACCGCTTGCTGGTGTCGGGCGAGCCAGAGGTATGCGGTGTTGGCGGCGAGGGGCCCGCGGTAGGCGGCGACGGCGCGGCGGAGGGCGGCGGTGCTGGTGGCGTGCTGGGCTGCGGTGATGGCGTCGCGCATGGTCCAGAGGTCGACGTCGAAGGCGTCGGTGTCGAGGGTGTAGTGGTGTCGGCGTAGTCGCAGGTAGGTGTTGTCGCCGCTGATGGTGCGGAAGGTCTGGCGCAGGTTGTAGGTGTAGGTGTGCAGCCGTTGCGTGGCCAGGCGGTGCGTCGGCTCGGGGAGGAGGTCGCCGAGAATATCGTGCTGGTAGGCCGATCCTCCGCGCACGATCAGGTAGACGAGGAATTCCATCGCCTGTGGGCGGATGTGCTGCCCGTCGGGGACGCCGAGGATGGTAGGTGTGCCGAGCACCTGGACCCGGATCCGGTTCGCTCCGACATCGGCCTGCCGGCTCACGGGGTGGGCGAGGACGCGAGGGCTCGGCGGTTCAGCGTTGTGACCGCCCTCGGACGTGATCGTGGGAGGGTTTTCCGGTCGCGAGTCGATCATGGCTGGGCGCCAGTGACCGTCCCCGACTTCGCGTGTGAGGACTCGGTGCTCATTGACGCAACGGTACAGATCCCGTCGGCCTGTCGGTCCGGTCGCACGCGTGCCGCCTGCTCGACGGCTGGACACGTGACCGTCGGCGGTGCCGAAAGGTCTCAGTTCCCCGCCTGGCTGTGCTGCCGCTGGTTTTCCGCGGCATCGAACTCGATGTCGGGGTGGTTGTGTCCGCGGTCTGCGCAGTGCCGCCGCAGCTCGTTCAAGTGTTGAAGCATGCGGGCGGTGGCGGGGTGGTGGGGGTGGGCACGGCGGTGCGTGGTGATCGTGTCGGCGAGGAGGCGTCGGGCGGCGCCGCAGTGGCCGAGGTCGCGCAGGACAAGAGCGAGGGTGGCCTGCATGGCGAGGGTGGGGTGGGCGCCCGGCCCTGCGGTGACGGTGAGTTGGTCGGCGAGGTGCCGGTAGGCGTAGTACGCGCGTTGGTGATGCCCCGCCTGCCGTTGGGCGGTGGCGAGGGTGTGCAGAGCGGCGAGGACGGGCCGGGCGGAGGGTCCGTGCAGGTGCGCGTGACTGTGGTGGGCGTAGCTGGCCCAACGGATCGCGGCGGCGGAGTTGCCGAGGCGGATGAGTAACTCGGCTTGCAGGTGCGCGGCGTCGGCGAGGGCGGGGTTCGCCTCGGCGGTGGCTGGGTCGACGCCGGCGAGGGCGTCACGCAGGACCTCGCGGGCGCGCACGGGGTCGGTGGCGGCGAGAGTTCGGGCTGAGCGCAGCCGATCGGCGAGGGCCGGCGTGGCGTGTTCTGCCGGGGCGAGAGCGACGCGCCAGGTGAAGCGCAGGTCGGTGGCGGTGTGCCCGGCGGTGATGCGGGCGAGGACCCGGCTGGCGTGCGCGGCGGCGAGGTTGGCGCTCTTGGGGTGGCCGGTGGCGGTGATGATGGCGGGTGTGTGGCGCAGGACCGCCCGACCGACGGTATCGGCCACAGCGGCGGCGTCGAGTCCGCGCGGCCGGCAGTTTCCCGGGCATTGGTAGACGAGCCGGTCGCCGTCAGGAGCGCCCGTCATGGGTTGTTCGCAGGTGCGGCAGAGCAGAAGTTCGGCTGACAGAACAACCCGTGACGGGTCTTCGACCAGCTGGGCCTCGGGCGGAGGGGCGGGTGGGGCGGCGCCGGTGGTTCGGGTCCTGCTGACCCACTCCTGCACGAGACGCCGATCGAGGTTCAGCTCGCGGGCGACCGCGGAGATCGGACCACGGTGCCCGTTGTCACGTGCGTCGGCCACCCGTTGGACCGTGGCGCCGATGAAGTCGTCAGAGTACTTGCGGGGGTAGGCCATTGGCTCGACGTTCCTCGGACAGCTCGTTGATGCTCGGACGTGGGTGGCGTTGACCGCTTGGCCAGCGTGTCGGGCAGGCCCGGCGACGACGACAGGCGTCGACAGCCGCGGTCAGCTCGGGCGAAATGCGGGCGTCATGCGCCGCGGCATCCTGCCGCTGAAACCTCAACGTCGTGCCGCTGAGGGGGCGGCGCTTGTCTGATCGGCTGCGGCGGGGTGGGCACGGTTGGTGGGCCAGGTGTCCGAACTGCGGTCGGGATCGCGGCGCATCGGGCACAGCGTCGGTCCGTCGGGCAGCGTGGCCGGCGGTCGTGGGGTGTAGCCGTGGCGGGTGTACAGGGTGTGGGCGTCGGTGGTGGTGTCGGTCCAGGAGGGCAGGTCGATGCGGTCGAGTCGGCTGCGGTGGTGGGTGAGTATCGCCGTGGCCCGTCCCGCGCCTCGGGCGTCGGGGTGTACGGCGAGGAACGCCAGGTGGTAGTGCGGTTCGGTGGGCCGTGACGCGGCCAGCAGGGTGTCGAGCTGGTCGAAACGGTCGGCGTGCGGACCGGCAGCGTCGAGCAGCCGGCTGCGGTAGTTGGCCGGTGGTGGAATGGGCCGGTAGCGGTGGAACCCAACGGTGGCGGCGGTCAGGTCGTCGGCGACGTGGCTGTCGCCGTAGAACATGGCGTGCTCCACCCAGATCGCGAGGACATCGGTTAGTACCCGGCGCCGCCCGGCCGGGTCGGGTACGAGCCACGCGGCGAGCGGGGTTGGATGCAGTGCGGCGGCGATCAGCGCGGCGACGGGGTCTTTGTCTGCCCAGCGGGCGGCGCGGATGCGCATGTCAGTGTCCATCGATTCGGTCTCCTTGTCCTTCGGGTGGTTAGCGGTAGGCGGCGGTGGCGAGGTCACCGACGGCGGCGTCGACGGCCGTGGTTATGTCGCGTACCTGCCGGTGGTGCTGTTCGGCGATGGCCCGCAGTTGAGCGGTGAGGGCGGCGGTGTCCTCGTCGAGGTAGAGGTGTTCGGTCAGGCCCAGGACGGTGACGAGTCCGGCGAGGGCGGCGGTGTGGTTGTCGGGTTGGTCCCGACCGACGGCGAGGTAACGCAGCCGGGCCCGGGCGACGACCGCCCATTTGGTGTCGGTGGCGAGGTACCTGTCGGCGCGGGCCAGGCCGCCGAGGCGGCGATGCGTGGTGTGGCGCAAGATGCCGCCGGCGTGCAGCCCGGCGCGGGTGCGTTCGTACAGGTCGTCGGCGAACCATGTCAGCCATCCCCGCAGGGGTGGGGCGGGGTTGGCGTAGCGGACGGAGGCGATGGCGGTGTCGGCGATCAGGTCGCCGACGGGCCGGTCGAGGTGCAACCACAGCCGCTGTTGCCCGCCCGGGCGGCCGTCGTCGAGGGCGATCCTCCCGGCCAGGAACAGGTCGATCAGGACCGCGCCGGCCATGCCGAGGGCGAGGGCCTGGCGGTGGACGTGGGGTTGGCCGGTGTCGTCGTTATGGCCGAGTAAGAACAGCTCGTCGCGCAGCGGCAGTTGAGGAGTCGACGCGGTCATCGCCTGCCCCTATCGCAGTCTGGTCGCGTGCTGCCGCAGCTGGGCGTGTACCCCGCCGTAGGCGGGGGC
>NZ_JBIAKV010000001.1:914737-985732 GCF_042872705.1 Micromonospora sp. NPDC005203 | reverse complement strand
GCCGGGGCCGGGGCCGGGGCCGGGGCCGGGGCCGGGGCCGGGGCCGGGGCCGGGGCCGGGGCCGGGGCCGGGGCCGGGGCCGGGGCCGGGGCCGGGGCCGGGAGCAGCGTCTTGTTGACGGCGGCGAGGACCGTGTAGTTCGGGTCGCACACGTTGCCGATCGGCGCCCGCCCCGCCTGCGATACGAGCTGGTACGCGTCGAGCTCATCCAGACCGGTCAGCGTGCTCGTCCAACCGACCAGATCGCGCTGCGCGATCCGGTAGGCGTCCTCCAGGGGGCGGGCGCAGCCGACCGACATCACCTCCCGGTCGGTCTCCACCCGGGGCCAGACCGTCGAGGTGCGCTTGATGACCTCGATGATCAGCGTGGTGGTCGTGGCGATCTCCACCCCGACCCCGCAGGCTTCGCCCTCGCCCTGGCGGGCGTGCCCGTCGCCGAGGGCGAGCATCGCCCCATGCACGTTCACCCCCAGATAGAGGGTGCTCCCGGCCCGCAGCTCGGGGGTGTCAAGGTTCCCACCATGCACGTCGGGGACGATCGTGGAGCGGGCCTCGAAGCCGCCCGGCGCGACGCCGATCGTGCCGATCATCGGGTCCAGGGGCAGGTCGACGCTGTGGTCACTGCCCGTCGCGTGGTAGCGGACCGTCCTGGCCTGCCGGTCGATGTCGTACACCCACACGCGCTCTTCGAGTGGCGGCTGCAGGGTGGCGGTGTGCGAGGTCGAGGTGAGTGCTCCGAAGTGCGGGAACGTCGACGAGACTCCCCAGTCCCGGGCGGGCTCGATGGCAGCGAGGTGGATCGCGAGAGTGTCGCCGGGCTCAGCGTCCTCGACGAAGAACGGCCCCGACACCGGATTCAAGTACGGCATCCGGCACACCCGCGACGGCAAATCCGCCGGCCCACGCACGAGACCGCCGAAGCAGTCCTCCGTGAACACCCGCAGCACGTCGCCGGAGCGCACATGGGCCACCGGCATCCGGCCGCCAAAGGTATAGGCCAACTCATCGCGAGCCGGACGGTAAGTGATCGTGTCCATGCCGGTCACACCCGCTCCACGTCACGCGCCGGTGCCTGCGCGGGCGCCAAACCCGACAACGCGGGCCGGCGGCCGGACAGGTACAGGCCGGCTAGGACGACCATGCCCAGTGCGAGCCAGGCCAGGCCGAGGCGCTGCGCGGCGATGTTCGCGTTGACCACGACGTAGGCGAGGATCGCGAACCCAATACCGGGCATGACCAGGTGCGCCCACCAGTTGCTACTGCGCCGGCGGATGAGGTGGTGCACGACCACGGAGACGTGCAGGACCAGGAACGCGACCATCGCCCCAAAGTTAATCAGCGACGACAGAAGGGTGATCCCATCCGCACGGGTCGCCAGGTACAGGCCCAGGGCGAGGGACACGGACCCGGTGAGCAGGGTCGCGTTGATCGGCACGTTACGGCGGATCGACACCTTCGCCAGGAACGCCGGCAGTTGCCGGTCCCGGGTCATCGCATACAGCAGCCGCGAGGTGGCGACCTGCGCGACCATCGAGTTCGGCAAACCCCACGCGATCGCCGTCGCGACCGCGCAAAGCGTCGCCAACCAGCCGCCACCGGCCACCCGAGCGGCGTCATAGAAGGCGATGCCGTTCGGATCCCCCTGCCCAAGGAGCGCACCGGGGTCGGGCACGAGCATCGCGGCCAGCCACGTCTGGGCGATGAACAGCACCCCGGCCAGGATGAGAACGGCGGCCATCGCGCGGCCGATCTGCCGGGAGCCACCCTTGGTCTCCTCGGCCAACATGCTGATCCCGTCAAAGCCCAGGAACGACAGCACCGCGATCGACACCGCCCCCGCGACGAGGGACCAGGTGAACGTGTCGGCGTTGTAGAACGCCTCCCAGCTGAACCGGCCCTTCCCGGTCGCGAGGGCCCAGCCGGCGACGGCCAGGAAGATCGCCAAGACGATCAGTTCACCGATCAGCATCACCCGAGTCACCACAGCGGTCATCCGGATCCCGACCGAGTTGACGACCGTGTTGACCACGACGAAGCCGAGCAACCACAGCCATACCGGCACGGCCGGGACCGTGGCGTGCATCGCGACGGACGCCACCAGATACAGCAGACCCGGAACCAGCACGTAGTCGAGCAGGATCACCCAGCCGGCCAGGAAACCGACCGGCGCGGTGATGCCCCGGCCCGCGTAGTTGTAGACACTGCCCGACATCGGGAACGCCTTCACCATCTGCGCGTAGGAGAACGCGGTGAACACCAGCGCTACCACGCCGATGGCGTACGCGAGGGCCACCATCCCACCGGAGCCGGCATAGACGCTGCCGAAGATCGCCATCGGCGCGATCGGCACCATGTACACCAGCCCGTAGGCGACCAGGTCCCGGAACCGGAGCCTCCGAGCCAACTCCTGCCGATAGCCGTATCGGGCTAACTCGTCATGCTCATACATCAGCGAGCCTCTCTTTCCCCATCGATCGCTCGGGTGCAGCGCCAGATGGTGGGCGGCCACCCGGCTTGAGTGCGATGCCGTCAGCGCCTGCGCGTCCGGCCGTTTCTGGATCGCGTGCGCCAGGCAATGCCCTTCGAGCAGGCGATCTGCGTCGTGATCGAGGGTCGCGTTCGCAGCGACAAAGATCGACCCCCGTTGGTGGGGATCACCGACCCACCGGTACTCCACGGATTACGGGGAGTACTCGCACGGATGGCTTCCGTCACAGCGATGGTGATCGCTAACGTGCTACCCACGGCGGCCCGGAGGGCGGAGGCGGGGATGGCGAGAAGCGCGCGTAGCTACCAGCGAGAGGCCGACGAGCTTCGCGCCAACGGCTGGACGTACGGGCAGATCGCCTCGCACTGGCGGCAGCGGCACCGCTTCAACCCGCGCGTGGCCTTCCGCCTCGCGCACGGCCTGACGCAGGCCGACGTGGCGCGGCGCTGGAACGAGCAGTGGCCCGACGCGGACTCGCCGAAGACCGCCAAGCAGATCTCGTACTGGGAGATCTGGCCGGGCACGGCGGGCCGGGCACCGTCGTTGGACACGCTGAACAAGTTGGCGTTTCTCTATCGGTGTGCGGCTGGCGAACTGCTCGGCGGCGAGGACCACAGTCACCTCGACACAGCGGCCCTGCGCGCGAGCGAACCGGAGCCGCATGCGGGCCGGTCGACCGGCGAGCGCACGACCGGCGCTCCGCTGCCCGCCGGCGCGATCCTGACCCGGGTCACCGATCGGATCGTCGAGGATTTCGAGATCCTGACCGACACCTACCGGCACCTCGACTACCGGGAGGGCTCAGGCCGGGTGAGCGCGGATGTCGGCGCTCACCTGCACCGAATGCTGGAGGTCAGCAACCGCACGACCAACACCAGCACCCATCACCGGCTGCTGCGCGCCGCGGGCGACGCCGCCCAGCTCGCGGCCTGGTTCGCCATCGACGCTCAGCACTACCAACAGGCACACGGCTTCTGCCGACTCACGATCTCACTGGCCGAGAAGGCAAACGACCGAGCTCTGCACTCATACGGCCTCGGCGTGCTCAGCCAGATCCACCTGCACCGCGGCGACGGTCGCACCGCCCTCAGCCTGCTGGGCACGGCCCGAGACGTCGGCGGGCAGGGCATGCCGGCCGCCGTCAACTCCTGGCTGGGTGAGGCGATCGGCGAAGCGCACGGCCTTCTTGACGAGCCCCGCCGGGGAATGACCGCCCTAGCCGAAGCCGAACGAATCTTCGACGGCGTCAGCGCCGCCAACACGCCCGCCTGGCTCAGCTTCTTCAACGCCGACTGCCACGCCGCCCGGCTCAAGGGCCGCTGCCTGACCCGGCTGAGCCGTCCCACCGACGCGACAGGCTCCCTTTACGAAGCGTTGACCCTGTTGCCCGCTGACTTCGTCCGGGAACGCTCCGGCACCTTCATCGACCTCGCGGTCGCGTACACGCAGATGAACCAGATCGAGCAGGCCTGCCACGCCGCCACCCAGGCCGACGTCCTCGCGCGCCGGACCGGATCCGAACGCAACCGCAAGCGCCTACGGCAGCTGCTGGTCGACCTGCTGCCCTGGACCGGGCTCGACTGCGTGCAAAGCCTCTACCGGCAGGTGCTGATTAACTAGAGCGCGTGCGTACGTCGACCCGCTCCGACCCGCTGTGACCCGACGCTCCTGGATCGAACTGGTCATCCTGTCCGCCCTGTGGGGCGCGGTGTACCCGCTCATCACCGTCGCTCTGCGCGATCTGTCCCCAGCGCTCGTCGTCCTCGGACGGGTGGTGCTCGCGGCGCTCCTGCTGCTTCCCCTCGCGGTTCGCCGGGACGCGCTTCGGCCCGTCTGGCGTAACCCGCGGGCGATTGTCGAGACGGTGCTGGTGCAGTCCACGGCGCCGCTGCTGCTCCTCACCTATGGCCAGCGGTACGTCTCGGCGAGCGTCGCTGGCATCCTCGTCGGTGCGCAGCCATTGTTCGTCGCGCTCCTCGCCCTTCGCTTCGCACCCGATGAGCGCCCGCAAGGCTGGAAGGGCCTGACCGGGGTGCTCCTCGGCCTGGTCGGCCTGGTCTTGCTGCTCGGCGTCGACCTGCGTGGAGGTCGGCTGGCGCTGCTCGGCGGCGCGCTCATCCTCGTCGCAGCGGTTTGCTATGCCGCTGGCGCGATGCTGATTCATCGCAGGTACGCCGAGGCCCCGCCCCTCGGCGTGGCGACCTCCGCCATGCTCGTCACAACTGCGGCCGTGGTCGTGCCCGCCTCGGCGACGGCTCCGACCAAATTGCCCGGCTTGGAAACGACAGCGGCCCTGCTCGTGCTCGGGATCGCATGCACAGGCGCGACGCTCGCGCTCTTCTACAAGCTCATCACCCAAATCGGTCCCGCCCGCGCCGCGCTCGCCTTCTATCTCTCACCCGCGTTCGCCGTGGCATTCGGCGTAGCCTTCCTGCGCGAGCAGATCAGCATGGCTGCGGTCCTCGGGCTCGCGGCGATCGTTGTCGGGTCCGTACTCGCCGCCCGCCGCAGCGAGCCGACGCCTCCGTGATGCCTGTCTTTCACCCCTGGACATGGCTCGCCGTTCCGGCGATCCCCGAGCAGTCTCGGCGCGCGTTTGGCGCAGCCTGCCGTCTCACTCTGGGGCCGCCCCATGCGAGACAATCGATCCCATGAGAGGCGGGCGTGAAGCGGACAGCCAAGAGACCGCCGGCAGCCGCCCCGATCTCGTGATCTTCGACTGTGACGGGGTGCTCGTCGACAGCGAGTCGATCGTCGCGGGTGTGCTGGCGGGACAGCTACGACAGCTCGACGTCGAGATCACCGACGAGGAGTGTGAGCGGGAATTCGCCGGCCTATCCCAGGACAAGGCCACCGAGCGCGTACTCACGCTACTGGGCAGGTCCGCCCCGGCAGGATGGTTCGACTCGCTCACTCGGTCCGTTGACGCGGCCCTTCGCGCTCGGGTACGTCCGATGCCCGGTGTGCTGGACGTGATACGCCTGCTCGATGTTCCGTTCTGCGTGGCGTCGAACGGGCGCCCCAAGAAGGTGGCCCTGATGCTGCAGACGAGTGGGCTCGCACGGTACTTCGAGCACCAGATCTTCACCGCCGCCGACGTGGCTCATGGCAAGCCGGCCCCGGATCTGTTCCTCTTGGCCGCTGAGCGCTGCGGGGCGGATCAGCGGCGCTGTGTGGTGGTCGAGGACAGCGCGTCCGGGATCGCCGCCGCCCGGGCGGCTGGCATGCGCGTACTTGGCTTCGTGCCGACAGGTCAGACGCTCGACGACGCTGACGCGCTCTTCACCGACATGGCGGAGTTGCCGGACCTGCTTCGTCTGCCAATGAGCTGACAGACCGGGCATCACCGCTCGGCAAGGCCGACAAGGACATCGACCGGCCTTGGCCGCATAGTAATGTCGGGGTATGGGTTCTACGGCGCGTAAGGTTTCGCTGACGGGCATCAAGCCGACGGGCGAGCCGCATCTCGGCAACTACGTTGGTGCGATCCTGCCCGCGCTCGACCTGACGGACAGTTACGAGTCGATGTACTTCATCGCCGACTATCACGCGCTCACGACGGTCCGTGACCCCGCCCTGCTGCGGCACTACACCCGCTCGGTCGCGGCGACCTGGCTCGCTGCGGGCTTGGACCCGGACCGGACCACCTTCTACCGCCAGTCCGACATCCCGGAGATCTTCGAGCTGTCGTGGGTGCTGTCCTGCATGAGCGCCAAGGGGCTGATGAACCGGGCGCACGCCTACAAGGCGGCGCGCGACCGCAACCGTGAAGCCGGTCGGGAAGACCTCGACGCGGGCGTGAATATGGGTCTTTTCAACTACCCGGTGCTTATGGCCGTCGACATCCTGATCGTGGAAGCTGACGTGGTGCCAGTAGGCCGCGATCAGCTTCAGCACGTCGAATATGCCGCCGACATCGCAGGTTCGTTCAACAGCATCTACGGCGACCGGTACAAGCTGAAGATCCCGAAGCCCGTCGTGCCGGAGGAAGGCACCGCTCACACACTTCCGGGCACCGACGGCCGGAAGATGAGCAAGTCCTACGGCAACACGATCCCGCTGTTCGCCCCGGAGGCCGCCTTGAAGAAGGTGATCCGCCGGATCACGACGGACAGCGTCCCTCTGGAGGCGCCCAAGGAGCCGGATTCCTCGTCCTTGTTCACGCTGTTGGAGCGGTTCGGTGACCCCGCCGTGGTGGCCGAGACCCGGGCTCGCCTGCTCGCGGGCGGGATGGGTTGGGGCGAGGTCAAGGCGCAGTTGACCGAGGCGCTGAATGACCGGTTCGCGCCGATGCGCGACCGGTACGAGGCGCTTGTGGCGTCGGGCAGCGAACTCGACGACCTGCTGGCGCACGGCGCGGACAAGGCGCGCAAGCAGACCCGGCCGGTGCTGGAACGGGTCCGCGACGCCATCGGGATCAGCTGAGCTGACCCTCCTCTTCGAGGGGGCTGACGACGCGTTCGGCACAGTGCCACGCTGTGGTCCATTTGCCGGGCACCGCGACGAAAAGGTTGAGCACTCTGCTCCAACCAGGAGGAGGATCACGAAGATTCGCCACAAAGCTGGTCGGGTCCGCCCGAGCAGTGGAAGGTTCGCAGACGGTTCCCCACTGCAAGCGGAGCTCGGCGTCAGACGAGTGCAGCCCGCGCCGGGTGAGTGCCATTCGCATCCGCGCGTATTCGACCTCGTTCGGCCCGTACTCGCCGTTGATGCTCGGCAGCCCAATGCGCGCATCGGAGCGATCGGGGCTGATGGCCAGAAGGTCACCGTCGAGCCAGTAGGTCAAGGCGGTCGGACGAGTCCCGGCGTGCCGACCCCAGGCGATGCGGCGCTGCCCGAGCGTGTGCGCGACGCCCGCCTGGGCCAGCAGGTTGGGAATGTCGGCGCCGGCCGCCAGCACGATCAGGTCCCGCCTACCGCCGTAGTCGTCAACAGTTGCCAGCCCCGTCTCCGGGTTCTGCCGCAGTTTGGCCCGACACCGCGGCAGCAGCGACACACCGGAGTCGCGCGCCAGCGCGGTCAAGCAGGCGTGCAGGATGTCGAGGTCGACGCTGAAGTCCGGGATGCGAAACGCGGCAGCCGGCGGACACGCCGCCGCGAAGGCCAAGCGGTCTGGGTTGACCTCTTCGACGTCGATGCCCAGATGCTGCCAGGCGGTGCGGTACCTGTCGACGGCCTCAGCGGTGGTGAACAGCGCGTAGCCGCGCGGCTCGCCGACCCGGGCGGGGTGGAGCAGTTCGTCCGGCCAGTCGTTCCGGTGCTGCCAGCAGGCCTGGGCGACGTCGGGTAGGACCGGCGCCAGGACAGCGCCGGAGTGCAGCTGACCGAAGTTCGCCAGCGAGGCCCCACAGCGCCCGTCGCCGACACAGGCAACGTCGAACCCTCGCCGGGCGGCGCTGACGGCGATCGCGAGTCCGCACAGTCCGGCGCCGATGACAAGGATCTTCTTCCTCGGGTCAGGCATGAGGCGTTCCTCCTCCGTCTGGGGTCGAGAGAGCCTGGTCGCGGACGATCGCGACGTGGTACCGGTCGGCGAAGCGGCGGACCAGCTCGGCCGGCGCGAGGTGGTGGTCGACGCGGCGTCTTAACTGGGTCGGAGACAGGCCCAGTCTGGAGCGGGCCGCGCTGCGATGCGCTTGCATGCTGTTCGGCTCGGTCAGCAGGCACCGGAGATGAGTTATCAGCGCCGCTGGGATCGGAGAACCCTTCCGCCTGTCGGCGGCGACGAGGCTGTCACCGCTGAGGCTCGGCACCTTGAGGACGAACGCGGAGCCGGGCGCCGCCTCGGCGGCGGCGTGTAGCTGGTTCGCGGCCTGAGCGAATGACCACCCCGGCCAGAGCCGCGGACCTGCGTACTCCGCTGATTCGCGCAGGACGGGCAGGAGCAGCGCCGTGCCGGGTAGGCCGGCGCGGGCATAGGTGACGACCTGGCGCCGTTTGGCCAGCCCGTACGGTGTTTGGTAGAGGCCGGGAGCGAGGACGGCGGTGGAGCTGGCAGCGACCAAGTGGGGCTGGGCGGCGCACTCCCGAAGGCGGTCGCACAACCGCAGCACGGTGTCGGTCGCGGCTTGGACGCTACGCCGCATGCCGTCGACGCCGCTGCGGTCGAGGACGAGGTCGACCACGACCACGCGCGCCGAACCGCCGAATCGCTCGCTCACGGCGGTCACGACCCTGGCCTGATCCCCGCGATCGCTCAGCTCACCGGTGATCCACCCAATGGCGGATGACTGGCGGTTGCACGGTGAGCGCGTCACGGCGATCGTGTCGATGCCGGCGGCCGACAACAGCGACACCAGCGGTCTACCAAGGCGGCCGGAGGCGCCGAGAACCACCACCGCCGGCTTCACGAGGCGCACTGTTTCCACAGAATGGCGTACCGGTTGAAGGTTTCGCAGAACTCGGCCCGGACCTCGCGCCACGGGCCCGGCTGGGTGTCGCGGCCTGTGAAAGCCTTCCTGGCGGCAGCGGTACCGGCGGCGTCCCAACCGCTGGCCAGCTCGATTGCCGAGAGCAGTGCCGGCTGGCTGTCCCGCTCATCGCTCATCACCCGCACGCCTACCTCGTCCGGAGCCATGTTCAGGTGGATGCTCGACGCCGGGATGCTCTTGGACATCTTGGGGTAGCCCGCGAGGCCCTCCAGCACCCGGAAGTAGAGGGCACCGATGTTTCCGGTCCAGCCAAGGCCCAGCTCACCGGCGTTCGCCTGGCGGTCGAGGACGAGGCGGGCGAGGTCGGTGAAGTACGCCTCCTCCATTCCGGAGACCATGAGGACGTGCTTCGCGCCGTGGTCGAAAGGGCCGAGCACGTCGGCCACGGTGTACAGCGAGTCGGTGACCACCCCGACCTCGCTGCCGAGCAGGCCGTGGTCGGCGTACAGCTCCAGCAGGCTCTCACGGTGCTCCTGGAAGTCGGCCCGGGACAGGTAACGGGCGATGCGGCCGGCGCGGACGAGGTTGGCGTGGTCGAGGTGAGAGCGCAGTTCGGTGACTTCCCGGTCAAGCCCGAGCGCGACGAGAAACGAGATCATCTGGTCACGGACCTGGACCAGCGTCGACCAGGCGACGTTGCGGGAGTTCCACGCGCCGAGGTCGGAGACGATGACCGTCATCGGCGCGTGGAGGCGTCGCTGGAGTTCCAACGCGCCGAGCATCACCGACAGGGTGCCGGCGGTCGGTGCGTTGGTTGGACCGAACCCGGTGACGATGGCCATCGAGTCGCGCACGTCAGGCTCCAGCACCGGTACGGCACCGTCGACGTGGGTGAAGCGGATCGCGGCCGGTCCCAGGTGCCCGGCGACGGCTGCGGTGGTGGGCTGATCCATCGGGATGGCTGGCATCTGTCCTCCTTAGTGTGGGGTTATCGGCTCTCGGACAACGCCCTGAGCAGGCGTACGGCTCCGCCGGAACGTCGGGCGTGCCGAACGCGATCGACCGACTCGTCGGTGGGGACACCGGGGCCGATGATGAGCGCGGCGTTCAGCTCGACAAGGCGGGTGGCGGGTGAGTCGTCACCGGGCGCGAGTGCCTCGGCGGCGAGCGCGGCGTTGGCCGCGTGGGTCGGTCGATGGGCCACGGCGGTGCGCCACGCCGCGGTGGGGGCACTGTTCGCGCGGGTCGTCGCCTGTACCAGCTCGGCGTTGACGTGCGCGAGGTGAACGGTGCCGGCGCCGCAGTACTCGTCAACGGTTTCCCCGTCGGCGAGGTCGGTGGAGACAACCGTCCCGGCGGCCACGTCGGGGCGGATGCCTTGGAGGGCACGGGCTGACAGCTCAACGTCGGGATGGGCGAGGCCGAACAGGAAGCGGGAGGCGCGCACGCAGAGCGCCGCCACGGGCATGAAGAAGCTCGCGGGGTTGATCGCGTCGAAGACGCCGTCGTACCTGTCCGCGTACCGGGGACAGAACAGCGGGTAGGAGACGAAGGCGATGTTGTGCCGTTGCAGCGCGTCCGGTATGCCCGCCAAGTCATTGACCGGCCTGATCCTCAGGACGTCGAGGATGTCCGCCGCACCCGAGATGGCCGACACCGAACGGGAGACGCCTTTGACGACGGGAGTGCCGGCCGCGGCGGCGAGGATCGCTGCGGCGGTGCTGACGTTGAACGTCTTGAACTGCTCCTTGCCGCTGCCGGCGACGACCACCGTGCCGTCCGGCACGGCGACCGGCCGCGTGACGTGTCTGCGGAGCACTGGATCAAATTCGACAACCTCGGTCCACCAATCGAGCAGATCCGAGGCGCTGAGGTGACCGTCCCGGATCAGGCCGGTGCACCATCGACGCCATCGCTCGTTCGAGGTCGCTGACCTGTCCTGGAGGAAGGAGCGGAGAACATCCCGGCTGAAGTCGGAGGGGACGCTGTTCGTTGCTGCGGCGGACCTGGCCGCCGTGGCGCTGGTCATCTACTGTCTCCCGTCGAGGGGTGGCAGGACTGACGGAGACGATCGGATCTATGCGGCTGTCTTCCAGCACCGGCACGCCTTCTCGACAGCCAGGACAAACCAACCTGACCCACACTTCCGTCGATGAGTAGCCTCCCGCCGACACAGCGTGAGATGAATGGTGTCGATGTCAGCCGCTGTCAGCCGACAGCAGAGCCCGGAGACGCGAGGCCCCGCCGATGGCTGAATTAGGGTGGGGCCATGACCACGGACGCCCGGCGGGCCAGCGAGTGGACGATTCACGGCGAACGCGTTATCGATGACACTCGGCGCGCGGTACTCAGCGTCGCCGATGTGGAGCTACCGGACGGCGTGCGTTTCGAGCAGTACGTCTTGCGGGTTCCGGCTGCCGCGATGGTGGTTGTTCTCGACGATGCCGACCGGGTCCTGATGATGTGGCGGCACCGGTTCATCATCGACCGCTGGGTGTGGGAGCTTCCCGGCGGCTATCTCGACCCGGATGAGGACTCGGCCGTGTGCGCCGCCCGGGAGGTTGAGGAGGAGACGGGCTGGCGGCCGAAGGGCATGGAGCCGTTGATCGCGTTCCAGCCGATGGTGGGGACGATCGACCAGCCGAACGTTGTCTACCTCGCGCGGGGTGCCGAGCCGACCGGCGCGGCGCCGGACGTCAACGAGACCGAGCGGCTGGGCTGGATTCCGTTGACGGAGGTGCAGCAGCGCATTGAGGCCGGCGAGATCGTCGGCGCGGGTTCCGTGACAGGGTTGCTCGCGACGCTACTGGCGAAGGCGTCCGGGCGGATCTAGCCAGACAGTAGAAGCGGCTGGACCCGCTCGCTGAACTCGTTGACGGCGGGAAGCCCCTGGTAGGGGCTGAGTCGATCGGCCAGGTCGGCGAGATAGTCCCGTGCTCGGCGCGAGTTCAATTGCTCCGCAGCCGTGGTCGCCTGCAGACCGACCACAGCCGCCTGCTCGGGATCGCCGCTCTGCATGTGAGCCACCGCCAGCAGTGCCAGGTTGAACTGGCGCCCGCGGGCGTACGCCTGGCCGTCCATGTCAAGTGAGCGGACCGCGAAGCGTGCGGCTGTCTTGCCTTGCCCGAGGGCGGTGAAGCAGTGCCCGAACTTCGCCGACAGGTAGGCCTCGTCGAAGTAGCCGAACCACTGCGGGTCGCTGCCGCGATCGGCGCGGTCGAAGGCGCGCTCAGCACGGTTGAGCGCGGCGGCACACGCCGCTTCGTCGCCACCCACCGCGTGGCCCTGCGCTTCGAGGACCGCCGACTCCGCCTCGATCGCCGCGACCCCGGCCTGGGTCGCCATCAGACCGGCCGCACGAGCCAGGTCCACCGCCTCCGTCGAGGCACGAAGGTAGGCCGCCTGATGGCTCATCGCTGCCAGGATCTCCGCGCCCAGCGGCCGGTCGCCCGCCGTGGCGGCCAGACGCAACGCCTGCACCATGTACCGCTGCGCGAGCCCGTGCAGGCCAGCGTCGTACGACGACCAACCGGCCAGCTGCGTCGCCTCGGCGGCAGCGGACATCAGTGCTCTGCCTGTCCGCTGGTCGTACCGACCACGCAGAAGCCCAGCCACCTCGGTGTCCAGAAACCGCACCACACTGTCCCGGACTCGCGTCCCGCCGTACTGGTTGTCCAGTGACCGGTAGACGGCGGTGACGCGCCGTACCGCTTCGATCTCTGGTTCCCCGACGAGGCGTTCACCGGCGCTAGAGGGTCGCTCGTCCAGCGGCGCGGTCAGCCAGCGCACGGCTGGTGAGAGATACGCCGCCGCGCTGAAGCCGACGCCTCGGAGCAGTTCCCGCCGTTGCATATCGTCCCGCCACAGCTCGGTCGCGACGGCAACACCGCGTTGCCAATCCGCTGCGAACTCTAGCCCCGGTATCGCGGTCGGACCGGCGGTGACCGCGCCTGCTGACGCCTTGCCGACGTCGGCTGACACCACGGATGCCAACGCGAGTAGTTCACCGCCCGTGCCCAACGCAGCCTCGAGAAGCGCCAGCACGGACGGGCTCGGACGCTTCAGCCCGGCCTCCAGATCCCACAGGTAGCCGTGAGAGCAGTGGATCTGCTGGCCAAGCCGACGGAGTGACAGGTGCCGCTTCAAACGCAGCGCCTTCAGACACTCCCCGAACGCTGGATCGATAGCTCGCCGCCCAGGCATGGCATGCAACCTCCGAGAGTGCGTCGGCTGAACACGTGCGGCCACATCACTGCCATCGATGGACGCTACCTCTCCGGACAGCGACCGCGCGACAGCCATCGGTTACCACCCCGCCAGGCGTGGACCTGGCACGGCGGACCTGATGAATCCGCTCAGCGATTTGAGCGCCCGAAGCCGTCGAGACACGACAGCCCGCTGCGAAGTCACGCAGGTTGCACGTTGCCACTCCCGGCTCAAAGCGACGGCAACAGCCCAAAGTCCATTTTGCCGAGCGACCCGAACTCCTATCGAAAGGCTTTATCCGCGATGTCTCCAGTCATCTACTCGACCGGGTCAGCAAACCTCGCTGATCTATCCGCATCAAATCATTTCCAGATCGACAGCAACCGGCTTGACCTCCCGTTGCGGGTCCTGCTGGGTATCCCACTTGGCGTCCCGCTTCAACAGGACCCCCGAACGGACCCTCTGGTCCGGCTCACAGCGCAGTTCAGGGCCGCTGTCAGCACCGTCTGTCGTGCTGCGACAGACCCTCCGACTGGGTCTCTCCCCCTGGGGATGGTGGTGGCGCATGCCTGATCCGCTGCTTCGGGTGCAGTCCCAACTCACCGACCGCGACCTCGTCCTGCTCGGCTGGCTGGCTGACCACGGAGTGCTCACCTCCTTTCAAATCGCCGATGCCCTGTACCCCTCAGTCGACTACGCCCAGGAACGCCTGCGGGCGCTGATGCGGAAGTTGGGGGTGGTGGACCGGTTTCGGCCGCAGAAGCCCGACGGTGGCTCCTACCCCTTTCACTACGTGCTGGCGCAACTCGGCGTCGAGGTCGTTGCCGCGCAGCGCGGCGACGACCTGCCCCGCAGGGACCAAGCCAGGCGGAGACGTTGGCACCTGACCAGGCGGGCGAACCTGCCGCACCTACTCGGGGTCAACGGCTTCTTCACCGCCCTGGCCGGTCATGCCCGCACCCACCCTGGCAGCGAGTTGGCGCGGTGGTGGTCGGCGGCCCGTTGCCAGCAGACGGGTGCCTTCGCCGAACCCGGCGACGACATCTCGGCCCGCGCCTATACGCCCCGTTCACGGCCGGATGGGCACGGCATCTGGGTCGACGGCAACCGCAGGGTGCCGTTCTTCCTGGAGTACGACCTCGGCACCGAACGGCCGCTGTCCCGACTGGTCGACAAGATCGACGGCTACCGGGACCTCGCGCACGTCACCGGCCGGATCTGGCCGGTGCTGTTCTGGCTGCACTCCCCAGCACGCGAGCGGCACCTGCATCAGGAACTCACCGCGGCTGGGGCCATGTATCCGGTGGCTACCGCCGTGCACGCCGAGGCCACCGGCATCAAGCCGGCCGAAGCGGTGTGGTGGCTACACCGCCACCACGGGGCACCGCTGCGCCTGGCCGACCTCCCCGCCGCCGACAGCCGCACCGACCGGGCCACCTGACCGACAGTGCCGAACCATCCCCGGTGACCGGACACGCGCCCACACGGGCGGTGACAAGGGCCATCCCGCCGTTGGCCCGACGGCACCCGCAGCGGTAGGCGTGACACACCATCCCCAGCGAGGGAGGGCGGACAGTACCTCTGGGCTCGCCGTAACAGCAAGCCTTTGAAACTGTCAGCCGCTCTCCGGCGGCCTACGTGAGTTTCCGTGAGTCGCTGACAGTCCGAATCGCTCCCGGTGACAGCACTCCGAGGTATCGTCCCCGCCCCTCACGGGAGGTAGAGCGACCTGCCATGAGTCGGCTCTTCCGCATCAATCGGATCGATTGCGCGATCCCGCGCAGGAAAGGAAACCGCATGAACGAAGGACTCCGACCCCCGCAGCTTCACACGCTTTTCGGAGGACCGTGGCCACCGCGCCGTATGACGACGAAAACGCCGTCCGGAGCTATCCTGACGAACCGCATCCCGGTACCGCCACCAAGAACGGCGGTGCGAAACACATCCCCACCAAGAAAAGAGAAACGACGATTCCGATGCGTATCGCACGCGTCGACACCATTCCCATGACCGCCGAAGACCTCGACAACGCCGCCGAAGCCCTCGCCGTCCTACTCAACCACTTTCGGCGCGAACACCCCGACCTCGCCGCCTGAACTCACTCGCCCAACGTCGGTGGGCGGCCCACCTGCGCGTGGGCCGCCCACCGGCCGACCCACCCCAACCCGCACGGAGGGACCACCTTGACAGGCAAGCCCACCCCCACCGGCCCACCGAAGCGACGCGGCCGACGCGCCCCCACCTCCGCCCAGCCCGACACGCCGACCGGACCGTGCCGGGTGTGCGTCTACATCCGGCGTTCCACCGACGACGAGCACCAGCCCTTCAGCCTGCTCGCCCAACGCACCGCCCTACACAAGTACGTCGAAAGCCACCCCGACTGGGTCATCGTCTGCGAATTCGAGGACGACGCCTCCGGCGCCACCACCGACCGCCCCGGCTTAAAAAAGTACTCGACGCGGCGAAAGCCGGCATGTACGACGTCCTACTCGTCTACCGAGTCGACCGATTCAGCCGCAGCCTCGCCCAATTCGTCGACCTCGCCGCCACCCTCGACGCCGCCAACGTCCGATTTACCTCCGCCACCGAACCCGTCGACACAGGCGGCGCCATCGGCCGCATGATGCTGCAATTCCTCGCCGTGTTCGCCGAATTCGAACGCAACATGATCATCGACCGGGTGAAAAGTGGCATGACCGCAAAGGCCAGCAAAGGCCAGTGGGCCGGCGGCACCCGCCCCTACGGCTACCTCGTCGACAAAAACACCCAACGCTTGGTGCTCCACCCCGACGAGGCCCCGATCCTGCGAGACATCTTCCGCCTATACACCCGTGACCGATTCGGCACCCGCGCGATCGCCAGCGAACTCAACGAGCGCGGTGTCCCCAACCGCACCGGCAAGAAGTGGTCCGGACACACCATCAACCGGATCCTGGACAACCCCGCCTACCTCGGGGACATCGCCTACCGCGACGTCTACGTCCCCGACGCCCACGAGCCGCTCATCGACCGAGACGCCTTCCGCCGCGCCCAGGACATCGCCACCGCCCGCGGCGACGTCCAAACCCAGCGGGCGATGTCCGACTCGGACTACTACCTCACCGGCCTACTGACATGTCCGCAGTGCGGGCAGCGCTACATCGGCACGTCCGCCAACGGCCGGACCCGCCGCTACCGGTACTACACCTGCTTCACCCGCACCCGCTACGGCAAACACGCCACCTGCACCGCACCCCGGCTCCCCGCCGACGACCTCGACCACATGATCCTCAAAGCCCTACTCGACTTCTACACCACCGCCGAACCCGTCCTCGCCGCCATGATCCAACGCGCCCACGCCCAGCACGACACCACCACCGACGACCGACGCGCCGAACTCACCGCCATCGCCCACCAAATCAGCAGCACCGAGAACGCGATCGACCGCTACCACACGGCGTTCGAGAACGGCACCATGGACGACGCCACCGCCGGACCCCGCATCCGCGACCTCCGCCAACGACTGGCTCAACTCCAAACCCGGCACACCGAACTCGACGCCGGCCTGACATCGCAGCCCGCGCCCCCGCCGCCCGGCACCATCGCCCGCATCCGCGACCACCTCAGCGCCATCATGACCAGCGGCACCACCACCGAACGCAAAGCCGCCATCGAAGCCCTCATCGCCGAAGTCCAACTCACCGACCAGGGAGTCGTACCCGTGTTCAAGATCCCCACCGACACGACAATGCCCCCGCCCGAAACGGACGGGGGCATCTCAGGAGTACCACCGGTTCGCACAATGGTGCGGTCGGTGGAGCCGAGGGGACTCGAACCCCTGACCCCCACACTGCCAGTGTGGTGCGCTACCAGCTGCGCCACGGCCCCTTGCTGTCGTCCCGGTCGCCCGGGCACTGGGAAACTATACACAGACCGGCCCGCATGGTCATCTCGCGGGGTCCCCCGCCCGGGGCGGGTCAGTTGAGCGCGACGTCCGGCGGGAAGTGGGCGACCGCGGCCATCATCCCGCCCTGGCGGCGCAGCACCATCGGCCACAGATCGTCGGGCCGGTCTACGAAGGCGTCACCGGGCAGCCCGTCCAGCACGAACCAGGAGCCGTCGGCGATCTCCTGCTCCAACTGGCCGCTGCCCCAGCCGGAGTAACCGGCGAAGACCCGGATGCCACCGATGCTCTCCCGCAGCCGCTCCGGGTCGACCGAGAGGTCGATCGTGCCGACCGCTCCAGAGACCTGGTGGAAGCCCTTGAGCCGGCGCATCGGGTGCCGCATCCGGGCCAGACAGATGGCCGAGTCAGGCTGCACCGGCCCACCCTCGAAGAGCACCGCCGGGTAACGGGCCAGATCGCTCCAGTCGCCGAGCACCTCGGCCACCGGCACCTCGGTGGCCCGGTTCAACACCACGCCGAGCGCACCGCCCGGCTCGTGGGCGACCAGCAGCACCACCGTACGGTCGAAGTTCGGGTCCTTGAGCGCCGGAGTCGCGACCAGTAGCCGCCCGGTCATCGACTCCATCGCTCGTCCGCCGATCGCCTGACCCTCTCCCTGCATCCCACACACCCGTCAACCGTGAGCCCGCGCTGTGGATCGGTCATCTGCCGGATCCGCCCGGTGCATCGAGATCAGCCGTGCTGTCAACGCCATGCCTGGCACCATAGCCTGCGTCCCGGTTGCTGGCTAAGGGCTGACCGGCAGGTGATCAGACAGTTAATACAGCTCCCTGTTCACCCCGATGCCCCTGACCAGGGACGGGCGCGGCCGGCTGGATGAGCCGGTGGGAAACACCCGAAAGGTCCGCCACATCCCGATAGATTCGGCTGATCGGGAGGGGCGACTGCTGTCGTCCCTCCCGCGACACGAAGGCGGGTGGCGATGGCAACGGTCCGGGACGCGACATACGACGTGCTCCGCACCCTCGGCGTGACCACCGTCTTCGGTAACCCCGGCTCGACGGAGGAGCCGTTCCTGCGGGACTTCCCCGCCGACTTCCACTACGTCCACGCCCTCCAGGAGGCAACGGCGGTCGCGATGGCCGACGGCTACGCCCAGGCCAGCGGCGCAGCCGCCCACGTCAACCTGCACACCGCCCCGGGTACCGGCAACGGCATGGGCAACCTCGTCACCGCCTGGCACAACAAGACCCCGCTGATCGTCACGGCCGGCCAGCAGACCCGGGAGATGCTGCTGCTCGAACCCCGGCTGGCCAGCCGGCGGCCCACCGAGCTCCCCCAGCCGTACGTCAAGTGGGCCTACGAGCCGGCCCGGGCACAGGACATCCCCGCAGCGGTGCTGCGGGCGTACGCGACGGCGGTGCAGCCACCAGCCGGGCCGGTCTTCCTCTCCCTGCCGATGGACGACTGGGCCCAGCCGGCCGACCCGCCGCCCGCACCGCGAACGGTGGCCACCCGGTTCGCGCCGGACCCACAACGGCTGGACGAGTTCGCCCGGGTCCTGGCCGGCAGCGACAACCCCGTGCTGGTGTACGGCCCGGGGGTGGACCGCTCCGATAGCTGGCCGACAGCTGTCGCGCTCGCCGAACGGCTGGCCGCACCGGTCTGGTCGGCCCCCGCACCCGAACGAGCCGTCTTCCCGGAGGACCACCCGCACTTCCGCGGGGTGCTCCCGTACGCGATCGGTCCCCTCGCCGAGGCGCTGCGCGGCCACGACACGGTGCTTGTCGTCGGCGCTCCGGTGTTCCGCTACTACCCCTACGTGCCGGGCGGGCACCTACCCGACGGCGCCCGGCTGCTGCACGTCACGGACGACCCCGACGAGGCCGCGCGCGCCCCGGTCGGGGACAGCCTGCTCGGCGACCCGGGGCTGACGCTGACCGCGCTCGTGGACCGGGTGCCGCCGGCCGACCGGGTGCCGCCCGCACCCCGCGCCACACCGGCCCGGCCGGAGATCACCGCCCCGCTGAGCGCCGACGCCCTGTTCGCCGGGCTGGCCGCGCACTGGCCGGCCGATGGCGTGCTGGTGCAGGAGTCACCGTCCAACCTGTCCGCTCTACGCCGGCAGTTGCGGGTCACGCGCCCGGCGTCGTACTTCACGATGGCCAGCGGCGGCCTCGGCTACGGTCTGCCGGCCGCGATCGGGGTGGCGCTCGCCGAACGGGACACCGGGCGCGGCCGTCCGGTGGTGGCGGTCATCGGCGACGGCTCGTTCCACTACTCGGTGCAGGCGCTGTGGACCGCCGCGCGTCTCGCACTGCCGCTGGTGGTCGTCGTCCCGGTCAATCAGCAGTACGCGATCCTCAAGGCGTTCGCCGAGCTGAAGGACACCCCCGGGGTGCCCGGCCTGGACCTGCCGGGGTTGGACATCGTCGCCATCGCGGCCGGCTACGGTTGCGCCACCGAGGTCGTCGAGACGCCCGACCAACTCGGCGCGGCGCTCGCCACCGGGCTGCGTGCCGACCGGCCGACCGTGTTGCCGGTGCCGATCAGCACCGACGTGCCCAGCATCCTCTGAGGGCTGCCGGTCGGCTCCGGTGCCCGGTCAGCGTGGGGTGATCGACAGGGGTGCGCCGGTGGCGACGTCCAGGACCGGCCGGGCGCCCAGCGGCGCCGCCAGGGTGACGGCGACCGGTTCCAGCTTCAGTACGGCCGGGCACTCGCCGGTGGCCCGGGTGACGCTGCCGCCGACCACGACGACGTCCGGCCGTTCCCACACCAGCGGCGTGATGGCGGTGTCGCAGGCGCCGACGCCGAGCCCCACGGTCATCCGGACATCGTCGACCGCCGTCAGGTTCTGGGCGCCCACCAGCCCGTCGGCCAGCGGACGGGCAGGCGCGGAGGGTTGGGGGACGGGCGTGACCGCGGTCGGCGCGACGGCGAGCCGGGCCACCGGAATGGCCAGTTCCTTGATGGTGAACAGCCAGGCCGGGACCTGCGCCGTGCCCCGGCTCGTGCGGACCGGCACGGCACCGAACGTGACAGCGGTGACGGTGAGCGAGAGACAGGCCGTCTGCGTCGCGCTGGTGGCCCATCCGTCCGGCCCTGGTTCGACGCTGGGGCCGCCCGGGCTCGGCCGGCCGGGCCGCTTCGGCCTCCCCGGGCAGGGCAGCGGATCACCCTGGTCGAGCTGCCGGTACGCCTCGGCGGCACTGACCAGCGGCAGCGTCAGCCGGCCGTCCGGGAAGCGGATCTCCCCGCCGACCCGGGTGGGCGCTATCGCGACCTCCGCCCGGTACCACCCGGCCTCGAACGCGACCTTCGTGTCGGAGGTGAAGCGCGGGTCACCGGTGAGCACCGTGGGTCCCTCCAGCGGGACGTACCCCGTGCTCCAGGCGGGGCCGGGTCGCCACGCCTCGGCCACCTCGGCGGCCCGCTTGTCGAACGCCTCGGCGCGGGGCGCCGGGTGGCGAGGCCCGACGGGCGCATTGGCGACGGGCGTGGCGCAGCCCGCGGTGAGCAGCAACGGGAGTACGAGCAGCAGGGCCGGTCGACGCATGTACGGTTCGACGCTGCCGCCGACCCCGCGGTTCCGGGCCGACCGCTCAGGTCTCGCCACCCAGGTCCGTCTGGTACGCCTCCCAGAGCGGGTCGGCGCCGCGCCGCCGATGCCGAGCCAACCTCCGCAGCAGGTGCCCTGCCCGGTGTCGCAGTTCGGCGGGATCGACCTCGGGCCGCTCGGCGATCCGCTGCACCGCGACTGTCGCCGCGATGATCCACCGTCGCTCAGCCGAGCTGGGGGTGTTCCGCCAGGCGGCGCAGTTGGCGGGCGACGGCGTGAGCGTCGCCGTCCCGACCGTCGACGGGTCGGCCCGTCGTGATCGCGTCGGCAAGCGCGCGCAACTCGGACGGGGGCAGGCTGGTCAGCCCCATGCCCTGCAACGCGACGGTGACTCGCCGTCCATCCGCGTGGTCAGTCGCGATGATGGCGGGTGTTCGCCGTCGACCCGCCGGAAAGTCGTCCGCCGGCTTGCCGGACGACAGCGAGGCGGCGTCGATCCGGGCGGTGGCGAGGTCGACGTCGCGCGTCCGGAACGCGCCCCGGACCCGGACGTGGCTGCCCTCCAGCCAGGCGGCCATGCGGAGCACCCGCAGCACCAGGTAGATGCTGAGCAGGACGAACGGCAGACCGCAGAGTCCGATGAACGGGCTCAACCCGGCGTGTTCGGCGCCACCGTCGGCGTCGCGCAGCGCGGGTGGCAGCATCCCCGGCGGCACATCGCGAGCCTCCTCGTAGGGGGAGAACGGGTCACCCGGGCCGGACAGTCGCCCCAACATCCCGCCGGCGACAACCGGCAGCACCACGAATGCCGCGGCGACAGCGGCGATGAACACGCCGACCACCACCGCCCACGTGCGCTGTGCGGGTGAAGCACCGACCGACAGGCGCAGCTCCTGGTTCGTCACAGGGGGCAGCGTAGGCGAGCCGCGTAAACGACGAAGCGCCCCGGCTGGTGGGCCGGGGCGCTTCGCTCGAGGTGGTGGAGGTGCCGGGAATCGAACCCGGGTCCTTCGCCGGTTTGTCAGGGCTTCTCCGAGCGCAGCTCGCTGTGCCTCTACTCGGCCCCACCGCTCACGCGAGCAAGTTGGTGTGACGGGCCCAGTCGCTGATTAATCTCGCCGCACGGACCCCGCGACCGGGTCCGGTTGGCCAGCCTCCTAGCTGATGCCGGCTACTGGGACGAAGGCGTTCCCAGGCCGACAGACTTAGCTACTCGCCTCAGGCGGCGAGAGCGAAGTCAGCGCGATTTTGCTTGGCGCTTATAAGTTTCCGACGACCGATTCTCGAGACGACGTCGGCTTCCTCGGCTCGCTTCCCCTGTCGCTGCGTACGAAGTCGAAACCAGTCACCCCCTCGACAGGCCACCGACGTGGTGGCACTGACAAGACTAACGCCTGGCGCAACGGCTTTCATCCCGAGCCCCGGGCCGGCGTGCCGGCCCGGACAAATGGGACGTTCTACTCGTCCATTCCCTTGCCGCGCCGACCGGACACCCGGGCGATCTCCCGGTCCGCGTCCCGCTTGGCGAGGTCCTGACGCTTGTCGTACGACTTCTTGCCCTTGGCCAGGGCGATCTCGACCTTGGCCCAGCCGTCGGAGAAGTAGACCTGCAACGGAACGATCGTCAGACCGCCCTCGCGGGTCTTGCCGACGAGCTTGTCGATCTCGACCCGGTTGAGCAGCAGCTTGCGGGTACGCCGGGGCTCGTGGTTGGTCCAGGTGCCCTGCGTGTACTCCGGGATGTGCATGGCGTGCAGAAACAGCTCGCCGTCCCGCTCCTGGGCGAACGCGTCGACGAGCGACGCCCGCCCGGCCCGCAGCGACTTGACCTCGGTGCCGGTCAGCGCCATGCCTGCTTCGTACGTGTCGAGAATGGCGTAGTCGTGGCGCGCCTTCTTGTTGGAGGCGACCACCTTGCGCCCCTTTTCCCGTGGCATCGGTGCCACCCCCTCTCTCCGCTGCCCGTGGGCCGAGCGCACCTCGGCCGGACAACCGATCATGTTACCGGAACCACAAGGACCCTCCCGCGCCGTTTATTTCCGGCTGCGGAAGGGTCCACGGGAGACGACGGGACGACCTAGACCCGCAGGTAGAAGCGCAGGGTGATCCAGGCGGTGCCCGCGCTGATCAGACCACCGACGCCGGCCATCAGCGGGAAGACGACCAGGATGTCACCCCAGCCGATCGGCGAGAGCAGACCCTGCAACGCGCTCAACGACCCGTCGAAGAGCAGGTACTTGGCCGCGACCAGGGCCACCAGACCCAGCAGTGAACCGATCAGGCCGGCCACCACGGCCTCCAGCACGAACGGCGCCTGGATGAACCAGTTGGACGCGCCGACCAGCTTCATGACCGCCACCTCACGCCGCTTGCTGTACGCGGCGACCTGGATGGTGTTCGCGACCAGCAGCAGGGCGGCGATCGCCATCACGGTGGCTGCGGCCAGGGCGATGTTCTGGATCGAGGTGAGGATGTTGAAGATCTTGTCGAGCAGACGACTCTGGTCGATGATCTCGTCGACACCGGCGCTGTTCTTGTACTGCTCGTAGATGTCCTTGTACTGCTCCGGGTTGTTCAGCTTGAGCCGGAACGACTCGGGCAACTGGTCGGGCTTGACCACGTTCACCAGGTCGGGCGCGTCCTGGTACATGACCTTGAACTTCTTGTACGCCTCGTCCTTGTTGACGTAGAAGACCTCCTTGACCAGGGGGTCGCTGTCGAGCTTGGCGTTCAGGTCGGTGCGCTCCTGCTCGCTCACCTCCTGCTTCAAGAAGATCGAGACTTCGATGTTCTTGTAGTAGGTGACCTTCATGTCGTCGACCTGGCGGTACATGAGACCGCTGGCGCCGAGCATGGTCAGCGAGACCGCCATCGTGATGATCATCGCGATGGACATGGTCACGTTGCGCCACAGTCCGACCAGTACCTCGGACAGGACGTATTTCACGCGCATCGGGATTTCCTCCGGGTCTCCGGCATGAAGTATTCGTCGTCAGGCTGCGCAGGGGTGGAGAGCCGGCTCACCCGTAGACGCCGCGGGCCTGGTCACGCACGATACGACCGCTCTCGATCTCGACGACGCGGCGGCGCATCTGGTTGACGATGTTGGAGTCGTGGGTGACCATCACGACGGTCGTGCCGGTGCGGTTGATCCGGTCCAGCAGGCGCATGATCTCGATCGAGGTGTCCGGGTCCAGGTTTCCGGTGGGCTCGTCCGCCAGCAGGATCAGCGGACGGTTCACGAACGCCCGGGCGACGGCGACGCGCTGCTGCTCACCACCGGAGAGCTCGTGCGGGTAACGGTGCTCCTTGCCACCGAGCCCGACCAACTCCAGCACCTCCGGCACGACCCGGCGGGCAACCGCCTTGGTCTTGCCGATCACCTCGAGGGCGAACGCCACGTTCTCGTACGCGGTGCGGTTCGGCAGCAGCCGGAAGTCCTGGAAGACGCAGCCGATCGAGCGCCGGAAGTGGGGTCGCTTCCAGGAGCGCATCGACGTGACGTCCTTGCCGTTGACGACGACGCGACCCTTGTTGGGGGCGACCTCGTGCAGCAGCATCTTGATGATTGTGGACTTGCCGGAGCCGGATGGACCGATGAAGAAGACGAACTCGCCCTTCTCGATCGAGACGGACACGTTGTCGAGCGAAGGCCGGGACGCCTTCGGGTACGTCTTCGTCACTTGCTCAAGCTGAATCACGGGTGGTGAGTCTACGCGGTGTAACAACTGAGCCAAGCCCCACGCCCCGCCGATCCGGCACGAGTCGTCGAATCAGGCCTCTACCTGGAGATCGACGACGCGTTCCGCCCGCGTGTCGTCACGCTCCGTCGCCGGCGAGTTGCCGCTGCTTGCGCCAACGGATGCCCGCCTCGATGAAACCGTCCAAATCGCCGTCGAACACCGCGCTCGGATTGCCGGTCTCCTGCTCGGTTCGGAGATCCTTCACCATCTGATACGGGTGCAGGACGTAGGAGCGCATCTGGTCGCCCCACGAGCTGGTGCTGCCGCTCTTGAGGCCGGCCATCTTCTCTTCCTCCTCCTGCCGCTTACGCTCCAGCAGCCGAGCCTGGAGCACCCGCAGCGCGGAGGCCTTGTTCTGTAGCTGGGACTTCTCGTTCTGGCAGGTCACCACGATGCCGGTCGGGATGTGGGTCAACCGCACGGCCGAGTCGGTGGTGTTGACGCTCTGCCCACCGGGGCCGGAGGAGCGGTAGACGTCCACCCGCAACTCGTTCTCGGGGATGTCGATGCTGTCCGTCTGCTCGGTGACCGGCAGAACCTCGACGCCCGCGAAGCTGGTCTGGCGGCGGCCCTGGTTGTCGAACGGGCTGATCCGGACCAACCGGTGGGTGCCCGACTCGACGCTGAGCGTGCCGTACGCGTAGGGCACCTTGACCGCGAAGGTGGCCGACTTCAGACCCGCCTCCTCGGCGTAGGAGGTCTCGTAGACCTCGGTCGGGTAGCCGTGCCGCTCCGCCCAGCGCAGGTACATCCGCAGCAGCATCTCGGCGAAGTCGGCGGCGTCCACGCCACCGGCGCCCGCGCGGATGGCGACCAGCGCCTCCCGGGAGTCGTACTCGCCGGAGAGCAGGGTGCGGACCTCCATCTCCTGGATGGCCTTGGTCAGCCCGGTGATCTCCGACTCGACCTCGGTCAGCACACCCGGGTCGGACTCGGCCTCGGCCAGCTCCAGCAGAACCTGGGCATCGTCGAGGCTGGACCGGAGGCTGCCCAGCTTGCTGATCTCGCCGTTGACGTACGACAGCTGCGAGGTCACCTGCTGAGCCTTGGCCTGGTCGTCCCACAGGTCGGGGGCGGAAGCCTCCTGCTCGAGGCGGGCCTTGTCCTCGTGGAGTCGGTCGAGGTTGAGGACGGCCTCGATGTTTCGCAGGGTCGCGTCGAGTTCCTTGAGCTGTTCGGCGTAATCGGCAGCGGTCACGACAGGTAAGCGTACTGCGCGGACGACGATTGAGCTTGCGAGCCCCGCGGTCCGGCGCGAAAGCGGCACTCTGCCACCCCGCGCTGAGCAGCTCCTCTTCTTCGGGCGAACCCGCCGCAGATCACCCGACCGGCGCGGACTTCAACCAGGACAGGGCAGCACGGTGATAGGCGACGGCGAACTCCAGCGCGCTGGCGTCGTACGTCTCGCCATCCCGTTTGGCGTTCTTCACCTGCTCCCGGACCTGGGCGAGGGCCTCGGTGTGGTATTCGTTGGCCGAGGCGTACAGGCCCTTGAGCTGGCTGGCGGAGTGCAGGTTGCCGAAGGCCATCCGCAGCGCGATCGGGTTGCGGATGGTGTCCCGCCCCGGGTTCTCGGCCAGCCAGCGAGAAAATGTCCGTTTTCCGCTGGCGGTGAGCGCGTACGGCTGGCTCATCCGCGGTCCCGGCTTCCCGAGCCGCACGAAACCGCGCTCGGCCAGCACCGGCAACTCGCGGTAGACCTGACTGCGCGTCATCGACCAGTACGGCGCCAGACGGCGCTCAGCGGCGGCCATCAACTGACCGCCTGTCATCGGGCCCTCGTGGAGGAGGCCGAGCAGGGCCGCCGCCGTAGGGTTGACTCCGGAATCCGCCATGCCCCCTACGCTGCCACTTTGCGCACCCGGCGTCCAGGATTTGCCGGTTTGCCACCCAACAGGACTTCCTAAGTGCACTGTCGGCGGCAGACTGTCCGTTGCGGACCGTCGATGGATCACGACCCTCGGCCGACCCGCCGGCGGCACCGCGTGCCCCCGGCGGGTCGTCGCCGCAGGTCAGCCCATGTGGGGGTACGTGTGGTCGGTCGGGGGCACGAAGGTCTCCTTGATCGTCCGCGGCGACACCCAGCGGACCAGATTGAGCCAGGAGCCCGCCTTGTCGTTGGTGCCGCTGGCCCGCGCACCGCCGAAGGGCTGCTGCCCGACCACCGCGCCGGTCGGCTTGTCGTTGATGTAGAAGTTGCCGGCCGCGTACCGCATGCGCTCGGCGACCGCGTCGACCACCCGGCGGTCGGTGGCGAACACCGAGCCGGTCAGCGCGTACGGGGCGATCGACTCGGCCTGCGCCACCACGTCGTCGAAGTGGGCGTCGTCGAACACGTGCACGCCCAGGATCGGCCCGAAGTACTCGGTGGTGAAGGTCTCGTGGGCGGCGTCGCCGCACTCGAAGAGCGTCGGCCGGACGAAGTAGCCGACCGAGTCGTCGGCGGTGCCACCGGCCAGCACCCGGCAGGAGTCGTCGCCACCGATCAGCTCCAGCGCGGCGGTGTGCCGGGCGAACGCCTTGTCGTCGATCACCGCGCCACCGAAGTTGCCGAAGTCGGCCACGTCACCGTAGGTCAGCGAGTCGGTGGTGGCGGCCAGCCGGTCACGCAGCCCACCCTCCCAGATCGAGCGCGGCACGTACGCCCGCGAGGCCGCCGAGCATTTCTGGCCCTGGTACTCGTACGCGCCGCGGATCAGCGCGGTGTGCAGGGCGTCCACGTCGGCGCTGGTGTGCGCGACCACGAAGTCCTTGCCGCCGGTCTCGCCGACGAGGCGCGGGTAGCCCCGGTAACGGGCGATGTTGTCGCCGACGGTCCGCCACAACTGCTGGAAGACCTTCGTCGAGCCGGTGAAGTGGATGCCGGCCAGGTCCGGGTCGGCGAGCACCACGTCGGAGACCTCCTCGCCCCGGCCGGTGACCATGTTGATCACACCGGGCGGGAGGCCGGCGGCCTCGAACAGCCGCATGGTGAAGTGCGCGGCGAACTGCTGGGTCGGACCCGGCTTCCAGATCACCGTGTTGCCCAGCAGGGCCGGCGCCGACGGCAGGTTGCCGGCGATGGCAGTGAAGTTGAACGGGGTGACCGCGTAGACGAAACCCTCCAACGGGCGGTGGTCGAAGCGGTTCCAGACGCCGGGGGAGGACGCCGGCTGCTCCTCCAGCAGACGCCGGGCGAAGTGCACGTTGAACCGGAGGAAGTCGATGAACTCACACGCCGAGTCGATCTCCGCCTGAATCGCGGTCTTCGACTGGCCGAGCATGGTGGCGGCGTTGAGGGTGTCGCGCCACGGGCCGGCGAGCAGCTCGGCGGCGCGCAGGAAGATCGCCGCCCGCTCCTCGAAGGGCAGCGCCCGCCACATCGGAGCGGCATCCTTGGCCGCCCTGATCGCGGAGCGCGCGTCCTCGTGGGTGGCGTGCGCGGTCACGCCCAGCACGTGCGCGTGCCGGTGCGGCTGCACCACGTCGATCGATTCACCGCCGGCCATCCGCTGCTCACCGCCGATGGTCATTGGCAGCTCGATGCGCTCGGCGGCGAGCTCGGTCAGCCGCCGCTGGAGCCGGTCCCGGTCGGGGCTGCCCGGCTCGTAGTTGCGAACCGGCTCGTTGCGCGGCTCGGGAACGGAGAACACGGCATCCATCAAGGCTCCTGGCGATCTCGACAGCAGTGGCGAAACCGGACCCGCGGGCACCGACCGGACGGTCGGACACCGGTCGCCGCACGGGAGGGCCGAGCAGCGGCGGGACCTCCCGTAATTCTCCCATGAAGGGCTGCGCACCCTGCCTCCGCCATCGCCCTCGGCCAAGGACCGACCCACCCCTGCTCTCCTTACCGACCGGGTTCGATCCGGCAACCCGGCCCGCGTTCCGTGCGCCACCGCGTCCTCCGCGCCGGGCCCTGCTGGGCGGTGCTGCGCCTCGGCGGGACCGGTGGGCCGCAGGTGTCGCGGTCGTCCGCGGCGGCGGAGCGCCCAGCCGAACCGCGTACCCTGAATGGTCGGTGACCTGCCGCCTCGAAGGGGAGACGATGACCAAGCAGCCCGGCCGCGTCCCGGCCGCGGAGTCGCACGAGCCGGCGGCCGACGCGGCAAGCCCGAGCAGCCTGCCGCTGCCCGCGCCCGGCGCGGCGGTGCTCGCACTGCTGGCGCTCGGTTGGCTGGCCGCCATGCTCTGGTCCACCCGGGAGGCCATCACCTCGGCGGCGGCCGGGGTGACCGCGATCAGTCTCTCCGCGTTCGCCCTGCCCGGCGTGATCTCGGCCGCGCTGGTCGGCGGGGCGGCCGTCGCGCTGGCCGGCGGCAACCTGCTGGCCCGCCGGTACGGCGACTGGGCCACCCTGCGCTTCGCCGGGGCGATCGGCGGCGGAATGCTTGTCGGGCTGGCGGCCGCGGTCGCCATCAACCTCACCTACTTCGATACCTCGACGACGAACGTGATCGCCGGCACCACCGCCGCCGCGGCGATCATCGGTGGCGCGGTGGCCGCCGCGCGGACCGCCCCGGCGATCGGTGCGATCGTGACCGCCGCGCTGGGCACGCTTGTCTTCGTGGTCGCGTTCAGCCAGGCCCGGGACCCGCTGTTCGACCTCTTCGGGGCCGGCGACAGCCAGCGGTCGGTGGTCGACGCGGCCAAGTGGGTGTCCCGCACCGAGTCGCTCGTCGCGGGGTTGCTCGCCGGTCTGCTCGCCTTCGGTTACCTGAGCTGGGCGCGACGCCGGGCGGTCCGCCGCGACCCTGCCGCTCGGGCGCTGCGCTGGCCGGCGTACCTGCTCGCCGGTGCCGGGCCGGGGTTGCTCCTGCTGCTCGCCGAGGTGATCATCCGAGTCGGTGGCCGGTCGCTGCTCGACCTGGCCAGCGCGCTCAGCGAGGCGGACGCGGTGGCGCAGACCTCGCTGGGCACCTCGCGGGTGGACAACGGGATCTGGGTGCTCTTCGTGGGGGCGCTGACCGCGCTTATCGCGTTCGGCCGCACGCTCGGCCCGGCTCAGACCGACGACGACTCGGCCGGCAGCCCGGACGCCGTGGCGAACCAGGTCGACCCGGAGGACGACGAGCCGGACCCGGCCGAGGCGTTCGACGCGGACCCGGCCAAGGCGGACCCGGCCAAGACGAACCCGGCCCGCTGACAGTCGCCCGGTAGGGCGTCACCTGTCGCGGTCTCGCCCCGAGATCGTGCTCGATCCTTGTTGCAGTGGTGTCGGTCCAGGGGGATGCCACGACAACAAGGATGTTGCGCGACCTCCCGTTGGCCGGCTCAGCTGGCCCCGTTCAGCAGCAGGTCCAGCTCCGTCACGTCGTACCACTCCAGTTCGTGGTCCTCCGCGCCGTCGACGGTGAACTGGGCGTCGGGATCGCCGGCGGCCGCCTCGGCCACCACCTCGGCCGCCGCGGCGACATCCTCGACCGCGTCCGTGCCGTCCACGTGGAGGGCCGCGACGGCAGCCACCGGCACGGCCTCGGCCAACGTCACCGTGCTGGACCCCAACTCACCGTCGCCCCGTCCGAGCGCGCTCGCCGGCAGGTCGACCGACACGACGACGCGGCGGCGGGGAGCGGTCGGATCGGCCCGCAGCAGGTGCAGCGCCTCCTGGGCGGCCCGGGTGAACGCGACGTACTCCAACTCCTCCTCGTCGCCTTCGGCGTACCACTCGCGCAGCGCCGGGGTCACCGCGTGCGCCTGGTCGGCGGCCAGCCCTTCCGCGCGCAGTCGGGTCACCATCGGTACGGTCGCCGGCACGTACACCCGGACTCGGTCATCGCTCACCGGTCGTCTCCCCCGCTTCGTCCTGCGCCGGCGTTCCGCCGGCACGGGCGCAGATCATCCCGCACGCCGTGACCGTCATACACCCCGACTCCGGCCGGCGGAAGTTTCCGCGCGGTGTGTCCCGTGCGGTGTGTCCCGCGCGGTGTGTCCCGTGCGGTGTGTCCCGTGCGGTGTCCCGTGCGGTGTGTCCCGTGCGGTGTGTCCCGCGCGGTGTGTCCCGTGCGGTGTGTCCCGTGCGGTGTCCCGTGCGGTGTGTCCCGTGCGGTGTCCCGTGCGGTGTGTCCCGTGCGGTCGACCTCCGGTGGACCGGCCAGGTGCTGGGCGGGCTGGGCTGTCGATGGCAAACTGAGCCAAACGACATCGACCCCGGGAGTTCGTGTGCAGCCAAGGTTCCTGTTGCTCTCCGACGTCGCCACCGAGCTGAACGTGTCGGACTCGCAGGTCTACCACATGGTGCGCAGCGGTGAACTGCCGGCGATCAAGATCGGTGGACGGGGCCAGTGGCGCGTCGAGCGCGCACGGCTGGAGGAGTACATAGCGCGCAAGTATTCCGAGACCGCCGAGTGGGTGCAGAGCAACCCGCTGGTTGACCGCGATCCGGAGTAGTCGCCCCTCCTCCACGACCCAGCCCGACACCTACCGCAGCGCGCTTGATCTACTCCGTTTTCTGGAAAGCGGGGTGTCCAGCCCGGGCTGATACCGCGCCTTTGGCACAACCGAGTGGATCACGCCGGTGAGGGACGCGATGGTCGTCGGGCCATTGACGGCGGCCGCTTTCTCACCGAGAATTGGGCTGTCGGAGGCAAACGAAGGCAAACGCAAGATCGAAGGGGTCCATGATGAGCGAGGCGCGACCCGGCCCTTCCCGACCGCCCGTGCGGCTGCGCCCCGTCCCGCCCATCGATCCGCCGTACGCCGACGAGGCCGACGGGTCGTACTGGCCAGCGGCCGTCCACGGCCAGCTCGCCCTGGACCTGTTCGCCTCGACCCGGCCAGACCCGGTCCGACCAGCGGAGCGCCGGAGTGCCCTCCGCCCGGTGCCGAGCCGGTCCACCACCCACCCGGTGACGCCGCTACCACCGGCGACCGCCCCGGAAGCCACCCGAGCCGCGCATCGCTTCGTCGGCACCTGCCTGGAGGTGATCAACGGCTACCGGTCCCCGGCCCAGGTGCGGGCACTGCTCGACCCGGCCCAAGCGACCGACCTGCTGACCGAGCTGGCCCGAGCAGGTCAGCTGCTGACCGGCTCGACCTGCGCGTCCGGGCGGGCCGGGGCACCTCGCCGCCGTGCCGGTCGACCCCTGGTCCGGTTGCTGCGCATGCGGGTCTGCGAGCCCCGGGACGCCGCGGTCGAGGCGGCGGCCGTTCTCACCGGCGCGGGCGGTCGGAGCTGGGCCATGGCACTCCGCCTGGAGCACCGTCGGGGCCGCTGGCTCTGCACCGCCCTGCACGTCCTCTGACCGCCACCTGCCCGCCGCCCCGGGCGGGGCGGGCCTGATCGACTCGCGTTTCAGGTAGTCGGGCCATCAGCCGGTCGCTGACACCCCCGACTTGCGTGATGTCGAGTCGATCATCGGCGCGCGGGGCAGACCCACGGACGGCCCGGGGCCTGCGGTGCCGCGGCGCGCGGTGTGACCGGGCGCGTGCGGACCGGAGACGACGAACGGGTCCCGGCCTGTCTGGCCGGGACCCGCTCGTCAGGTGCTGTTGGTCAGTTGCCGCCGTTGGGAGCGCCGTGGCAGCGCTTGTACTTGCGGCCCGAGCCACACGGGCAGGGCGCGTTGCGGGACGGGCCGTTGCTCGCCTCCGCCTGGTTGGCTGACGGCCGACGGGAAGCGGCCGACGGAACCGCCGGGCCGCGCAGACCGGCGGCCGGCCGTTGCGGGGCGGACGGGGCGGTCCGTCCCGGTGCCGCCGGAGCGCCCGGGGCGGGGCGGCCCACACCGAGCGCCGGAGCCTGCTGCTCGGCCTGCTCGATGACGGGAGCGCCGGGGCTGGCCTCACCGTCGATGGTGGGAGCCGAGTATTGCAGGCCCTGCCGCCGCGGTGCCTGGTTGAGGCCCTTGGCCCGGATCTCCACCGGCTTGTCGAGCAGCGCGACCTCTTCCGAGCCCGCGTCCGGCTCCGGCTCGGTCACCTGGACGTCGATGTTGTAGAGGAAGCCGACCGTCTCTTCCTTGATGCCGTCCATCATCGTGGCGAACATGTCGAAGCCCTCGCGCTGGTATTCCACCACCGGGTCGCGCTGGGCGTACGCCCGGAGGTTGATGCCCTCCTGGAGGTAGTCCATCTCGTAGAGGTGCTCGCGCCACTTCCGGTCGATGACCTGGAGCAGCACCATCCGCTCGAGCTGACGCACACCCTCGGTGCCGACCTCCTCCTCGCGCCTGTCGTACGCGGCGTTGGCGTCCTCCTTGAGGCGGGCGACCAGGAAGTCGGCGTCCATACCGGCCCGCGAGCCGCCGGCGTCCTCCTCCAACTCCTCGATCGTCACGCCGACCGGGTAGAGCTGCTTCAGGCTGGACCAGAGCTGTTCGAGGTCCCAGTCCTCGCCGTAGCCATCGGAGGTGGCCCCCCGCACATACGCCTCGACGGTGTCGTCGATCATGTTGCGGACCTGGTCGGAGAGATCCTCACCGTTGAGCACCCGAAGACGCTCGGCGTAGACGACCTGGCGCTGCTTGTTGAGCACCTCGTCGTACTTCAGCACGTTCTTGCGGATCTCGGCGTTCTGGCCCTCGATCTGAGCCTGGGCGCTCTTGATCTGCCGGGTGACCATCTTCGACTCGATGGGCACGTCCTCCGGGATGTTGAAGCGCTCCATCACCGCCTCGACCGCCCCGGCCCGGAACCGCCGCATCAGCTCGTCCTGCAGGGACAGGTAGAAACGGGACTCGCCCGGGTCACCCTGCCGGCCGGCGCGACCGCGCAGCTGGTTGTCGATCCGCCGGGACTCGTGCCGCTCGGTGCCCAGCACGTAGAGGCCACCGGCGGCGGAGACCTCGTCCGCCTCGACGTCGCAGGCCTGCTTCCACGTGGGAAGGACCTCCTCCATCGCCTTGGCGTACTCTTCCTCGTTTTCCAGCGGGTCGAGGCCGCGCTGGCGCAGCTCGTTCGCGGCGAGGAACTCGGGGTTGCCGCCGAGCAGGATGTCGGTGCCGCGGCCGGCCATGTTGGTGGCCACGGTGACCGCGCCCTTACGCCCGGCCTGGGCGACGATCTCGGCCTCCCGGGCGTGGAACTTGGCGTTCAGCACGTTGTGCGGGATGCCCCGTCGGCGCAGCAACTGGGAGAGGATCTCGGAGTTTTCCACCGAGACGGTGCCGACAAGCACCGGCTGGCCGAGCTGGTGCCGTTCGGCGATGTCCTCGATGACCGCGTTGAACTTGGCCTTCTCCGTCTTGTAGATGACGTCCGGCCGGTCCGCGCGAACCATGGGGCGGTGGGTCGGGATCGTCACGACACCGACCTTGTAGACCTTGTTGAACTCGCTCGCCTCGGTCTGCGCCGTACCGGTCATCCCGGACAGCTTCTCGTAGAGGCGGAAGTAGTTCTGCAGGGTGATGGTGGCAAGAGTTTGGTTCTCCTGCTTGATCTCCACCCCCTCCTTGGCCTCGATCGCCTGGTGCATGCCCTCGTTGTAGCGACGGCCGTGCAGGATGCGACCGGTGAACTCGTCGACGATCAGGACCTCACCGTCGCTGACGATGTAGTCCTTGTCGCGCTTGTAGAGCTCCTTGGCCTTGATGGCGTTGTTGAGATAGCCGACCAGCGGCGTGTTCACCGACTCGTAGAGGTTGTCGATGCCGAGTCGGTCCTCGACCTTGGCGACACCCCGCTCGGTCACCGCGATGGTGCGCTTGGAGTGGTCGACCTCGTAGTCGCCCTCGCCGTCGGTGCCGGGCTGGAGCCGGGCCACGACCCCGGCGAACTCGCCGTACCAGCGGGCCGAGTGCTCGGCCGGGCCGGAGATGATCAGCGGGGTGCGGGCCTCGTCGATCAGGATGGAGTCGACCTCGTCGACCACCGCGAAGTTGTGGCCGCGCTGGACGAGCTCGTCCTTCGACCAGGCCATGTTGTCGCGCAGGTAGTCGAACCCGAACTCGTTGTTGGTGCCGTAGGTGATGTCGCACTCGTAGGCGGCCTTGTGCTCGGTGGCCGGCCGGTTGGGCAGCACCACGCCGACGGTCAGCCCGAGGAACTCGTGCACCCGACCCATCCACGCCGCGTCACGCTGGGCGAGGTAGTCGTTGACCGTGATCACGTGCACGCCCTTGCCGGACAGCGCGTTGAGGTAGACGGCCATGACCGAGGTCAGCGTCTTGCCCTCACCGGTCTTCATCTCGGCGATGTTGCCGAAGTGCAGCGCCGCGCCGCCCATCACCTGGACGTCGTACGGACGCTGGCCGAGCACCCGAGCGGCCGCCTCGCGGGCCACCGCGAACGCCTCCGGCAGCAGGTCGTCGAGGGTTTCCCCGTCGGCCAGCCGCTCCCGGAACTGGTCGGTCATGCCGGCCAGCTCCTCGTCGGTGAGGTTGACGTAGTCGTCCTCGATCGAGGTGACGGCGGCGGCGATGGCCTTGAGCCGGCGCACCATGCGGCCCTCGCCCGCGTTAAGGACCTTTTCCAGAATCGACACGGATCAACGCTCCCCTAGACAGTCTCGAACCATCGTAGGCGCTCCATCGGCGCGATGGTCACTGGTGGCGGTGGCCGACTCCGCCGAACCCGACATAATTCGCGTCCTGCGCACCCCTCGAACGTTATCCGGTTACGCCGTCGGCGAACGGTGCGGCACGATGCACGGGTGGAGCCCGTGGAGATCATCGAGGACGGCGTGCTGCTGCGGCCCTGGCGCGGCACCGACGCCGAGGCGGTATACCGGGCGTGCCAGGATCCGGACATTCAGTACTGGACCACTGTGCCATGCCCATATCGGCCCGAACACGCCCTCGACTTCGTGACCGAGATGAGCGAGACAGCCTGGGCGGGGGGCACCAAGGCGCCGTTCGCGGTCTGCGACCCAGCGACAGGTGAACTGCTCGGCTCGTGCGGGTTGGTCTCCATCGAGCGGGACGGCACCGGCGAGGTGGGTTTCTGGACCGCCCCCTGGGCACGCGGCCGGGGCGTGATGGTCCGGGCCACCCGGGCCGTGGCCCGCTGGTCCTTCGACACCCTCGGGCTGCGCCGACTGATCTGGCACGCCGAGGTGGGCAACCACGCCTCCCGGCTGGTCGCCCTCCGGGCCGGTTTCCGGATCGACGGCCGGCTGCGGCTGGCCAACCCGCCGACGCGGTCCGACGCGGACGGCTGGATCGGCTCGCTGCTGCCCGGTGAGGTCCCCGAGCCCGGGGCGACCGGGCCGGCCGGTCCCGGCACCCTCGCCGCCCGGCGCGCCGCGGTCTTCGGCCGCCCGCAGCCCACCCTCTTCGCCACCGTCGAGGCCGGTGAGCTGCGTCTGCGGCCGATGGAGGAACAGGACCTGGATGCCGTGGTGGAGACCTGCCGGGACCCGGAGTCCATCCGCTGGACGACCGTGCCGGACCCGTACGAGCTGGCCGACGCGCAGGGGTTCCAGGTCTACGGCCAGGACACCTGGGCTCGGGGCCGGGCCGCCTGCTTCGTGGTCGCCGACCCGGACGACACGTACGCCGGCACGATCGCCCTGCGGCTCTCCCCCACCGACGCCCTGCTGGCCGACGTCGGCTTCATGACCGCGCCGGCGTCGCGTGGCCGGGGGTACATGCCGGCCGCGCTCGTCGCGCTCAGCGCCTGGGGCTTCGCCGCGCTGGGCCTGGCCCGCATCGAGTGGAAGGCGAACGTGGGCAACACCGCCTCCCGCCGGGTGGCGGAGAAGGCGGGCTTCACGATCGAGGGGACCGCCCGGGGCGGGGTGCAGCACCGGGGCGAACGGGTCGACGCGTGGGTGGGCGCGCTGCTCGCCGGGGACCTGGTCTGATGGCCCTGCGGCAGGTCGTCGAGGCGCACGGCGTGCGGCTGCGTCCCTTTCGGGCCGAGGACGCCGCCGACGTGGTCGACGGCTGCGCGGACCCGCTGACCCAACGGTTCGTCTCCAACCTGCCCACGCCGTACAGCCGGACCGATGCCCGGTGGTGGATCGACGTCGGTGCCCCGGCGGTCTGGACCGGCGGCGGCGCGGCGTACGCCGTCGCGGACCCGGCCACCGACCGGCTGCTCGGCGCGGTGGGGCTGAGCAACCCGGTGTCCCAGCGGGGCCAGGCCGAGATCGGCTACTGGCTGCGGCCGGCGGCGCGTGGGCGCGGACTGGCCGTCGCGGCCACCCGCGCGCTCAGCGAGCACGCGTTCGCCACCGGAACGGTTCGACTGGAGCTGCTCACCGACCCGGAGAACGGCCCGAGCCAGCGGGCGGCGCTGGCCGCCGGCTTCCGTTACGAGGGTTCGCGCCGGTCGGCCGGTTCGGGCCGCGAGGGGGGTCGGCACGACCTGCTGGCCTGGGTACGCCTCGCCGACGACCCGCCCGGACCGGTCGCCCGGCTGCTGCCCGACCTGCCCGGCGGGGTGCTCACCGACCAGGTGGTGAGCCTGCGCCGGCTCGCGCCGGACGACGCCGAGCTGATGTACCGGCTGCACAGCCGACCCGAGGTGGTGGCGAACCAGGCGCCGCCCGTGCCGCCGACGCGGGAGGCGATCGAGCGACGGTGTCGTCTCGCGGAGAGCGGGTGGCTGACCGGAGACATCGCCCGACTGCTGATCACGGACGTGGCCGGCGGGGAGCCGGTGGGCAGTTGCGGGCTGTCGTACACCGACGTGGCAGCCGGCGAGGCGTCGGTCGGCTACGCGTTGCTGCCCGCCTGGCGCGGCCGCGGGTACGCGACCCGGACGGTCCGGCTGCTGGCGGACTGGGCGTTCGGGCCGGCTGGTATCGCCCGGCTGACCGCTGGCACGGTGCCGGACAACACCGCGTCGCACCGCGTGTTGGAGCGGGTCGGGTTCCGGCGCGAGGCACTACAGCGTGGCCGGCTGCCCGGGTTGGCGGGCACCCGGCTGGACGACCTGACCTTCGCGCTGCTGCCAGCGGAGCGGCGCTGACGTCACCGTGGTTCACGGGGTTGTGCCGGGCTCCCCCACCACAACCCCGTGACCACGGATCGGCTGGTGGTCAGGTGGCGAGGGAGATGATGCCGTAGTCGTAGGCGTGGCGGCGGTAGACGACGCTCGGGCGGCCGGACTCCTTGTCCTGGAACAGGTAGAAGTCGTGGCCGACAAGTTCCATCTCGAACAGCGCGTCGTCGATCGTCATCGGCTCCGCCGGGTGCACCTTCTCCCGGGCGATGTGCCACGGCTGGTCGTCCTGCTCCTCCTCGACCCGCTCCGCGACGACGGTGCCGGCGCGGGCACCGTCGAGCGACGCGCTCAGCGTGCTGGTTGCCAGGTCGGCGACCGGCAGGCCCGCGGTGGCCTCGGCGACGGAGATCGGCGCGTGCCGCCCCCGGTGTACGCGACGGCGGTCGGCCGCACGACGCAGTCGGGTGTCGAGCTTCGCGATGGCCGCGTCGAGTGCGCTGTAGAAGTCGTTAGTGCAGGCCTCGGCCCGCATCACCGGGCCCTTGGAAACGCAGGTGATCTCCACCCGCTGGCAGTGTTCGGCCTGGCGCGGATTGCGCTCGTGAAACAACTCGACATCGACGCGAATCAGTTTGTGGTCGTAGCGTTCGATCTTTGCGAGTTTCTCGGCTACGTGTACCCGGTAATGGTCCGGCACTTCGACGTTTCGGCCCTTGACCACGATGTCCACGTGACCTCCCTTGTTCGGACGGTCTTCGATCCGGCAACCCGGTCGCGCGCCGTAGGGGGACCCGCTGGCGTCGACCGGCTGGTACGGCTACGCCTCCTCTCACCGCCGAGGGTGGTGGAACGGCCTCCTACCCCCGACAGCGAAACGCTAACTCCTGTTTGCCCGGCAGTCACCCCAAGTTGCCGAGACTCCCAGGATTTTCGCAGCTGACACACCAACGGGTGAAACGGAAACACAGTCGGTTACGAGAGGTGTCTTTTCTGGGTCGCGGCGAGCACCGCGGCGACACTCGGCACCCATCCGGTCGCGCTCAGCACCCGGGTCGCGGCAGCGAGGGTCACGCCTGTGGTGACGATGTCGTCGAGCAGCACCACGACCGGTGCGCCCGCGGCACGCCCCCTACTCGCGGTGGCGCGCGGCCGGAAGGCGGCCTCGGCCCCTGCCGCGCGCCCGGCGCTGTCCAGGCCTACCGAGTCGGGCCGGGGCAGCGCCCGCAGCGGGCGGTGCACCCGCGCCGTCCAGCCGCCCTGGTTGAGCCGCGCCGCGCAGTGCCGGGCCAACCGGTCCAGGTGGTCCCCGTACCGGGACCGGGCTGCCGCCGCCGTGTCCGGGACCGGGACCAGCGCCACGGGACGAGCCACGCCGACCGCCGCCGCGACAACCTCGGCGAGCAGTGCGCCGAGCGGCCGGGCCAGAGCGTGCCGGCCGTGGTCCTTGTACGCCAGCAGAGCCTCGCGCAGCGGACCGGCGTAGGGGCCGAGGGCGACGCAGGACGGCAGGCCCGGCGGCGCGGGCGTCGGACGGACCGACCGTGGGCGCAGCGCGCCCAGGTTTGCCACGCAGGCCGGACAGACACCGTGCCGCAGGCCGGGCCGACGCTCCCGACAACCCGCGCAGGTGGTGGGCAACACCAGGTCGGCGAGGTCCGCCCAGAGCCCGGTCACCACGTCACCCGGTCAGTAGAGGAAGAACGGCGCCGACGGGTTGCTCGGGCGGACACCTGTCGGGACCGGGGCGATGTCGCGTACGCGGCCGGGCTCGATCCGTTCGAAGGGGCTGCTGCGGTAGGCCACCCCGTTCGCCTCGTACATGTAGGCCCCGCTGGGCACCCGGACGATGCGGTTGGTCGGGTACGCCGTCAGGTGGTTGACCTTGGCGCCGAGGTCGGTTCGCAGCGGCGTCTCCAGTGCGCCGTCGACGCTGATCTCGTAGATCGCCGGCTGACCGACGGACCCCGCCACCACCAGTTGGTCCTCGCTGCCCCAGTCGACAGCGGTGAGGGCGGTCAGCGAGGTGGCCAGCTGGCGGGGTGGGCCGACGGAGACGCCGCCGCCGTCCAGGTTCACCGCGGCGACGTAGAGCCGGCCACCGGCGATCAGCGCGACCCGCTGGCCGTCCAGCGCGGCAGCCACCGCGCTGACGTCGGCGGGCAGGTTGAGGGGCACCCGATACATCCGCGCCGACTCGTCGAACCGGTAGAGCTGCCCGTCGGCGACGACCAGGCCGCGGCCGGGGCGCGCGTCGACCGAACGCAACCAGACCGGACGGCTCATCGAGAAGAATTCGGACGTGCTGCGGAAGGGGACGGAGACCGGCGCGGCACCCGCACCCACCGCGAGGCGGCGCCGGCCGTCGCTGCTGCCGGTGACCACCAACGCGGCGAGGACCCGCTGCTCCTTGGCCATGGCCAGGTCGGCGGAGACGATGTTGCGGTTGGCCTCGGGCGCCAGCGGCACGGTGCCGCTGAGTTCGCTGCCGAAGTCGAGCGGGTGGATGGCGCCCTCATACAGGCCGAACCGCTGCGGGCTCTCGGCGATCGGGTAGAGCTGATCGGAGTTCCGTCGCTCGCTCAGGTCCTGTACGGGCAGCGAGTTGTTGCGGATCTTCAGCTCCAGCTGACCCGGCAGGTCCCCCAACGACCAGGCGATCTGCGTGATCAACTGGTCGATCCCGTTCTGGTCGTCGCCGGACATGTCCAGGTTGACCTCCCACCGGCCGTTGCCGCCGGTGGCATTGTTGATCAGCTCGGTGCGATCGGGCAGCCCGACGACACCCGGGCGCAACCAGTCGGAGGGACCACCGACCAACCACTTCACCACCTCGTTGACCCGGCGCTCGTCCGGCACCGCGAGCGGCCGGTAGCGCTGGTCGGGCACGAGGCGGGTGCGGTCTGAACTCCAGAAGTAGATCGACTCGTCCTGGTAGTAGCGACGAAGGGCGGCGTCGCTGAGCAGCAACACGTTCGGCGGGTCGAAAATGTACAACCCGGCCCGCTCGTCGTTCACGGCGCCGTTCAACGCCGCGCTGCGGATCCCGAACTCGTACTCCGTCTCGGTCGCCACCGGCGGCGCAAGCGTGCCGTTGGCCCGCAGGACGCCGATCTGCTGCACGGTGATCTTCACCGTGGTGGTCGAGTCGCTGTTGAGGGTGTAGACCGCCTCACGCAGCCGCACCACGTTCAGCGCGACCTCGCTGCCCTTCTTCTCCTGCAGGCGGGACTTGTGCTCCGGGGCGATGAACGCCTTGACCCGCTCGTACGCCCGATCCGGCTCTCCGGCGGCGGCGGACAGGAAGTTGCGGACGAACGCCTCGTTGACGCTGCCGCTGGCCGTTCGCGTCGGCGGCTCGTTGCCGGGACCGTTGACCGCGCCGGCCTCCGTCGCGGTCCCGCCCTTGCCGTCCACCCGCACGTCGGACGCCGCCGGGATGCCGCAGCCACCGCCCAGCAGTACCACCACGCCGAGCGCCGCGACCAGGGTCGGCCGTCTCATGAGCGCACCTCCGCCCGCTGTCCGTCCCCGGCCGGCGCCGGGTCGATCGCCAGTGCCCCGCCGGTGCCGGGCCCGATGGCCAGCGGGCCACCGTCGCGGGGACCGCCGAACGGCAGCGCGGCGTCCGCCGGCACCAGGCGCAGCGGCGAGGTGGTCAGCCGGTCTCCCGCGCGGGCCGGCAGCGTGAGCCGGAACTGCGCGCCCTGCCCGGGTGCACCCCACGCCTCCAGCCAGCCGCCGTGCAGCCGGGCGTCCTCCAGGCTGATCGACAGGCCCAGCCCGGTGCCTCCGGTCTGCCGTGCCCGGGACGGGTCGGCTCGCCAGAACCGGTTGAACACCAACTTCTCCTCGCCCGCCTTGAGCCCCACGCCACGGTCGCGGACGGTGATCGCCACGGCGGTCTCGTCCGCGCCGAGGGTGATCAGCACCGGTCGGGCCTCGCCGTGCTCGACGGCGTTGCCGACCAGGTTGCGCAGCACCCGCTCGACCCGGCGCGGGTCGACCTCGGCGATCACCGGAGTGCCCGGCAGGTCGAGTTCGATGGGTACGCCCACCCGCTCGGCCAGGCCGCCCAGCCGGTCGACCACCCGGTGCACCACCGGCACCAGGTCGGTCGGCTCGGAGTCCAGCATGGCGAAACCCGCGTCGAAGCGGCTGATCTCCAGCAGATCGGTGAGCAGTTCCTCGAAGCGGTCCAACTCGGCCTGAAGCAGCTCGGCGCTGCGCGCCACCGCCGGGTCGAACTCGTCGCGCTCGGCGAAGATCAGGTCAGCGGCCATCCGTACGGTGGTCAGCGGGGTACGCAGCTCGTGCGAGACGTCGGAGGTGAACCGACGCTGTAGTCGGGACATCTCCTCCAGGCGCAGGATCTGCCGTTGCAGGTTGGTGGCCATCTGGTTGAAGGAGGCGGCGAGCAGGGCCAGGTCGTCCTCCCCGTTGACCACCATGCGTTGGTCGAGCAGGCCGGCGGAGAGTCGCTGGGCGGTCCGTGCGGCGACCCGGACCGGGTTGACGACCAACCGAGTGACGAGCGCCGCGAGCAGCCCGAGCAGGATCACCAGGGCGACCCCGGTGGCGACGACGGTGGCTCGGGCGTCGGCGGCGGTGACGTCCTGCCGGGTCAACGGCACCAGGTAGTAGAGCTCGATCTGGCCGAAGCGGGTGGGCACCGGCGAGCCGTAGACCAGGTATTTGGTGGACTGGCCGGTGAGCCGCCCGGTGCGGATCTGGCTGGCGACCTTGCCGTCGGCGATCGTGGCCCGCAGCTCCGGGCTGATCAACGACTGGACGTTCACCGATGGCGAGGTGCGGGTCTGGATGTCGTTCTGGTAGCCGTCGGCCGTGATCGCCACCACCACCCCGCTGGTCTGCTGGGGGTCGCCGCCGGCCAGGTAGTTGACCGTGCCGTCGATGGTCTCCTGGAGCTGCGCCTCCTGCGACTGGCCGTAGAGGGAGACCTGCTTGGCCGCGTAGCTGGCACCGCTGATCACCCGCTGTCGGACGTCGCTGCGGGCGTTGTCGAGGAGGATGGTGGTGATCTTGTCAGCGATCACGAACGCGAAACCGCCGACCAGCAGGCTGGACGCGACAAGCGTGATGGTCACGACCCGGACCTGCAGGGAGCGCCGCCAGGTCTGGTGCACGCGGCCCACCACCCGGGCGACCCGGCCGCTCACCGCGCGCCAGATCTCCCCACCGGCGCTGGGCCGGCGGGCAGCCGTGCTCGGGGAGTGTGGGGGCGGCGAAGTCGACACAGTGCGACCAGGCTATCCGGTCCCCGCCTTGTATCCCACGCCCCGCACGGTGAGGATGATTTCCGGTCGCTCCGGGTCCGGCTCGATCTTGGCGCGCAGTCGCTGGACATGCACGTTGACCAGGCGGGTGTCGGCCGCGTGCCGGTAGCCCCAGACCTGCTCCAGCAGCACCTCGCGGGTGAAGACCTGACGCGGCTTGCGGGCGAGCGCGACCAGCAGGTCGAACTCCAGCGGAGTCAGCTTCACCTCCTCGTCGTTGCGGCTGACGGTGTGCGCGGGCACGTCGATGGTGATCTCGTTGTCGGGCGGCCCGATGGTCAGCATCTCGGGAGCCACGTCCTCGCCTCGGCGCAGGCGGGCCCGCATCCGGGCGACCAGTTCCTTGGGCTTGAACGGCTTGACCACGTAGTCGTCGGCGCCGGACTCCAGACCGAGCACGACGTCCACGGTGTCGCTCTTGGCGGTCAGCATGACGATGGGCACGCCGGACTCCGCCCGAATCGACCGGGCGACGTCGATACCGCTCATACCAGGCAGCATCAGGTCGAGCAGCACGATATCAGGACGGCTGTCACGAAAGGCGGCCAACGCCCGCTCGCCGTCCGCCACGAAGGAGGGCTGGAAGCCCTCGCTGCGCAACACGATGCCGAGCATCTCGGCGAGCGCGGGGTCGTCGTCGACCACCAGTACGCGGGCTCTCATGGGATTAATATTGCATCCTCATTCGGTTCGGTGGGACCGGCGTCCGCCGGTAACGCAGGGTGCCGCCACAGAAGCGCTCCTCGCGACCCGAGGCGGCGGCGCCACGGGCTGCGGTGCCCGGCCCGGATGAGGGGCTCCGGCCCAGGCTGACACCATGATCCCCCTTCGACGGCACTCGGCGCCACCGCAGCCGCGGCCGGGGCCGGCTGTCGCCAACCTGACCCCGGGTCAGCCGAAGAGCGCGCGCCCCCAGTGGTCGCCGCCGTCGCGTACCCCGGGCGGGCAGGCGAACACGCCGCTGGAGACGTGCCGCAGGTATTCGTTCAGCACGTCGTGCCGCGCCAACTGGGTCTGGATCGGCACGAACTGGCGGCGCGGGTCGCGCTGGTAGGCGATGAAAAAGAGGCCCGCGTCGAGCCGGCCGAGGCCGTCCGAGCCGTCGACGAAGTTGTAGCCTCGGCGCAGCAGTTGGGCGCCGTTGTTGCGGCTCGGGTGGGCCAGCGTCACGTGCGCGTGCTCGGCGATCACCGGCTTGCCGTCCGCGCCGCGCGCGGTGAAGTCCGGCTCGTCGAACTCGTCGGTCCGGCCGAGGGGGGCGCCACTGCCCTTGGTCCGGCCGACGATCTCCTCCTGCTCGGCCAGAGAGGTCCGGTCCCAGGTCTCCACCAGCATCCGGATCTTACGAGTGACCAGGTACGAGCCGCCCGTCATCCAGTCCGGCCCGTCACCCGGCTGCACCCACAACTGGTCGCGCAGCAGCTCGGTGTCCTCGGCCTTGAGGTTGGCCGTACCGTCCTTGAACCCGAACAGGTTTCGCGCGGTGGCCTGGTCACGGGAGGTCGAGGAGGTACGCCCGAAGCCGAGCTGCGACCAGCGAACGCTCACCACACCCATGCCGAGCCGGGCCAGGTTACGGATCGCGTGCACCGCGACCTGCGGATCGTTGGCGCACGCCTGCACACAGAGGTCACCGCCGGAGAGCTGCGCCTGCAGGGCGTCGCCGGGAAACTTCGGCAGCTCGGCCAGGGCGGCGGGCCGCCGGTCGGCGATGCCGAAGCGGTCCCGCCCGTCGGCGTCGCGGAACAACGTCGGCCCGAAGCCGATCGTGAGGGTGAGCTGCGACGGGGGCAGGCCGAGCGCCTCGCCGGTGTCGTCCGGTGGGGCCTCCGGCATTCCGCCGACCGCGCCGAGAATGCCGGCGTCCCGCCCCGCGGTCATCCGGGCGGCGGCGGCGGACCACTCCTCGAGCAGCTCGACCAGCCGGGTCCGATCCTTCGTGATCACGTCGAAGGCGACGAAGTGCAGCCGGTCCTGGGCCGGGGTGACGATGCCGGCCTGGTGCTCACCGTGGAACGGCACCGCCCCGGCCGGGTGATCGCTCGCCGCGGCCGGTCCGTGGGAGCCGTTCAGCAGCGCCCCCGCGCCAGCCGCCACTCCGGCGACCCCGGCCACCCCGGCGCCGGCCAGGGTGATGGCCCGACGCCGGGTCAACCTGCTCCCACTCATCAACTCGACTCCTTCTGCCGGAAGGTCACTTCGCGACGGCTGCGGCGACCTTGCTGATCGGCTCGGCGAGCGCGTTGATCCCGTCGGAAAGATCCTTGAGCTCGGCCTTGCTCAGTGCGGTGTGCAGCTTCCACCCGTCGCCGTCGCGGTGCTTGCCGAGCAGCGCCTCGACGTTCGCGAACTCGGTGTCCAACTGCGTGACCAGCTCCGGCGAGCGCTGCTGAAGGGCCGGGCGGAGGGCGGAGACGGCGGCCTTGGAACCTTCGAGGTTGGCGGCGAAGTCCCACAGGTCGGTGTGCGAGTAGCGGTCCTCCTCGCCGGTGATCTTGCCGCTGGCCACCTCGTCGAGCAGTTCCTTGGCGCCGTTGGCGAGCTGGAGCGGGGAGAGCTTCTCGGCGTTGGCCCTGGTCACGATCTCCTTGACGTCCACCAGCAGGCGGTCGGCGATCGGGCCGTCCTTGCTGATGTCACCCGACTGCCAGAGGTCCTTCTCGATCCGGTGGAAGCCGGTGAACTCCATCCCCTCCTCGATGACCTCCTCGCGGCCATCGATCTTGGGGTCGAGGTCGCCAAAGATCTCGGCCACCGGCTCGATCCGCTCCCAGTAGGTGCGGGCGACCGGGTAGAGCGTCTTGGACTTCGCCACGTCGCCGGCCTTGACCGCGGTGACGAACTCTTCGGTCTTGTCCAGCAGCGCGTCGGTCTGGCTCTTGACGTAGCGCTGGTAGTTCTCGGCCGCGCCAGCCAACGCGGCGTCGGCGGTGAGCGGCTGCGCCGACCCGCTGACCTTGAGCGCGCCCCGGATGCCCTTGCCGCTCATCCCGGGCTTGCAGGCCGTCTGGTAGGTGCCGGCGGGCAGCTCCACGTGCAACTCACGGCTCAGCCCCGGGGCGATGTTCTCCACCTCGCCCATGACGCGGTCGCCGTCGGCGTACACGTAGAACTCGGTCACCTTCGCGCCGGAGTTGGTGATCTTGAAGGTGGCGGTGCCGGCGCCCAGGTCGGTGGTGCCGACCTCACAGGCGGTGTCGTTGGCCTTGACCACGATCGGTCCGCCGGACGCGGCCGGGTCACCCTTGTCGGAGTCGGAGCAGGCGGCCAGACCGGCCGTCGCCAGCACGCCGACGGCGGCCAGCGCGAAAAATCGGGTGGTGCGCATCTGAGCTGTCTCTCCTCGTGGGGTCAGGCACGCTGCGGCGTGGCTGCCGCCTCGGCCTCGGCCTCGGTGCCGGTGTCGGCTCCGCGCTCGGTGACTGTGGTTTTCGCGGCGGGTGCCGGTTTGCGGCGGGCCGGTCGCAGGAAGAGCAGAAGGACCGGCACGGCGTACCCGATCCAGGCGATCGTCTCCAGCACGGTGGGCGCGGGCGTCACGTTGAACATGCCGGCGAGCAGGGCCGCGTACCAGGTGCTCGGGTCGAGCGCCCCGGTGATGTCGAAGGCCAGGTCGTTCAGGCCGGGCAGGACACCGGCCTCCTGGAAGTCGTGGACGCCGTACTTGAGGATGCCAGCGGCCACCAGGATCAGCAGCGCGCCGGTCCAGGTGAAGAACTTGGTGAGGTTGATCCGCAGGGCGCTGGCGGAGAGCAGCGCGCCGAGCACCACGGCGGTGACGATGCCGCCGATCAACGCGAGCAGCGGCCCGCTGTCACCGGCCGCGCCCTGGGCGGCCGAGTAGAAGATCAGCGCGGTTTCCATACCCTCCCGGATCACCGCGAGGAAGGCCATGCCGGCCACCGCGAACGAGCCGACGGCAAGCGCCTCGGTCAACTTTCCCCGCAACTCGCCGGCGATGGTCCGGGCCGCCCGGCGCATCCAGAAGATCATCCAGGTGACGAAGACCACGGCGGCGACCGAGGTGATCGCCTCGAACAGCTCCCGGTCCTCGTAGCGCGAGAACAGCGAGGTCGACGTGTACTCGATCAGCCAGCCGAAGAGCACCGACAGCGCCACGGCCAGGCCGACGCCCGCCCAGACCTGCGGCAGCCGGTCCCGGCGCTGCGACTTCACCAGGAAGGCGACCAGGATGCTGACCACCAGGGTGGCTTCCAGACCCTCCCGCAGGCCGATCAGGTAGGTGGCGAACATCCGGGCTCCGAGTTCATCAGGTACGCCTCAACCAACTTAGGGCAGGCATACCTTGCTCCCTGCTCAGGAGCCTCGTCAAGTCGTACACGAAAAGCTCACTCGACCCCTGCGCCGCAGGCCAGGCCGGTCGGCGACGAACACCGCCCCTTCGGCTGTGGCAGGATGCCGCCGTGAAGGGATTCCTGCCGTGGCTGGCGGTGCTGGCCGTGGTCCTGCTGCTCAGCGCGCTGCGCCTGCGGGCGCTGGCCACAGTCGTGTCGCTCGCCTGGCTGGCCTGGTGCGTCTGGACGTGGTTCCGCCCCACCCGCCGCGACTCCCGTTCGGGCTGACCCCGCCGACTCCGGGTGAAGACGACGAACCGGGCCGGCTGCGCACAGCCGACCCGGTCCGGACGTGCGTTGATCAGTAGCGGTAGTGGTCCGGCTTGAACGGACCCTCGGTCGAGACACCCAGGTACGCGGCCTGCTCCTTGGTCAGCGTGCTCAGCTTGGCGCCGAGCGCGCCCAGGTGCAGCCGGGCCACCTTCTCGTCCAGGTGCTTGGGCAGCACGTAGACGCCGATCGGGTATTCCTCGGTCTTGGTGAACATCTCGATCTGGGCGATCGTCTGGTTGGCGAACGAGTTCGACATCACGAAGCTCGGGTGCCCGGTCGCGTTGCCCAGGTTCAGCAGGCGACCCTCGGAGAGCACGATGATGGCGTGCCCGTCGGCGAACCGCCACAGGTCGACCTGCGGCTTGATGTTGATCCGCTCCACGTCGGAACGCTTGGCCAGACCGGCCATGTCGATCTCGTTGTCGAAGTGGCCGATGTTGCCGACGATGGCCTGGTGCTTCATCCGGGCCATGTGCTCGTTGGTGATGACGTCGAAGCAACCGGTGGCGGTGATGAAGATGTCCGCCTGCTCGACCACGTCGTCCAGGGTGGCGACCTGGTAGCCGTCCATCGCGGCCTGCAACGCGCAGATCGGGTCGACCTCGGTCACCACGACCCGGGCGCCCTGGCCGCGCAGCGACTCGGCGCACCCCTTGCCCACGTCGCCGTAGCCCATGACGACGGCCATCTTGCCGCCGATCAGCACGTCGGTGGCCCGGTTGATGCCGTCGATCAGCGAGTGCCGGCAACCGTACTTGTTGTCGAACTTGCTCTTGGTCACCGAGTCGTTGACGTTGATGGCCGGGAAGAGCAGGGTGCCCGCGCGGTGCATCTCGTAGAGCCGGTGCACGCCGGTGGTGGTCTCCTCGGTCACGCCCTTGATGCCGGCGGAGATCCGGGTCCAGCGCTGGCCGTCCTCGCCGAGCGAGCGGTGCAGCAACTCCAGGATGACCGCGTACTCCTCGGAGTCGGCGGACTCGACCGGCGGGACCGCCCCGGCCTTCTCGAACTCGGTGCCCTTGTGCACGAGCAGGGTGGCGTCGCCACCGTCGTCGAGGATCATGTTGGGGCCACTGCCGGCTTCGCCGGTATCGCCAGCCGAGCCCGCAGGCCAGGTAAGCGCCTTTTCGGTGCACCACCAGTATTCCGGGAGGGTCTCGCCCTTCCACGCGTACACCGGGACGCCGGCGGGGGCGTCGGCGGTGCCGTTCGGGCCGACGACGACCGCCGCGGCGGCGTGGTCCTGGGTGGAGAAGATGTTGCAGGAAGCCCAGCGCACCTGCGCGCCAAGGGCGACCAGCGTCTCGATCAGGACGGCGGTCTGGATGGTCATGTGCAGCGAGCCGGTGATCCGCGCGCCGGCGAGCGGCTGCGCCTCGGCGAACTCACGTCGAATCGCCATCAGGCCGGGCATCTCGTGCTCGGCGAGCTGGATCTCCTTACGCCCGAACTCGGCGAGCGACAGATCCGCCACCTTGAAGTCGCCTTCGGCGAGGGTGCTTGGCCGGGCCTCGGACGGCGTACCGCTGGGGGACGCCGGGAGGGTGCTGGTCATGAAAGCTCCTGTCGAACGATGTCTACGCCGACCCTCCACCTTACGCGCGCCGTCGGCACCTGTCCGGCACGGCCACGGACAGCGCACGGGGCGGTCGGTGATGAACGGACTTTCCCGCCCACGTCCCGCCCGCCCCGTGCATCCCCCCGGTTTGGTTCCCCGCACGTTCTCGGACCGTCGTCGCGATAACGCTGCGTACTCATAGAGTCACACTCAGGCAACTCGCCGTCAAGCTATTCCGGAAAAGTCGGACTTGTGTCGTCGCTGGCGCGGACGGGTCAGCGCAATCCGGAGGTCGCCACGTACGCCTCGCCGTCGCCGCTGATCCGCAGCGGCTCGCCGGCCGCGGTGCCGATCGCCGCCTCGCCGGACGCCAGCGTCACCGCACCGGCGCCGTCGTCCACGGTGACCGCGCCAGCGGCGCAGAGCACCACCCGGGGGCCGGGCAACGGCAGCGTGACCAAGGGCACCGCCGCGCCCACCCGCACCCGGTGCAACGCGAAATCATCCACCGGCACCGGCCAACACTCGACACCTGGACCCACCGGCAGCGCAGCTCGCACCGGCTCGTCGAGCACCTCGAAGCGAAGCACCCGCAGCAACTCGTCGACGTCCACCCGCTTCGGGGTCAGCCCACCCCGCAGCACGTTGTCGCTGGCCGCCATGATCTCCACGCCACAGCCACTCAGGTAGGCGTGCAGGTTGCCGGCGGGCATCCAGATCGCCTCCCCCGGCACCAGCCGCAGGTGGTGCAGCAGCAACGCCACCAGCACGCCCGGATCCGCCGGGTACGCCGTGGCCAGCCGGCGGGCCAACTCCGCGTCCGGGCCGTCGACCGGCGCCGCCACCACCGAGGCCAGCAGCTCGGGACGCCCGGCGACCGGCCAGCCGAGCAGCGTCCGCACCGCCGTCCGCAACCCCGCCGGCCCGGCCCGCAACGCGGCGACCACCGGCGCCAACTCCGGTACGCCGAACGCGGCGAGCGCCTCGGCCGACTCCGCCGGATCCCGAAAACCGCACAGCGCCTCGAACGGCGTGAGCGCGACCAGCAACTCCGGCTTGTGATGCGGGTCGGAATAGTTGCGCTGGCCCTCGGGAAGCCCGGCCTGCCCCGCGTAGCCCGCCCGCGCCTGTTCGGCGTCCGGGTGGGCCTGCAGACTCAGCGGAGCATCGGCGGCGAGCACCTTGAGCAGGAACGGCAGCCGGCCGCCGAACCGCTCGGAGACCCGCTGACCGAGCCACTGCCCCGGCTCGTCCCGCACCAGGTCGCAGAGGCTCACCCGTAGGCCGGCGCGGTCCACTCTGGCCGGAGCGCCCGGGTGGGCGCCCAGCCACAGCTCCGCCTCCGGCCCCGTGCTGGGCACCACCCGACCCTGCAGGAGTGCGAGGGCCGAGCGGGATCCCCAGGCGTAGTCGCGAATCGGTCCGTAGAGTGGCTCCACAGCTCAGCCCCCGGGCCGCCCGGCCGCCTCGCCCGAGGCGTCCTGCGGCGCGGCCGTGTCGGCCGCCGCGCCGGTGCCGGCCTCGGCGGCAGCGGCACTGTAGACGTCCGGCTCCAGGTAGATCACCCGGGCGATCGGCACCGCGGCGCGAATCCGCGCCTCCACGGCGTTGATGCCCCGCGCCAGATCGTGGGCGCTCTCCCACTCCGGAACGGCGATCTTGGCGGCCACCATCAGCTCTTCCGGGCCCAGGTAGAGCGTCTTCATGTGGATGATCCGCTCCACCTCGGGGCCGTCGGTGACGGCCCGCTCGATGGTGGCCAGCTCGGACGCCTCGGCGCCCTCACCGAGCAGCAGGCTCTTCGTCTCGATGGCCAGCACGACGGCGATGACCACCAGCAGGATGCCGATCATCGCGGTGCCCGCGGCGTCCCACCGGCCGTTGCCGGTGATCAGCGTCATGCCGACACCGAACAGGGCGAACACCAGACCGACAAGCGCGCCGAAGTCCTCCAGGAGCACCACCGGCAGCTCCGGCGCCTTGGCCCGGCGGATGAAACGCACCCAGGACTGGTTGCCCCGGACGTGGTTGGACTCCTTGATGGCGGTCCGGAAGGAGAACGACTCCATGATGATCGCCGACACCAGCACGACCACCGGCAGCCAGTGCCAGGACTCGATGCCGCCCTTGTGGCCCCACTTGTGGTACGCCTCGTAGAGCGCGAACAGGCCACCGATGCTGAACAGCACGATGGACACGATGAACGCGTAGATGTAGCGCTCCCGGCCGTACCCGAACGGGTGTTCCGGGGTGGCCGCGCGCTTCGCCCGCTTGCCACCGAGCAGCAGGAGGCCCTGGTTACCGGAGTCGGCGACCGAGTGGACCGCCTCGGCCAGCATCGACGACGAGCCGGAGAGCAGGAACGCGATGAACTTGGTGACGGCGATGCCGATGTTGGCCAGCAGGGCGGCGACAATCGCCTTCGTCCCACCGTTGGCGCTCATGCCACCGCTCCGCTTCGCCGCACGAAGCCGCCCGGTCCGCGCATGACGCGCCGCCCCCTACGTTCGTTCACTGGTTCGACAGCTCCTTCATCTCGGTGATGGCCGGTACGGCCATCGGGTCCAACCCGTGTGCCAGAGCAAGGTAGATCGAGGCGAAATCCGGGACGGCGATCAGCGAGGCCAGCCGCTCCAGGGCGGAGCCACCCTCGGCGGTCACCACGTCGCACCGCACGCCACGGCGCTCGGCGAGAGTCTGCACCGCGTCCGCGCGGCGCTCCTCGACGGCCAGCGGCTCGTCGGTGTCGTCCTCGGCGTTGAGCCCACCGTCGCGCAGCAGCACGAGCCGCAGCCGGGTGCCCTCGCCGTCGTCCTCCGCCCGGTCGGCGAAGATGTCCCGCTCGCCCTCGGCCAGGCCGCCGAAGACGCCGTCGAGCAGCCCGACCCGACCCCGGCCGGCCTCCCCGAGCGCCCCGGTGACCACCGGGTAGCGGGAGTTGGCCGACAGGGTGTCGCCGAACCGGCGGGCGGCCACGGTGGCCAGCGGGGACGAACCCCAGACGATCGGGATCGAGCCGGCCAGGCCCAGGGCCAGCGACTTCGCCGGGTTGACGAAGGACTCCGCGGCGGAACGGCAGCGGTCGGCGTCCGCGTCGAGCCGGGCCGCGGTCTCCGCCAGGTCCGCCTCGTTGACCTTCACGAGCCCGAGCGAACGAGCCGCGAGCAGGACCGGAATGGTGAGCGCCCAGAGGCTGGCTCGGGCCGGGGCACGCCGGGGCACCGGAATGAACGGCGCCCGGGCCTGCTCGGCGATCGACTGCAACTGCGAGTCGGGGGCACCCACGGCGACCAGCCGGGCACCCCGCCGGTGGGCCGCCTCGGCGGCGCCGAGCGCCTCCGGGCTACGACCGGACGCGCTCACCGCGATCACCACGTCCGCCGCGCCCACCCAGCCGGGTACGCCCGCGCTGCGGTGCCCGATGATCGGGACCGGGCAGCGCGGACCGGCGACAGTGGCCAACACATCCCCGGTACGCCCCGCGGTGCCGATACCGGCGATGACGACGGCTCGGGGACGCCCGTCGTCGGCGAGGACCGCCAGGTTCGCCTCGGCGGCCAGAGCCGCGCTCTCGCGAACCTGCGCACCGGCCGACGCCGTGTGCCGGAGCATGCCGCCCGGGTCGTGCTCGGCCAGCGCCTCCGGGTTGTCGAGCAGGGCCTCGTCGGCGTCGCGACGACCGCTGACCCCGGCCGTACCGTCGATCACGAGGACTGCCCTGGGCCGCCGCGCGCCTCGTCGAGCAGCAGCACCGGCACGTCGTCGCGGACCTCGAAGATCCGGCCACACTCCGTGCAGGTGAGCGTCTGCGCCTCGGCGTCGTAGGTGAGCGGGGCGTGGTGCGTGTCCGGACAGGCGAGAATCTCGAGCAACTGCGGATCCAGGGCCATGGCACGGCTCCTTCCACGTGTGCGGCTTGACCGGCGGCGGTACCGACCGGGTGTGCGGCTTGACCGGCGGCGGTGCCGACCGGCGCAGGCGATCTTATCGGCGAACGCGGCCGAGCACGTCGTCCCGGAGCGAGACCATCCGCTCGCGGGTAGGCGCCTCGACGTTGAGCCGCAGCAGCGGCTCGGTGTTGGAGGCGCGCAGGTTGAACCACGCGCCGTCGGGGAACCGCAGGGTGAGGCCGTCCATCTCGTCGGTCACCGCGTCGGGGTACGCGGCCCGCACCTCGGCCACCGCCGCCGCCTGGTCGGCCACCGTCGAGTTGATCTCGCCGGAGGCGATGTAGCGCTCGTACTCGCCGGCCAGCACGGACAGCGGCAGCGACTGCTCACCCAGCGCGGCCAGGGTGTGCATCGCCGCGAGCATCCCGGTGTCGGCGAACCAGAAGTCCCGGAAGTAGTAGTGCGCAGAGTGCTCGCCGCCGAAGACGGCGTTGGTCCGGGCCATCTCCGCCTTGATGAAGGAGTGCCCGACCCGGGCGACGACGGGCTTCCCACCGTGCTCACGGATGATCTCCGCGACCGCGCTGGAGGTGATCAGGCCATGGATCACGGTGGAGCCGGGGTGCTTGGCCAACTCCCGTGCGGCGACGAGGGCGGTGATCGCCGACGGCGAGACCGGCTCGCCACGCTCGTCCACCACGAAGCACCTGTCGGCGTCGCCGTCGAAGGCCAACCCGATGTCGGCCCCGTGCTCCACCACCGCGCGCTGGAGGTCGACCAGGTTCGCCGGATCCAGTGGGTTGGCCTCGTGGTTGGGGAAGGTGCCGTCCAACTCGAAGTAGAGCGGAACGATCTCCAGCGGCAGCGGCGACAGAGCGGCGTCGCCCAGCACGGTGGGGACGGTGAAGCCACCCATCCCGTTGCCGGCGTCGACGACGACCTTCAACGGCCGGATGCCCGAGAGGTCGACCAGCTTGCGCAGGTAGCCGGCATAGTCGGGCAGCAGGTCGCGCCGCTCGGCCGGCCGCGTCGGCGTACCGGCGGGGCGGGCCTCGCCCGAGTCCAGCAGCGCCTGGGCCCGCTCCCGGATCTCCGCCAGACCACTCTCTTGGCCGATCGGGCGCGCGCCGGAGCGGCACATCTTGATGCCGTTGTACTGGGCGGGGTTGTGGCTGGCGGTGAACATCGCGCCGGGCAGGTCGAGCGAGCCGGAGGCGAAGTAGAGCAGATCGGTGGAAGCCAGCCCGATCTCGATCACCGAGCGGCCCTCGGCCCGTACGCCGGCGGCGAACGCGGCGGCCAGACCGGGCGAGGTGGCGCGCATGTCGTACCCGACGACCACCGCGTCACCCGGTTCCTCGGTGGAGTTGAGCAGCTGCGTGAACGCGGCTCCCAGCGCCTCGGCGACCCGTTCGTCCCACTGGTCCGGCACCGTCCCTCGGACGTCGTACGCCTTCACAATCTGGGACAGATCAGACACGTGTTCCACTCCTTGGCCGCAGGTAGACACCGAGCCTGAGCGTAACGGAGGGTCGGGGTCGAGCCCCGCTCAGCCGGGGAGGCGGGGCATGATCACCGTGCGACCACCATCGTCGGGGGGCGGATCCCCGGGCGCTTGGCGGTTTTCCGGCGCTCCCGGCATCGGCTGCGTCGCCTCCGGGGGCGCACCGGCTGCGGGCCGAGCACCGTAGACGCCACCGGCGGCCGGGTGCGGGGACGGCACAGCACCCGGACCCGCGGCTGGGCGCGGGAATGGCATGGCGCCCGGGCGTGGGAGTGGCGCGGCGCCCGGACCGGCGGGCGGCGGCTGCTGGCCGTACACCTGGCCAGGGCGACCGGGCGCGGCCGGCGACCCACCGCCGGCCCGGTAGGTGGTGCCGCCGGGGTTGCCCGGCAGCGTGCCGGTCGGCTCGTCGGACGGCCGGCGATCCTGGCGCGAGCGACGGAACAGCAGCACGATGAGCAGCAACCCGATCGCCACCATGACGATGCCGAAGATCATCACCGGCGAGGTGCCGGACGAGGCCGCGGCGGCCGCCGGGGTCTCCGGCGCACCAGAGGTGGCGCCCAGCGCAGCCGGCGTCACCGCGTCGTCGACGATCGCGACGTCGGTCGGACTCGGGGTGGGCGTCGCCTTCTTCGACGGCGTCGGCGAGGGGGTGACCCGCGCGCCGTTCACCTTCGCCGTGTCGCTGCCCCGGCCGAGCTCCAGACCGGCCGCGTTGAAGCCCACGCCGATCACGATGAGCCGGCCACCCGGGACAGCCGCATCGAAGGTCACCCGGTACCGCACGGTGATGCCCTTGCCCTTGCACAGGGTGGGCTTCAACGGCGTCGTCTGCGCGGTCCCCACGTTGCCGCCACCGCCGCTCACCGCCACCGGGAGCCACTGCCTGCCCGCGTTGACCTCGACCTTCACCTGGTCCGGCTGGAGACCCCCCAGGTTGAGAACCACTCCGGTGCGCAGCAGGACGCAGCCGTCGGTGCGCTTGCGCACCGCCACGTTCACCCCCTGGGCGGAACCGCCGGCGGTGAAGCTGCTGGCCGCACCCACCCGGACCGAGTCGTCGTCGGCCAGCGCGGGCGACGCGCCGAGCATCACCAGGCCGCCCACCAGACCGCAGACTGCCGCGAGCCGTGCCGCGCGTCGACGCACCGTCATGATCACCTCGCCGTCTCCCCGGGTGGGGTCCGCGGGCCAGGCTACTACCGCCCCATCCACCCCGCCGGTCACAGAGCGGCCCGGACGTGTGCCGCGTTACGGTTTAGGACCCGGCCCGACGACCTGCTCAAACGTGGATCTACTCCGGGGGCGACGTCGGGGTCAGTGCGGGTGCTCCTCCCGGGAGAGGGCGTCGCGGCAGAGTCGGTCGGAGGCGCGGGTGGTCTCCGGCAGCCGGAACCGCGGGGTCAACGCGAGCACCTGCGCGGTCGCGTTCTCCAGGCTCATGCGATGTCCGACGCTGACGAAGACCGGCTTCACGCCGTCCTGGGTGCGGAGCACCCGGCCGACGACGTCACCGCCGTCTAGCAGCGACGACCAGGCACCCCGCTCGGCGGCCGGCGGATCCCACGTCCCGACCAGCGGCGTCTTGCCCACCCCGATCGCGGGCAACCCGGTGACCACGCCGAGGTGGCAGGCGAGCCCGAACCGACGCGGATGCGCCAGCCCGTGCCCGTCGCACACCAGCAGATCCGGGATCGTGGCCAGGCGGTCCAATGCGCTGAGCAACGCGGGCAACTCACGGAAGGCGAACAGCCCCGGCACGTAATCGAACGCCGGCTGCCCCACACACACACCGCCGAGTCCACCACGACCAACGTCCGGGCATCCAGCACCGTCACGGCCGCCGCCAGCAGGTCACCACCCTGGGAGTACGCGACATCCAGGCCGGCCACCGTCTCCGGTGCGCTGGGCCCCGGCCCGACCAGGTCAACAAGCGACCGCAACTCCTCCTGTACGGCCACCGCCTCGGCAACACTGCCCGGCGTCGCCGCGCCCCTCGGCGTCGTGGCGCCCCTCGGCGTCGTGGCGCCCCTCGGCGTCGTGGCGCCCCTCGGCGTCGTGGCGTCCCTCGGCGTCGTGGCGTCCCTCGGCGCTCCCGCCGTCGCCGCGTCACCCGGCGTCGAGGCCACCGCTCGCCATGATCCACTCGACGTCATTGACATCGGGCTGTCCCACGGCGGCGAATGCCCCGACATCGCCGAACCCGAGTCGATCACCCTTGCCGCGGACCTTCCGCACCGTCCCTGCCGGCACCACCATCCGGGCCACTCCTCGTGGGATCGCCATCGGTTCGCCCCTTCGCCGCCCCGAAGGCCACCGCGAAGGCAACGCCGAGGGCCACACCGAAGGCCACGCCGCCGGTCGAGCCGAACGAGGGGATGCCGATCGCCAGGCCGATCAGGATGCCCACCGGCCACGCCCAAAAATTGGACCACTTGCTCTGCGGGTCCGAACTCGCCATCCGTCGATGCTATTCGACCCGGTCGGCTGCCACCCGCGCCGCCCGCTCCGCACGGCAACGGCAACGGCCGTCAGGCACGGTCCCATCCGTCGCGGGACTGCGCCCTCGCTATCTCGGGGTCCGCGCCAGGATCGCCCGCCGCGCGAAGCTGCTCCTCGAACATGACAAACGTCCGCTGCCGAATGCCACGAATGATGGCCTGTTCACGTGCAGTTTCATGACGGGCCTCGGCGTCTGCAAGGTCCTCAATTGACCGCACCGCATCGTAGAGCGCGAAGATCGGCCCGTCACCCTTGAGGTAATGAGCCCGGTAAGCCTCGACCTCCTGCACGAAATCCTCTGCGGTACGGCGGAAGATATCACCACCGACACCTAGCGTTATTTCTACGAAGATGTCATTTTTTTCATGCCATCCACCAGAGTCGATAGAAACTCGCCAGACCCGAGCGCCACCATCAGGAGTTTCGACGATCTTCACTGGCGACTGGTAGTAGAGGTAATAAGCGGGGAGCGTCAGGCCAGGCATCTCGGTCATCCAGACTTCTCCTCGAAAGTTGACTGCAACGCCTGCCAAAATAGCCGTTGCTCGCGAAGACGAACGCCGTCGGTGATTGCTCGCTCCCGCAGCGTGAGAGGTCGGCCCTTCGCCTCGGCAAGAGCTTCCACGTCACGTCGCACCTCATAAAGGACATGCTCCCACTTCGCAACAGCGTCAAGCGCGGCCAAGTGTAGGCGGAATTCGGCCAGGTGGCCGTTCCGCATCCGCAGCACCATTTGCACGTCCCGGTAGCCACTACTCATTGGCTTCACGAACCGATCTTCACAGCTCACAACGACGACGTCTCGATGGCCCCTGATCCGGGCGAGCGCGGCGTAGAGATCGTCGAGGTTGCGGAACTCAACCTTCGCGGCCGCGAGGTCGAGCAATTTCGACACGTCGCCCTGATTGTTGTTCACCTTGTCCTCGGCTCGGCCACGCTCCTTGGGCTGAGGACGCCAGCCGGGCGCTCCAACACGATGACCATCCACCTGCGCCAGGGACACCGCCAGCTCATTCAGATCGGCCTGCGCCACGGCCGCAGATGCGTAGAGATCGTCGAGGTAGCGCCTACGGTAGGTAGCGTCACCGCGCCGGAGGTCATCGAATCCCGCCTGCGCGACCGGCCCCCGACGCACCTGAATGCTGGCACTGATCCTTACCTGCTCGTCGGTGAGGGGAGTCGGCTCTGGTCGAGGTACACCCTGGGACCTCGATGCCTCCAGGCCGGCAACCTCTTGGCGGGCGACGTCGTCGAGCACCTCGGCGAGGACGTCGATGGCCTGCTGATGTCCCGCCAGGTGATAGAGGGTCAACGGGCGCGCGGTCAGCGAGTTCGCGAGTTCGGGCGTGGACAGGATCAGACGAGCCAAATCCGGATGCCGCACCAACTGCCGGGCCAGACTCTCGGCCAGTCCTGGCTCGTTCGCGGGCGGCTCCCGTCCAACGCTGTCGAGCATGTCGCGGACCCGACCGTCGGCGAACAGCCGCACCACATCCCGCGCCGACGCGTCGTCCAACTCCGGAACCAGCCGACGAAGGCTGGGCGGGTCGACCACCGTCGCGAACTCGGCCGGACTCACTCCAGCCGTGAAGATCTCGTCCAGACTGGCGGCCATCGAGACGACCCGGGCCGGGCTGTCACCCGCCGATAGCTGCCGCGGGTCAGCGCCGGAGGGGTCCACGGTGGGTTCGCCATCGCCCGCACTCACCGAGCCCGGACCGTCCAGCAGCAGATACATCCGATTGATGTACGGGTCACCGTGACCGCCGTCGCCGTCCGCCGAGGGGTGGTCCGGCAGGTCGGGCCGCTCACTGAACCGGCCGCGGGGCAGCCCACTGAGCGGCATCGGCCGGCCGTCGCCGCCCAGCACCAGCGAGTCGATGCCGACCACGTCGGGGTACAACGGCCGGTCCCGGACCACGCCGTTCTGCGGGTCCACGTAGAGCACCGTGCCGTTCTGGTTGAGCGCCACCCACGCGTGCGAACCGCCGTGCGGCCACTCGGTGACCAGGAACGCGTAGCTGCCGTGGCCGCCCAGCAACAGTTGGTCGTGCAGGTTGCGGTAGCTCCGGTCGGCGGCCTGCCGTGCCTGCTCGTCGTACGGGCGCTGCCCGGACGGCGGGGCGAGGAGCCGCTGGAAGCGCCCGCCGGTCACGTCCTCGACCCGGCCCGGGCCGCCCGCCTCACCACGGATCGGACGTCGGATGTCCCCGTCCAGGTAGCCGTCGAAGGTACGCGGCGCCGACACCCGAGGCCGCCCGTGCACCCAGGTTTCGAACATCGACAGCGTGCAGTCCAGGCAGTTGATGCCCCGGGTGGCGTCGGCCCTGGGACCTCCGTCGTTCAACAGCCGCAACCAGCCGCCCCGGCGGGGATCGGCGGTGCGGGTGACGGTGCCGTCCGACTCGCGGGGCACCTGCCGTTCGACGTCGACCTGGTGCAGGGCGAGCGGTGGCCGCAGTCCTCCCGGCTGCCCGTACGGCCGGGAGTCGTCGATCGGCGGGGGTGTGTCGTCGCCGGTGAGCCGGGACGGACCGGAGGTCTCCACCGCGCCGAGCGCGAGCGCGCCGACGTCCCGGTTGGCGTGCTCGAAGGCGGTGGCGCCGACGTCCACGACCGGCGGCGCCGTGGTGCCGGCCAGCACCGCGTCCGCCAGCTCACGCCACTGGGCGTACGCCTGTGTCTCGTCGTTCGCGGCCCGCTGCCAGCCGTCGGCCCACTGCCAGCGACCAGCCTGGTGCAGTTGTCGGGCGTAGGCGGCGTACTCGGTGGCCCGGCGATCGTGCTCGGCGGCCCGGGCGCGCAGTCGGGTGGCCTCGGCCTGCCGGCGACTGCGCTCGAACCCGGTCCGCTGCGTTTGGTGGTGGCCGTGGTAGCGCCGCCGCTCGGCGGCTTCCGCCTCGGCGGCCCACTGGGCGGCGTACCAGTCAATGGTGTCGGTCGTCACCGGATCGCCGAACGCCACGACCTCGACCGGGACGGACGCCCTGCCTCGGGCCGGATGATCGGGCGCGCGCCGCTCCCGCGCCGGCGCGAGCAGTCGTCCCACCTCCGGGTTGGCGACGGTGACCGGCGCTGTCGGGCCGGCGGCGGTCGTCGGCGCCGGCGTGGCGGTCGACGGTGACCAGGCGACCGGGCCGTAGGTGGTGGCGTGCGGCGAGTTGCCGACGTGGCCCGGCGCGACCCCGGTGGCCGGCCCGCTGGTCGGCGCGAAGGACCCGGCCACGGGAGCCGCCACCGGCGAGACGCCGGGAGCGGCCACCGACGACAGCCCGGGAGCCGCCACCGGCGAGATGCCGGGAGCGGCCACCGACGAGAGCCCGGGAGCCGCCACCGACGAGACGCCGGGAGCAACGGCCATCGGTTGCCCGGGAGCCGCCACCGGCGTCGGCCTTGGGTCGGCGGCTGCCAGAGGCGTCGTCGGATCGGCCGCGACCGGGGGTGTGGCGCTGGCCTCCTTCAGGAGAGGCCCGTCTGTCGACGGCATCGGCTCGGACGGGCGTGGCGGAACGTCGACGGTGTCCACGTCGGACAGCGCGTTGACCGACGGTGGTGTCGACACGTGCAGGTCCGCGGCGGTGGCGGGCGGCGGTGCCGTGATGTGAGCCGTCGAGACGATCGGCGGATCGGCGCGCGGCGGCAACCCGTGGTCCGGTGGCGACGTGGCGGCGAGAGGCGTCGCCTGCGCCGGAACGCTCGGAGCCGAGACCATGCCATTCGAACCCGCCGCGCTCGTCGCCACCGCGGACGAGCCCACACCCGCTGCCGACGTGGCCGTACCCGCCCAAGCATCGGCCGGCCGGGACGTCCCCGAGACGGACGGATCGCCGGCGACCGTCGCCGCGGAAGGGAGGAAGGGGCCGGTGAACGACGCCCCGGCGAGGGCGTCGGCCTGCGCGTCGAGCCGGGCGCGCAACGCATGGTCGGTCTGCCCGGTGGCCGAACCGGTGGCCCCGGACGCGGCGGCGCGCGCCACGTCCTCCAAAGAGGTCAGGCCCTGACCGGTGGCCAGGCTGGCAGCGCTGTCGGCAAGCACCTCGCCGGTCATCTCCCGGCCCAGGTGCTCCCCGACCCGCGCCACCCGCCCGGTCGCGTGTCGGCCCAGCCCGGCCAGCGGCGCCACCGCCCCGCCGGCGAGGCCACCGACCGCCGACGCGCCGAGGTCGGTCAGGTCCAGGCCGTGTGCCCGCCCGGTGGAGTTCTGGTACGCCTGGGTGGCCAGGGTGACCCCGGCCTCCTCGGCGGCTTCCTCCAGCCCCTCCCGGGTGGCCCGCCTGGCGAAACCTCGCACACCACCCCGGGTGACCTCCTTGGCCGCCCGCTCGCCGGCCTCCTTGAGCCCGTGTTTGAGGGATTTGCTGGCGAGTTGGCCCGCCAGCCGCTTGAAGATCTGTTGGACCAGCAGCCGGGTCGCGGTGATGGCCGCGCCGGCCGCCGGGCTTGCCGCACCCGCGGTGAGCACCGCCGCGACCGCCACCGAGAGCAGCTCGACGACCAGGATGCCCAGCTCGATCCAGACCTCCAGCTTGGCGCCCTCGATGTCGCAGCCGCACTCCTCGACCAGCCGACCCAGATCGGCGGTGACCGCGAGGAGCACGGGCAGCGGGGCGTCGGCACCCTCGGCGATCGCCCGCCAGGCCGCCTCGAACGTCGCGTCGACAGCCCCGACACGGCCGTACCCGTCGTGCACGTCGGCGGCGGCCGTGGCGGCATCGGTGTACGGGCCGGAGAGGACGCCGCCGATCGCGTACCACTGGTCGGCGACGTCCCAGACCGCCCGCTCATTGCCCTCCGGCCACTGCACACCGACCACCCAGTCGAGGGCCTCGTAGATCCAGCCCGGCACGTCCCAGGGTGCGTGGTCCAGCGGGTGCGGAATCGGGCTCGGCAGCACACTCATCGCAGTCGCCGGCCGTCAGCGCCTGTCGGCGGCCCGACCGAACCGGGCAGCGCTGCCTCCGTCGGTCTGCACGCTCGCGTCGACGGCGCGGACCACGTCGCCGCCCAACTCGGTGAGCCGGTGCCCGACGCCCGCCCAGGCCCGCAGCACGGTCTGCTCGAACCCGCGGTAGTTGCGCTCGAACGCCGCGCCGATGTCGTCGCGACCCCACGGCCTGGCGCCGCTGGCGGCCTCGATCGCGCCGCCTTCCGCCGCTCGTCGGGCCGTCACCGCCTCACCAGCGAGCGCCAGGTCGGCACCGCCGCGGCGGGCGCGGGACGGATCGAGCCAGAGCTGTTCGTCGGTCATGGCTGCCCCGCGCCCCGGCCGAGAACGGTGTCGGCCCGGCCGAGCAGCGCGGCGTAGTCCCCGGTGCGCAGGAAGTCCGCCGACCCGGAGCCGGCCGGCACGACCTCGGCGACGAGGTCACGGGTGGCGTCGGCGGCGGCGGTCGCGGCGGTCCGGATCGTTTCGGTGATTTTCCGGCCGAGTGCAGCGGCGTCCCGGTCGCCGTAGACGGCCGACGTTACCTCGACCTCGATCAACTGACCCTGGGCGCCCACGGTGGCGGTCACCTGGCCGTCGGCCGACCGCCGGGTCACCCGCAACTCGGCGAGGCGCGTCCGCAGGTCGTCCAAACCGGACCTGAGCTGCTGGTACTGCCCGTACACGTCGTCGAATCTGGCCCGTAGCTCGCGGTTGGCGTGCCGGTCCGCGTGTTCGCTCACCGCTGCCCCTCCCGTCACCGTCGGTAGAGCAGCACAATACCGGCCACCATCGATTCCTGTAATCCGGTAGTTTCAGAGTGTGATCGACCGTCAGCAGGCCGAGCAGCTCGCGGCCACCTGGGCCCGCCGCGACTCGCAGCGCCTCGGCCACGAGTGCACGGCGATGGTCGACGAGTTCGACCTCGGCTTCGTCATCACCTCCGTCGTCCCCACCGAGGTGCGCACGATCCCCGGCGACCTGCCGACGACGGTCATCGACAAGCAGACCGGCAAGGTCACCACCTGGCCGCGGGTGCCGAGCGACGTGGTGGCGGATCTGTACCGACGCAGCCAGCCGGCCGGGCCGAGCGCTCCCCGCACCGTCGACCCGTCGAGTCTGCTGGTCCGGGAGATCCATCGGATCGCCACCCCGAACACCACCGCGCACCTGACCTTCGAAGGCCGGATCTGGACGGCCCAGGGCACCAGGGCGGACGTCCCGCTCAACCATCACCCGCTGGTCCGCACCTACCTCGACCAGTTGCCTGCGGGCGACCTGGTCCGCGGGGGCGAAGCCCACGCCGAGCTGATCGTGGTCTCCGACGTCCTGCACGAGTACGACCACCGCCGGGCCGCCGAGGGCATCGCGCCGATGGGTCGGGCCGAGGCGGCGGCACTGCTGGCGGACGCTCGGTTCGAGATCTTCCGGGTCCGGGAGCCGGGTGACCCGGCTGGCGGCCCCGCCGAGCTGCCCTGCGATTCGTGCATCACGTTCCTGGTGCGCGCAAACGTCCTGCCGGAGTCGGCTCGGGCATACACCGAGACCTGGCGTGCCCCGGCGGAACCCGACCCCGATCCTGGCCGCTTCCCGGCAGAGGTCGCCCACGCGCTGGTCGCGGCCGGCTGGCGCCCGCACATCGGTGATCAGCTCATGGCTGCCGCAGCCGTGCGGGACGTCACCGCGGTGCCGGGGGTGGCCCACCAGCACGCGGTCTTCCCCGCCGCCGTCGAGGCGCTGACCGCGTTCCCCAGCCTGGTCGGTGCCCGACGCGGTCGTGGCGAGCAGGTGTGGATCTCCCGGTTCGACATCCGCCCGCACACCATCGCGCACACCGCCGACACCCTCGCGGACTTCGGGGCGGTGCTCGGCGTACGACTCTTCCCGATCGGGACCGAGCAACAGGACAGCATCCTGGCGGTCGACGAGCGCGGCCGGGTCTTCGCCCTCGACCAGGCCGGCGAGTGGTTCCTCGGCGACACCATCGACGCGGCGCTCACCACGCTGCTGCTCGGCCGCGCCCCCGCCCGGGTCCGCGACGACGGCACCTGGCCGGCGGGCTAGCACTTACTCGTCTACGGGTCGAGCGTGGCGGGCATGCTGAAGGCGACCACGTGACGGGCACCGATAAAGGCGTTGCTCTCCACGATCTTCCCGTTCTCGATGCGGAGCACGTCGACGACCAACGCCTCGTAGTGCGGGCTGCCCGGCCGGCGGAGATAGTTGATCAGTGCCGGGCGCCCGTTGGCCGAGGTGGGGAACGTACGCCAGTCGAGCGGTCGGCCGAGGAACTCCGCGACCGCGTCGATCCCGACGACCGGCGGCTCGGGCGGCATCGTGATCCGTACGTCCTCGGCGAGCAGTGCCCGGATCGTCTCCGGGTCCTTCGCGGTGGCGTAGCGGCGCAGAAACTTTTCGTCCTCACTGGTGAGCTGCGGGCGGCGCCAGTCCCTCGGGTCCGGCGGCGCGTGCCGTCGAAGGGTGTGGCGGGCCCGCTGGAGGAGGCTGTTGACCGCCGCTACGGCGGTGTCGAGCGCGGTGGCGATCTCCTGCGGCGTCCAGCCGTGGACGTCGCGCAGCACGAAGGCCGCCCGCTGCCGCGGCGGCAGGTACATGAGCGCTGCGATCACGGCCAGTTCGACGGTCTCCCGGGCGGCGAGACCGGACTGCGGATCGTCGGCCAGCAGGGCGTCGGGATAGGGACCGAGCTCGGTGGACCACTCCAGCGGATCGCCGTACGGCACGGTCCGGTGACCGGCCGCTTTGCGGCTGTCGAGGAAGACGTTGGTGGCGATCCGGTAGAGCCAGGTGCGCGCCGACGCGCGACCCTCGAAGCGGTCTCGCGCCCGCCAGGCACGCAGGAAGGTCTCCTGCACCAGGTCGTCCGCGTCGGTGACGTTCCCGGCGAGGCGGTAGCAGTGCACGTGTAGCTCACGCCGGTGCTCGTCGAAGGCGCGCTGTAGCCAGACCGCCTGCTCATCAGGCGAGTCGGGCATCTGATCTCCCCTGGGCTGAATGGTTCTCACCACCGTACTGACGACCGCGGACCCCATCCGTCATCGGTCACCGATGACGATCGCCGACTCGGTCGTCTGTACCTGTGACCGATCCCCACTGCACGAAGGAGACAGCCATGACGGCAACCCCCGCGTCCAGCGCCACAGCGCCCAGGGTCGTCGACCGGGAGACCTGGCTGCGCGAGCGCGACGAACTGCAGGTCCGGGAGAAGGCCCATACCCGCGAAGGAGACGCGATCGCAGCCGCTCGTCGTCGGCTGCCGATGACGTTGATGCCGAAGGTGACGGTGCGGGGCCCTGGCGGGAACACCCCGCTGGTGGAGGTGTTCCAGGGCCGCCGGATGCTCATCGCCTACTTCCACATGTGGCACGACGGTAAGCCGTACGAGCATCAGTGTGAGGGGTGCACCTTCTCGACCTGCCACGTGCAGACGCTGGACTACCTGCACGCTCGGGACGTCACCTATGCCGTGTTCTGCCAGGGTGCCTACGAGGAAAGTGCCCCATTCGCGGAATTCATGGGCTACCGGTTCCCCTGGTACTCGGCGAGAGACTCCGACCCGGCTCTGGTTGACGGTCGCGGCTTCGGGTTCATCGCGTGCTACCTGCGCGACGGCGACGAGGTCTACGAGACCTACTGGACCACCGGGCGGGGCGTGGAGGCGTTGATGACCACCTACCACGCCCTGGACCTCACGGTGTACGGCCGGCAGGAGAACTGGGAAAACTCGCCCGAAGGCTGGCCGCGGATCACCGGGCACCCGTGGCGTCTCGACGGCCGCCCCACCGCGCAGTGGTCGCGCCCCGGCGTCGCACCGCAATGACGCCCTGATGTCGGCAGCTCGAATGACGTCAGAGTGCTGGGGCCTGGTGCACGGGCCCCAGCACTCCGGGATCAGCGGAGCACCTCGACCGTGTTGCGGCGGACCAGGTTCTTGCCGGGCTCACGGATCTGCTCCATCGCGGCCGAGTTGAGCAGCACGCAACTGCCCGACGGGCCGGTCACCGTCACCGTGGTCGCCCGGTTGTTGTCCAGGTTCGTCACCCGCAACCGGGTGCCCACCGGGAACTGGCCGCTGGTAGCCCTCGGTCCGGCGGCCTCCTCGAAGAAGGTGATCGCACCCGAGCACGCCGAACGGGGCGCCGCACCGGACGCGCCGGGCGACGCGGCACCGGGGCGGATCGAGCCGGGAGCCGGCGCGGCGGCGGGTGGCGCGGCACCGTCGACGCGTTGCACCACGTTGCGGCGGATCACGTTCTTGCCCGGCTCCCGGACCAGCTCCATGGCGGCCGCGTTGAGCAGCACACAACTGCCCGACGGGCCGGTCACCGTCACGGTGGCCGCCCGGTTGTTGTCCAGGTTGGTGACCCGCAGTCGGGTACCCACCGGGAAGCGGTCACTGGTCGCCGCCGGCGCACCGCCCTCCGCCGAGAAGGTGACCGAGCCGGAGCAGACGGTCGACCGTGCCGGGGCGGTGTCGGCGAAGCCGAAGTTGGTCCCCACCGCCACGCCCGCCGCGGCGAGCACCGCCACGGTCGCTGCCAGCACGTGCCTGCGCTGCACCCTCATCGACGTCACTCCCGTCCTCGGTGGTGTCCTTCCTCCCCTGGTACGGACGGGAGTGCCCTACCGTTCAGCCGGAACGGGCACCGATCGGGCGGCGGCCAGGTCCACCGGCCCGTACCGGGTGTGTGGCGCCCCGGTGATCAGCGCCCAGTAGCGGTCGCCGTACGACCAGTGCCACCACTCGGTCGGGTAGTTCACCATCCCCGCGCCGCCGAGAGCGTCCACCATGATCTGGCGGTGCCGTCGGGCCGTTGCGGAGATCGTGGGCGCGTCGGTGAAGCAGGCGTCGTCGCTGGCCTCCGGGGTTGCGTCGATGGCCGTACCCAGGTCGAGTTCCACACCGTCGTCGGTGCAGAGCGTCAGGTCCACCGCCCCGCCGGTGCTGTGTGGTGCCACCTCGACCGGCGAGACGAACTTTGTGGTCTCCCGGTACAGCCGCTGCGGTGACCAGTCCGGGTGCCGTCGGCGCAACTCGTCCCGGTAGCCGGTGAAGATGACCAGCTGTGCCTGGTACGGCCGGTATCCCTCGACCACCAGCAGGCGCATCCCGGCGGGCAGGGCACGCTGCGCGGCCAGCAGGCGGTCCACGACCGCGGCGCGCAGCCGGGCGTACGTCCCGACCGGGTCGGCCGCGCGGCCGTCGAGCCGTAGGTCCGGCAGCTCACGCAGGTCCAGCAGGGGGTCGCCGTCGTCGGTGCTGGGCACCGCGGCCACGCGGGGGTCGGAGAGCAGGATCATCGGACGCTCCCCCCGGTGTTGACGGTCCGTTCCGCGTGCCGGGTACGGGCCAACTCGACGAGTCGGTCCACCAGCTCCCGGTACCCGACACCGGCGGCCGCCCACACCTTCGGATACATCGAGTGCGCCGTGAACCCGGGCATGGTGTTCAGTTCGTTGACGTACAGCTCACCGCTCCTCTCGTCGTAGAAGAAGTCGACCCGGGCCAGACCCCAGCCGCCGATCGCGGCGAACGCGCGCAGCGACAGCTCGCGGACCCGCGCGGTCACCTCGTCCGGCAACACGGCCGGGACGATCATCGGGTCGGCGTCGCCGAAGTACTTCTGCTGGTAGTCGAACCACCCGCCGGCCACCCGGACCTCGCCCACCGCCGACGCCTCCGGACGCCAGCCACCGAGCACCGCACACTCCAACTCACGGCCGGTGACCCCCTGCTCGACCAGGACGAGCTGGTCGTGGCGCAGCGCCTCCTCCACGGCGGCGGCCAGGTCGTCGCCCTCGCCGACCCGGGAGATGCCGATCGAGGAACCCATGTTCGCCGGCTTCACGAAGAGCGGCCGGCGCAGCCCGAGGACCAGCTTCTCCGGGTCGTCGGCCGCCCGGAAGGTGTGCCCGTCGAACGCGACGTACGGGGTGACGGGGATGTCCTCGGCGCGCAGCGCCCGCTTCATCGCCACCTTGTTCATCCCCACTGCGGAGGCGAGGATGCCGCACCCGACGTACGGCACGTTGAGGGACTCCAACAGCCCCTGCACCACACCGTCCTCGCCGAACGGGCCGTGCAGCACCGGAAAGACCACGTCCAGCTCGGCGTGGACCGCGCCGGGGGCGTTGCCCGCGGACACCTGCACGACGCCTGGACGCGGACCGGCCCGCAACTCGACGGCCGGACCGGTCACCTGTAGGCGGTCGTCGATGGCCCGCTCGCCGGCCGGCCGGTCCCGCAACTGCGCCAGCAGCGCGTCGGGCACCAGCCGGAAACCGCCGCCGCGGGTGATGCCGATGGCGAGCGTACGGTACCCGCCGCCGCCGAGCGCCCGAGCCACCCCGAGCGCGGACGCGCACGACACCTCGTGCTCCGCCGACGGTCCACCGAACAGGATTCCGATCCGCGTCGGCGCGCTCACGCCGCCACCGCTTCCCTGCTCGGCAGCTCGGCGGGCGGCGGAACCAGCAACCGGGCCACCAACGCCGGCTCCACGTTCCCGCCGGTCAGCACCACCCCGATGGTCCGCTGCCGACCAGCTTCGCAGGTGAGCCGAAGCGCGCCGGCCAGACCGGCCGCCCCGGACGGCTCGGCGAGCACCTTCAGCTCCGTCAGGATCAGCCGGAACGCCGCCCCGATCTCGTCGTCGTCGACCCGGACGACCCCGCGCAGCTCGTTGCGCACGATCGCGAACGGCAACTCACCCACACAGGACGGCCGCAGCCCGTCCGCGATCGTGGGCACCGGCGCGACTGGAACACGCTCACCGGCCGCCAGGCTACGGGCGAGCGAGTCACAGCCCACCGGTTCCACGCCGTACACCTCGATGCCCCGGCCGGCCGCGGCCAGGCAGGCGCCCGCGACCCCGCCACCACCACCCACCGGTACGACGAGCGTGTCCAGCGGTGTGCCGACGCGCTCGGCCTCCTCGATCAGTTCGAGGCTGGCGGTACCCTGCCCGGCGATGACGTCCGGGTGGTCGTACGCATCGACGACGGGGTGACCGCTCTCGTCGTTGAGCCCGTTGGCCACCGCCACCCGCTCCTCGACGCCGGTGCCGGCGAACACCACGCGCGCCCCCGCCGCGCGGGCCCGATCGACCTTCGTCGGTGCCGCGTCGACCGGCAGCACCACGGTCGCCGCGATCCCGTGCTGCCGGGCCGCCACCGCCACCGCCACCGCGTGGTTGCCGGTGCTCTGCGCGATCACCCCTCGGTGGCCGGCTGCGGCGAGCCGGCCGACCGCCCGCAACGCGCCCCGCATCTTGTACGAGCCGCCGTCCTGGAGGTTTTCCGCCTTGAGCAGGACGCGCGCCCCGGCCAAGCTGTCGATCACCGGGGACCGCAGCACGGGTGTCCGGACCACGCGGCCGGCGAGCCAACGGGCGGCCTCCTCCACATCGACCCAGGTCTGGGCAACGGTGCGTGACATCGGTTTCTCCTCTCGGGCACACCACGGGTCGGATCCGCCGTACGCGGACCCGGAGCGAGGGTGTGGAGCGCTAGGTCACATTGGGTAGTTGGACGTCGACCCGTAGGCCGCCGTGCTCGGCGGGGCGGGCCGCGATGATCCCGTCGTGCGCCTGGGTGATCGAGCGGGCGATGGCCAGGCCGAGACCGGCGCCTCCGCCCTGCGCGGTGCGGTCCCGGGTCAACCGGCGGAACGGCTCGAAGAGGCTGGCCACCGCCTCGGCCGGCACGGGCTGACCGGTGTTGACCACGGACAGCGCGGGCACCCCGCTCACCGCGACGGTCAGCGAGCCGCCCCGCCGGTTGTACTTGATCCCGTTCTCCACCAGGTTGCTGACCAGGCGTTCCAACAGCACCCGTTCGCCCACCACGATCCGGGGCGCGAGATGGGTGTCGATGGTGACCGCAGCTTCCCGGGCACGGTCCTGGTAGCCGGCGAGCACCGCCTCGACGATCGCGTCGAGCCGCTGCGGTATCCGCGACCGCAGGCCCTGGTCACTCTCGCTGAGCGCCAGCAGACCCTCGATCAGCCGTTCGTTTCGCTCGTTGGTCTCCAGCAGTTGGGCGGTCAGCAGCTCCAACTGCTCACCGGAGAGCGCCTGGGCCATGCCGACCTCGATGAGCGTCCGCTGCACCGCCAGCGGGGTACGCAGCTCGTGCGAGGCGTTCGCGGCGAACCGCCGCTGGCCCTCGTACCCCGCGGAGATGCGTTCCATCATCTCGTCGATCGCCCGGGACAGCCGGGCCAGCTCGTCGCGCCCCCGAGGCCGGATCCGGTGACCGAGATTCTGCGGGCCGACGTGCCCGATCGGCCCGGCCAGGTCGCGGACCGGACGCAGGCACCACATGGCGCCGAACCAGAGCGCCGCCAGGACCGAAACGCTCACCAGCAGTACGGCCACCAGGGGCAGCACGAACGCCCCCGGCCGCACCTCGGCGCACACCGTGTTGAGCCCGGGCAGGGGAACGTCGCAGAACTGCTGCCCCCAGTCCCACGTCACCCCGGCCAGCCATTTTCCCATCGTCGGGAGCACCGGCCCCGTCAGCAGTGCCAACAGGCCCACGAGCAGCACCCGACGTCGCGGCGTCCAGCTCACGCCGTGCCGCCGATCCGGTAGCCGGCCTTCGGAACCGTGTGAATGATCGTCGGATCGCCGAGCTTCTTCCGGAGAGTCATCACGGTGACCCGTACCGCGTTCGTGAACGGGTCGGCGAACTCGTCCCAGGCCTGCTCCAGCAACTCTTCGGCGCTGACCACCTGACCTTCGGCCCGCAGCAGCACGTGCAGCACGGCGAACTCCTTCGGGCTCAGGGCGAGCGGCCGGCCGTCGCGGGTGGCCACGTGCCGGCCCACATCCAGCGTCAGGCCGTCCTGGCTGAGCACCGGTGGCAGCGCCGGGGTGGACCGTCGACCGAGGGCCTGCACCCGGGCCACCAGTTCGGCGAAGGCGAACGGCTTGGTCAGGTAGTCGTCCGCACCGAGCCCGAGCCCCTCCACCCGGTCCCGGATGCCGGCCGCCGCGGTGAGCAGCAGCACGCGGGTGCCGACCTGTGAGTCGGCGATGCTGCGGCACACCTCGTCGCCGGTGTGCCCGGGCATGTCCCGGTCCAGCACCGCGACGTCGTACCGGTTGACCCCGATCCGCTCCAGCGCGCCGTCGCCGTCGTAGCAGACGTCGACGGCCATCGACAGGCGGCGCAGCCCTTCGGCCACCGTGTCCGCCAACAACCGCTCGTCGTCCGCCACCAGCACCCGCACGTTTCCGCTCCCCCGAGTTCGGCCTGCCCCGGCATACCGTCGCAGGCCCGGGTTAAGGGTTCTGTAAGCACCCGCCGCTGCCATCCTCCACGCGAGCGTCCAGCGGGCAAACCGTCGCAAGCCAGCCCTTGCCGGTTTCGTCCCCACTCACGTCGTTCACACCGTCCGTCCCCAACAACCACGCCGCCACCAAGACCGGTGACCCCCGTCACCCCAACTCCCACCACCCAAGCCCCCACCGACCCACCCCTCACCCCCTCACCCCCTCACCCTCACCCCTGACCCTTTGAACCCGCCGATCTTGCACTTTCTGTCGCCTAAATGTGCTACTTGTGGCGATTTGCGAGGGCAGAAAGTGAAAGATCGGCGC
>NZ_JBIAKV010000001.1:594316-914641 GCF_042872705.1 Micromonospora sp. NPDC005203 | reverse complement strand
GCGCGGAGAGCGCGGAGAGCGCGGAGAGCGCGGAGAGCGCGGAGAGCGCGGAGAGCGCGGAGAGCGCGGAGAGCGCGGAGAGCGCGGAGAGCGCGGAGAGCGCGGAGGGCGGGGAGGGCGGGGTCACGAGAGGGCTGCACGGATTGTGGCGCTGATGTATTGAGGGCGGCAGTAGAGGTCGCGGTCGGTGAAGTAGCGCATTCGCCAGCCCGCCGCATCCAGCCAGTTGACCCGCTCCCGGTCGTACCGGAGTCGTTCACGGTCCAGATGCGACAGTCCGTCGTACTCGATGCCGACCCGGCGCTCTCGATACGCCAGATCCAGCCGGTAGCGAAAGCCGCCGTGGCGATCGGTCACCCATAGCTGCGGCTCGGGAGGCGGCAGGCCCGCATCGAGCAGGATCAGTCGCAGTTGGCTCTCCTGCCGGCACTCCGCCCGGCTGTCGGCGAGCGGTACGAGGTGCCGAGCCTGCCGGACACCACGCAACGCAGCGTGGCCCGAAACCTCCGCCAGCAGGTCGTCCTGGCTCACCGCGCCCGCGCGCAGTGCGGCATCGAGTACCGGTAGGGCGTCGAGCCGCCGAACGACGCGCGCCAGGTCGACCGCGCAACGGGCGGCCGGCACGCATGGCAGCCCTTTGACGAGGGCTGGCCGGGTGGAGAGGACCGTCCGGTGTACGACGACCCCGGGCAGACGGGGCTTTGGCACCTCTGCGGGCAACTGGATGTGGATCAGATCATCCCGGAGCACACCGAAGCCGTGCCGGCGCGCGGCACTCTGCCTGGCCAGCATGGCACCTTCGGGCAGGCGGAGCAGCAGGGCACGCAGTTCGTCATCGTCGCCGCAGGGCTGGTCGGCGTAAACCCCCCGGCGCACTCGCAGCAGTTCCTCGCGGTCGAGCTGGCTACGGATCCGCCTCATTGTGAGCTGCTGCATGAGCCCGTCGGTGCGCCACAACTGAGTTGCCACACAAGCAGGCTGACTGCCGCCCGCCGCCAAGTCAGCCCGCCCCCACCCACCTGTGGAAAACAATTGCCCCTGTGGACAACCCACCCCCACCCCCACCCCCGTGCTACCCACCCACCCCCACCCCGCACCCCCACCCCACCCGCACCCCGCCGCGATCTTGCACTTTCTGTCGCCGAAATGCCCGATAGACGCTAAATGCGGGGGCAGGAAGTGCAAGATCGCGGCGGGGGGCGGGGGGCGGGGGGCGGGGGGCGGGGTGCGGGGGGCGGGGTGCGGGGGGCGGGGTGCGGGTGCGGGGTGCGGGTGCGGGGTGGGGGTGAGGGGTGGGTGGGGTTATGCGGGTCGTTGGGCGCGCAGCGACGTGAGCCCGGTCAGCAGGAGCGCAATCGCGAACATCGCGGTGCCGATGACGTTCACCTGCGGCGGGATGCCCCGCTGGGCGGCGCCCCAGACGTACATCGGGAACGTGACAGTGGTGCCGGCATTGAAGTTCGTGACGATGAAGTCGTCGAAGCTGAGCGAGAAGGCCAGCAGCGCGGCGGCCACGATGCCGGGCAGCAGCAAGGGCAGGGTGATCCTCCGGAAGGTCTGCCACTCGCTGGCGTAGAGATCCATGGCGGCCTCCTCCAGCCGCCGGTCCATCCCCGCCAGCCGCGCCCGCACGGTGACCACCACGAACGACACACAGAACGTCACGTGCGCGACCACGATGGTCCAGAAGCCCTGCGGCACCCCGGCGGACACGAAGAGCGCCAACAGCGAGGTGCCCATCACCAGCTCCGGGGTGGCCATCGACAGGAAGATCAGCACGTTGATGCCGGACCGGCCGCGGAGGCGGTGCCGGACCAGCGCGAACGCCAGCAGGGTGCCCAGCACGGTGGCGGCCACGGTGGCGAGGAAGCCGATCTGCACACTGCGGACCACTGCGTCACACATGTCCGACGTGGCGCAGGGCCGCCGCCAGTTGTCCAGGGTGAACTCGTTGAAGTCGTACGACAGCCGACTCGACGGGCGGTTGAACGACAGGCCAGCCACCACCAGGATCGGCAACGAGAGATAGCCGACCACCAGCAGCGCCACGATCAGCACCCAGTGGTCGACCAGCCAGCGCCAGAACCTCACCAGAGCCGCCTCTCGAAGCCGGCCCGACGCAGGTAGCCGACGACCACCGCGAGGATCGCCGCCATCAGCAGGAACGACAGCGCGGCGCCCTGCGGGTAGTCCAACCGGACCAGGAACGCCGAGTCGACGACGTTGCCGATCATGTACTCGTTGGGGGTGCCGAGCAGTTCGGCGTTGATGTAGTCGCCGCTCGCCGGGATGAAGAACAGCAGCGTGCCGGCGACCAGGCCGGGCCGGGACAGCGGCAGGGTCACCCGGCGGAACGCCTGCGCACCGCTCGCGTACAGGTCGCTGGCCGCCTCCAGCAACCGGTGGTCGAGCCGCTCCAGGCTCGCGTACAGCGGCAGCACCAGAAACGGCAGGAAGTTGTACGTCAGGCCGAGCACCACCGCCATCGGCGTGGCCAGCAGCCGTCCCTGCGGTGCGAGCAGGTGCACATCGCGCAGCAGACCGACGAGCACGCCGTTGTCCGACAGGATGGTCTTCCAGGCCAGCGTCCGGACCAGGAAGTTGGTGAACATCGGCGCGACCACGCACACCAGCAGCAGGTTCCTCCACCGCCCGGCCTTCTGCGCGATCGCGTACGCCAACGGGTAGCCCAGCAACAGCGCCAGCACCAGGGCCAGCCCGGCGTAGCCGAACGAGCGCAGGAACTGCGGCCAGTACGCCTGCACCACGTCCGGGTAGTTGCCGAACGCCCAGGCCATCGCGTACCCGGTGGAGAGCGAGCCGCCGGGGTCGTAGAGGCTCGCGGAACCGAGTTGCAGCAGCGGCACACCGAAGAAGACGAGCAGCCAGGCCACCCCGGGCAACACCAGGAGGTACGGCAGGAGGCGGCGCCGGCCGGACCGGACCGCCGGTGACCCCTGCCCCGCTCCGGTCGGCGCCGGACGGGTCACGAGGGCGCGCCCACCGGCTCGTCGCGCACCGGCGACGTCCGGTCGGTGTCCCCGGCGGCACGGGGCAGCAGGAACGCGTGCCGCGGATCCCAGTACGCCACGGCCGTGCTGCCGACCGCCACCGGCGTCGAGGTCCCGCTGTTGGCCGTGAAGACCGACAACTCGGCGCCCCAGCCGGTCCGCAGCAGATACTGCGTGCTGACGCCCACATAGGACGCGTCCGTGACCACCCCGGTGACGTGCTGATGCCCAGCGGGCACCTGGTCGGCGGAGCCGACCAGAATCAGCTTCTCCGGGCGTACCCCCAGGTGGACCGGACCGCGGTCGGACCGGGACCGGCCGGCGGGCACCGAGAAGCGGCTGCCGTGCGCCGTCACCGCGACGTCGCCGCCGCTGACGCCGGTGGCGTCGCCGGCGAGCAGGTTGGACTGGCCGAGGAAGGTCGCCACGAACGCGGTGGCGGGAAGCTCGTAGAGGTCGGCCGGCGTGCCCTGTTGCGCGATCCGTCCGTCGTGCATCACCGCGACGGTGTCGGCCATGGTCAGGGCCTCCTCCTGGTCGTGGGTGACGTGCACGAAGGTGATGCCCACCTCGGTCTGGATCCGCTTCAGCTCGATCTGCATCTGCCGGCGCAGCTTCAGATCCAGGGCACCCAGCGGCTCGTCGAGCAGGAGGACCTGCGGCCGGTTGACGAGCGCCCGGGCCAGCGCGACCCGTTGCTGCTGGCCGCCGGAGAGCTGGGCCGGCCGGCGGTTGCCGTAGCCGTCGAGCTGCACCAGCGACAGCATCCGCAGAACCTCACCGTCGACCGAGCGGATGCCGCGTCGACGCAGCCCGAAGGCCACGTTCTCGAAAACGGTGAGGTGCGGGAACAGCGCGTAGCTCTGGAAGACGGTGTTGATCGGCCGCCGGTACGGTCGCAGCCGGGTGACGTCCCGGTCACCGAGCAGCACCTGGCCGCTCGTCGGTTCCTCCAGCCCGGCGATCATCCGCAGCGTGGTGGTCTTGCCGCAGCCGGACGGGCCGAGCAGGGCGAAGAACGAGCCCGGCCCGATGGACAGGCTGAGGTCGTCGACCGCGGTGGAAATGCCGAACCGCTTGGTGAGGTTGGCCAGGCGCAGGTGGTCGGCGGGTGTCTCGCGTGCCATCCCGTCACGCCCCGATGACCTGTTGGAACTTACCCTCGTACTCCTTCTCCTGCTTCTCGTCGAGGGCCATGAACATCGTGGACTTCGACAGCAGAGCCTCGTCCGGGAAGATCAGCGGGTTGGTCGCCAGCTCGGGGTCGATCTTCTCCATCTCGGCCTGAGCCCCCTTGACGGGGCAGATGTAGTTGACGGACGCGGCGAGCCTCGCGGCGACGGCCGGCTCGTAGTAGTAGTTGATGAGCCGCTCGGCGTTCGCCTTGTGGGTGGCCCTGTTGGGCACCATCATGTTGTCGCTGTAGAGCATCACCCCGGAGTCGGGCGCGACGAACCGCACCCTCTCGTCAGTGGCGGAGAGTTGGATGACGTCCCCGGACCAGCCGATGCAGGCGGCGATGTCGCCCTTGGCGAGGTCGGGTGCGTAGTCGTTGCCGGTGAACCGCCGGATCTGCCCCGAGTCGACGGCCTTCTTGAGTTGGTGGAGCGCGTCGTCGAACTGGGCGGTGGTGAAGTTCGACGGGTCGTGCCCGCCCGCGCCGAGCAGCAGGCCCATGGTGTCGCGCATCTCGCTGAGCGCGGTCACCCGGCCCTTGAGGTCGGGGCGGGTCAGCAGCTCGTCGACCGTACGCAGCTCCTTGGTGACCTTTTCGTTGTACGCCAACCCGGCGAGGCCGGACTGCCACGGGATGGAAAGCTGGTTGTCGGTGTCGAAGGAGCGGTTGAGCAGCGGCGGGAGCAGGTTGGCCCGCACGTTCGGAATGTTCGCCGGGTCGAGTTTCTGGATCCAGCCGAGCCGGCTCATCCGGGCCGCCATCCAGTCGCTCAGCACGATGATGTCCCGGTCGGTACTCTGGCAGGCGGTGAGCTGCTGCCGCACCTTGCCGAAGAACTCGTTGTTGTCGTTGATGTCCTCGGTGTAGGTGACCTGGATACCGGTCTTCCGGACGAACTCGTCCAGACTGGGTCGCTTGGACTCGTCCTGCTCATCCACGTCCAGGTACTGCGGCCAGTTGGAGAACGTGAGCTTCCGCTCGATGCCGGAGAGGTCGTCGCTGACGCAACCAGCCTCGGTCTGTTGGGCGCCCTTGGTGCCGCAGCCGGCAAGGCCGCCACCTGCGGCGACCAGGGCGGCCGAACCGAGAGCGCCGGTGAGCAGTCCACGCCGGGAGAGGGGCCGGAGGGGGACACGCATCAGTTTTCCTCAGGGTCGGTGCCGTGGACGACTGACACGATGACAAACCGGCAGCACCGGCGGAGCATCGGGGGCCCACCACCCCACCCCACCTCACTGGTTGATCAAGAGGTTTACGTCATCAACCGGCGCGTTCTTGACGCAAACCTCTTGGTCAACACCGAAGCGGGCGGGCCCGCAGGGGACCCGGGCTGAGTTAGTGGTTGGGGGGGATTACTCGGAGGTGGCCTCGGCGGCCGGTTTGGTGGGGGTGCTCGGGGCGGTTCTGGTCGGGCTCCGGGGGGCGGGGGGCCGGGCGGGCGGCTTCGCGGACCGCCTCGGCCAGGGCCACCAGGTCGTCGGTGGTGGGCGGCGGCGGCTCGAATGCGCCCTCGTGCCGGACCACGTCCCAGCCACGCGGTGCTGTCAGGCTGCGGGCATGCGGCTCGCACAGGTCGTACGTGTGCGGCTCGGCGAACGCCGCCAGCGGCCCCACCACCGCTGTCGAGTCGTTGTAGACATAGGTCAATGTGGCGACCGCTTGCCGGGGGCAGCCGTTACGGGAGCAGCGCCGTGGTGACCTCACGTGCGGCAGGGTATCTCCATTACCGGGTCCGGCGCATCGCTTCGCGTTGCGACACGCCCGTCACGGTGATCACAGTTCGCCGTTCTGGGCGCGCCGCGCCACGGGAGCGGCGGTGCCGCTGGCCAGCCCGGCGCGGGCGCTACCCTTTGCGTCATGACGAGCCCGGAACACCGCCGCCCCGGCCCCGGCCGGCGTGTGCACCGTGACCGGCACGGTCGTGGCCTGCGCGGGCGGTTGGTGCCGGCCACCGTGCCACTGGCGCGGACCAAGGCCGAGGTCTTCGACGACCTGGTCCTGGACACCGTGGAGACGCTGGAGCGTCGGTTCGCCAAGGAACTGGCCGGGGTCGAGTTCGCGGTCGAGGACGTCCCGCCGGACCTGAACGTGTACGACTCCGATGTGCTGGAGGATGGCGAGGTCCCGCTGGCCCGGCTGCTGCCCGGCCGACCGGGCCGACAGGAGGTGCCGCCGCGGATCGTGCTGTACCGGCGGCCTCTGGAGTTCCGGGCGATGGACCGCGAGGACCTCGCCGACCTCGTGCATGACGTGATCATCGAACAGGTGGCTAACCTGCTCGGGGTCGACCCCGACGAGCTGACCTGAGCCACCACTCAGACGCCGGCCACGCAGCCGCACCGGCGGCACACGCAGCCCCAGAACGCGCAAGAGTCGGGCGGCCCCCACCGCCTCGACCTCGCACCGCTCAGGCGGCCCGCCGCTTCAACTTGCGCCGCTCCCGCTCGGAGAGCCCACCCCAGATGCCGAACCGCTCGTCGTGACCGAGAGCGTATTCGAGGCATTCGGTCTTGACCTCACACCGCGAGCAGATCCGCTTCGCCTCGCGGGTTGAGCCGCCCTTCTCGGGGAAGAACGCTTCGGGGTCGGTCTGCGAGCACAATGCCCGCTCCTGCCACTCCGGCGCGTTTCCGAGCAGGTCGGCCACCTCAAGCTGGCCGTCCATCAAATGCCTCCTTGTCGCGCACCGGCGTCATCGCCGCTGCAACCCCCCACGCGAAAGGCGTGCTTGTCCGTCCGGTCCCGTTTTGTTGCGTTCCGTGCGAACAACCCCATTCAAATTACACGCGTGTAATGCGTGCGCCGTCAAGCCAAACTTGATAATGGAGTCGCCCTCCCGACACCCCCGGACGACCACTCGGGCCGTCCAGCCTCGCAACCTGCCCTATCGATTCAGACCCCGGCCGAGTAACGCCCTCTCCGGCGAGTTGCCCGACTTTTCTCCCGTGGCGCTCCCCCGACGAGACGCCGCCGGGGCAGTGCCGGACGTCCACACCCGCAAAGCTGATCTTGGTGGGGGACAGGTTAACGCGGCGCGGCGCAGACCGCCCGTCGAGCTGGAGACAGCACGTACGCCCCGCCCACAATGTGGACGGGGCGCGGTGCATCAACGGTGCCAAACGGTCAGCTGGCGACCCCGAAACCGCTGGTAGGCAACACGAATTCGGCGATACCTCCACCGTGGACAGAAACTGAGCCCGCCGGCGTACTCTCGTCCCACCAGACGGTATAAATCCCGCCGGGCAGATCCGGATAGACCGCACTGTGGAACGAGCCGTCCTGCACCCGGCGCTCCCGCACGGCAGAGTGGACCCGACGATCGTCGTCCCGGCTGATCTCGATCTCCCGGCCGTGCAGATCCCGGCCCGTGTAGACGATCAGGGCACCGGTGTCGCCACCCAGATCGAGGACGACGCTCCCCGTCTCCGACGGCCCGTACGCGTGCTCGTGCATCCCCTCCCCCCGCCGGTCAGGACGCCGCCGGCGGGTTGTTGAACCCGTCGTACGGAGTACCCAGGTAGGGGAAGTTTGCGAGGAACGGCGCGGTCACGTCGGCGGCGCTCAACCCCGGGGTGACCGCGGCGGCCGCCGCGTCCGGTTGGAACGTCTTGTCCACCAGCGGGACGGTGACCCCGGCGATCGCCCGCAGCGCGATGCTGACCACGTCGTCGCCGACTCGCCGCCCGTTCGGGTATCCGGCCAGGTCATTACCGAGCACACCGAACCGGTCGGGCTGCCGGGTCGGCGGGATCGCGGTGTTCAGCCGCAGCATGTCGGCCTGCACGTCGCCGGTGGCGTTCGTGAAACCGTCGATCAGCCCGGCCGGTACGCCGGTGAGCAGGATCGCCACCAGGTCCGCACGGGCCTTCTTTGCCTTGGTGAGCCGGTCCAGATTCGGGAACACGTCCGGGTAGAGCGCCGGCAGCAGAGCGGCCAGCTCCGGCTGCTCGACGAACCGCGTGAACCGCTTGTCCTCCGACGGTGGCAGCGAGTTCCACAGGTCCTTCTTGGACATCGGCACGATGACCTCGTTGAACAACGGATTGCCCAGCCGGGAGACCTGGGTGAACGGCCCGGTGGCGGTGTCCGCACCGCCCCGGTCACCGAGCACCCGCACCTGCCGGCGCGACGCCGACGTCCACACCCCGATCACCGACGCCGCGTCACCGGCGCCGTAGCGGTTGGCTCGGCGACGCACCTGCTTCAGTGGCACCTGCACGGCGATGCTGTGCACGTTCATCCGGTCGGTCGCGTTGACCGGCTCCCCCTCGGCCTTGAAAATCTTCTTCCCGGCGACGTGCAGCTGCTGGAACGGCCGCAACGTGCCGAGGTCGAAGATCGCACCCAGGTCGACGAAGAAGCCGTCCGCGCGCTGCCCGGCGAAGACCCGCTCGCCGGTGGAGAGCGAGTAGGTGGCCTGCCGCACAAGCTCGGCGTACTTCGGGGTGGACAGCGGGCCGACGTTGCACGGCGGGCAGGGCAGCTTGTGCGCCAACCGGTGCTCCCGGCCGTCGGTCACCCGGGTCAGGCTGTAGAACTGCCGCCGGTTCCAGTTCTTGCTGTCCAGCGACTCGATGGTGCCGGTGTTGTAGAGAAAGCTGTTCGGATTGGTGATCTCGGTGGTGAATTCGAACCGGTAGGTGACATCCGGACGACCGTCGCCGTCGTTGTCGATATGGATCTCGTAGCGCACATCGTCACCGAACTCGAAGAAGTTCGGGCCCCCCGAGGGCAGCTGCAACGGAACGTAGTTGGCGATCAGCGTCACCGTGTCGGGCTTGTCGGGGCTGACGAACGCGTACAGGTCGGAGCTGTCGGCGACCGGATCCTTGGCTATCTCCGGGGCCTCGCGGTGGGAAGACATGGCGGACCAACCTCACTGGGCGGGGACAGGATGGCAGTGCGCAGTGCCGGGTCAGCGCCGGGCGGCGCGCCGCAGCCGGTCCGCCAGGCCGCGGTCACGTACCTCGATCCGCGTCTCACCGACGAAGACGTCCATCGTTCCGGAGGCGGCGTCGCGCAGGTGCACGACGATCGGCTCGTCGGCACGTCCAGCCGCGCCGGGGGCGTTCTGCGCGGCCGACAGGCCGGGCACGGTGAGCGCGGCGGCACCGAGGGTGGCGGTGGCCGCGGCGGTCAACGTCTGCCGGCGGGTCAGTCGCGGCCACTGCCGCTTCCGCTGATCACTGGTCATGCCGCGTGGTACGGCCGATGGCGGGGAAAGGTTCGACGTCAGGGTCGGGCGTGACCGTACGCAGTCGACCGCTTGCGCGCCGGCCGACCGGCCGCCGTCGCGATGGCCCGCAACTGCTCCTCGGTACGCGCCGACCCGTTGTCGGAGCCGGCCATCCGGGAGATGGTCTCCTCCATCAGCGTGCCGCCGAGGTCGTTGCAGCCGCCCTGGAGCATCGCGGCGGTGCCCTCGTCACCGAGCTTCACCCAGGAGCACTGGATGTTGTCGATCCGCCCGTGCAGCAGCAACCGGGACATGGCGTGCACCACCCGGTTCTCCCGCCAGGTCGGCCCCGGTCGGGCGATTCCCGCCAGATAGATCGGAGCATTGGTGTGCACGAACGGCAGGGCCACGAACTCGGTGAACCCGCCGGTACGGTCCTGCACGCCGGCCAGCACCCGAAAGTGCGCCAACCACTGCCCGGGGTGGTCGACGTGGCCGTACATCATTGTGGAGCTGGACCGGATGCCCAGCTCATGGGCGGTGCCTACCACGTCGACCCAGGCGGCGGCCGGGAGTTTGCCCTTGGTCAACACCCAGCGGACGTCGTCGTCGAGGATCTCCGCGGCGGTGCCGGGGATGGTGTCCAGCCCGGCCTCGCGCAGCTGCGTCAACCACTCGCGCACCGGCACACCCGCCTTCGCGGCAGCGGTGACGATCTCCATGGGCGAGAACGCGTGCACGTGCATGTCCGGCACCCGGGCCTTGATCGCGCGCACGATGTCGGCGTACCCGGTGACCGGCATCTTCGGGTCGATGCCACCCTGGAGGCACACCTCGCTGGCCCCGGCCGCCCACGCCTGCTCGGCCCGGTCGGCGACCTGGTCGACGGAGAGCCGGTACGCGTCGGCGTCCCGCTCACGCTGGGCGAAAGCACAGAACCGGCAGCCCACGTAGCAGACGTTGCTGAAGTTGATGTTGCGGTTGACCACGTAGGTGACGTCGTCGCCGACGGCGTCGCGCCGGACGTCGTCGGCGAGCCGGCACAACGCGTCGAGCGCCGGACCGTCCGCCCCGAACAGCGCCAGCGCGACGTCGGTGTGCCGGGGGTCGAGCAGCGCCGCCGGGTCGTCGGCGGCGAGCTTGAGCCCGGCCGCCAGGTCACGGTCCGCGCCGCTCCCGGCCGCCACCGGGGGTACGCCCGCACGCCGCGCCGTCGCCTCCGGGGTGACCTTCCCGGCGACCTCGGACCAGTCGCCGTAGACGCTGTCGAAGTCGCCGCGCCGGTCCTCGGAACGGCCGGTGGTGTCGATGGTGGCGTGCAGGTCGACCCGCCCGCCGAACACCTCCTCCGGCTCCTGCCAGGGGTGGCCCTGCGGCATGGCCGACTCCACCGCCATGCCGGTCGCCGGATCGGCGAGCGCGTCCACGTGCGGCAGCAGCCGCGGGTCGAGCCACGGGTCACCGGCGCGCACGTACTCCGGGTAGATCGTCAGCCGCTCCCGCAGCGTGAACCCGGCCAGCTCGGTGTGCCGGGCCAGCTCCTCGATCTGCGGCCACGGGCGTTCCGGGTTGACGTGGTCGGGGGTGAGCGGCGAGACACCGCCCCAGTCGTCGATGCCGGCGCGCAGCAGCAGGTCGTACTCACCGGCGATGAGGTTCGGCGGGGCCTGGATCCGGGCCTTCGGGCCGAGCAGCAGCCGGGCCACCGCCACCGTGGCGGCCAGGTCGTGCAGTTCCGCGTCGGGCATGCCGCGCATCGCCGTGTCCGGCTTGGCGCGGAAATTCTGCACGATCACCTCTTGGAGGTGGCCGTACTCCCGGTGGGCGCGACGGATCGCGAAGAGCGCGTCGACCCGCTCGGCCGGGGTCTCCCCGATGCCGATGAGGATGCCGGTGGTGAACGGCACTCCGACCCGGCCGGCGTCGTCGAGCACGCGGAGCCGGACCGCCGGCTCCTTGTCCGGTGAGCCGTAGTGCGGGCCGCCCGGCTCGGACCAGAGGCGGGTCGCGGTGGTCTCCAGCATCATGCCCATGCTCGGGGCGACCGGCTTGAGTCGTTGCAGCTCCGACCAGGACAGCACCCCGGGGTTGAGGTGCGGCAGCAGGCCGGTCTCCTCCAACACGGCCACCGCACAGGCCCGCAGGTAGTCAAGTGTGGAGTCGTAGCCGCGCTCGTCGAGCCAGCTCCGGGCCGCCGGCCAGCGCTCCTCCGGCCGGTCACCGAGCGTGAAGAGGGCCTCTTTGCAACCCTGCTCGGCACCGGCCCGCGCGATGGCGAGCACCTCGTCCCGATCCAGGAACGGCGCCGGCAGCCGGTGCGGCACGGTGGCGAACGTGCAGTAGTGGCAGCGGTCCCGGCACAGCCGGGTCAACGGGATGAAGACCTTCTTCGAGTACGTGACCACGCCCGGCCGCCCAGCGTCACGCAGCCCGGCGTCGCGGATCCCACCGGCCACCCGGAGCAACTCGTCGAGGGCGTCCCCCCGGGCCGACAGCAGGGCGGTCGCCTCGTCGACGTCAAGCGCCCGCCCGGTCGCGGCCCGGCCCAGGGCACGTCGCACGCTAGCGTCACTCGGGCCGGATTGGGTGCGATCAACCATCCGCTCAGCCTATGCGCAGCGCGAGCCGGCCCGGCCAGTCCCGGCCCGCACCGTGGGAAAGGGCACGGCGGCCCCGCCCCCGCCCCCGAACGCCCGTACGCGTGACCCGAAGGTGGGCAGGGCGGCCGGCACCTGTCTCGCCACCTTTGCTCTGCTTCAACCCACGCACCAGGTCGCGTCCGATATCCGGACACGGGGTGGTGCCTCCGTTGAAGCAGAGCAAAGGCGAACCCGAACACCTCGCCGCAGGCGCCTGGTGATCAGAGAGCCGTTGCCGGAGCCAGACTCAGCGCGGCTGGTCCGGATGCTCACCGGGCTTGATCTGCTGGGTACGGTCCGCGTCCGGATCGACCGGGCGGGCAACCGCCTGCGTCGGGTCGGCCGACGCCGGGTCGACGGACTGACGCGGAATGGCCTGCGTCGGGTCGGCGGACGGCGGCTCGACGGACCGACGCGGAATGGCCTGCGTCGGGTCGGCGGACGGCGGCTCGACGGACTGACGCGGAATGGCCTGCGTCGGGTCGGCGGACGGCGGCTGCCCGAACGGCGACGCGGGCGGCGCGGACTGCGGGGCAGGGTGGGCCGGCGGCGCGGACTGCGGTTGTGGCGGGGCCGACTGCGGGGCCTGGAACGGCGGGGACGGCTGGGCGTACTGGCCGCCGTACTGATCCGCCGGGTACCCGCCGGGCTGGCCGGGAGCGGGCCACCCGCCCTGCGGCTGGCCACCGGGCTGCCCCGGGGTCGGCCAACCACCCTGCTGCTGCGGCCAACCCGGCTGCTGCGGTTGACCGTAGACGCCCGGCTGCGGCTTGGGCCGCGGCACGTAGTAGTGGGCACGCCAGATGGTGTAGACGACCCAGGCGGCGACCGCGAAGATCACCATCCAGGCGATCCGGGTGAGCACACCGAGGAGCGCGTCGAGCACCTCGGCCTCGACCAACTGGCCCACCGTCCAGATCAGCAGGGTCAGCGTGCCGAAGATCGCGCTGACCCCGTACTCGCCGAGGGCCACCTGCGTGATCAGCTTGGCCTTCGGCACCACCGGTGAGATGTGCGTGGCCAGCAGCACGGCCAACAGCGGGAGAGCCACCGCCGCCAGCCCGACGAACGTCTCGGAGGCACTGCCCGAACGATCGGTGAAGGAGCCGTCCGGGGCGATCCACCGGAGCAGACCCACGAAGAGGAACACAGCGTTGGCGCCGAGCAACGCGAGCGCGGCGAGTTCGCGTAGTGGCTTGGTCAGCTGACGGGCCTGCGCCGCGTCGGCGGACGCGGGCTCAGCGGGGCTGGTCACGAGCTCCCCCTCGGGGCATGAGCGGACAGGGCGCACGTGAGCCTAGTCTCGTGGGCCACCGACGGATCGGAGGCATCACGTGCGCGAGGATGGTCGTCATGCACATCGTGGTTCTGGCCGGCGGCATCGGCGGCGCCCGGTTCCTGCTCGGCGTCCGGGCGTACGCCCGCGACGTCGGCGCGGAGGTGACCGCCGTGGTCAATGTCGGCGACGACCTGTGGCTACACGGGTTGAAGATCTGCCCCGACCTGGACAGCGTCATGTACACCCTCGGCGGCGGCGCGGACCCGGAGCGGGGCTGGGGTCGGGTCGGCGAGAGTTGGACGGTCAAGGGCGAACTGGCCGCGTACGGGGCACAGCCGGACTGGTTCGGTCTCGGCGACAAGGACATCGCCACCCACCTGGTGCGCACCACCATGCTCAACGGCGGTTACCCGTTGAGCGCGGTCACCGAGGCGCTGTCCACCCGTTGGCAGCCGGGCGTGCGTCTACTGCCGGCGACCGACGACCGCCTGGAGACCCACGCTGTCGTGAGCGGGAGGAGTGAGCTTGCGAGCCCCGCACCCGCGAACAGCGCCAACGCCGCGGAGGACGAGCAGGGGCAGCGGGCGATCCACTTCCAGGAGTGGTGGGTACGACACCGGGCCGACATCCGTACCCATCGCTTCGTCTTCGTCGGTGCGGAGACGGCGAAGCCGGCACCCGGGGTGCTGGACGCGATCGGGTCGGCCGACCTGGTGTTGGTCGCCCCCAGCAACCCGGTGGTGAGCGTCGCGCCGGTGCTGGCCGTACCCGGGCTGCGGGAGGCGGTGGCGGACGGCCCGGCGCCGGTGGTGGGTGTCTCGCCGATCATCGGCGGTGCTCCGGTGCGGGGGATGGCCGACCGCTGCCTCGCTGTGCTGGGTGTCGAGTGCAGCGCCGCCGGGGTAGGCCGCCTCTACGGGGGCCGGTCGGACGGCGGCGTGCTGGACGGCTGGTTGGTGGCCGACGAGGACGCCGGCACGGTGGTGCCGGGGGTGACGGTCCGCGCGATACCGCTGCGGATGACCGACGAGGCGGCGACGGTGGCCATGGTCCGCGCCGCGGTGGAGTTGACGTGAGGCTGGAGATCCTGCCGGTGCTCGGCATCGGCCATGTGACCGAGGGTGACGACCTGGCTGCGATGATCGCCACCGCTGCGCCGTGGCTGCGCAACGGGGACGTGCTCGTGGTGACCAGCAAGATCGTCTCGAAGTCGGAGGGGCGGCTGGTCGACGTCCCGGCGGACGGTCCCGAGCGGCTGGCCGCACGGGACGAGATCCTGGCCGCCGAGACCGCCCGGGTGGTCGCCAGCCGGGGGCCGACCCGGATCGTGCAGACCCGGCACGGTTTCGTGATGGCCTCCGCCGGGATCGACGCGTCGAACGTGGACAAGACCCAACTGGTGCTGCTGCCGGTGGACCCGGACGCGTCGGCACGGGCACTCCGTGACGCGCTGCGGGAGCGCTACGAGCTGGACGTTGCCGTGATCATCAGCGACACCATGGGCCGGCCCTGGCGCAACGGGCTCACCGACGTGGCGCTGGGTGTGGCCGGAATGCCGGCGATCCGCGACCACCGGGGCGAGGTGGATCCGTACGGCAACGAGCTTCAGTTGACCCAGATGGCCGTGGTGGACGAGCTGGCCGGGGCCGGCGAGCTGATCAAGGGCAAGTGCGACCAGGTCCCCGTCGCGGTCGTGCGGGGCTATCTCGCCGCCACCACCCCGGACGACGCCGGTGGCGCGCGGGCGCTGATCCGCGACGCGGCACAGGATCTCTTCGCGCTCGGCACCGCCGAGGCCCGCGCCGCCGGACTCACCGACGCCGCCACCCTGGCCGATGGTCCCGGCCCGACGCCGGCCGACCTGGGCGCGGTACGACGGGCGATCGACGCGGTCGCCGGGGTGGTCGCCCCCGGCACGGTCTTCACGCTCGTCGACGAGGCCGAGGTACGCGCCGGGCTGGTCGCCGAGATGCCCGGCTGGCCGGACGGGGCCGACCTGCTGCTCGGCTCGGCCCCGACACCCGTCGACCCGATCGGCCTGGTTCGCTTCGGTGCCGACCTGCACCGACTGCGCGTCGCGCTGGCTGCCCAGGGCCTCGGGTCGACCCTGTTGCCACCGCCGCCCGGCAGCCCGGCGAGCGCCGCGCTCGCGCTCTGAGCGACGGCCGGGTCGCCCGTCGCGCCGGCCCGACGCACGGCACGCTCGCGCTCTGAGCGACGGCCGGGTCGCCCTCCCGAGCGGCCCGGCGAGCTCGCGCGGTGGCGGGTCAGGCGTCGAGCATGGCCCGGCCGAGCGGGGTCAACGTGTGCAGCACGCTGTTGCGGTCCCGGTGGCTGACCAGCAGGCCGGCGTTGCGCAGCACCGTGGCGTGTTGGCTCGCCGCCGCCGGTGAGATGTTGAGCCGGCGGGCGACCTCGCCGGTGGTGCAGCCCTCGTCGCTGGCCTGCAACACGGCCGCCCTGGTGCGGCCGAGCAGCGCGGCGAGTGATTCGCGGGCGGCAGCGGACCGGACCGCCCCGGTGCCGTCGACCGACGCCAACCCACCCAACCGGTCCACCCGGTAGACGAGCACCGGCGGCAGGGCCGGATCGAGCAGGGCGACAGGCGTGTCCGCGCAGAAGAACGACGGCACCAGCAGCAGCCCACGACCGTCCAGGTGCAGCTCCCGGCTGTGTGGGTAGTTGCGGACCTCAAGCACCCCACCGTCCCAGCGCATGGCCGGCCGGAGGCTGGTGAGCAGGCCCTCGATGCCGCCGTCGAGCAGCGCCCTGGCCCGGTGCGCCCGGTCCGCCGCGACCGCCGACTGGATGCGGCTCCAGTACGGGTTGATCGCCAACGACCGGTACTGGACCATCGAGTCGGCGAGGTGGTGCAGGACCGCCACCTCGCCCCGGGCCAGCGCGGCGGCCGAGGGCGGCAGCTGGTTCTCGGTGGCGAGCACGCTCAGGTCCCGTTGCAGCATCCCGGTCGGGGTGCTGCGGAGCGCGTCCAGCCCGGCCTCGAAACCGTCGACGCTGGCGTACGGGGTGAGGAAGTCCGGGAAGTAGCCGCGCGGCGGGCTCAACGCGAAGAGCAACCGGAGTTGCTCGGAGGCGGCGTCGTGACGCAGGCCTCGGGAGACGCTGCGCCGCCAGTGTGCCGTCAACGGGTCGCGGTTGCGGCTCTGCAAGGCGTGCAGGCTGAGGACCAGCTCCCAGACCGGGTCCGCCGCCGGCGCCACCCGAGTCCGGAGGATGTCCTCCCCGGAAAAGTGGATCTTCAGCATGGAGCGCTCCAGTGTCGCCAGCAGGGGGATGCCGGGTGACCGTTTGACTCTACCCGGACGGCACTAATCTCCATCTTTAAGCCTGGGCTGAAAAACCTCGACGTCGCCGGAGTGGTTCGACATGCTTCCAGTGCCCGAACACCGTGCCGGTGCGTCCTCGATGCGCCGGCCACCGGGGCACCGGGTCTGGGGAGGCCCCGGTGATCGGGCGGCACCACGAGGGTCTGCGGCCCTTGCTCCGCGGAGGTGCCGTCCGGTCACCCCGCCCCGTCGCATCGCACGCTCGGCTCAACCAACCCAGAGCGCGACCCGGTGATCCTCGTCGGTGACGTAGAACGCTCGCCCGTCCACCTCGGCCAGCCCTTCCACGTGGTGGAACGGCGCCAGGTCCCGCACCGGTTCCCCGACCAGCCGGGACGCGTCGGCCGACCCAGCGGCCGGGAGGCGGAAGCGGACGTGCCGAGACGTGACGTCGCCGCCACCCGGATGGTCGTCGAGCAGCACCGACCCCTTGCCCAGCGCGTCGATCGAGCCGATCACCGCCGCGTACCCGCCGTCCGGCGTCGGGGTGATCGCGCGGAACCCGGTCAGCTTCCCCGGCGGGGTGACCCCGGTCAACGCGTACGCGCGCAACGCCCCCGGCCACGCCGGCTCGGCCGCGAACATGGCCGGCACACCGGCGATCTCCACCAGGATCGGCTCACCGGCGTCGGTGACCGGGAACCGCAGCCCGAGCAGGACCGTCCCGGCCGGGGTGAAGGCGGCCGCCTCCACGTTCAACGGCAGGTCGCCCGGGGCCAACCGGCTCACCCAGCGCTTCTCCCGCGCGGTCCCCCGCGCCAGCGTCTCCACGATGAACCGCGCCCGCACCCGCTCCCCCGGCGGCAACAGGGTCAACGGCGACCCGGCGAGAGCGTCGTTCACCGCCCGGTGCAGCCGGAACGAGTTGCGCACCACGTGCACCGGCACCAGCCCGGTCGCCGCGTCGTCCTCCCGGAAGCGGGCCACGAAGGCGCGTCGGGGCCGCAGCGGGCCAGCCTTCGAGCCGAAGTGGGAGCCAAAGACGTACACCCAGCCGTCGTGGTGGGCGAGCGCCTCACCATCCTCGGTTCGCCCGTTCTCCGGACCCGCGTCGGCGAAAACGTGCCGGGCCGTCCACTCGCCGTCCTCGCGTTCCAGCAGCAACGCCAGGCAGCGCTCGACCGGCCCCTCGTCCAGCACGGTCCAGAAGCCCCGCCGGGCGCCGTACGCGCGCAGCAGCGCCGTCGACCGCACCGGCAGCAGATCGCTTGCCTCGTTGCCGGCTACCACGAATTCGACGAGTCGCAGGGTCATCGCGCCAGCGTACGGAGCGCCCGCTCGTACAGTGTCGGGGTGCCCGACACCCCGATCACCGCCCATCCGACCGACCCCGAGGCGTACGCGGCGCTGCACGCCGACGCCACCGCGCTGCTCGAAGACTGGCAGCCCACCAGCCCGGGGGCGGCCACCGCGAGGGACCGCACCCTCACGTTGCTCGACGCCGGCCCGATCGCGATGAGTCGGCCGCACCGACCCGGGCACGTCACCGCGAGCGCGCTGGTGCTGGACGCCACCGGCTCGCGGGTGCTGCTCTGCCTGCACGTCAAGTTCGGGCGTTGGGTGCAGCTCGGCGGGCACTGCGAGCCGACCGACCAGACCCTGGTCGCCGCCGCGCTCCGCGAGGCCACCGAGGAGTCCGGCATCGCCGACCTGCGCATCGACCCGGTGCCGATCGACATCGACGTGCACGAGGTGCTCTGCCAGGGCGGCTCACGCCATTACGACGTCCGGTTCGCCGTGGTCGCGCCTCCCGGCGCGGTCGAGCAGGTCAGCGACGAGGCCGAGCAGTTGGGCTGGTTTCCGCCGGCCCAGCTGCCCGAGCCGCTGGCCGGCGGGACCGTGCAACTGCTCGCACCGGGCCTGGCGGCCCTCAGACGTAGCCCTCTTCGCCGCGCGCCTTGAGCTCGTCGACCAGGGCCTTGACGCCCTGGGCCTGGTCGCGCGGGCAGACCAGCACCGCGTCCGGGGTGTCCACCACGATCAGGTTGCGCAGCCCGAGGACAGCCACCAACCGACCGGACTGCGGCACCACCACCAGGTTGGTGCTGTCCCGCAGGAGCACCCCGGGCTTGGCGTCGGTGCCGAGCACCACGTTGCCCGCCTCGTCGGCCGGCAGCACCTCACCCAGGGTGTGGAAGTCGCCGACGTCGTTCCAACCGAAGTCGCCCGGCACGGTCGCGACCCGACCCGCGGTGGCCGCACCCTCCATCACCGCGTAGTCCACGGAGATCTTCGGCAGGGTCGGCCAGATCGCGCCGAGCACCTCGTCCTGCTCGGGGGTGCCCCAGGCGGCGGCGATCGCGGCCACGCCCGCGTGCAACGCCGGCTGCTGGCGGGCCAGCTCGGCGAGGAAGACATCCACCCGCCACACGAACATGCTCGCGTTCCACAGGTGCCGGCCGGAACGGACGTACGCCTCGGCGACCTCCGCGCCCGGCTTCTCCTTGAACTCGGTCACCGGCCGCCACGGAGCGCCGTCGGTCTCCTCGCCGGTCTCCAGGTAGCCGTAGCCGGTCTCCGGACGGGTCGGGGTGATCCCGACCGTCATCAGCATCCCCTGCTCGGCCCCCCGGACCGCCTCCTGGACCGTGCGCACCCAGCTCCCCGGGTCGCCGATCAGGTGGTCGGCCGCGAAGCTGCCCATCACCGCGTCCGGGTCGCGCACCGCGATCACCGCGGCGGCCAGCGCGATCGCCGCGCAGGAATCCCGAGGGGAGGGCTCGACCAGGATGTTCTCCTCAGGCAGACCGGTCAGCTGCCGAGCCACCGCCGCGACGTGCGCGGCACCGGTGACCACGAGGGTCCGATCCGGTGTGGTCAGCGGCGCGAGCCGTTCCACGGTCGCCTGGAGCAGCGAGGAACTGGTGCCGGTCAGCGGGTGGAGGAACTTGGGGTGGCCGGCGCGGGACAACGGCCACAGTCTCGTGCCGCTGCCACCTGCCGGAATTACCGCATAAAGCATCCGCACATCATGCCCGACGTACCTACTGGCAGTGGCACGGGTCACCACCAGGCACCCGAGCTCAGGAGCGGGCGCGACTCCAGGCGGCGATGTGCACCTCGGCGCTGGACTCCCAGGTGAACTCCTTGGCCCGGTCGAAACCCGCCTTCGCCAGGGACAGCCGCCGCTGCTCGTCGTCGAGCAGCGCGGCCAGGTCGGTGCCGATCTGCTCCGCGTCCTCCGAGGTGTACGCGACCGCGTCGCCGCCCACCTCGGGCAGCGAGAGCCGGGGCGTGGTCAGCACCGGGGCGGCGCACGCCATGGCCTCCAGGATCGGCAGCCCGAACCCCTCGCCGTAGGACGGATAGGCGGCGACCAGTGCGCCACCGAGGAAGCCGGGCAGGTCGGCGTAGCGCAGGTAGCCGGGACGCAGCAGGCGCAGGTGCGACGGGACCTCGGCCACCGCCCGGTCGATGTCGTCGTCGTGCCCCTGCCCACCGGCGATCACCAGGGCCGGCGGCTCGGCCCGGTCGGACACCGCGCGGGCCCAACCACGGATCAGGTTGGGCACGTTCTTCCGCGGCTCCTTGGCGCCGAGGAAGGCGACATAGCTGCTGTTGCCCAGCCCCAGCCGGGCGCGGACGCGGGCCTTCTCCTCCTCGGTGGGGGCATGGAAGGCCTGCTGGTCGACACCGTGATAGGCCACGTCGATCCGCGTCGGATCGGCGTCGAGCAGCCGGATCAGCTCGTCCCGGGTGGCCTTGCTGGGCACGATCACCCGGTTGGCGCGGCGCAGCGACGTCTTGATGGCGCTGCGGAAGAACGTGCGGCGGGACTTGTCGTAGTGCTCCGGCTCGGTGAAGAACGTCGCGTCGTGCACGGTGACGGTGACCGGGCACCCGGCCCGCAGCGGGCAGGTGTAGAAGGGCGAATGCAGGACGTCGGCGCTCACCTGCTGGGCGAGCAGCGGCAGGCCGGTCTGCTCCCACGCGAGCCGGGCCGGGCGGTGCGCCACGGCGGCCGGCGCTGGGATGATCTCCGCGCCGGGCAGCATCCGGGTGTAACGCTCCAGGTCGGTGCGGAGGCTGACCACCGCCAGCTCCACCCCCGACCCGCACACCTTGCCGAGGGCACCGAGCAGACCGTCGACGTATCGACCGACGCCACCACGGTCGGTGGGGACACTCGTGGCGTCGATGAGCACGCGGGGCGGGCGACCGGCGGTCACGGGGCGACTCCTTGCACTGGCGGGTCTGTGGGGAACAACACTCCGGGGGTCAAGCCTACGCCGGAGCGCGGGGCAGACGCTGACTGCGACCCGACGGTATCCCGAGTTGTCATCGTCTTCGAGTACGGACCACAGGGGCGTATCGTTCGCGCCGATGGCCGACAACATTGCCCGGGTGTTCGCCGACGCGATCGCGACCGACCCGACCCGACCGCTCCTCACCTGGTACGACGATGCCAGCGGTGACCGCACCGAACTATCCGGCGCCACCCTGGCGAACTGGGTGGCGAAGACCGCCAACCTGCTCGTCGACGAGGTCGGCCTCGCGCCGGGCACTCCGGGCGGGGTGCTGTTGCCGCCCCACTGGCAGACCGCGGCGGTGCTGCTGGGCTGCTGGTCGGCCAAGCTGAGCGTCGTCGACACACCGGGCGACGTCGACGTGCTCTTCGCCGCCGCCGACCGGCTCGACGAGGCGCAGTCCTGGTCGGCCGACGAGCGGTACGCCCTCGGGCTGGCTCCACTGGCCGCCCCGCTCCGGCAGGTGCCGCCCGGGTTCGCCGACTACGTGGTCGAGGTACGCCGGCACGGCGACCACTTCCGCCCGCAGCCGGGGCCGGGTCCCACCGACGAGCACCTGCTGGCCCGCGCCGAGGCCCGCGCCACCGAGCTGGGCATCGAGGCCGGTGCCCGGGTCCTCGTCGACACCGCCCGTTATCCGGACCCGGTGGACTGGCTGCTGGCCCCGCTGACCCGGGCCGCCACGGTGGTCCTCAACGCCAACCTCAACCCAGCCCGCCTGGCTAACCGCCAAGCCACGGAAAAAATCACCCACACCCTCCCCTAACAGCCCCGCCCGCCCCGCCCCGCCCCGCCCCGCCCCGCCCCGCCCCGGCGATCTTGCACTTTCGGTCGCCGAAACACGTGGAATGCCCCTTATGCTGGGACAGAAAGTGCAAGATCGCGAGGGGTGGGGGTTGCCGAGCCCGGCGCGGGGCCGAGCCCGGCGCGAGGCCGCGTCAGGTTGTGGCTCGGCTTTGGGCCAGGGCGGCGAAGGCGTTCAGGGACTCGGGGTTGGCCAGGGCACCCTTCGCCGCGGCCTGATCGACCGGGGTACCGGTGAGGATCTTTTTGACCGGGACCTCCAGCTTCTTCGCCGACAGGGTGCGGGGCACCGCGCGTACCTGGTGGATCTCGTCGGGTACGTGCCGGGGCGACAGGGCGGTGCGCAGTTCGCGACAGATCGCCGCACGCATCGGGTCGTCCAACTCCAGGCCCTCGGCCAGCACCACGAAGAGCAGCAGCTCACCGGCGCCGCCCTCGTCGTCCTCCAGGTGCACGACGACCGAGTCGAGCACCTCGTCGAGCCCTTCGACCACGGAGTAGAACTCGGCGGTGCCCAACCGCACCCCGCCCCGGTTGAGGGTGGCGTCGGAGCGGCCGGTGATCACGCAACCTCCCCGCCCGTTGATGGTGATCCAGTCCCCGTGCCGCCAGACGCCCGGGTAGACGTCGAAATACGCCTCGGAGTAACGGACGCCGTCCGGGTCGTTCCAGAAACCCACGGGCATGCTCGGCATCGGCTCGGTGATCACCAGCTCGCCCAGCTCGCCGAGCACCGGGGTGCCGTCGGCCGAGCGTGCCTCCACCTTCGCGCCCAACGCCCGGCAGGCGATCTCGCCCGCGTACACCGGCAGCAGCGGCACCCCGCCCACGAAGCCGGTGCACACGTCGGTGCCGCCGGAGAGCGACTGGAGCTGCACCCGGTCGCTCACCGTCTCGTACACCCAGTGGAAGCCCTCGGCGGGCAGCGGCGCACCGGTCGAGCCGACGCCGCGCAGCGCGGACAGGTCGGCGACCTCGCGGGGCACCAGCGCAGCCTTGCGGCAGGCCAGCAGGAAGGGCGCCGAGGTGCCGAAGTACGTGGTGCCAGTCTCCGCCGCCAGCCGCCACAGCCCACCGAGGTCGGGGTGGGCCGGATTGCCGTCGAAGAGCACGATCGTGGCGCCCACCGCCGGGCCGGAGACCAGGAAGTTCCACATCATCCAGCCGGTGGTGGTGAACCAGAAGAACCGGTCGGCCGGACCCAGGTCGTGGTGCAGGGCGAGCATCTTCAGGTGCTCCAGCAGGATGCCGCCGTGACCGTGCACGATCGGCTTGGGCAGCCCGGTGGTGCCCGAGGAGTAGAGCACGTACAGCGGGTGGTCGAACGGCACCGGCGTGAACGTCAGCGGCTCGTCGGTCGGCGCGGCCAGGTCCTCCCAGCCCAGCGCATCCTCGGGCGCGGAGCCCGTGGGGTCGAGGTAGCCGATGGAGACGGTGTGCCGCAGCGACGGCAGGGCGGCCCGGATCGCGGCGACCTCCGCGCGCCGGTCCACCGCCTTGTCGCCGTACCGGTAGCCGTCCACGGCGACCAGCACTGTCGGCTCGATCTGCTGCCAGCGGTCGGTGACGCTGCGGGTCCCGAACTCCGGCGCGCAGGACGAGAAGATCGCGCCCAGGCTGGCGGTGGCCAGCAGCAGGACGTACGTCTCGCCGATGTTCGGGGCGTACGCCGCCACCCGGTCACCGGCGGAGACGCCGAGCCGGCGCAGCCCGGCCGACACCCGGCGGACCTGCTCGCGCAACTCCCCGGCGGTCAGCGTGACAGGTGCGCGGGTCTGCCCGTGCGCGATCACCACCGGGTCGTCGTCGGCACGCCCCGGCATCCGCAGCACGTTCTCCGCGTAGTTGAGCGTGGCGCCGGGAAACCAACGGGCACCGGGCATGCCCCGCTCGGCCAGGGTGGCGGCCGGCGGGGTGTGCGCGACAACCTCGAAATGGTCCCAGATCGAGCGCCAGAACCCGTCCAGGTCGGTGGTGGACCAGCGCCACAGCGCGTCGTAGTCGGCGAAGTCCAACCCGCGGTGCTCCCGCAGCCAGCGCAGGTAGCCACCGATCCGGGACCGTTCCCGTACGTCCGCCGGCGGCGTCCACAGCATGTCACCCACTGCTCCACCCTCCCCTGGCCCGGCACGACACTGTGCCTGGGCCGTGGCGCCATCTTGCCCTACCTCGAAGCGCCATTCTGCGCACCGGGTCCGGCAACCGATGCGTGCCCACCCCACACTCCAACCGGTCACCCCATGTGGGGGGCGGGCACCGGCTCTGCTCAGCCGGCGCGGTGGGCCTGGATGGCACGGCGCCGGGCGAGGCGGTGCGCGCGACGGATCTCGGCCTCCTTGTACCGGCGCTCGTCCTCCGCCGTCTCGGGCAGCACCGGACGGACCGCCCGTGGGGCCCCGCCCACGTCCACGCCGACGAAGACCAGGTACGCGGTGGCCACCCGGACCGGCGCGTCCTCGGCCGAGTCCCACCGCTCGGCGACCACCCGCACGCCCACCTCCATCGAGGTCTGGCCGGTCCAGTTCACCTGCGCGTGCGCGTGCACGAGGTCACCGACCCGGACCGCCTCGGAGAAGACGATCTCGTCGATCGCCGCGGTCACGGCCGTTCCGCCGCTGTGCCGGGCAGCGGCGGCACCCGCCACGTCGTCGACGAACTTCATCAGAACCCCGCCGTGCACGGTGCCGTAGAGGTTCACGTCCACGGCAGTCATAATCTTGCTCAGCGTGACGCGCGAGTACGACGTCGGCTTGCCGACCGGTGCGGCGGAGAGGTGCTCAGTCATGCCGAAAACGGTACGGTGCGCGGATGCGACATCTCTGGAGCTTCCTCGCCGGGCTGGTGGTGGCGCCCATCACCTGGGTGCTCGTCACACTGGGGCAGGACGGGTCGAGCCGGACGGTCGACCGCTGGGTGGAGACCGGCACGTTCAACACCGCCAACCTGATCGAGCCAGCCGTGTACCTCGGTGTCGGCGGCGTCCTGCTGGGCCTGCTGGCCACGCTGCGCTTCTCGCCGCTCGGCCCACTGGCGGCCGGATTGCTGCTGGTCACCCCGTACATCGGGATGTTCGTGGCGCCCTTCGCGGTACGGGACGCGATCCCGCACGAGTGGAAGGTGGCCGGCGATCCGTTGCCGCTGCGGTTGCCCGTGGAGAACGGCACACTCTTCCTGATCGGTCTGTTGCTGCTGATGGCGACCTTCAGCGTGCAGCGTTGGCGGCAGTGGCCGCGCCCCGCCATCGAGCCGGCCGTGGCGCCGGCGGCCGCGCCGGGCGGAGGCCCCCGCGACGACGACTTCACGCTCACCGACTGGCCGTCCCACACCCCCGCGGAGCGCGACACCGCGCCGCTCACTCTGGGTTACCCGGCGGAGTCGACACCGGCCGAGCCGTTGCCGCGCCGGGTGGGTGGCGAGTCGCCCTGGTCCGCCCCACCGCGTGGCCAGCCGCGCCCGGAGGACAACACCACGGAGATTCGCTGATCGTCGGGCGGGCCGGGCAACCGGCCCGCCCGATTTCTAGTGCACGGCAACTGCCAGGTCCGGGTCGACGGTGCCGAGGTCGGCGCGGGGCACGACGAGGAGCATGACGATCAGCGCGGCGGCCATGCCGCCCGCGATGACGATCGCCATCGGTACGCTCCCGGTGCCGAACAGGCCCGCCAGCGGCGCCGAGAGGGCGCCGACACCGAACTGCACGGCACCGAGCAGCGCGGCGGCGGTACCGGCGGCCGCACTGTGCCGGCTCATGGCCAGCGCCGGAGCGTTCGGCAGGGCCAGGCCCGCCGCGGCCAGGACCAGCCACAGCGACGCGAGCAGGGTGCCCAGGCCACCGAAGCCGGTGGCCGCGAACATGACGAGCAGGAGGCCGGCCGCCGTCCCCGCGATGAGCGCGCTGACCAGGATCTGCTGCGGGGTGTAGCGGCGCAGCAGCCGGACGTTGAACTGGGTGGCCGCGATCAGGCCGACGGCGCCGGCCCCGAAGGCCAGGCCGAACTGCTGCTCGTCGAGGCCGTACTCCCGTTGGAGCACGAACGACGACCCCGCGACGTACGCGAACAGGGCCGCCATCGCCAGCCCGGCGACCAGCACCAACCCGACGAACGCCCGGTCGTTGAGCAGCCCTCGGTAGTCGCGCAGGGTGGCACCGATCCCTCCGTGCCGCCGACGCGCCACCGGGAGGGTTTCCGGGAGCCGCCGCGCCGCCACGACGATCAGCAGCGCGCCCAACACCGCCAGCGCCGCGAAGACGCCCCGCCAGTCGGTCCAGCTCAGCAGGCCGCTGCCCAGGGTCGGCGCGAGGATGGGGGCCAGGCCCATGACGAGCATCAGCCGGGAGAAGATTCGGGCGAACGACGCGCCACTGAACAGGTCGCGGACGACGGCGGTCGCGACCACGGTGGCGGCCGCGACGCCCAGCCCCTGCAGGACACGCAGCGCGCCGAGCACAGCGATGGTGGGTGCGAAGACGCACAGCACGGAGGCCACGATGTGCGCGGCCAGCCCGGCCAGCAGCGGCACCCGCCGTCCGACCACATCGGAGAGCGGCCCGATCAGCAACTGGCCCAGCGCGAGGCCGACAAGCGTGCCGGTCAGCGTCAACTGCACGGCGGTCTCGGTGGTCTGCAACCCTGCCGTGATGGCGGGCAACGCGGGCAGGTACATGTCGATGGTCAACGGCCCGATGGCGATCAACGCACCGAGCACGAGGACGAGTTGTGCCCGCTGACGGTTGGTCATCAGATCACCGGGCAGCACCTCCCCGGCAGTACGCGGGGGTGCTTTGCGAGTGCCCGCTTCGGTCTGGTCCACCAACTGCTTCATCATCTCGGTCTCTCTGCGGAAGCTTCTACGTCGTTACGGCGTCAGCGCGTCCGCAACTGCCGGGCGTGTGTCGGCAACGCCCGCGGCCCGTCTGACGTTCCCGCTGTGGGAGGCATCACGCCGCGTCGACCCGATCCGAGTACCGGCAAAATGTGACCGGGGTCACCACCGGGCCAGAACCGAAGTGGGGGGTCGCATCGTCTTGCCTGTCGTGAGACGAAGTCTGGACGGACTCGACGAGGGTGAGCTGCTTCGCCGCGTCGCCCGCGGCGATCGGCGCGCCTTCGACGCACTGTACCGGCGTACCGCCCCGTGGCTGACCACGCGGCTCCGTCGGCGGTGCGCCGACGAGGACGTGGTGGCCGAGGTGTTGCAGGAGACGTACCTGGCGGTGTGGCGGTCGGCCGGCAGCCAGGCGCAGTCCGCGGGCTCCGGCAGCGCGGTGGGCTGGTTGTGGACGATCGCCGCGCACCGGCTTGTCGACGCGTTCCGCCACCGGGCTCGACGGGAGCGGATTCCGTCGGTGCAGACCTACGACGCCGTGGCTCCGGCGGCCGAGGAGGAGGCGCTCGCTGCTGGGTTGGACGCCAACCTGGAGCAGGCCCTGCAGGCACTGCCGGCGGAGCTGCGTCAGGTGCTGCGCGCGATGGTCCTCGACGGGTTGACCGTGCGGGAGACCTCGCTGCTGCTCGGCATGGCGGAAGGAACCGTGAAGACCCGCGCGCGGCGGGCCCGGATCGCGCTGCGGGAGGCGCTGTCATGACCACTCATCCCACCAAGACGATGATCTCCGAGTACGCCTCGGGCGGTCGCGGCGTCGACGACACGACCAGCTGGGCGGTCGAGGCGCACCTGGAGTCCTGCGCCGCATGCCGGGCGGTCCTCGCCGACGCGGTCGACCCCGCCACCCGCGACCTGCTGGAGCGGGTGGCCGACGGCATCACCACCGCAATCGCCACCGGCCCCGCTCCGGTGCGTCGGCGGCGACTGCGGCGGACCGGGGTCGCCGGACGGATCCTGCCGTGGCTGGCCACCGCCGCCGGTCTGATGCTGGCCGCGGTGGTCTTCGAGACGACCTTCGACAACCTGCCGTCGCTGGTGCTGCTCGTCGCGCCGATGGCACCGCTGCTGCCGGTGGCCGCGCTCTGGAGCCGGCGACTCGATCCGGCCTGGGAGCTGATGGCGACCATGCCGCGTACCGGGTTGGCACTGCTGCTGCGCCGCACGTTGGCGGTCCTGGTGGCGGTCATCCCGGTGCTGGCCGTGGCGGGCTGGGGCACCGGGCACTCCCCGGGTCTCTGGCTGCTGCCGGCGCTGGGCTTCACCGCCGGGGCGCTGGCGCTGGGCGGGCTGGTGGGGGTGGACCGCGCCGCCGCCGTACTGGCCCTCACCTGGTCCGCGGGTGTCGTGACGCCGAGTCTGGCCGGCGGGCGACTCCCGGCCGTCCTCGCGGACAGCAGCGCGCCCTGGTGGGCCGCCAGCACCGTGGCGCTGGTGGCCGTGCTGCTCGTCCGGGCCCGACGACGTCCGCTCGGAGGACTTCCCCGCACGTCGTGACCAGCTGACAACACGAACCAAGGACCGAATGGAGACGTAATGATGCGTATGGTCAGCGTGGCGGAGACCAGGCCGTCCACCCATCCGTGGGCGGTGCGAACCGAGGAGTTGCAGGTCCGAGCCGGACGACACCTGGCGGTCAACGGGCTGGACCTGACGTTGGGCACCGGCGTGCACGGGTTGCTCGGCCCCAACGGCGCCGGCAAGACGACGTTGATGCGAGCACTCGCCACAGTGGTGAAGCCCGCCGGTGGAAGGTTGAGCCTGCTCGGCGAGGACAGCACCGCCAAGGCGGACCTCCGTCGGGTCCGCCGTGGCCTGGGCTATCTGCCGCAGCACTTCGGCTTCTACCCGCGCTTCACGGTCCGGGAGTTTGTCGAATACATGGCCTGGCTCAAGGAGATGCCGAAGACGGTCATCCCGGGCGCGGTGCAACGGGCTGTCGAACGGGTCGGCCTCGCCGACCGCGCCGACTCCCGGATGAAGACGCTCTCCGGCGGAATGCTGCGCCGTGCCGGCATCGCCCAGGCGATCGTCAACGATCCGGAGGTGCTGCTGCTCGACGAGCCGACGGTCGGCCTGGACCCGGAGCAGCGCCTCGACTTCCGCGAGCTGTTGCGCGAGATCGGTCTGGACAGCTGCGTGCTCGTCTCCACCCACCTGGTCGAGGACGTCGCGGTGGCCTGCACCGACGTGGTGCTGGTCCACGAGGGTCGCCTGGTGTGGCAGGGCACCACCGGGCAACTGGCCCAGCAGGGCGACGCGGGCGACGCGGGCGACAGCGCCACCGAACGCGGCTACGCGGCGCTGCTGCGCTCCCACCGTGGACAGGTGCCGGCATGATCGGGCGCATCGTCCGCATCGAGCTACGCCGGTCGGCGGCCCTGGGCGTCGCACTGCTGTTGCTGGCCACCGGCCTGCCCTTGCTGATCACGTCCACCCACTTCTTCGCCGGCCGGTGGATGCAACTGGCGGTCATCGCACGGTCGATGCTGGTGCTGCTGCTGCCGCTGGCGCTCGCCGGCGGGGCGTGGCTGGGTCAGCGCGACGCCCGGCACCGGGTCGGCGAGTTGTTCACCAGCACCGCCCGGCCCCGGTGGCACCGCACCACGGTGACCGCCGGCGCGCTCGCGATCACGGTGGTGGCCGCGTACATCCTGGTGTGTCTCGTCGCGACCGGATGGGTGGTGCCGACGGCGCGCTACTTCCCGGGCGCCACCATCGTCGTCGCCGCCGTCGGTGTTCCGGCTCTGCTCGCCGCCGGCTGGCTGGGCCTGGCCGCCGGTCGGGCCGTACCCCGGGTGATCACGGCACCCGTCGTCGCGGTGGTCGGGTTCGCCCTGCTCGGGCTCGTCCCCGAACTCGTGGCGCAGCCCGACCCCGACCTGGCGGCCTTCCGGCCCGAACCGTCGGCGCTGCTGCTCATCCCGGTCATCAACGAACTTGACGACTTCCAGACGATCATGCCGCGGGTCAGCGCGCTCCAGACGCTGTGGCTGGTGGCGCTCGCCGCCACCGGACTGCTGCTGCTGGGCACGGTCCGCCGCCGAGCCACCGCGCTGGCCGTCCTCCCGGCGGTGCTCGGCGCCGCGGTGGCCGTACCGCTCCTGCCCATTGGCGGTACGCGCGGGGCGGCGGTCGTCGACCCGGCCGCCATCGAGCTGGTCTGTGACAACGCCGGCCCGCAGGTCTGTGTGACGCGGGTGCACGCCGGCCTGCTGCCCGACGTCGTCGGCCCTGCCCGCCAGGCTCTCGCCATGATGGCGGCCAAGCTGCCCAACGCACCCGTCCGGGCGGTGCAGACCCAGCAGGTCACCTACTGGGCGCGGCTGGATCCGAGAGCGGCACCGACACCGCACTCCGCCGACACGGTCGTCTTCGACACCCCCTCGTTCGACCGCCTCGGACGCGCCGATCTGACCGGCGACTATTTCCTGCCCTCCCTGCTCGAGGCCGCCTGGAAGCAGGAGTGCGCCGAGCAGTCGGTGCAGGGCGACGAGTACCGGGCGCGGATCGTCGCCGCCGCCTGGCTGGCCGGTCGACCACCGGCCCCGTCCGGATGGGACCCCGCGGAGGTGGGGCGGCTGGTGAGCACGTACCAGGCGCTGGTGAGTCTTCCGGAGGCCGAGCAACGGCGTCGGATGGCAGCGGCACGCGAGGCAGCGCTGGCCTGCCGCGGCGACGGCCTCGTGGCGGTCCTGCCCGAGGGCCAGCCGTGAGGTGGCTTCAGCTCTACCTACGCTCCCGCCGGGTGCCCCTCGCCATGGCCACCGTGACCGCCTTGATCGCGGTGGCATGGGTGCTGTCGCTGGCCTACACCGACTCGACGACCATCAACACCCGCACGGCCAGCCTCGTCATCATGCTGGCGGTGGTCGCGGCCGGCACCACCCTCAGCGGTGCCGACGACGCCCTCGACCGCACCGCGTCGGTCAACTGGCCGCTGCGACGCGCCGGGCACCTGCTGCTCGCCGTCGCCACGATCACCGCCCTGCTGGCCCTCAGTGCGGTCACCGACGCGCACTACGAACCGTTCAGCCTGATGCTGCGCAACACCGCGGGGCTCCTCGGGCTGACCGCCCTCGGCACCGCCCTGTTCGGTGCCGCCCTGTCGTGGATCTGCCCGCTGACCTGGACCCTCATCGCGGTCCTGCCGTTGCTGGGTCCCAGCGGGGACCTGCGGATGCAGATCGCCGGATGGCTGATCCAACCCGCCGGCACCACCGCCGCCACCGTCTGCGCCAGCACCCTGGCGGTGACCGGTCTGCTCGCGTACGCGTTGCGTGGCGGCCCGCTGCGGCCCGCCGTGGAGACGTCCCTCGACAGGTGACGGACCGCCTCGCCGGGTCGATCGCGAGCGGGGGGGGGGGGGGGGGGGGGGGGGGGGGGGGGGGGGGCCCCCCCCCCCCCCCCCCCCCCCCCGCCCCAGCTCACCGTAGGCCGAAGGCCCGGGTGATGCGCTGCTCGACGCTGTTGCCCGGGGATTCCCCGGCCGTGGTGCGCAGGGTGCCGTGGAAACGGTCGGCCTCTCGGCGTCGGAGCCAGGCATGTTGCGGGTTGGCGACCCTCTCAGGGGAGAATGACACAACGGCGGCAGCGGGCCTCGTACGTGTAGGTCCCGTCGTCCGGCAGCGCGGTTGACGGCGCGAGTTCTCGGATCATCGGCTTGCCGTCCTCGAGTACCTGCGTGTGTGTCGCGTCGAGAGACCGACAGACGTCGCACACCGCACGTCGATACAGCACCTTCGCTGGCGCCAGTTCGAACAGCGCCTTCACCGGAGCGAACAGGCATCCCCGGTGATCCAGATCGATGCCGGCGACGACGACCTGAATTCCCGAACGGACCGCGGCACCCAGCACGGCGATGTCATCGACGGTAAACATGTGGATCTCGTCGACGCCAATGACCTCGACCTCAGCGTCGGCGGCGCCGCCAAGTGAGCTGACTTTGACCGTCTGCAAACTGCCCCCGGAACGTGAGGTCACCGCAATGTCCCGGCTGTGCCGACTTGACTGGTAGATCCGGTGCGGGATGCCGGCGTGCCGGAGCGGAGACAGCAGGCTGATCATCTCCAGCGACTTGCCGCCCTTGACCGGGCCGAGGATAACCGTCAGGTCCATGGGCCCAACCCTGCCATCAACCACCGCGCTCACGGTCGGCAGCCACTCGTCCCGAGACCGCTCTTACACCGCGAGGGGACAGCCCGGGACGCGCCGCCGTCAAGGACCTACCCGGAAGGGCAGCCTGCCGCCGATGGCAGCGGCTGAAGAAGGGCTACTGCCGGCAGCACTGTGCCAGGCCCGCGCCAACCGCACGCGGCTGACGTCGCACGCCCCAGGCGCCGTGGTGCTCACCCCTGTCTCGCCAACATGTTGGGCGTCTCCTCCGGGACGCGATGATCGATCACCCTGGATCTGCGGTGGGGTGAACAGTCGCCGTGGATCGTGCCGGACGTTAGGCGGAATGACTGCTCGTCAACCGAGCCTGCATCGCGATCTTGCACTTTCTGACCCGGCATTAGAGTGCATTCCTGCTTAAATAGGCGACAGGAAGTGCAAGATCGGCGCGATGCTCCTGCTCGACGCGTGTTGATCTACAAGCCCCGACAGTCAGCAGCGGGTTGACCCGTCGGCCACAGCCCTGACGCAACGGCGTTGGCTACCACCCCTCGACCGTCACCGGCGCCGCCGTGGCCATGGTCTCCGTGTTCGGCATCTTCAGCGGGGTGCCGAAGCGGGGCCGGCCTCTCGGGTCCTGTGTCCGGGGCCTTCGGCGAGGGCACTGCGCCGCGGGAGATCTTGACGTACCGCTGACGCGGATTCGACATCGCTGTGCCGCCGTTGGCATAGCTGACCGTCTTCTCGATGGTGGCGCCTTGTCCCTTGTCCCGCCGCGCGTCGAAGCTGGTGGGACGAGGCGGCACGCCGCCCGGAGAGGAGCGGTAACGATCGTGCGTAAGGTGCTCATCGCCAATCGTGGAGAGATCGCCGTGCGAATCGTGCGGGCCTGCCGTGACGCAGGGCTGGTCAGTGTGGCGGTCTACGCGAATCCGGATCGAGAGGCGCCGCACGTTCGACTCGCCGACGAGGCGTACGCGCTCGGTGGCGAGACCCCTGCCGACAGCTACCTGGACGCGGGCGCGCTGCTCGCCGCCGCCGAGCGGGCCGGAGCCGACGCCGTCCATCCCGGTTATGGGTTCCTGTCCGAGAACGCGGCGTTCGCACAGGCCGTCCTCGACGCGGGTCTGACATGGATCGGCCCGCCACCGGCCGCGATCCGCAATCTCGGTGACAAGGTCGCGGCCCGGCACCTCGCCCGCCGCGCCGGGGCGCCGCTGCTGGCCGGCACCGCTGAGCCGGCACGAGGTCCGGACGAGGTGGTGGGCTTCGCCCGGGAGTACGGCCTGCCGATCGCCATCAAGGCGGCGCACGGCGGCGGAGGGCGGGGTCTGAAGGTGGCACGCACGTTGGCGGAGATCCCGGAGTTGTACGCCTCAGCGGTGCGCGAGGCTACCGCGGCCTTCGGCCGGGGGGAGTGCTTCGTGGAGCGCTACCTGGACCGGCCCCGCCACGTGGAGACACAGTGTCTGGCCGATGCGTACGGCACGGTGGTGGTTGTCTCCACGCGTGACTGCTCGCTGCAGCGCCGGCACCAGAAGCTGGTCGAGGAGGCTCCAGCACCCTTCCTGAGCGACGAGCAGAATGCCCAGTTGTACGACGCGTCCAAGGCGATCCTGCGGGAGGCCGGGTATGTGGGAGCCGGCACCGTCGAGTTCCTCGTCGGCGCCGACGGCACCGTGTCCTTCCTCGAGGTGAACACCCGGCTGCAGGTGGAGCACCCGGTCAGCGAGGAGGTGACGGGCATCGACCTGGTTCGCGAGATGTTCCGGATCGCCGACGGTGAGGCGCTCGGCTATGGCGATCCGGTGCCGAGGGGCCACAGTTTCGAGTTCCGGATCAATGCTGAGGATCCGGGACGGGGATTCCTGCCGTCGCCCGGGACGGTGACCACGTTCGCGCCACCGGGTGGGCCGGGTGTGCGGCTCGACAGCGGTGTGCTGCCGGGCACCGTGGTCGGCCCGGCCTGGGACTCGATGCTCGCCAAGCTCATCGTCACCGGCACGGACCGCGAGCAGTCGCTGCGACGGGCACGGCGGGCGTTACACGAGTTCGAGGTGGGCGGCCTTCCGACGGTGATTCCGTTCCACCGCCGGGTGGTGGCCGATCCGGCGTTCACCGGGGAGCCGTTCCGGGTCCACACCCGGTGGATCGAGACCGAGTTCGTCAACGACATCGCACCTCACGAGCCGGTCGCGGTGGGCGCGCCGGAACAGTCGCGCGAGACGGTGGTGCTGGAGGTGGCCGGCCGGCGGGTCGAGGTGAGCGTCCCGTGGTCGCTGGGCGCACCTTCGCAGACGGCGGTGGCCGCACCACGTCGGGGGAAGCGGACGTCCGGCCCGGTGAAGGCGGCCGGCTGGGATCTGGTGTCGCCGATGCAGGGCACGGTCGTCAAGGTCGCGGTCACCGACGGCCAGCAGGTCGCCGTCGGTGACCTGGTCGTGGTGATCGAGGCGATGAAGATGGAGCAGCCGTTGCACGCCCACCGCGCCGGCCGGATCACCGGCCTTAACGCCGAGGTCGGCACGGCCATCGCGGGGGGTGGCGTGGTCTGCGGGATCGTCGACTGACATGGCTGGTGTCCCGATCCACGTCGCCGGCTTCTCCGGCCTGCTGAGTAGGCAGGACCGGCCGGGCTACCCGCGGATCCGCCGGCCTGCTCGGGAGCGGCGTCAGGGTGCGGTCATCTGAATGTTCGGGCCTTCGCCGAACAGTGCCGGCAAGCGTTCGCGGTCCGGCGACCACCGTGGGGAGGATTTTATGACCATCACTGTCAGATCCGGTGACCTGGATCTGGTCGAGCTGGCCGCGGTCGTCGCCGTGCTGCTGGCCCGTGCCGCGACGGTCGCGTCGTCGCCGGACGCCAAGCGAGGGCCCTACCGACGCTCCGCGGTCTGGGGACGGCCCCGCCGGTATCCCGACGTCGCGGTGGCGCACAGCTGGCGGACGCTGCCGATTGTCGAGCGCGAGGTCACGCCAGCCGCGTGAACAGATGACGGGAGGCGGCACCGGGGGCCGCGTCGACCAACTCCCGGGTGTACGGGTCGACCGGCTGACCGAGCACATCCGCGACCGGCCCGGTCTCCACCACCCGGCCGGCCCGCATCACCGCGACCCGGTCGGCGATCTCGCGGACCACGCCCAGGTCATGAGAGATGATCAGGTAGCTGAGGCCAAGTTCGGTGCGCAGCTGGTGCAGCAGTTCGAGGATCCGGTTGCGGTTTGACGCGTCCAGCGCGGAGACCGGTTCGTCGAGCACCACCAGGTCGGGCTCAAGAGCGAGGGCCCTGGCGATGGCGACCCGCTGGCACTGTCCGCCGGACAGCTCGCCCGGTCGCCGGTCGAGTACGGTCGCCGGTAGCCGTACTCGGTCCAACAGGTCCGCCGCCCGGGCGGCGCGGTCGGCTCGGCTGCCCAGCCGGTAGGCCCGCAGCGGTGCGGTGACGGCGTCGGCCACCGTGAGCCGGGGGTCCAGCGAGGCGTAGGGGCTCTGATAGACCATCTGCATGCGGCGACGCAGCGGGCGCAGGTCGCGTCCCCGCGCCGCGGTGATGTCGGTGCCGTCGAAGTGGACTCTTCCCGCGGAGACGGCGGTCAGGCGCAGCAGCAGTCGCGCCGTGGTGGTCTTGCCGGACCCGGATTCGCCGACCAGGGCTACGGACTCGCTGCGGTCCAGCCGGATGCTGACGTCGTCGACGGCGGTCCCTCTGCCGAACCGTTTGACCAGGCCGTCCCCGCTGATCAGCGGGGTGGCGCCGGGCGGCGCGGGTGGTGGACCGGTCGGCGGGGCTGGCCGGGACAGTGCGTCGACGAGGTCCCGGGTGGCCCGGTCGCGGGGTGCGCCGAGCACCGAGCGGACGCTGCCCGTCTCGCGCACCCTGCCGTCGTCCATCACGACGACCCGGTCAGCTCGGTCGGCGGCGACGGCCAGGTCGTGGGTCACCAGCAGCAGGGCCGTCCCGCTGTCGCGGGTCAGGGTGGCGATGTGGTCGAGGATGCGCCGCTGCACGGTGACGTCGAGGGCGCTGGTCGGCTCGTCGGCGATCAGCAGGGCGGGTCCGGCGGCGAGGGCGATCGCGATGAGAACGCGCTGGCACATGCCACCGGAGAGTTCGTGCGGGAACCGGTCGAGCAGAGTGTGCGCCTTCGGCAGCCCGGCCTGGTCCAGCAGCTCGGCGGCCCGGGCACGGGCGGTGCGGCGGTCGGGCGCGAGCCGGTGGATGGCGAGGACCTCGGCGACCTGCCAGCCGATGGTGCGTACCGGGTTGAGCGACACCATCGGGTCCTGGGGCACCAGGCCGATGTGCCGGCCACGCTGTTGCCGCAGGACCCGTTCACCGGCTCGGGCGAGATCGGTGGCGGCCGGGTGGCCGGGGCCGGTGAACAGTATCCGGCCACCAATGAGGCGCGCCGACGCCGGCAACAGGCCGATCACCGCCCGAGCCGTGGTGGTCTTGCCGGATCCGGAGCCGCCGACGAGGGCGACAGTCTCACCGGCGGCGATGTGGAAGGAGGCATCCCGTACGGCAGGTACCACCCGCCGCCGGCTCGTGTAGTCGACCGCGAGGTTCTCGACCTTCAGCAGCGGTGCTGTGTCGGGCGTGCTCATCGGCTCTCCCGTGCCGTGCCGGCGGCCTGTGCGATGCGGTTGGCGGCCAGGACGGTGGCGGTGATGACCAGCCCCGGCAGGGTGGTCAGCCACCAAGCGGTGCCGAGGTAGTCGCGACCTTCGGCGATCAGTGAGCCCCATTCGGGTTCGGGTGGCGGGGCGCCGTAGCCGAGGAACGACAGGGCGGACACCTGCAGGACGACGGCACCGAAGTCGATGGCGGCGTAGAGGAGCACGGCGCCTGCCACGTTGGGCAGCACGTGCTGGAGTATCACGATCGGCCACCGGGTGCCGCCGGCGCGGGCGGCCTCCACATACGGCATCCGCACGATCCGGGCCGCCTCCGCGCGGACGACCCGCGCGAACATCGCGACACTGGTCAGTCCGACCGCGAGGGCGACCTTGACGGTGCCGAAGCCGAGCGCGGTGACGAGTGCCAGCGACAGCAGCAGCCCCGGTATGGCGAGCAGCACGTCGACCCCCCGCATGAGCAGTTCCTCGGCGCGTCCGCCCAGGCAGCCGGCGAGCAGGCCGAGCACTGTTCCGGCCACCAGGCCCACGGCCACGGCGATCAGCGCGGCCTGCAGGGTGAGTGCGCTGCCGTGCACGACCCGGGCGAACAGGTCGCGGCCGAGCAGATCGGTGCCGAACAGGTGGGTTGCCGACGGCGGGAGCAGCCGGCTGGTGGGCGCAGCGGCCAGCGGGTCGCGGCTGGTCAGGAGCCGCGGTGCGGCGGCCGCGAGCACGACGACCAGGATCATGGCGCCGGACGCGACGAGTGCCGGGCGGGCGGTCCGGCGGCCTTCCCGCTCGAGCAGGCGGCCGGGAAGGGGCGGGCGGGTGTCAACCATGAACCAACTCCCGGGCCCCGCTGGCGGTGCGTAGCCGCGGATCGAGCACCGGCGTCAGCAGTTCGGTGACCAGGCTGACCAGGACGAAGCAGACCGCGCCGAGGATCACCGCGCCCTGCACCACGGGGATGTCCTGGGCGGCGACGGCCGTCGCGGTCAGCCGCCCGATGCCGTGGCGGGAGAACACCGTCTCGACCACCACCGCGCCGGCGAGGATGTTGCCGGCCAGCACGCCGGTCACGGCCAGCGGGGTGAGCGCGGCGTTGCGGGCGGCGTGACGTAGCAGCAGCCGGGCCCGTCCGGCGCCCTTGGCCGCCGCGGTATCCAGGTAGGGCTGAGCCAGGGCGTCGCCCAGGCCGCGGGCGAAGGTCTGGCCGACAAGCGCGGCGACCGGCAGGGCCAGCGTGATCGCCGGCAGTACGGCCGCGGCAGAGCCGTCGCCGAACGCCGGCAGCAGCGCCCACCGGAACGAGAAGACCTGTAGTAGCACCAGGCCGACCCAGAAGGTGGGCACCGAGATGCCCGCGCCGGGTAGCGAGAGCAGCAGCCGTCGTAGCCCAGGGCGGCGGGCGTACGCGGCGAGCAGGGCGACGGCGGCGCCCAGCGGCACGCCGAGCCCGAGTGCTCCGGCGGCCAGTTGCAGGGTCGGTGGTAGCGCGTCCAGCAGCATCCGCGCGACCGGTTCGTCGGTCTGCACCGACGTGCCCAGGTCCCCGCGAACGGCGCCCGTGAGTCGGTCCAGGTACTGCTCGGGCAGCGGGCGGTCCAGGCCGTGTTCGGCCCGGAGCGCGTCGAGCTGCCCCGCGGCCACTGTGGTGGCGTCACCGCCGCCGGCGGCCATCACGGCCACCGGGTCGCCGGGCAGCACGTAGAGCAGCACGAAGGAGAGGGTGTAGGCAGCCCAGAGCACAAGCACGGCGTGCAGCAACCGGCGGCCGGCGGTCAGGACAGCCATGCGTCGTAGTACTGCAGGCCGGAGGAGGAGGTGAACGCGATGTCGTGCACCTTGCCGCTGAGGGCGAAGACGGTCGTCATTTCGAACACCGGGATCTGGTACGCCTGCTCGAGCACCCGCCGCTGGGCGGTGGCGACGAGCTCGGCACGCCGCTTCGGGTCGCCGGCGGCGGCCTGCGCATCCAGGTCCCGCTGTAGGTCCGGGTCGTCGATCCGGGACAGGTTGAGCAGTTTGTCGGAGAAGGCGGTACGCAGGATGTCCGGGTCGGCGCGTGTCCCGCTACCCCAGGCGAGGTCGTAGTCGCCGCTGCCGCGTGCCTGCTGGTAGTCGGCGATGGAGAGAATCCGCAGGTCGAGTTCGATGCCGACGTCGCGCAGCTGCTGCTGGATGAGCTCGACTGCGGCCTTGTTGGGTCCGAAGTTGGTGGCCAGGATGGCTTCGAGGGTGAGCCGGCGGCCGTCGTGCGACCGGATGCCGTCCGCTCCGGGCTGCCAGCCGGCGCCGTCGAGTAGCCGGCGGGCGGTCTGCGGGTCGTGCCGCAGCAGGGGGCTGTTGTCGGTGAAGTTCGCGGTGCTGCTGGACAGCGAGCTGGTGGCCGGCCGGTAGCTGGGGCTCAGGACGGTGTCGACGACCTCGGCGCGGTTGACGGCGGCCTGCAACGCCTGACGTACGGCCAGGTTGCTGGCGAGTGGCCGGGCGGTATTGACGCTGAAGGCGACGGGGACGCCCGGATTGGCCCGGCTGAGCACACTGACCCGTCCGCCACCCAGGGCAGGTTCGTCCTGGGGTGCGACACCGGCGATGCCGTCGACCTGTCCGCTGGTGAGGCTGCCGGTCCGTACGCCGGATTCGGGCATCACCAGGAAGGTCACCTTCTCCAGTCGGGCGTCGCCCTGGTGCAGGCTCAGCGGGGAGGGCCAGGCGTAGCCGGTCCGGCGGGTGAGGGTGGTGCTGCGGTTGGTCTGGTAACCGCCGAGCTGGAACGGTCCGGAGCCGACCAGCCCGGCGGTGCAGCGCTGCTCCGCGCCCTTGCTGAGGCTGGTGGGCGCGAGCAGGCCCAGCGTTGGTGTGGAGGTGGCCTGGAGGAACTGGGCGTTGGGGCCACCGAAGGTGACCACGGCGGTGTGCGGTCCGGTCACCGTCGTGGCCTGGTAGCCCTGCACGAACCCGCTGCCGAGGATGGACCTGGCGCCCAGCGCGGCGACGTCGTCCAGGTTGCGTTTGACCGCTTCGGCGTCGACCGGGGTGCCGTCGGCAAAGGTGGCGTCCTCGCGCAGGTGGAAGGTGAACTCGGAGGCGTCCTTGCCGACGTTCCAGGACCTGGCCAGCCAGGGCACGATCTCGCCGGTGGTCGGGTTCTGGTCGGTGAGCGAGTCGACCAGGCCACGGGCGACGTAGAGGCCCTCGCTGGTCGCCGCCTGGTGCGGGTCGAGGCAGGTCGGGTCGGCGGGCAGGGCGAACTTCAGCTCCCCGCCGGATCGTGGCGTCCCGGTGCTGGACCGGCTCCCGGCCGCGGTGCCGCAGGCGACGAGCAGGACGGGGAGCATGGCGGCGACCGTGGTGAGCCCACGTGGTAGTGGCATGGGGAGACTCCGTGATGGTGAGGAAGGGTGGTGGGCGGCGGTGAGGCTCAGCCGGCCCGAGACAGCCGGGACGGCATCGACCGGCCGAGCCGGAAGCCGACGCCGCGTACCGTGACGATCACGTCGCGGTCCCCGAGTTTGGCGCGCAGGGCGCTCACGTGCGTGTCGATGGTGCGGCTGGTGGTCAGGCTGGGCGTGTAGGTGTCGGCGGGGAAGCCCCACACCTCGGTGGCGAGGCGGGTCCGGGAGTGGACGACGTCCGGTTCGCCGGCAAGGTGGTGCAACAGGTCAAACTCCTTGCGGGTGAGCTGGACGGGATTCCCGTGCACACGGACCTCGCGGACGCGCGGGTCGATGTGCAGGTCGCCACGGATGAGCACGGCTCCGGATCTGGTGCGCCCCGCCCCGGCCCGGACGCGGCGCATGATCGCCTCGATCCGGGCGAAGAGTTCGCGGACGCCGTACGGCTTGGTCACACAGTCGTCGCAGCCGGCCTGCAGGCTCAGGACCCGTTCGACCGCCATGTGCTGCTCGGTGAACGCGATCAGCGGGACGTCGCTGGCGCTTCGCACCCGCCGGCATGCTTCCACGCCGTCCATGTCACGGAGGCACAGGTCTATCAGCATGAGGTCGGAACGTTCGAGCGCGCCGATTGCCTCAGCTCCGGTCCCGCATTCTTTGACGTCAAAGCCGTGCCTTTTCAACTGTGCACTGAGCTCTGCGCGCCGGGAATTGTCGGAATCGACCACCAGGGCCCTCATTCGCACTGCTCCCTTGTTTTTTCCGCCGTGATCTCCGGCGGATCTCCCCGTATCGCCTTACATACAAAACCTATAGGTTTGATAGGTTTTGCACCATCAAGAGCCGCCTCGTCGCCGCCGGTACCCAGGCTAGGGTCTTGGGTTTGCCAACGGTAGTGAGTGACATCACGTCCAGCGATCACTCCGAGGTCGGAGCCGGGTGCCGGCGATGAATTGACATTCCTCTGTAGTTCTTCTGTATCTTCACGAGCTTCCCGGCCGAGTGGAAGCGCCGCGGCGACCGTCCCGCAGACGTCCCCCTGGGGTCGCTGAGGGGGATTTGACAATCGTCTGACCCAGCCCTGCGGGGAATCTGTGAATGCATGGGTTGAATCCAGGGCGGCGACCGATTGACGATTGTCGGCATCACTCCGATGGTGGCGTCCATCAATTCGAATGGTGCGCTGCGGCCATCGGTCGGGAGGAAAACCATGGATGCTTCGGCGATCGTCGTCGGCGCCGGCCCGGCCGGTCTCGCACTGGCTGGGGAGCTTCGGCTGGCCGGTGCGGACGTTGTCGTGCTGGACCGGCTGACCGCCCGCTCCGGCGAATCCCGGGGCCTCGGATTCACCGTCCGTACGCTGGAGACCTTCGACCAGCGGGGACTGCTGCCCCGCTTCCCCCAGCTGCAGACCACCACCCGTGGTCACTTCGGCGGCATCCCGCTCGACCTGGCCGTGCTCGGCGGGCAGGCCCGCGCCGTGCAGGGCATACCGCAGTCGGTGACCGAGAAGGTCCTCGAAGACTGGGTACGCGACCTGGGTGGCGACATCCGTTTCGGACACGAGATGCTCGACCTCAAGCAGGACGAGGACTCCGTACAGGTTCGGATCCGCACGGCCGGTGGGGAGCAGCACCTGCGCGCCCGCTACCTGGTCGGCGCCGACGGCGGCCGCAGCCGGGTGCGTGAGCGCGCCGGCATCGCCTTCCCCGGCAGCGAACCCACCACCGAGTTGCTGCTCGCCGACATCCGCGGCGCCGACATCACACCGCGGATGACCGGACAGGTGCTCGCCAATGGCATGGTGATGGCAGCGCCCCTCGGCGACGGCGTCAACCGGGTGATCATCTGCGAGCGCGGCGCCGAGCCCCGCCGCCGCACCGCTCCACCCCTGTTCAGCGAGGTCGCCGAAGCCTGGAAACGGCTCACCGGCACCGACATCTCGCACGCCGAGGCGATCTGGGTCAGCGCCTTCACCGACACGGCGCGCCTGGCCGAACAGTACCGGCGCGGCCGGGTGCTGCTCACCGGAGACGCCGCCCACGTGCACCTGCCCGCCGGCGGACAGGGCATGAACACCTCCATCCAGGACGCCGTCAACCTGGGCTGGAAACTGGCTGCGGTCCTGCGCGGTGCCGCCCCCGAAAGCCTGCTGGACACTTACCACACCGAACGCCATGAGGTCGGCCGGCAGTTGTTGGCCAACACCCAGGCGCAGGCCCGTCTCATCCTCGGCGGCGAAGAGGCCCAACCGATCCGCGACGTCCTGACCGAACTGATGGCTCACGAACCGGTGCGGCGGCACCTGGCGGCCAAGGTGAGCGGCCTCGACATCCGCTACGACGTCGGCGCCGGCGCCCATCCACTGCTCGGTGCCCGGCTGCCCCGGCTCACCGTGCTGGCCCGCGACCGCCCGTCCGACACCGCCGCGCTGCTACGTCCCGGCCGTGGCGTGCTCCTCGACCTCGACGACAACCCGTGGCTACGCCGGCGAGCCTTCGGCTGGCGTGACCGCGTCGACATCGTCACGGCGAGTCCACGCGACCCGCAGTCCCTTGAGTCGCTCGCCGGCGCCACCGCGGTCCTGGTGCGGCCTGACGGCTATGTCGCCTGGGCCGCCCCGGGCACCCGGTACGACCTGCCCACTGCGCTGAACCGGTGGTTCGGACCGGCCCGCGCTCGCAACCAGGAGAAATGATGACGCACAGTACCCTGATCGTCGCCCGCATGCAGCCCGACTCCGCCGGCGCGGTGTCGGATCTGTTCTCCCGATTCGACGACACCGACATGCCGCACCGGATGGGCACCCGCCGCCGTGAGCTGTTCGCCTACCGCGGCCTCTACTTCCACCTGCAGGACTTCGACCAACCGGACGGCGCCGAACGCATCCACGAAGCCCATACCGACGAACGTTTCGTCCGGATCAGCGCCGACCTCAAGCCCTACATCGAGGCCTACGACCCGGCGACCTGGCGCTCCCCGGCCGACGCCCTGGCGCAGCGCTTCTACCACTGGGAAGCCCGATGACCGCCCCCCGCCGCGTGGTCATCACCGGAATCGGGGTCACCGCGCCGGGCACACCGGGTGCCAAGGAATTTTGGCAGCTCATCTCCGACGGCCGTACCGCGACCCGGCGCATCTCGTTCTTCGACCCCACGCCGTTCCGCTCGCACGTCGCCGCCGAGGTCGACTTCAACCCGGAGAGCGCCGGCCTGCGCCCGCAGGAGATCCGCCGGATGGACCGGGCGGCGCAGTTCGCCGTGGTCACCGCCCGGGAGGCGGTGCAGGACAGCGGCCTGGAACTTGACACCCTCGACCCGGCCCGCGTCGGCGTCACCATTGGCAGTGCGGTCGGTGCCACGATGAGCCTGGACCAGGAGTACCGCACGGTCAGCGACGGCGGCCGGCTGGCCACTGTGGATCACCGGTACGCGGTGCCGCACCTCTACGACTATCTGGTGCCCAGCTCCTTCGCCACCGAGGTGGCGTGGGCCACCGGCGCCGAAGGCCCCAGCACCGTGATCTCCACCGGCTGCACGTCCGGCCTCGACGCGATCGGCTACGCCGCCGACGTCATCCGGGAGGGCCTGGCCGACACCATGATCGCCGGTGCCACCGACGCACCGATCTCGCCGATCACCGTCGCCTGCTTTGACGCCATCAAGGCGACCACCGACCGCAACGACGACCCGAAGACCGCCTCCCGTCCCTTCGACGCGACCCGCAACGGCTTCGTGCTCGGCGAGGGGGCCGCCGTGTTCGTTCTCGAGGAACTGAACGCTGCCCGCCGCCGCGGCGCGCACGTTTACGCCGAGGTGGCTGGTTACGCCACCCGGTCCAACGCCTTCCACATGACCGGGCTGCGCCCCGACGGCCGGGAGATGGCCGAGGCGATCCGCACGGCCCTTGCCGAGGCGCGGCTCAACCCCTCCGACATCGACTATGTCAACGCGCACGGCTCGGGCACCAAGCAGAACGACAGGCACGAGACTGCCGCCGTCAAGGACGGCCTCGGCGACCACGCCCGCCGCGTCCCGATGAGCTCGATCAAGTCGATGGTCGGCCACTCGCTGGGGGCGATCGGCTCCATCGAGGTCGCCGCCTGCGCACTGGCCATGGAGCACCACGTCGTGCCGCCCACCGCCAACCTGCACCACCGAGACCCCGACTGCGACCTCGACTACGTGCCACTGACGGCCCGCAGCCACCGCACCGACGCCGTGCTCTCGGTCGGCAGCGGCTTCGGCGGCTTCCAGAGCGCCGTGGTGCTGGCCCGGCCCGACAGGAGCCCACGATGACCATCCGCACCGTCGTGACCGGGCTCGGCATCGCCAGCCCCACCGGCGTCGGCGTCGACCCATACTGGCAGGCCACCCTGCGCGGGCGGACCGCCATCGCCCCGATCACCAGGTTCGACGCGTCCGGATACCCCGCCACGCTGGCCGGTGAGATCACCGGGTTCGCGCCCGAGCAGGAGCTGCCCGACCGGCTGTTGCCGCAGACCGACCGGATGACACGACTGGCCCTGGTCAGCGCCGACCGGGCCCTGGCCGACGCGGCGCTGACCCCCGCCGACCTCGGGCCGTACGACATCGGCGTGATCACCGCGAGTCACTCGGGCGGGTTCGAATTCGGTGAGAAGGAACTGCGGGCGCTGTGGAGCCAGGGCGGGCAGTTCGTCTCGGCCTACCAGTCGTTCGCCTGGTTCTACGCCGTCAACAGCGGCCAGATCTCCATCCGCAACAAGCTGCGCGGCCCCAGCGCCGTCGTCGTCAGCGACCAGGCCGGGGGACTCGACGCCCTGGCCCACGCCCGCCGGCAGGTCCGCAAGGGAACACCAGTGGTCGTCGCCGGCGCCGTCGACGCGTCCCTGTGCTCGTGGGGCTGGGTCGCCCAGCTGGCCGGAGGACGGCTCAGCACCGGCCGCGACCCGCAACACGCCTACCTGCCGTTCGATCAACGCGCGGCCGGGCACGTACCCGGTGAGGGCGGTGCCCTGTTGATCGTCGAGGACGCGGCGCACGCACGGCGACGGCAGGCCCCGCACGTCTATGGCGAGATCGCCGGGCATGCCGCGACCACCGACCCGGCCCCCGGCACCGGCCGCCCCTCCGGCCTGGTCCGTGCCGTCACCCTCGCACTGGCCGAGGCCGGCGTAGACCCCACCGACATCGACGTGGTCTTCGCCGACGCGGCCGCGGTTCCCGAACTCGACCAGGTCGAGGCCGCCGCGATCAGCACCGTGTTCGGCCCGCGCGGAGTGCCGGTGACCGCCCCCAAGACGATGACCGGCCGGCTGTACTCGGGCGCTGCCCCGCTGGACGTGGCCGCCGCCCTGCTCAGCATCCGCGACGGTGTCATCCCGCCGACGGTGAACAGCGACCCGGCCCCGGAGTACGAACTCGACCTGGTCACCGGAGCGCCACGACCCGCCCAGGTGCGTACCGCCCTGGTGCTCGCCCGCGGCCACGGCGGCTTCAACTCCGCCCTGGTCGTCCGCGCGCCACAGCCCGTGCTCGTCAGCACCTCCCATCCCTGCTGACCGGAAAGGCCAAACCATGCCCGGATCCACTCCCTTCACCCTCGACGACCTCCGGCGCATCCTGCGAGACGGCGCCGGCACCAGCGAGAACGTCAACCTTGCCGGCGACATCCTGGACACCGCCTTCGCCGACCTGGGCTACGACTCGCTGGCCCTGCTGGAGACCGGCAGCCGCATCGCGCGCGAGTTCGCTGTCGGCCTCGACGACGAACTGCTCGTCGGCGACACCCGCCCCCGCGAAGTCATCGACGCCGTCAACACCCAGCTCGCCGCCGGGAGCCCGACATGAGCGCCGGCCGGACGGCGCTGGTCACCGGCGGCACCAGCGGGATCGGCCTGGCCGTGGTCCGCCTGCTGGCCACCCAGGGACACCGGGTGTTCTTCGGCGCGCGGACCGCCGCCGCGGTCACCGACACCGTCAAGCAGCTGACCGGCGAGGGTCTCGACGTCGACGGCGCCGCCGTGGACGTGCGCGACGGCGCGCAGGTCCACGCCTTCGTGCAGAGCGCCGTCAACCGGTACGGCCCGATCGACATCCTGGTCAACAACGCCGGCCGCAGTGGCGGCGGGGTCACCGCCGACCTCGACGACGAACTCTGGGCCGACGTGCTGGAGACGAACCTGACAAGCGTCTTCCGGGTCACCCGGGAGGTGCTCAACACCGGTGGCCTGCGCGGCAAGGACAGTGGCCGGATCATCAACATCGCCTCGACCGCCGGCAAGCAGGGCGTCGTGCTCGGCGCACCGTACTCGGCGTCCAAACATGGTGTCGTCGGCTTCACCAAGGCGCTCGGCAACGAGTTGGCACCCACCGGCATCACCGTCAACGCCGTCTGCCCCGGCTACGTCGAGACGCCCATGGCCCAGCGGGTCCGGCAGGGCTACGCGACGGCGTACGACACCAGCGAGGAAGCGATCCTCGAAAAGTTCCAGGCCAAGATCCCCCTCGGCCGGTACTCGACCCCCGAAGAGGTCGCCGGTCTGGTCGGCTACCTCGCCTCCGACCCCGCCGCTTCGATCACCGCCCAGGCATTGAACGTCTGCGGCGGCCTCGGCAACTTCTGACCCTCCCGAAAGGACCTGTCATGGCCGACCGCCAGGTCGAACACGAGATCCTCGTCGAGGCGTCCGCCCACGACGTCTACCGCCTGCTCGCGGAGGTGGAGAACTGGCCCCGACTGTTCCCGCCCTCGATCCACGTCGACTACCTGGAACGCGACGGCAACCAGGAACGCATCCGCATCTGGGCCACCGCCAACGGCGAGGCGAAGAACTGGACGTCACGCCGCGTACTCGACGAAGCCGGCCTGCGCATCCGGTTCTGGCAGGAGGTGCCCGCCCCGCCGGTACGCGAGATGACCGGGACCTGGATCATCGAGCCGCTCGCCCAACGCCGCAGCAGGGTCCGCCTGCTGCACGAGTACTCCGCGATCGACGACGACCCGGAGAAGCTCGCCTGGATCGACCGGGCCGTCGACGACAACAGCCGCGCCGAGCTGCCCGGGCTGCGCGACAGCCTGGAACTGACAGCGGACGGCGAGCTCACCCGGTCGTTCAGCGACAGCGTCGAGATCGACGGCTCCGCCAAGGATGTCTTCGACTTCCTCAACGAGGCTCAGCACTGGGCGGACCGGCTGCCGCACGTGTCCGACGTGGAGTTCAGCGAACCCACGCCCGGCCTGCAGAACCTGCGGCTGACAACGCTGACCAAGGACGGCTCCTCGCACGTCACCGAGTCGGTCCGGGTGGCCTTCGCGCACCACCGCATCGTCTACAAGCAGACCACCCTGCCGGCCCTGCTCACCCTGCACACCGGCTATTGGCAGCTGGACGAGGACGCCGACGGCCGGACCACCGCGACCGCGGAACACACCGTGGCGATCAACCCGGACCGCATTGCCGGCATCCTCGGCGCCGATGCCGGCCTGCCGGAGGCTCACCGGTTCCTGCGCGAGGCCCTCGGTGGCAACAGCCTGACCACCCTGCGCCATGCCAAGGAGTACGCGGAAGCCCGGCGATGACCACCACCGGCGATCCGGGACGCCGCGACGTGGTGGTCGCCGGAGCCGGTCCGGTCGGCCTGCTGCTGGCCGGCGACCTCGCCCGGCACGGCGTCACGGTCACCGTGCTCGAACAGCGGACCGCGCCGCACCCCGAATCACGCGCCTCCACCCTGCACGCGCACACCATGGAACTGCTGGCCGGGCGTGACGTGCTTCCCCTGCTCGGCGACCTGCCCGAGGGTGGGCCTGGTCATTTCGGCGGCATCCGGCTCGATCTCGCCGCAGGGGAGGCGGGGCACCCGTACGCCGGGCAGTGGAAGTGCCCGCAGACCCGCCTGGAGTCGGTCCTCGCCACCTGGGCGGTCGCGGCGGGCGCCGACATCCGGCGCGGGGCGGTCGTCACCGGGCTGCGGCAACACGACGACGGCGTCGAGATCGACTACTTCGACACGCGCACCGGCCCGGCCCGGCTCGCCGCCGGTCACCTGGCCGGCTGTGACGGCGAACGCAGCACCGTACGCCAGCTTGGGGGGTTCAGTCTGACCGAACCGGCCACCGGACCAAGGCGGGAGCTGCTACGCGCCGACGTGGACGGCATCGACGTGCCGGACCGGCGCTTCGAACGCCTGCCGCGCGGTATGGCCACGGCCGTTCGGTGGCCGGACGGCGCCACCCGGATCATGGTGCACCGCTACGGTGCCGCACCACGGTGGCGTAGCGGGCCGGTGCCGTACGCCGAACTGGCCGAGACCTGGGCCGAGGTCACCGGCGAGGACATCGGACCCGGCACGCCCCGCTGGGTGAACGCCTTCGACGACGTCGGCAGGCAGGCCGCCGAGTACGTCCGCGGCCGGGTGGTGCTGGCCGGCGACGCCGCCCACCAGCAACTCCCGGCCGGCGGTCAGGCGCTGAATCTCGGCCTGCACGACGCCGCCGAGCTCGGCCCGCGGCTCGCCGCTCGGGCCAGGGGTGACGCCGGCGACAGCGTGCTCGTCGGCTACGACCGGGTCCGGCGTGCGGCCGGCGCCCGCACGCTCACCAACATCCGCGTCCAGGCCGACCTGCTGCTGGGCGACCCGGGCGTGGACGGCCTGCGGTCGGTGTTCACCGAACTGATCCAGCTCGACGCGGCCCGCGACCATCTGGCCCGTGCTGTCGGCGGCCTCGACCGCACGGCGCTCACCCACGACTCCGAGAAGAAAGGTGTTCCGGCATGAGCCGACTCACCGGCAAGACCGCACTCGTCACCGGATCCAGCCGTGGCATCGGCCGGGCGATCGCGATCCGGCTGGGCCGCGAGGGCGCACTGGTGGCCGTCCACTACGCCGCGAACACCGGTGCCGCGGAGGAGACCGTGGCCCTGATCGAGAAGGACGGTGGCCAGGCCTTCGCCGTGCGGTCCGAACTTGGTGTCCCGGGCGACGTGCACACCCTGTTCCTGGGCCTGGAACAGCAGCTCAAGGACCGCACCGGGGAGACGACCCTCGACATCCTCGTGAACAACGCGGGCGAGACCACCGCAACCGGCATCCCGATCGAGGAGGTCACCGGCGCGGTGTTCGACAGATTCTTCGCCGTCAACGCCCGAGCCCCGTTCTTCCTCGTGCAGCGGGCGCTGGCGCACCTGCCGGCCGGCGGCCGCATCATCAACATCTCCTCGGGGCTCACCCGGGTCGCCAACCCCGACCAGATCCCGTACGCGATGACCAAGGGCGCCATCGAGCAGCTCACCCTGCACCTGGCGCGGCTGCTCGCGCCGCGCGGCATCACCGTCAACACGGTCGCGCCCGGCATCACCGACAACGGCGGGCCGGTGTTCGACATCCCGGAGGCCGTGAAGCAGATGGCGAGCCTGTCCGCCTTCAACCGGGTCGGTCAGACCGGCGACGTCGCCGATGTGGTCACGTTCCTGGCCACCGACGAGGCGCGCTGGATCACCGGCGCCTTCCTCGACGCCACCGGCGGGACGCTGCTGGGATGAGCATCCGGCAGAGCACGGCGCAACTCGCCGACCTCAAGGAGACGGTCCGGCTGGGCACGGACCCCGCCGCTACCGAACGCCAGCATGCCCGCGGCAAGCTGACCGCCCGGGAACGCATCGACCTGCTGCTCGACAAGGACAGCTTCACCGAGGTGGAGGCTCTGCGTCGGCACCGCGCCACCGAGTTCGGCCTGCAACACCGCCGCCCGTACACCGACGGTGTGGTGACCGGCTGGGGCACCGTCGAGGGCCGCACCGTGTTCGTCTACGCCCACGACTTCCGGATCTTCGGCGGAGCGCTCGGGGAAGCGCACGCCCAGAAGATCCACAAGTTGATGGATCTGGCGATCTCCGCCGGGGCCCCGCTGGTGTCGCTCAACGACGGCGCCGGCGCTCGCATCCAGGAGGGGGTGACCGCCCTCGCCGGTTACGGCGGCATCTTCCAGCGCAACACCCGCGCCTCCGGCGTCATCCCGCAGATCAGCGTGATGCTGGGGCCCTGCGCGGGAGGCGCGGCGTACAGCCCGGCCCTGACCGATTTCGTGTTCATGGTCCGCGACACCGCGCAGATGTTCCTCACCGGGCCGGACGTGGTGCGGGCGGTCACCGGTGAGCAGATCAGCCAGAACGAACTCGGCGGCGCCGACGTGCACGCCGGCATATCCGGGGTGGCCCACTTCGTCCACGACGACGAGGAGAGCTGCCTGGCCGACGTGCGGTACCTCCTGTCGCTCCTGCCGGCCAACAACCGCGAACTACCACCCACCGTCGTCGGGGGTGATCCCGCACAGCGGCCCAGCGACGCGCTGCTCGACCTGGTGCCGGCCGACGGCAGCCGGGCGTACGACATGCGCGCCGTGCTCGCCGAGATCGTCGACGACGGCGAGCTGCTGGAGGTGCACGAGACGTACGCCCGGAATCTGGTCTGTGCCCTCGCCCGCCTCGACGGGCAGGTGGTCGGAATCGTGGCCAACCAGCCCGCCGTTCTGGCCGGTGTCCTGGACATCCCGGCCAGCGAGAAGGGCGGCCGCTTCGTGCAGTTCTGCGACGCCTTCAACATTCCCTTGATCACGCTTGTCGACGTGCCCGGCTTCCTGCCCGGAGTGGTGCAGGAGCACAACGGCATCATCCGGCACGGCGCGAAGCTGTTGTACGCCTACTGCGCGGCCACCGTTCCGAGGATCTCACTGATCCTGCGCAAGGCCTACGGCGGGGCGTACATCGTGATGGACTCCCGGTCGATCGGCGCGGACCTGGCACTGGCCTGGCCGACCAACGAGATCGCCGTGATGGGGCCGGAGGGCGCCGCCAATGTGATCTTCCGCCGGGAGATCGCCGCGGCGCCCGACCCGGAGGCGGCGCGCGCCGAGAAGATCGCCGAGTACCGCGCGGAACTGGTCCACCCCTATCACGCGGCCGAACGAGGGCTGATCGACGACGTGGTGGACCCGCGGCAGACCCGACCGGTGCTGTGCCGCGCGCTGGCCATGCTCGCCACCAAACACGGCGACATCCCGCATCGCAAGCACGGCAACCCTCCGCTCTGAAAGGACGCACCGTGGATGTCGGACTGCTCTTCGACCTGCGCAACCCCCAGCGATGGCAGCGGCCCCGCGACCGCCACTACGGCCGGATCCTCGACTTCTGCACCGAGGCTGACCAGCGGGGTGTCGGTGGCCTCTGGTTCACCGAGCATCACCTGTTCGCCGACGGCTATCTTCCGCAGCCACTGACCTTCGCGGCGGCGGCCGCCGCCCGGACCCGGCGGGCCCGCATCGGCACCGCGGTGGTGGTGGCCCCGCTGCACCATCCCGTCGAGATCGCCGAGCAGGCGGCCGTGGTGGACCTGATCAGTGGAGGACGTCTGGAACTCGGTCTCGGGGCCGGCTACCGCCGTCCCGAGTACCAGCTGTACGACGTCGACTTCGCCCGCCGCATTTCCCGCGCCGGTGAGCACATCGAGCGGGTACGGGAGCTGTGGCGCGAGCGTGGCATCACCCCGGCGCCGGTACAGGATCTTCCCCCGCTGTGGGGCGGCTTCTACGGGCCGCGCGGCGCCCGCATGGCGGGCCGGCTCGGCATCGGCCTGCTGCACCTGTCGCGTGAGTCGTTCGTGGAGTACCAGCGGGGCCTGGCCGAGGGCGGCCACGACCCCTCGGTCGCGAGGGTCGCGGTTCTGCTGCCCATCCTGTTGGCCCGGGACCCGGAGCGGGCATGGGCTCGGATCGGCCCGCACCTGGTGCACCAGGTCAACTCCTACCGGCAGGGTGCGCTGGAGGGCACCGGCCAGACCTCTCCGCCGCTGACACTCGACGACCTTCGCGACCCGCACGCCCGGGACACCCGCGGCCTGCTGCGGATCCTCACCGCGGAGGAGGCGGCAGTGGAGATCAAGGAACTGACCGCCGGGCTGCCGGTCCGCCACCTGATCTTCTGGGCGGACGTCGCCGGCATGCCCGACGATCTGGTCGCCGACAATATCGCCCTGGTCACCGGCCGTCTTCCGGCGCTGCTGGCCGCGGCGTCATGACGGCGCTCACCTCGCGCCGCTCGTCCGCCCTGCTGCTCGTCCTGTCCGCCACCATGATTCTCGACGCGGTCGAGGTGTCGGTGGTGCTGGTCGCGGTGCCGCACGTCGCGGCCGACCTGGACCTGTCCCTCGTCTCGGCACAATGGCTGGTCAGCGGGTTCGCCGCCGGGTTCGCCGTGCTGCTGCCGTTCGGGCCGTGGTTGGCCCGCCGTTTCGGCCGCCGCCGCACCTACCTGACGGCGATGGCCGGCTTCGCCGTGGCGTCCCTTGCCGGCGGTCTCGCCGACAGCGGTGCGGTGCTGATCGCCATCCGCGCGGTCAAGGGCATGTGCGCCGCCCTGACCGCCCCCGCCGGGCTGGCCATCATCGCGACCACCTACCCCGACGAGGCCGCGCGGCGCCGCGCCGTCGCCGTGTACTCGCTGTTCGGAGCGGCCGGGTTCACCAGCGGCTTGCTGCTGTCCGGTGTGCTGGCCGAATCCGGATGGCGGTGGACCTTCGTCTTCCCGGCACCGGTGGCCATCGCGTTGATGCTGCTCAGCCGCCGTCTGCTGCCACCGGACTCGCCGGAGTCGACACACTCGGACGTCCGGCCAGCCGGACTGCGGATCACCGGCGCGTTGCTCGGGGCGGCGGTGACGGCATCGGCTCTCAACGGCGGCTACCAGACCCTGCTGCTGCTGCTCACCTTCGACCTGCAAGGCCGCTTCGGGTGGGCCGGCTGGCAGAACGCGATCGCTCTGCTGCCGGCGTGCCTGCCGCTCGCACTCGCCGCACCGTGGGGCGCTGCCCTGGTAGCCCGGTTCGGCGGGGACCGCCTGGTCGCCCTGGGAGCTGCCGCCGCACTGCTGGGCTACCTGAGCCTGCTGTGGCATCCCCACCCCGCCCGGTACGTCACCGGCGTACTACCGGCACTGTCCCTGGTCGGTCTCGGGTTGGTGCTGTCGTTCGCCGCGCTCAACATGCGCGCCACCACGGCGGCGCCACCCGGCCAAGGGCCTGCGGCGATCGCGTTCTACCAGGCGGCGGTCCAGGTCGGAACCGTGGCGCTGCTGCCGGTCGCCGCGACCGTTACCGCTGCCGGCGAACGGCGTACCGCCTGGCTGATCCTCTCCCTGGCGGCGGCGGTCGGCCTGCTGGCCGCCGTCGGCGTCTCGTCCCCGCACAGGAAGGCATTTCCTTGACCGACATCTCGCCGCTACGACTCGCGGTGATCACCGCCAGCGTCCGGGACACTCGACTCGGCCCGGCCGTCAGCGAGTGGGTGCTGGCCCAGGCGGCCACCCGGCCCGAGCTCGACGTCAGCCTCATCGACCTGCTCGACCATCCGCTGCCGCTGGTGCTGCCGGCACCCGGGCGGTCCCCGGAACCCGAGGTGGCCGCGACCCGTGACCGGCTGAGCACGCAGCTGGCCAGGGCCGACGCCTTCGTCATCGTGACCCCGGAGTACAACCACAGCTTCCCGGCATCGCTGAAGAACGTCCTCGACTGGTTCCTCACCGAGTGGGCCGGCAAGCCGGTCGGCTTCGTCTCCTACGGCGGCCACGCGGGAGGGCTGCGCGCGGTGGAGCAGCTCCGGCTGGTCTTCGCCGAGCTGCACACCGTCACCGTGCGGGAGACGGTCAGCTTCCACCACGCCTGGGAACAGTTCCCGGTCGGCACGACGGTGACCGACGCGGGTGCCGCGGCGGCCGCCAAGACACTGTTCGACCAGCTCGTCTGGTGGGCCCGCCCGCTGCGTGCCGCCCGTGCGGAGCACCCGTATGGCTGACCCGGGCTCCCCGGAGCCGGCCGTCGCGGCGGTCTTCGTGACCCGCTGGCACACTCCGGCGGCGACCGCCGCGGTGCTCGAGGAGGTGACCGCGGCCTGGGCCGCGGCCCCGTGGCCGCTGGGTCTGCTGACGCTGGACGCCTATGCCGGGGTCACCGCTGAGACCGCACTGCTGTACGTGTGCGCCGCCGACCCCGACGCCTACGCCCGGCACGTCAGCACTCTGACCGGCGTGGCCCGGCGCACCGCCGTCGAGTACCGGCCGCACAGGTCCATCGTGCTCGACGGCGCTCCGAGGGCCGGATGCACGGTCGTCGCCGACTTCGACGTCGACGACCCGCCCCGGCAGGAGCAGATCGTCACGTCCGTGGTGCGGGCGCTGGAGCAGACGCCCCCGGAGCACCATCGCGGCATGCTCAGTGCCCGCTTCCACCTCAGCGTGGACGGCACCCGGGTGCTCAACCTGGCGCGGTGGACCGACGACGCGGCCCACGAGGCATTCCTCGCGGGCGCCACCCGGCGGGCAACACTGCGGGCCACCGCCGCGACCCCCGGCGTGCGACCGATCGGTTTCCGGCGCTACCACCTGTTCCGCAGCCTCGGCCCGACCCACCTGAAGGAGGACCAGCCATGACCATCCTGGTGACCGGAGCCGGCGGGCGCATCGGCGCCACAGTCCTGCGGCAGCTGTACGAACAGGGCCGGCCGGTCCGGGCGGCTGGCCGGACGCAGCCGGCGGACCTGCCCGGCGGCGCGGACCTGCCCGGCGGCGTGGAATGGGTCGAGCTTGATCTGGCCGCGCCCACGTCGGCGGCACGGGCGTTGGCCGGAGTCGAGCAGGTCTTCCTCTATGCCCAGCCCGAGGGCGCCGAGCAGCTCCTGAAGGTGGCCGCCGACGCCGGCCTGCGGCACATCGTGCTGCTGTCGTCGCTGGCCATCGACCACGACGCCGGCCAGCCCGGTCCGATCGCGCGCCAGCACCTGTTGGTCGAGCGGGCCATCGAGGTCTCCGGGATCGGCGCGACCGTGCTGCGTCCCGGGGCCTTCGCCAGCAATGCGCTGCAGTGGGCCGCGCAGATCCGGGCGGAGGGCCGGGTGGCGATGCCGTACCCGGACACCCACAGCGAGCCGGTGCACCCCGATGATCTCGCGCAGGTCGCGGTGCGTGCGTTCGACGACGGCCCGGCCGGTGCGGTGCACCGGATCACCGGCCCGCAGTCGCTGTCGGCCCGCGAACAGGTTCGGGCCATCGCCACGGCGATCAATGGGCCGATCGAGGTACGCGAGATCGACCCGCAGACGTACGCCCAACAGTTGGCGGCGCACGTACCGGCGACCTTCGTCCGTTCCCTGCTCGACTACCAGCGCGAACGCGACGGACAGCCCGGGCCGGTGTACGACGTCGCCGCGTTGCTGGGCCGCCCGGCCCGGTCGTTCGCGACGTGGGCGACCGAGAACGTCACGTCGTTCAGCTGAACTCCGACGGTTCGGGCGCGACCCCGTGGGGAGTCGCGCCCGAGCCGTTTCGTCACCAGCTGACGGGCAGGTGCCGCACGCCGCGCATGACACGGTTGCGCTGCCAGCTCACCTCGTCGGCTGGGACCGCCAGCCGCAACCCCGGCAGCCGGCGCACCAGGGTGTCCAGCATGACCTGCAGCTCCAGGCGGGCCAGCGCGGCCGCCGGACAGTGGTGCGGCCCGTGACCGAAGGCTACGTGCGGATTGGTGGCACGGCCCAGATCGATGGTCTCGGGTTCGGTGAACACGGCCGGGTCGCGGTTGGCGGCGTCGTTCTGTGCCACCACGGCGTCACCGGCCCGGATCACCTTGCCGTGCAGTTCGACGTCGACGACGGCGATCCGGGAGAAGGGGGCCACTGCGGCCGCCAGGGGCGTGAACCGCAGCAGTTCCTCGACCGCACTGGGCACCAGGGTGGGGTCGGCCACCAGTTGCTGCCACAGTTCTGGATGCGCGAGTAGGACATAGAGGAAGTTGCCGGTCTGGTTCGCGGTGGTCTCGTGACCAGCGGTGAGCAGGTCGACCGCGAAGATCGCGAGTTCCGCGTCGGTGAGCCGGTCCTCGCCCTCGCGCGCGGTGACCAACTGGCTGAGCAGGTCGTCACCGGGATCGCGTTGCCGCCGGGCGATCAGTTCGCGCAGGTATCCGTCCAGACTGGCCCGGGCGGCCTCGATGGCCTGTGGGTCGTCGGCGGTGAGCGCCATCATCTCGTTCGTCCAGCCCCGGAAACGGTCCCGGTCCTCCGGCGGGACGCCGAACACCTCGCAGATCACCGTGACGCCCATCGGCCACGCCAGCATGACGGCCAGGTCCGCCGGCGGCCCGGCGTCGACCAGGCGGTCGACGAGAAGGTCCACAATGCCCTCTACCCGTGGCCGGGTGGCGTCGACCTGATGTTTGGTGAAGGCCTTCGCCGCGAGCCGGCGTAGCCGGGTGTGCTCGGGAGGGTCCATGCTCAGCAGCGATTCCGGCTGCTGGATCAGCGGGCTCGAGCGGGGCACGTCCTTGCCGACACCAGCCGCCCGGCTCAGGCGGGGATCGGCGAGCACCGCGCGGACGTCCTCGTAGCGGGTCACCAGCCAGGCGTCGCCGCCGTGCGGCATGGTCATGCGGGCCAACGGTTCCCGGTCCCGTAGTTCGGCGTACAGGGGGTCGAGGTCCAGTCTTTCGGAGGTGAGGTCCGCAGAGTGGTAGGGGCACCCGGGTGTGGCCCGATCGGGCTCAACGGTGGTCATGCGGGTCTCCGTCGCTACGAGGGCGGGCATTGCCTTCCGAACGTAGGACCGGGCTGGGAAATGTTGTGCCAGGCGAGTTTCGGCTTATCCATAATTGAGTGTCAGATCCGGGAAAACCAGGGAGCGGCGCTGGTGCGGCACGGGCGGCTCCGGGGAGGCCGGCCGCGGCACAAGACAGAAGCCGACGCCGCGGACGGTGTGAATGCGGTCGCTACCGCCGAGTTTGCCGCGCAGCGAGCTGATGTGCGTGTCGACGGTGCGGCTGGCACGCGAACTCAACGAGCGTGGGTCGTCCCAGATCTCCGCCATCAGGCGCTGCCGGGTAACCACTGTCTCGACGTGCCGGGCGAGGAAGACCAGCAGGTCGAATTCCTTGCGGGTCAGTTCCACTGCTCGGCCGCCGACGGTGACCTCCCGGGCGGCCACGTTGATGCGCAGGTCACCGGCTTCCAGCACGGTTGTGTCGGCCCGTCCCGGTCCGGCCCGCAGCCCGGCACGCCGGTTGATAGCCTCGACGCGGGCGATGAGTTCACGGAGTTCGACAGGGCTGTCCAGGCAGGAGTCGGCACCCGCCTCCAGCCCCAGCACTCGATCCAACTCGGTGCCGGCGTCGGTGAAGGCGATCACCGGGGTGTCGCACCGCTCGCGCAGCCGGCGGCAGACCTCCAGACCGTCGATGTCCGGCAGTTGCAGGTCGACCAGGATGAAATCCACTCCGCGGAGAGCCCTGAGCGCCGCTGCCCCGGTGTCGACTGTGGTCACCGAGTGTTCCTGCCGTTGCAGCGCCGGGACGAGATGCCCGTGGGCGATACGAGGTTTTCCCACCACGAGGACCCGCATTGTCGCCTGCCTCTCCTGTCGTCTTCGCGGTGGCAGCGTGCCGGACCTCGTCGACTGGCACACGCCATTGCGCGATCAGTCGCGCCTGCCGTACGCCATCAGGAAGGTGCGTACCGCGGTCCGGGCGACGCGTTCGAGTTCCTGGTCGTCGACGGCCTTCGTGCCGAGATGCGAGCGGGCCTCCATCGGGCCGGTCAGCAGTGCCAGAAACTGCTCGGCCGCCTCGCTGGGGTCGGGCGTGTCGAGGTGACCGGCCAGTGACAGCCGGGCCAGCCGGTCGGCGAGGGCCTCCCGCAGGCGGCTCGCGCCGTGCCCCCACACCACCTCGAGCAGGTCGGGGAAATGGTTGATCTCGGCGTAGAGCAGTCGGCGCAGCGCCCACGACCGCTTGTCGCAACATCGGTGCAGCAGCTGGCGAGCGGCGTCGTGCAGGGCACTCTCCGGGTCTGCCGCGGCGCCGATGCCCAGGGACGTCTCGACGACCGCCAGGTTGCCGGCCATCATGTCGCCGGCGACGGTCGCCAGCGCCTCACGGAACAGGGACTCCTTGTCGCCGAGGTGGTTGTAGACGGTGTGCTTCGCCACGCCGGCGACCTCGGCGATCTCCTCCATGCAGGCCCTCGCGAAACCGCGGTTGGCGAACACGGTGAATGCCGCCGCGATGATCGACTCGCGTTTGTCAATGCGCCCACGGGCCGCTGAACGGCCGGCGGGGACGATCGTCGATTCCACGATGAGACCTTACCTCTCCGTGCATTTAACCGCACTATCCGTAGCAACTAGTTAACCAAGTGCATTGCGCCACCCTATCCTGCTCCCTAGACTGCACCCATCAGTGCAATCCGTTGCTCGATCTAGTGGAGATCCTGATGAGTCAAGGAGAGGTGCAACGCCTCGATCCCGCCCTTCGCCGTCTGATCGGCGTGGTGCTGCTGGGCGGGATCATGGGCATTCTGGACGGCTCGATGATCGCCGTGGCCGCCGATCGGCTGGCCCACGACTTCGGCACATCGCTGGCGACCGTCAGCTGGGTGTCCGCGAGCTACCTGCTCGCCCTGACCGTGACGATTCCGGTCACCGCCTGGGCGGTCGACCGGGTCGGAGGCCGGCGGCTCTGGCTGGGCGGACTGGCCGTCTTCCTGATCGGGTCCATCCTCTGCGGCCTGGCGTGGAACGTGGAGAGCCTCATCGCGTTCCGGGTGCTGCAGGGCATCGGCGCCGGGCTGGTCGACCCGCTCATGCTCACCCTGCTCGCCCGGGCCGCCGGTGGCTCCCGTGTCGGCCGGGTGATGGGCCTGATGGGCGTGGTCGGCTCCAGCGGCCCGGTGCTCGGCCCGATCGTCGGCGGCATCATCCTGGAGTCGCTGTCCTGGCGCTGGATGTTCCTGGTCAACGTGCCGATCGGGCTGCTCGCCCTGGCACTGTCGCTGCGCACCGTGCCGCGCGACGCCGACAACACGGCTCCGGTCGGCCGGCTCGACGTGATCGGCATCGCCCTGCTCGGCCCCGGCGTCGCCGCCGGTGTGCTAGCCCTGTCCCAGGTCGCCGAGCGCGGCACCGTCACCAACACCTGGGTGCTCGCCCCGCTCGCCGCCGCAGTCCTGCTGCTCGGCGGGTATGCCTGGCACGCTCTGCGCCCACGCCGCACCGCGCCGCTGATCGACCTGCGGCTGTTCACCCGGCCCAGCTTCGCCGCCAGTGTCCTGGTCGGCGGCCTGGTCGGGCTCGTCACCTTCGCCAGCATCTTCGCCCTGCCGCTCTACCAGCAACTGGTCCGGGGCCACGACACCTTCGAGGCGGCCCTGCTGCTCGCCCCGCTCGGCATCGGTTCGGCGATCTCCATGCCACTGGCCGGCCGGCGCTCCGATCGGGTGGGTGCCCGCCTGCTCGCTCTCGGCGGTGCCACCCTGGCCGGTCTCAGCGCCCTGGCTTTCACGCAGATGGGCCCGCAGACGTCGCAGGTCTGGGTGACGGCGGCCTCCTTCACTATCGGGTTCGGGCTGGGTGCCGTGGGCGCGCCGACCATCGGCTCGCTCTACCGCACACTTCCCGCCGAACTCGTCCCGCAGGGCAGCTCGGTGCTCTACATGCTCAACCAGCTCGGCGCCTCGATCGGCATCGCCGCCGTCGCCGTGGTCATGCTGACCGCCGGAGACGGCAATCCGCTGAGCGGCTTCCACGCCGCGTTCTGGACGATGGTCGGCGCACTGGCGGTGCTCATCCTCGCGAGCAACCTGCTGCCCGGGCGCCTCCCGGCGCAGGAGCCGCAGGAGCAGCCGCCGGCCGGCAGCGATACCTCCCTGGCCGGTGCGGAGAAGCGGGTATGAGCGTTGTCGTGATCGCCGGCGGCACCGACGGCATCGGCCGTGCCGTGGCGCTGCAACGGCTGGCCGCCGGTCACACCGTCGTCCTCGTCGGACGGGATCCGGTCAAGGCCGACATCGTCCAGGCGCGGGCGTCGCAGCTGGGTGCGCGGGAGCGGCTGCACTTCGTGCACGCCGATCTCAGCCTGCTGCGCGAGACCTCCCGCGCGGTCGCGCAGATCCGGAAGGCGTACTCGATGGTGCACGCGGTCGTCCTGTGCGCCCGCCACTACCACTCGCGGCGCAGCGTGACCGCCGAGGGCATCGAGGAGAACTTCGCCCTCTTCTACCTCAGCCGATACCTGATCAGCCACGGTCTCGTGCCAGCGATGCGCCGGGCGCCCCGAGCGGTCGTGGTCAACGTGGCCGGTCCTGGCGCCGATCTGAACGTGGTCCACTGGGACGACCTGGAACTGCACCGGGACTACCACGGCGGCACCGCCCTGGGGCAGGGAGGCAAGCTCAACGACCTGCTCGGCGTCGCGTTCGCCGAACAGCACAGCCCCGCCGGCCCCCGTTACGTGCTCATCCATCCCGGTGTCACCGCGACGGGCTTCTCCGGCACCTACGACAGGGCCACGCTGCCGCACATCCGCGCGATGCAGCAGAACGCCAAGCCGGTCTCGGCCGTGCTGCCACCGATTCTCGCCGCCCTGGACGATCCGCCGGCGGATCCGCTGACCGCCTTCGTGGAAGGGGTCAGGCTCCGCGTCGACACCGCCGGGTTCGACCCCCGGGCCGCGCGACGCCTGGACGAGCTGACCCGGCAGCGGCTCACCGCCCTGGACATCGATCTTGATCACAATTTTGGTGACTCCTGAACTATCGGCCAAAACCTTGCGAACTCCTGACGGTACGACCTCCCGGCCGGTCGGTTCGACCCTGCAGGCTCAAGGGGTCACACCGACCGCGCCGCCAGTTTGGAGCCTCTCGATGACCTCGGTTCAGCCCTCTCTGCGCCCCGTCCTGGACGATCCCGGCACCGCCGTCGTGCTGGTCACCGTCGTCAAGGGTCGCAACCAGCAGCACCAGCAGCAGCTCGCGGACAGCGCGATCCGACACTGGCAGAGTGCCGCCGTGCGGGATGCGGGCCGTCATGTGCGGGCACCCCACTCGATGCGGCCGGTGGCGCTCAGCGTCTTCGTCAGCGGCGACGGCCACGAGGTGCTGGCCTACGCCCGACACGCCGGCGACGGCCCGCCACCGACCGGGCCGGCCGCCCAGGGTGCGGGTGGACCCCAGTGGTGGACGTGCCGACCGGATGAACCGATGTCGATACCGTTCCGGCCGTACCGTGTCGTTCGCGGCAGCGCCGAGGGCGGTGCGACACTGCCGGAATCCTTTCCCGTCGCCTTCTTCACGATGGACGAGCAGACCTCGGCCCAGAGTTGGGTCGACGACATGCTTCGTGGGGAGGAGGAACGCGAGGGCACCGACCGCGACTATCCGGGTGCTATCGCCGCTCACCTGCAGGTCAGCCTGGACGGGCGGCGGGTGTTGAGCTTCTCCGAATGGCGCAGTGAGGCCCAGGCCGCAGCGCACATCGCCGACGTTTGGGCGCCGTTTCTGCAACGGCTCGGCGCCACCGGAGCCCTCTACCGCCATTACCGTACGGTGGCCGCCTGACCCGGCTGGTGCTGTCGGCGGCGTGCCGCTCCGGGCATCCAGCGACGTCACCGACACGATCGCGTACGTCAAGCGGCATTGCGACCTGTTTCGCAGACACATACCGGTCGCTCAGTATCCTGGGACGAGCAGCGGCGGTTTCTTGATCTTACTCAGGCACCCTGACCTACTGTTCCGAGAATTCTGGACCGTTGCAGAGTTCTGCGCTTTCGACCGGAGCCGTCAAGGCCGTTCGGAAATATCCAGGTGATGCGCGGCGAGCCGCAGCATGCCGAGCAGTGACTCCCTGGAAGACCCACCACCCCATCGCGCAGCAGGCATCCCATTTTGACTATCCGTTCACGGCGTGCCATCGCCCCACACCTTGAACAAGATTGATTTCAACGATCCCTGCCGGTGCGGCGCTCGGCCCCTGAGTGGAAGGCGGCCTGGACCGATGCCACTGTCCCCGGCAGTGGTCCAGGGCAGATCGACATCGGCCCGGTAACTGGCCTGCAGCATGAACTCTTCATCGAGGCGTTCCACGACCTCCTCCGGACTCACTCCGGGGGTCAACTCGTACCAGAGCGACACCATCTGACACTCGGCCCCCTACTCGCCGGAGGTGAGATCATCCCGCGAGCGGCCGTCGTCGGACAGGCCGGTAAGACGTACGGATGGCCTGGCACCAACATTCCACAGTCAACAGCCAGCAAAATATTGGCGGGCGGCAGAAAGGGCCGAGGTCGGGACCGCGCCCGCCGCGAAGGACGGCACGTCGGCCACCAGTTGGTTCTCCTCGTAGCTGCGCTTGTGGAGCTGCGCGATCTGTGCGCCGATCTCGGGCTCGCCGTCGTCGGTGATGTCGAAGGACACGAAACGGTCGATCAGCGGAAGGCCCGCCTTCTCGCACTTCGAATACCGCTACCTATCGGATTCTTGTTGAGATCACGTCACTGGCTCCGCCGAGTAGCGATACCCATTTGCGTAAGTTTCTGTTACGGCACAGGGGTGAACGGCGTTGGCTGTGCTTTTTCAGGCGGGTGTGTGTATGGCGGCCAGGTAGGCGAGCGCCTCGGCGTTGCGGCTGCCTGGTTCCGGCGTGCCGACGAGCAGTTGCTGACCGGGCGCGTCGCGGACGTCGAAGGTCTGGTACGTGAGCTCGATCCGCCCGGCGTCCGGGTGATGGAAGACCTTGAACAGGCGGGTCAGGCCGCGCACGGTCTGGTCCTCCCACAGGGCGCGGAACTCCGGTGAGGCCTGCCGCAGATCGGCGACGAGCGCCTGGATCTCCAGGTCGTCGGGGAAGAGACCGGCGTTGAGGCGCAGGGCGTGTACGGCGTTCTCCGTCAGGGTGGGCCAGTCCAGGAAAACGGTGCGTGCCTGCGGGTGCTGGAACAGCACCCGCACCATGTTGGTCGTGCCTGCGAACGGGGCGAGCAGCGCCGCCGCGACGCTGTTGGTGGCGAGCACGTCGAATGCGGGATTGAGCACGTAGGCGGCCGAGGTGGGGAAGGCGTCCAGCAGTTGTAGCAGCGTGGGATGGACCAGGTCCCGGGAGCTGTTCGGGCCGAGCCTGGGATTCAGCCCGGCGAGCCGGAAGAGGTGGCCTCGCGCGTCCGGGTTGAGCCGCAGGGTCCGTCCGATCGCATCGAGTACCTGTGGGGATGGGTTGCGCTCCCGACCCTGTTCGAGGCGGGCGTAGTAGTCGACGCTCACTCCGGCCAGCACGGCGATCTCCTCGCGGCGCAGCCCGGCTACCCGCCGGTCGCCACCCCCGCGCAGTCCGACATCTGCGGGGTCGACCTGGGCGCGGTGGGCCCGGAGGAACTCCCCAAGAGCATTGCTGCTGCGCATGTCAACCAGGGTAGAGCCCCTGGTCGGAGGCGTGCCAGGGTGCCGTGCTCCCGGGTAGCTGGGCCCTGCCGACCATCCTGCGTCGCGCGCAGCATGGGTCCCACGCTCCAGCGAATTCCGCCGGAGGCGACATCACCCCTGGAGACGCCATGCCCTTCGCCGATGACCTCATTGGTGAGCACGCGGCCAGAATGTTGATCCGGGCGGTGGCGTCCGCGGCCCCGGGGACCCCACTCACCGCGCTCCGCTCCGCCGCCGGCGACCTCGCCAACCGTTCGCTGCGGGAACGCGCCGACCTACTCGGAGACGCCCTCCTGGCGGACCTCCCCGGCGGGTACGCCCACCTCGCCCGTACCGTTCGCCGGGCCGGACGGGCCGGACAGCCGCCCTTTGACGGATGGTTGATCTGGCCGGTCACCAGCGCGATCGCCGCCAAGGCGGTCGCCGACGGCGGGGCGGAGGCATTTGATGACGCGATGGCCCTGCTGGCTGAGTTGACCGGCCGCCTCACCTCCGAGTTCGCCCTCCGTACGCTGCTCAACCACGACCTCGACCGCGCGCTCGCGATCATCCACACCTGGACCGCCTCCCCAGCCGAGGACGTACGTCGCCTCGCTTCGGAGGGCACCCGCCCCTTCGCCGCCGACGGGTCGTGGTCCACGGTGCTGCACGCACCCGGCGCGCTGTGGCCGGACACCCTCGCGCTCGCCGCAGACGGCTATCTGTACGTCAGCCTCAACCAACTGCCACGCGCCCCGCTGTTCAACGGCAACGCCGACGACCGCATCCCGCCGTACCAGATTGTCCGTGTCCCGGTAGGCGCGACCCCGATCCGCCTAGGTAACTCATAATCGGCCTCGTCCGCGCCGGGCGCTGCTCGCCGTCGCCGTCTCACCGGTCGAAGCCGACGATGACCACCTTGCCGATGGTCGCGGAGCTTTCCACCAGTTCGTGGGCGCGGCGCAGGTTGGCAGGGCTGGCTGCTCGGGCCGCTCGGATCCTTGTGTTCACAAGGGACCAGACGGCGTCGGCCAGGGTCCGGAAGCTGCGGTCGTAGAGTTCACCGCCAGCCCCAGCAGTACGTCGGTCGGCCTCACATTCCCTGGCCGGCTGCGCAGGAGGTGGTGGTGTCAGCTGAAGAGGGCGGCGTGGATGTCGGCGTAGAAGAGGGCGGGATCACGGGAAAGCGAGGCCTTCACATTGGCGGTGGGACTGTCGGCGATGATTTCCAGCTTGCCCGCTTCCAGGCCGTCCAGTGCCATGGTGACCACCTCATGAGGTGGGAGTTTAGGGATGTCGTAGGCGGCCATCATGTCGGTGTCGGCTATGGCCAGGGCCAGGGCGGTGACCTGGGTTTGCTGGTCGGCCAGCTCGAGCCTGATGCCGTTGGTGAGAGACCACTCCGCAGCTTTGGAGGCGGCGTAGCCGTTGCTGGCGGGGCTGAAGGTGTACCAGCTCAGCGCTGAGATGACGTTGAGAATGGCACCACCGGCAAGCCTGGGGGCGAAGGCGCGGGTGACGTTGAGGGTGCCCCAGAAGTTGGTGTCGAACTCGCGGCGGACGTTTTCCGTAGAGGGCCCGAGCAGGGGCGCGTCTGTGGAGATGCCAGCATTGTTGATGAGGACATCAAGGTCGCCCACCTCGGCTGCCGCGGCGTCTACGGATGTCGGGTCGGTGATGTCCAGTTGGAGGGGGACGACCCCGGGGATGTTGATGCGGTCGGGGCGTCGGGCGGTGGCGTAGACGGTGGTGGCGCCGCGGGCGAGGAGAGCCTCGGCGAAGGCCTTGCCGAGGCCACGGTTGGCGCCTGTTACGAGGGCTTTCGTGCCGTTGATCTGCATGACGTCAGGCTAAAACCTCACATTGGTGTCAGAGGCAAGTATTGCGAAGCAGATCACTGTGCGGCTCGAGGACCCGGGTCAGTGTCCGGGCGCTGCGGTACTACGAGGAGCAAGACTTGCCGGCCTCGACACGGACTGGCACGACACCTGCACCAAGCTCGGCGTCACCGCCAAGAAGACCCGCCCCCACCGGCGGTCACGCCGCACCGCTGCACCGAATCACCACAGGTCAAGGCCCTCGCCTCTGTCCGGCGTCGGTAAGCACTACCGTCGCGGCGAAACAGGATGCGGCACCGACTCTGACCTGCTGAGAATCTGAATCAGCAGGCAGGGGTGGGTGCAGTTGAGCACCGTCGGTTGCTGTTAGCGGCAGTTCAGGGCTGTTCAGGGCATTCTGTTCCTCCCAATCTGCTCCCCTGATCGACGGTCGGCACCGACCGCCGACCGCGCGGATTGAGCTGCCAGCCCTGGGCTCTGTCTGGCGCCAACGTCGGTTCACCTGAATCCATTGGTTGGAGGGCATCCCCCAACGAAGACAGCGCCTGATCGTTGACGGTCAGCGCGATCAGCCTGGCCGGGGTCGGGCTGGTCGCGGTGGGCGGCGGAGACAGCGGCGTGGGCGAGGATCGCCTGGGTCGTCCAGCGGTGTGTCAGCGGGCGAGTTCGTCCTCGACGAACGCGGGCCGTGCCAGCGTGATCGCCGGGATGGTCGCCACGAGGGCGACAGCGAGCAGGAACAGCAGCGGCAGGGTCCACCCGCCGCTGATGTCGTGCAGGAGCCCGACGAGCAGCGGACCGAGCGCGCCGAGCGCGTACGCGACGCCCTGGGCGAAGCCGCTCAGCGCGACGGTGCCGTCGTGGGAACGGGTGCGAACGTTGATGAGCACGAGGCAGATCGGAAACAGGATCGACCCGGAGCCGATGAGCAGCACCCAGAGCAGTGTGAGTGTCGCGGGCGCGAGCAGCAGGCCGAGGTAGCCGAATACGAAGCTCGCGACACCGGCGGCGATCAGCCAGCCGACATTGCGCAGCCGCGCGACGAGGAGGGGCGCGATGAACGCGCCGGGCACGCTGATGAGGCCGGTGATGGCGAGCAGCACACCGGCCTCGGTCGGCGTCGAGCCGGCGATGTCGCCGAGGATCTCGGGCAGCCACGCGAAAGCCGCGTAGGTGCAGATCGTGCTGGTCGAGAAGACGACGGTGATCGACAGGGCCACGCTTGACCGCCATAGGCGCGTGAGAACAGCGGCAGGCGGGGACTCAACGGCGGCGTCCAAGAGTCGCTGGCGGCGCTCGCGCGCGATGACGACGAGCCACGGCACGAGCGCGACTACCGAGGTCACCGACCAGATGCCGAGCACGAACCGCCAGCCGAGCTGCGCGGCGACCGGGGCGGCGACCGCGGCGGGCACGGCCGTGCCCACGCCCACGATGCAGACGTAGACGGCGGTCAGCAGCGCTACCCGGTCGGGGAAGTAGCGGCGCACGATGGGCGGCAGCAGCACATTGCCGATGCCCGTACCGGCGAGCGCGAGAACACTGCCGAGGAGCAGCACCGCGAAGCCCGGGGCGAACGCGCGCACGAGATGGCCGAGGGTCATGAGCAGCAGCGCGAGCACGATGCCGCCGTCAGGGCCGAGGTTACGGGCGACGCGCGGTGCGATGAACCCCGATACCGCCAACAGGATCGGTGGCAACGTGCCGAGCAGCCCGACGCCAAGGTTCGAAATCGGGATGTTCACCCGGATGTCGCCGAGGATCGGCGATATCGTCGCCACCGCCTGGCGCAGGGTGAATGCGACGAGCACGATGCCCAGCAGCGCTACCGTGCGTCCCGCCCACAACGGAAGGCGGCGTTGCTCGGACATCCCCCGAGCCTAGTGCGCCATCCGAGGATGTTGACCTTGGGGAGCCGACACACGGATGCCCGCTTCAAACAGCTGTTCCGTGCCCCACCACAGGTGCGGAAGGCGGGAGTCCGTTGTTCAGGGCTTGGAGAATCAGATCGAGCCCGAACTCGAATTCCTCGTCCAGCGGACGGGGCAGGAGGTGCACGACCGAGGCCGTGGCGGGGTACCGGTCGCCGCCTCCCCCCAGAAAGGCGTCCTCCAGCGTCGAACGACCGACCGTCGCGTCGTTCTGCATCGCGAACCCCACCACGTAACGGGAGATCGTTGCGACTGTGTTCACGGACATCATGGGGGGAAACCCGGCCCGCAACAGGGCGGCCAGCATCCGTTCCCGGATGACCAGGCCGTTCGGGCCGAGCGGAAAAGTGTTGGTGAACAGGTGCGCTGAGGCGTTGTGGCTCGACATGACCCGGTACGAGATTCTGGCGGAGTTGCGGCAGACCTCGTCCCAGTTCGCGTTCGCGCCGAGCTGGGCCCGGATCTGGCCGTCAGCTTCGCCAAGAAGGTAGTCCATGACAAGCCCGAGTAGTTCAGCGCGGCCTTCGACATGACGATAAAGCGTCGCTGTGCTCGATGAGAGACGTTTGGCCACAGCTCGGAGGGTGAGTGCTTCTGCGCCTTCCTCGTCGAGGACACCGAGTGCCGCCTCGACGATGCGGGCGCGACCGACGGCGGGACGTCCTCGTGGCCGCTTTGGTCCTTCCCTGGCCGGACCGTCCATCCGATCGCGTCTCCCATCACGAGTTCGAGGCCACGCCCTTCGGGTCAGGACAGTACGACGACGCTACACGCCTGGGAGCAGGAGAAGCGGATGCGGGCATTGCCGGACTCAAGGGACCGCTGCGGACCGCAGCTCCGGCGTGGCGACGCTCTGGCATCGGGTGCCTCGAACGGGTGGCTGGCCGGGCCGTTGATCCCTGCGCACCCTGGTCGACGACGGCTATCCCCGCGGCGGAGCTCGAAATCACGGTGCGGATCCACTGGCCTGCTCGAAGATTTATGGATACGCTGTAGTCATTAATACTGACAGGAAGTTCTCTCGACGCCGCCGATTCACCCCGGCTGCGACCCCCGCGCAGCAGACCGACTCCCTACGCGAGGGGATCTATGTCACCTTCACCGCGCTCTCCGTCACCCTCGTCGTGGCTTCCCACCCCGGGACACCTCTTGCGGCGGCACTCGTTCTGCTCGCCACGACCACCGGGACCGTGGTCGCCGCACTGACCGCCGACGCGCTCGCACACCTGGCCGTACACGATAGGTTCTTGAACGGTCCGGAACTGCGCCACGCGCTGCGGGCCTCGCTGGGCTCGTTGGTGACGGTCGTCGCCCCGTTTGTTCTGCTCGGCGCCTCCGCTCTCGGCGCCTGGCCCGTCACCGCCGCGTTGTGGGTTTCCGCAGCCGTCCTTCTCGCAACGCTCGTAACCGTCGCCGCCGTCGCGATACGCGGCATCAACGTGCCGTGGTGGCAGCGAACGCTGTTCCTCCTGACCGTGGGTGTCGCCGGCCTGGTGGTCGTCTGGTTGCAGACGCTCGCGCACGGATAGGCCGCCACGGTGCACACGGGGAGGGCGATGCCTGATGCCGTCCCATTCGTTCTGGCACAGGGCAATCCCGAGAAGGACGCCGTCCACCCGAGCCGCCGGCGAACGCCCCGGAACCACGCACGGGAAAGCCAGCCTCGGTGCGGACATTGCCCGACGCCCTCGCCGGAACGCCAGGCGTCGTCACCGGCCGACCGCTGACCTTGCTTCGGCTCGATGGTCTGACCCGTCGCCGGAGCCGCTCTCGTCGTGTTTGCGACCACTGGGCAGCGCTGGTGGCTGAGCCCGGCGCTGTTCCTGATCCCGGACCAGTTCTGGCTCGCCCACGCAGCGGGTCCCAGGGTCGGCGCCTGGTTCCACACCTCGCGCACACGCCGTTGCTCGCCGCGGGCGCCGGATGGCATGCCATTGCACTCACCGTCGCTGGCGCCATCGGGCTTTGACCCACGCCATTGCGCCGACCACTATTTTTCGGCTACGGTGTAGCCGTAAATCACTGAGGCCCTAGACCAACGACGCGACTCCCCGCTGACCTGGCGTTCGGCCGACGGAACCACTGGCACAGCGCCCCGATCGATCCATGGATTGGGCGAAGCCACTCAGCCGCTTTTGAGCTTCGAGGTGACGGCAATGACTGACCGTATCGACGTGCTGGTGGTCGGGGCCGGCCCGGCCGGGCTCGCGCTGGCCTGTGATCTTCAGCGCCGCGGTGTTCGGCTGCGCGTCATCGACGCCGCCGACCACAGCTTCGAGGGCTCTCGGGCCAAAGGGATCCAGCCACGAACCCAAGAGGTTCTGGACGACCTCGGCATCCTGGCCGAAATCCAGTCCCACAGTTCGCTCTACCCCCTACTCGGCGCGCATGTCGGCCCCCTCACCGTGCCCTGGATGATGATCAGGCACCGCAAGCCGACTGAGGATGTTCCCCATCCGAACACCCTGCTGGTGGCGCAGCACGACACTGATGCGGCGATCAAACGCCGTCTCGAACAACTCGGCGGCACGGTCGAGTACCGGACCCGGCTGTCGTCCTACGAGCAGCATGCGGACGGTGTCGTCGCCACCGTGGAAGGTCCGGCCGGCATCGTGCGGATCTCCGCCCGTTTCCTGGTCGGCGCCGATGGAGGCGGCAGTACTGTCCGCCGTACCGCGGGCATCGACTTCATCGGGGACACCGACGAGAGCGACCGGATGATCGTCGCTGATGTGACCCTGACCGGTCTGCCCCGCAACCGGTGGCACATCTGGCCCCGCAGCAACGGCCGGTTCATGGCACTGTGCCCGTTGCCCGACGGCAACAAGTTCCAACTAATGCTCAAGCTGTGTCCGGACGAGAAGGCAGATCTGGGCCAGGAAGCCGTGAACCGCCTCGTCCAGGAGTTCACGGGCTCCAAACTGCACGTGGCGCAGGTGCACTGGGCCTCGGTGTGGCGGCCAAACATCAGGTTGGCGCAGCGTTACCGGTCCGGGAACGTCTTCCTCGTCGGAGACGCCGCCCACGTTCACCCGCCGACCGGTGGTCAGGGCTTGAACACGGGCGTGCAGGACGCCTACAACCTCGGTTGGAAACTGGGCCAGGTCCTGGCCGGAGCCCCCGACGACCTGCTCGACACCTACGAGGCGGAACGGCAGCCCATCGCCGCCCGGGTACTGGGGCTGTCGAGCGACATCTACGCCCGGATGAGCAGCCGCCCGCTCGCGGCGGCCAAACGCGGCGACGAGGAACGCCAACTCGCCCTCAACTACCGCGGCGGCCCGCTGGCTGCCGACAGCGGCGAGGAGTCCCGCAACGTCGTCGCCGGCGACCGCGCACCGAACGCTCGTTACCTCGACACCAACGGCCGGCCAGCCCAACTGTTCGACACGTTTCGCGGTGCTCACTTCACCCTCATTGCCGCCGGGGAGCCCGCAGTGTCGGCGCTCAAGCACATCTCATGGCCCAGCACGGGCGCTGCTCTCAAGACCGTCGAAGTTCCCGAGAAGGATGCGGCAGGAGTGCGCCGCATCTACGGCATCACCAACCCGGCGCAGATCCTCGTCCGGCCCGACGGCTACGTCGCCTACGTCGCCCAGGACGACTGGACCGGCGCCCTCTCCAAATGCAGCGAGCTCATGCTGCCGCCGACCCGCCGCGACACCTGAAGCACCCGCCGCCCAGATCACCGCGGCCTCGGCCCATCCACACCTTCCCTGAGCTGCTGAAACAGCCCCGAATCAGCCCTTCATGAGCTCCCGCGCCATGACGATTCGCTGCACCTGGTTGGTTCCCTCGTAGATCTGGGTGATCTTGGCGTCGCGCATCATCCGCTCGAGCGGGTAGTCCCGCGTGTAGCCGTAACCGCCGAGCAACTGCACCGCGTCCGTGGTGATCTCCATGGCGGCGTCCGAGGCGAAGCACTTGGCCGCCGCGCCGAAGTAGGTCAGATCGGCGTCGCCACGCTCGGACTTGCCGGCAGCCGCGTAGGTGAGCTGCCGGGCCGCCTCCAGCCTCATGCCCATGTCGGCGAGCATGAACTGGATGCCCTGGAACTCGGCGATCGCCTTGCCGAACTGTCGGCGCTCGGCCACGTACCCCTTGGCGTAGTCGAGCGCGCCCTGCGCGATCCCGACGGCCTGCGCGGCGATGGTGACCCGGGTGTGGTCCAGGGTCTTCATCGCGGTGGCGAAGCCGGTGCCCTCCGCGCCGATCATCCGGTCGGCGGGGATCCGCACGTTGTCGAGGTAGACCTCGCGGGTGGGCGAGCCCTTGATGCCGAGCTTCTTCTCCGGTGCGCCGAAGCTCACACCGGCGTCGGACTTCTCCACGACGAAGGCCGAGATGCCCCGGGATCGGGCGGCCGGGTCGGTGACGGCGAATACGGTGTAGTACTCGGAGACACCCGCGTTGGTGATCCACCGCTTCACGCCGTTGAGCACCCAGTGATCCCCGTCATGCACGGCCCGGGTCGTCATCGACGCGGCGTCACTGCCCGCCTCCGGCTCGGAGAGGCAGTACGAGAACATCGCGTCCCCGGCCGCGACCGGCGTCAGGTAACGGCGCTTGAGGTCCTCGGCACCGGACAACAACAGCGGCATCGTGCCGAGTTTGTTCACCGCCGGGATGAGCGAGGAGGACGCGCAGGCGCGGGCCACCTCCTCGATCACGATGGCGGTGGCCAGCGCGTCCGCGCCCGCGCCGCCGTACTCCTCGGGGATGTGCGGGGCGTGGAAGTCGGCCGCCCGCAGTGCTTCGTAGGACGCCTTGGGGAACTCCCCGGTCTCGTCGGCCTCGGCGGCGTGCGGGGCCACCTTCGCCGTGCAGACCTCCCGGACCGCGTCCCGGATCGCCTGGTGCTCCTCGGGCAACCGGTAGACGTCGAACGACTCGCCTGCGGCCATGTTGGGTCCCTTCCCTTCACCGCTATCATGCGCAGTCTGTGGCGACTCCTGACCGCCGACCGCGCAGACTGAAGACTAGCTACTGCAGTTCAGGTGATGTTACCGGCGCGTAGGTATGGGCATGAGGGTGCACCCAGGCCGCTGGGCAATGATGGAGGACAACAGTGAGCCACCCCTCCGGTGCCCCGCCAGGCGCCGCAGCAGAATGCGACGCGACGACGCGCCGCCAGTGCGAGCGGAGAAGACAGGCGTGACGATCCCCTACCCCACCATCCAGCCGACCCCCGCCATCGCCGTGGTGGCACCGCCCTCGGGCGCGCCTCGACCGCGGGTGACGTTCCTGGGGACCGGCTACCTCGGTGCGACGTACGCCATCTGCTACGCCGAACTGGGCTACGACGTGCTCGGATTCGACGTCGACGCTGACAAGATCGCGATGCTGAACGCTGGTCAGGTGCCGATCCACGAGCCCGGCCTGGATGAGCTGCTGCGGCGTAACCTCGCCGCCGGCCGCCTCCGGTTCAGCACCGACATCGCCGAGACCGCCGACTTCGGTGACGTGCACTTCATCTGCGTCGGCACCCCGCAGCGGGCCGACGGCATGGGCGCCGACCTGTCGTACGTCGAGGCGTCGGTCACCAGCCTCGCGCAGCACCTCACCCGCAAGGCGCTGATCGTCGGCAAGTCCACCGTGCCGGTCGGCACCGCCGAGTGGGTGGAGCAGTTGGTCGGCAAGCACACCCCCGGCGACCTGGGCGTCGAGGTGGCGTGGAGCCCCGAGTTCCTCCAGGAGGGCTTCGCCGTCGACGACGTCCTGCGCCCCAACCGGATCGTGGTCGGCGTGAAGAGCGAGTGGGCCAACGGCATGCTCTACGCCGCGCACAAGGGCGTGTTCGACCTGGCCGCCACCGAGGACCGCGAGGTGCCCCTGGTGGTCACCGACTTCGCCACCGCCGAGCTGGTCAAGGTCGCCGCGAACGCCTTCCTGGCCACCAAGATCTCCTTCATCAACGCGATGGCCGAGGTCTGCGAGGCCTCCGGTGGCGACGTCACCCAACTCGCCCGCGCGATCGGCTACGACCCCCGGATCGGCAACCGGTTCCTCCAGGCCGGCCTCGGCTTCGGCGGCGCCTGCCTGCCCAAGGACATCCGGGCCTTCCAGGCCCGGGCCCAGGAGTTGGGCGCCGGCGAGGCGTTGCGCTTCCTGCACGAGGTCGACCTGATCAACCTGCGCCGTCGTACCCGGGTGCTGCAACTCGCCTCGGATCTGCTCGGCCGCCGCTCCGGTCCGGCCGGCCCGGACTTCTCCGGCACCCGGATCGCCGTGCTCGGTGCGACCTTCAAGCCCAACACCGACGACGTCCGCGACGCTCCGGCGCTCGCCGTCGCCGCGTTGTTGCACAAGGCCGGCGCCGAGGTGCACGTGTACGACCCGCAGGGCAGCGAGAACGCCCGCCGCGCAGTGCCCGAGCTGATCTACGAGAGCGGCATCAACGAGGCGGTCACCGGCGCGGACCTGGTCTGCGTCCTCACCGAGTGGGCCGACTTCCGCAACGCCGACCCGGTCGTCCTCGGTGAGTTGGTCAACGGTCGCAAGGTGGTCGACGGTCGTAACTGCCTCGACTCGGCCCTTTGGACCCAGGCCGGCTGGGAGTACCGGGGCATGGGCCGCCCCTGATCGGAGCACCCCACCGGCCGGCCATCGAACGTATCGGTGGCCGGCCGGTGTCGTTGTTTGCCCCGGACCCGCCGACAAGAGTCGAAATCCGGGCCAGCTTTGGGCATGCTGCGACAGTGGGAGTCCACAGTGCGGGTGGAGGGGTGTCGTGGCGAACTTTCAATGCTCCTCGTGCGGCCGGGAGATCAAACCGGCCGTCCACTGCCCACACTGCGGGGCTGACCAGCCGCAGTGGGTCGAGCACCTGGCGGACATCGAGCGTTCGATCGCGGAGATGAAGCGGCGCGACGCCGCCATCGCCAGCGAGCAGCGGCAGATCGCCGCGAAGATGCAGGCCGCGCTCTTCCAGCGGGACATCCTCGCCCACGCCGGAGAGGAGCGGCTCAAGCAGGCCACCCGGCCGCGCCGCGTGCTCCGCCGCCGCCCCGGCCGGCGCCCATCGGCCGCCGGCGCCTCGGTGCCGCCCCGGGTCCCCCGGCAGGGCACCCCGTCCGCCCCCGAGGACGCGCCGCCGCCTCCACCGAGGCCGAGCTGGCTGGACGCGGACGACCCGGCGCACCCCCCGGAAGCCTCGTCGCGCGAAGTGCAGAACATCCCCCTCGGGCTGGGCGCGTTGCTGCTCGCGGTGGCCGCGGTGGTCTTCGCCGCCGTCGCCACCAGCTCGATGGACGCGCTGGCCCGGCTCGGCATCCTGCTCCTGGCGACGGTGCTGATGCTGCTCGCCCCACCGGTGCTGGCCCGGCGTGGGCTCACCTCCACCGCCGAGACCATCGCCGCGGTCGGCCTGCTGCTGGTGCCGCTCGCCGGCAACGCCCTCTGGGCCGTGGACCGGATCGGCGCGGGCGGCGCCTCCGGCACCGTCTTCGGCGGGGTGCTCTTCGCGGTCACCGCGGGAGTCGCCTTCGGGTACGCCGGCTGGACCGGTCTACGCGCACCTCGCTTCGCCACCGTGCTCGCCGCGCAGCCGGTGCTGCCGCTGTTGGCGTACGACCAGATCACCGGCCCGGGTGGTTGGGCGCTGGTGCTGGCCCTGGTCGCCCTCGTCGACCTCTGGCTGGCCCGCTCCGGCGTGGCCCTGGAACGCCCCGTCCGGCAGGATCTGCCACCGTCGGACACCACCTCGGCGCCCCGCCAACGCGGCGTCGAGACCCGGCCGGAGAGCGATGCGGAGGAGGTTGCCGAGCTGATCGACGCCAGCGCGGGTTCGGCCGACACCGGGCCGAGCCGCCCGGTCCCCGGGCTGGGCGAGCTGACCTGGGTGCTGCACGCGGTGGCGGTCGCGGTCGCCCTGGCGTACGCGGTCACCGCCCTGCTCCGGGCACAGACCGTGCCGACCGCGACCGGCGCCGGGGTGGTGCTGCTGCTGGCCGCCACGATCGGGCTGGCCGGCGCGCTGGTGCTGCGTCGCGCGCCGCTGCCCGACGTCGCGGCGGGCATCGTCACGCTGGCCGTGATCGGCGCGCTGAGTCGCATCGCCTCGGTGGCCTTCCCGGGCCGCGCGCTGCTGCTGATCGCTGCGGTCATCACGGTGACCGGGCTGGCCGTGCGCGTGGTCCCCGAGGCGGCCCGACGCGGCCCGCAGCTCGCCTCGGCGGTGGCGCTGACCGTCAGCGGGCTGGTGGTCGCCGGTGGCGCGCTACGCGCCGGGTTGGCGCCGGTCCGGGCGGCACTGCCCGCCTGGGATGCCGACCTCGACCGGTATCCGGCCGCGCTGGCCGCCGCGGTCGGGCCGACCACCTGGCAGCTCGCGGGTGCCGCCCTCCTGCTCACCATCGCGGCGGTGCTGGCCCTGCCGGCGGAGATCCGCCGGGAGTTCGCGGTCGCCGGCGCGGCGCTGACCGCGCTCGCCATACCGGCCTCGCTCGGTCTCGGTTGGGCCGCGGCACCCTGGCCGATGGTGATCACCGCGATCGGCATCGGGGTCATCGGGCTCTCCGCCCGCACCGACCGGGCGGCGGCGGCGCACGCCATCGGAGCGGCCGTGGTGGGCCTGCTCGGCGCCGGTGCCAGCCTGTCGCGCCCCGCACTCACCGCAGCGGTCCTGCTCACCCTGTTCACGGCCGGCACGCTTGTCGCGCTGGCACCCCGGATCCGGATCGCCTCGGCCGCCTCCGACACGGTCACCGCCTGGGCCGCCGGAGGGGCTGCGTTCGCGCTGCCCGGGGCGGTGGCCGCGTTCGTGGCGGCCACCGTGCCCACCGAGCCGACCCTCACCCCGGCCAGCCTCCGCGAGGTGACCGTCCCGGTGCTGGCGGCCAGCTTCCTGGCGGTCTGCGTGACCCTCGGCTACGCCGCCGTCGTGCAGGTCTCCCAGCGCCGCATCCCCGCACCGCTGTCGGTCGGCACCGGGCTGGGCGCGTTGCTGATCACCGCCGCCGCGTTCGGAGCGCCCGGGGCGACCGTCGCCGACGCCTGGGTGGGCGCATTGCTGCTGGTCGCCGCAGTGCTGCTGTTCCTGGCCCCATCCATCGACGCTGGCCGTCGCGCCGACCTCACCCTCGACGGCTCGGACCTGGCCGCCGCGGCGGTCACCACCGCCCTGATCGCCACGCTGGTACGGATCGGGGCGGTACTCGCCCCGGGCGGGCAGTTGGCGATGGCCGCCGCACTGGTCCTGGTGGTCGCCGTGGGAGCACGCACCATGCCGGAGGAGTGGCGACGCGGACCAATCCTCGGCCTCGCCGCCGGCGGTCTCCTCATCGGCGTACTCGCCGGCTGGTCGGCGATTCGCGGTGGGGTCGGTGTGCTGGCCACCCCCGGCCCGATCTGGCAGGGCGACCTGAGCGGCTGGCCGGCCGCGCCCGTTGGCGGAGCCACCTGGCAGGCGCCTGTCGCGTTGGTGCTGCTGGCCCTCGCCGCCGGCATCCTGCTCCCGCCGCCCTGGCGGTGGGACGTGTCCGGCGCGGCCGTGGTGCTCGCCACGATCGGCGCGCCGGCCGCGTTCGATCTGGCCTGGTGGTCGCCGGTCCTGGTCGGCGCAACTGTCGCCACCGTCTACGGGATGGCGGCGGCAGCCAGCGAGGAGGCGCGCGCCGGGCTGTCCCGGGCGACCGTGGCCGGAGTGGTCGCGCTGCACGCCGCCGGAGCCGGCCTGGTCCAGCCCTGGACGACCGCACTGGCCCTGGGCAGCATTGCGCTGATCGGCGTGGTGGTGGCGACGCTGGCACGCGTCCTGGCCGGCCCACAGGTGGCCGACATCGACACCGAGGGGATGCCGCCGCACCTGGTGCAGATCGGTGGCGCGGCGATCGGTGCGGCGCTGCTGGCCCTCCCCGGCGCGGTGGCGGCACTGGCCGCCGAATTCGAGAACTCGGCGCAGGTGGTGCTGACCGCCGCGCTGGCCGCGTCCAGCCTCGGCCTCGCCGCCGTGGCCGCGGTCCGCCGCCAGGTCCCGCAATATCTGCCCTGGGTCAGCGTCGCGGTGGTCGGCGGGGCCAGCATCAGCGCCCTCGCCGCCATCCCCACCGGCCTTCCCGCAGGCGTCTACGCGGCTGCCGCCGCGCTGCTCGGTGTGCTGGCCGAGCTGATCCGAGCGGCCACCGTGCCGCCCACCGGCTCCGCCCAGCCGGTCCGGCGCTGGGCGGTACGGCTCGACGGCGCGCTCCGGCGACTGCCCGATGACCCGGAACGACGCCGGTGGCGGGTCAACCCGGCCGCGGGTGCACTGGCCGCGGCGGCCCTGCCGACCGCCCTGGCTCTCGCCTCGATCGCACCGGCGCTGGTCACCGCGCTGGTCGAGCCCCACCGCACCCTGACCCGGATCTGGCAGGGTCCGCCGCCGGAGCTGCTCACCCCGCCGCCGGACGTGGTCAACCCGACGCACGTGCTGACGGCGCTGCTGCTCACCGCGACCGCCGCACTGGCCGCCACCGGGTTCAGCGGCGGGCGGCGGTCCCGGGCCGTGCCGGTGGTGCTGCCCGGGGCAGCCGTCACCCTGCTGATCGCACCCATCGCGTTGGGTCGGGGCTGGCCCGCCAGCACGGTCGCCGCGCTCTCCGTCTTCACCATCGCGATGCTCGGCCTCGCGCTGACCCCACCGCCGCCGCTGGCCGAGCGTGCCCGCTCGCTGCGGCTGGCCCGGGTGCTGGTGTTCGTCATCGGTCTGGCCGGCGGCAGCGCCGGACTCGCCGGCAGTCTGGCCGATCGAAAGTTGACCCTGTTCACCCTCGGCAGCGCTGTCGCGGTGGGGGCGGTGGGGGCGGTGTTCGGCACCACCCAGCGGGCGCGCATCCTCGGTTGGCTCTTCGCCTCGCTCATGGCGCAGCTTTTCGTCCTCACCGCCGGCCTGGTCGCCGGGCTGGCGGCGGTCTGGTCCGCGTTCGGGGTGCTCGCGGTCGGGGCGGTCCTGCAGGTGCTCGCCGCGACCCTGCCCCGGCTGCGCCGTCCCGAGGCACAGCGGGAGGCGTCCACCGTAGAGTGGACCGGTTACGCCGCCGCGCTCATCGCCTTGGCCCTCGCCTTCGACTCGCCCCGACACATCGCCGCCCTGCTGGCCGCCTGGGGTGCGGTCCTCGGCGTGGCGGCAACCCGGCCCGGCCGTCGGCCGGTGGAACGCCGGATCCTGTTCTGGGCCGTGGTGATCTGCGAGATCACCGCGTGGTGGATCCTGATGCGGGTCGCCGACGTGGCGCTGCCCGAGGCGTACACGCTGCCGTTCGCCGCGCTGGCCCTGCTCGTCGGCGTCCTGGAGCTGCGCCACCGACCGGACCTGAGCAGTTGGGTGGCGTACGGGCCGGCGCTGGTCGCCGCCTTCGTACCGACGCTGGCCATCGTGCTGGCCACCGAGTCCAGCACGGTACGGCAGATGCTACTGCTGCTCGGCGCGGTCGCGGTGTTGATCTTCGGCTCGTCCAGCCGGCAGCAGGCACCGGTGATCGTCGGCGCATCGGTCACGGCGATCGCCGCGATCCACGCGCTGGTGAGCCTCGGCCCGTGGCTGGCGCTCATCCCGGTGGGCATCCTGCTACTCGTGCTCGGCGCGAGTAACGAGCGCCGCCGCCGCGCCCAGGAACGCCTCCAGACCGCCCTGCGCGGCATGAGGTAGATCAGAGGGTCCCTGCGGCGTGGGTGAGTGGGCCGGGGTTCGCGGAGCGACCTCGCGCGATCTTGCACTTTCTGTCGCGACATAAGGCGCAAAAGCCACGAAGCAACGACCGAAAGTGCAAGATCGCGGGGGTACGGCTAGGGCAGGGTTGCCTGGAGGGCGGACTCCTTGTCTGCCACCAGCTTCTCCAGGTCCTGCTGGTAGGTCGTCATCGCCGCGCGCAGGGCCTCGTCGTGGGCGCCGAGGATCCGTACGGCGAGCAGGCCCGCGTTGCGGGCGTTGCCGATCGACACGGTGGCGACCGGGATCCCGGCCGGCATCTGCACGATGGACAGCAGCGAGTCCATGCCGTCGAGGTGCTTCAGCGGCACCGGCACACCGATCACCGGCAGCGGCGTCACCGAGGCGACCATGCCCGGCAAGGCGGCAGCACCGCCAGCCCCGGCGATGATCACCTTGAGGCCCCGGTCGGCGGCGTCCCGGCCGTACTCGATCATCGTCACCGGAGTGCGGTGCGCCGAGATGACCCGCACCTCGTACGCCACGCCGAAGTCGTCCAACACCTCGGCGGCGGCGCGCATGGTCGGCCAGTCCGAGTCGCTACCCATGATCAAGCCGACCGTGCTCACCGAGGTCTCCTTCTCGACCGTAGGGCTCACTCGTGCCCCTCGCGCAACCAGCGGGCGGCCCGCGCGGCCCGCGCCCGTACGTCGTCCAGGTCGTCGCCGAGCACCGTGACGTGCCCGACCTTGCGGCCCGGTCGCACCTGCTTGCCGTAGAGGTGCACCTTGGCGCCGGGCTCGGCGGCGAAGAGGTGGTGCAGCCGCTCGTCGATCGACATGCCGCCCGGCTCTCCACCGAGCACGTTCGCCATCACCACCACCGGCGCGGTCAGCGAGGTGTCGCCCATCGGGTAGTCCAGCACCGCCCGCAGGTGCTGCTCGAACTGCGAGGTCCGGGAACCCTCGATGGTCCAGTGCCCGGAGTTGTGCGGGCGCATCGCCAGTTCGTTGACCACGATCGCGGGCCGGCCGGCGTCGTCGCGCACCTCGAACAGCTCCACGGCCAGCAGGCCGATCACCCCGAGCGCGGTGGCCAGGTCGATGGCGAGTTGCTGGGCGGAGACCGCCAGCTCCTCGTCCAGGCCGGGAGCCGGGGCCAGCACCTCCACGTTGATGCCGTCGGACTGCACCGTCTCCACCACCGGGTACGCGGCCACCTGACCGAACGGCGACCGGGCGACCTGCACGGCCAGCTCCCGGCGCAACGGCACCCGCTCCTCGACGATCAGCCGGGTGCCGCCGGCGAGCAGCGTCGCGGCCAGCTCGGTGGCCTGGGTGGCGTCGTCGACCATCCACACGCCCCGGCCGTCGTAGCCACCGCGCGCCGCCTTCAGCACCACCGGCCAGCCGACCTGCTCGCCGAAACCGACGAGGTCGGCGGGCTCATCGACCGGCCGCCACGCCGGGTTGGGCGCGCCCAGCTCGGTCAGGCGTTCCCGCATGACCTGCTTGTCCTGGGCGTGCAGCAGCGCGTCCGCCGGCGGATAGAGGGTCACCCCTTCCGCCGTCAGCGTGCGGATGTGCTCGGAGGGCACGTGCTCGTGGTCGAAGGTGACCACATCACAGCCCTTGGCGAAGGTGCGCAGGGCGGCCAGGTCGGTGTGGTCGCCGTACTGGACGTCGGCGGCGACCAACGCCGCGCCGTCGTCGGGGGCGGTCGCGAGCACACGCAGTGACTGGCCGAGGGCGATCGCGGCCTGGTGGGTCATCCGGGCCAACTGGCCGCCACCCACCATGCCGACAACAGGCAGACCGGTACGGGAATCCATAGCGCGGCCAGCCTATCCGGGGCCTCGGCACGCCCACCCGGTGGGCCGGCGACCCGCCCCGGAAGCGCCGCGGCGGGCGCCCGGCGTGCGGCGTGGGCAACTACGGTGCGCTCAGCCGAGCTCGGCGACCAGCTCCTCGACGGAGGTGACCGGCCGTTGGCAGACGAACCCCCGGCAGACGTACGCGGCGGACCGCCCGTCGACAAGCGGACGGTCCGCGAGCAGCGGCACCCCGGACTGGTCCGGTTGCCCGGCGACGACCACCGCCCCGGGCGGGGCGTGCCGGTGGGCCGCGGCCACCAGGGGATCACCCGCCGGGTCGTCGGTCACCACGGCGATCTCGTACGGCCCGGAGAGCAACGCCTCACCGACCGTTGCCGCGTACCCGGTGAACCGGGGGTGCTGCCCGACGATCGGCGCGACGGTGGCGAGCGCCGCCTCGGCGGCCTCCCGGTAGCGCGGCTCCCCGCTCAGCGCCGAGTACGCGACCAGCCCGGCGACCAGTGCCGACCGCCCGGACGGGGTGGCGTTGTCGGTCGGGTCAGCGGGCCGGGCGACCAGCCGTTCCGCGTCGTCGGCGGTGTCGTAGAAGGCGCCACCGGGTGCGGCGAAGCGCGCCAGCGCGGTGTCCAGCAGCTCGCCGGCCAGCGTGAGCCAGCGTCCCTCGCCGGTGAGCTGGTGCAGCGCGCAGAAGGCCTCCGCCACACAGCCGTAGTCCTCCAGGACACCGGCCGGCTCGCCGACCGTGCCGTCCCGGGAGACCCGGCGCAGGCGGCCGTCCACCAGGTGCACTCCTGCCAGGTGTTCGGCGGCGTCGCGCATCGCGCCGTCGGCGACGATCGTCACGCCGTCCATCAGGTTCGCGTCCTCGTCCTGCGGGGACGCGTACAACGCGGCCACCTGGAGGAACTCGACGATGGCGGTGATCGCCAGGCCGTTCCAGGCGGCCACCACCTTGTCGTCGCGGGCCGGCTGCGGGCGGCTGTCCCGGGCACTGAGGAGCCGCCCGACCACCTGTTGCCAGCGGGCCCGCACCTCGGGTGCGGCGTCGTCGACGTCCCGGGCGAGCTTGAGCACACTCATGCCGTGTTCGAAGGTGCCGTCGTCGGTTACGGCGAAGAGGTCGGCGGCCCAACGGCCGTCCTCCTCGCCCAGCGCCTCGACGAGCTGCGCGGGTGTCCAGGCGTAGGTGAGCCCCTCGACGCCCTCGGTGTCGGCGTCCAGCGCGGACAGGAAGCCCTCCCCCGGCCGGTGCAGCTCGTCGGCGAGGAAGCGGGCGGTGTCCCGGGCCACCCGGCGGGCCAGCGGGTCACCGGTGAGCCGCCACAGCTGGGTGTAGACCCGCAGCAGCAGCGCGTTGTCGTAGAGCATCTTCTCGAAGTGCGGCACCGTCCAGTGCTCGTCCACCGAGTAGCGGGCGAAGCCGCCGGCGAGCTGGTCGTAGATGCCACCGCGGGCCATCGCCTCGGCGGTGTGCCGGGTCATCTCCAGGCTGCGCGGGTCGCCGGTGCGCTGGTGGTGGCGCAGCAGGAAGAGCAGGTTCATGTGCGGTGGGAACTTCGGGGCGCCGCCGAAGCCTCCGTTCGTCGCGTCGTACTCGCTGGCCAGCCTGCCGGCCGCGGCGTCGAGCAGCGGCGCGTCCAGCGGGGCGGTGGGGCCGCCCACGGCCTGTGCGCCACCGATCGCCTCGACCATTGCGGCGCCCTGGCGCACCACCGCCTCGCGCTGCTCCCGCCAGGCGGTGGTGATCGACTGGAGCAACTGCGTGAAGTTCGGGCGCGGGAAGTAGGTGCCGCAGAAGAACGGGGTGCCGTCCGGGGCGGCGAAGACTGTCATTGGCCAGCCGCCCTGGCCGGTCATCGCCTGGGTCGCGGTCAGGTAGACCGCGTCCACGTCCGGGCGCTCCTCACGATCCACCTTGATCGACACGAAGTTGTCGTTCAACAGGGCCGCGACCTGCTCGTTCTCGAACGACTCGTGGGCCATGACATGACACCAATGACAACTCGAATAACCCACGCTGATCAAGACTGGAACGTCTCGTCGCTTGGCTTCTTCGAAGGCGTCGTCCCCCCAAGGCCACCAATCCACCGGGTTGTCCTTGTGTTGCTGAAGGTAGGGCGACGTCGCCCAGGCAAGACGATTGGCCATGACCCAACCCTCTCACAGGCAGCTTGAGGACTCAGTTCGCCATACTGCCCGAGCTGGCGGGCGTCGACCGATCCGCTCCGGGCCTCCAACCGCCTTGGGAGCTATGGAGCAAGGATGCGTCGGCACCTAGGCTCGGTCACTCTCCAGTGAAGATCATTCATGGGCCCTCGTGGCGCTCAGCCGCCAAGTCCGGCAGGCAAGTGGGCCTGCTTCGTGACCTTATCGGCGCGCTTGTGCCTGTTCTTCAGATAGTCGTCGAGCCACTTCCGCGAACTCAGCCAGATTCCACTGTCAGACTTCTGTGCCCGAAGGCGTCCACGCTCGGCTGCAGCACGCAGCGCGACAGCCGTGACGCCCCCCTTCTCATCGACCAGGCTCGCTAGCGGAACCAGGCGGGATGGGCCGGCCACAGCAGGTACGACGAACCGGTAGAGGTTGTTGGTGACAGCGCGGGCGACGAGTTCACCCATCGGACCATAGTCACCCTTGTCCGCCTTACGCATCGCGTCGAGGTACTTTGCGCGCTCATTCTTGAACACGATCGCCGGTGGATACCCGAGCCGAACCAAGAGAAGGTTGAGGAGAAGCCGGCCCATACGGCCATTGCCATCGAGGGCTCGGAAGTCCTCCCATGCGCGTCCGGAGGTCCGTGATCGCCTCCTCGAGCCGGTCATAGATCGTCTGCCGTGATGGGCGCCCACGTGGCATGGGGTCGAGGCTGCCTGCCTGAGCCGATGAGCGGGTGCTAGTTGTCGCGCTCTGACGAGATTTAATCAGACGCGACAACATCCCTCGGCACCTCGGCACCTCGCAACTTGTTGAGTGTCACTCAAAAGAACTCGAACACAACAAAATATGACTCGCTGCCGCCGGCATCTGCCCACCCCTGACGTCAGCCCAGACCCCACTACGAGGTTGACGAGTTCACTGGCACCAGTGACACGCCGCGTAGCCCACCGAGATGAGCACCGGGACGTCCCGCCGTCTCGCCTCGGCGAACGCCTCGTCCGACCAGGGCCACCAGTCGACCGGGTTGTCGGCGTGCTGGAGAAGGTACGGGGAGGTGGCGTCGCCAAGCCGACTCACGATTCCAGCCCGCCACACAGACAGGGCGCCCAGTCCGTTGTGGTGCCGCTAGGGTGCTCGGATGTCCGAGACTGCGGATTGGGCGCAGCCCGAGGTGATCCGGACCGGCTGCTGTGAGGGCGCGCGCTGGCGGCTCGAACTACCCGGCCCCGCCAACACCCGCGCCCAGAACCGGCTGGCCGGGCTCGCGGTGAACCCGGCCGCGCCGACCGACATCCTGCTCGCCCTGGTTCGGGACGGTGGTCGGCTGCCACGGCTCGTACTCGCCGAGCGCCTCTACGGGTCGATCTCGGACCTGGCTGAGGAGATGCCGGAGGTCGCCGCGGCGCTGGTGGCGGTGACAACCGAGACCGGCGATCCGCATCTGCTGCAACGGCTCGCACTGGAAGGCGACTTCCCGCGCGACGCGGTCGTGGCCCTGGCCGCCTCATCCGACCACCTGGTGCGGTGCGAGGTTCCCTGGATCAAGGCCTGCCCACCCGAGATCGTGGCCGCCCTCGCCGACGATCCCCACCCCGAGGTACGGCGGTCCGTGGCGTGCCTCGTCGACCTCAGCCCGGAACTCCAGGCCACGCTGGCCCGCGACCCCGACCCGACCGTACGTGACGGGATTGGTCAACGTGAACTGTCCGCCGAGATCGCCGAGATCCTTGTGCACGACAGGGTCCCCGCCATCCGGGCATACGCCGTCCCACAGACCGGAGACTGGCTGGGTGAGGAGCTGGCTGCCAGCCCCGACCAGGAGGCCCGCGCGGAGGTCGCACGGGTGGGACGCCTGTCTCCGGCGGCGATGCTGGCACTGGCCGACGATCCGGTCGTCGCCGTACGTCGTGCGCTGGCCTGGTCGGAGCGCCTGACCAGCCCGGTGCTGACGGTTCTCGCCCGCGACGCCGACCCCGAGGTCCGCCGCGCGGTCGCGCTGAACTCCGCCACGTCGACGGAGAGCCTGACGGCACTGACCCGCGATGTGGACGACACGGTGGCCCGTACGGCCGTCCAACGCTTCACGACCGACGCCTCCCGACCGCTGCCCAGCCTGGCGCGGTTGGAGGCCGATGCCGACCGGCTCTCCGTCGAACAGATCGAGGACCTGATCGGCAAGTTCAAGTCCGGCTGCGAACCAGGTCCGCCCGAGTGGCCGGTCGAGAAGGCGGAAGAGGCACTCCAGACCCTTCTTGCGCAGTGCGCGGGTTCACGCTCGGCGCGCGTACGCGCCGCTGCCACCGCCAACTGGCAGCTGTCGGAGGAGACCGCCGCTCTCCTGGCCGACGATCGGGACCCCATGGTCCGCCGCCGGCTCGCCCGGCACTGCTCGTATCCCGAGATACTGCGCCGACTCGCCGCGGTGCCCGTCAAGGGCGTCGGCGAAGCGCTGGCGGCCAACGGGCGGACCCCGCGCGACGTTCTCGACCGGTTGCCCGCCAAGCCCCACCGGCTGGCGCGGAACTGGAACGCCTCGGGAGAGCTGCTGGACCGACTACTCGACGGGGCCGACCACGTCACCCGGCTCGCCATCGCCGAGCACGAGAACACCCGGCCGGCGACGCTGGCGGCGCTGGCCCGGGGCAACGTCGAGCGGGACGTGCTCCGCGCGGCCTGCGCCCATCCGGCCCTGCCGGTGACGGTCATGTGGGAGCTGCTGCACGTGTGATCGGCTGACGCCTCCCCGGTGTCGTCCCAGCAGGCGCGCCACTGGTTGTCCATGCCCACGAGCACCAGTGGCAAGACGAAGACCTCATACTGATCAGAACCGGTACGTCTCGTCGTCTGTCTTCTGCCAAGGGCATCTTCCCCACGGCCACCACTCCACCGGGTTGGCGGCGTGCTGGAGGAGCTAGGGGGACGTCGTACCAGAGAGCCGGCTCCACGACTTCCAGCCGCTCACGCCAAGGCTTCACGCCGTCGGCGTGGCTTCTTCCTCGGTCCCGGTAGTCGGTACTTTCCGGGAGTGGGAGACGGGCATGCAGGCGGAAGAGCTGTCGGTGCTCGAGCAGCGCCTCGTCCGACCAGGGCCACCAGTCGACCGGGTTGTCGGCATGCTGGCGCAGCTCGAACGTCGAGTCGGGATCGCCGAGCCGGCGACGGTCAGGAGGCGCCGTCGGCGCGCAGCCGGAACACGTTCGACTCCGCCGAGTCGCGCAGCGACCCGAGCACCGCGCCGATCTTGTCGGCCGGCATCGGCTTGAAGAAGTGGTAACCCTGCGCCGAGGTGCAGCCCAGCTCGGCCAGGGCCAGCCGCTGCTCGGCAGTCTCCACCCCCTCGGCGACCACGCGCAGCCCCAACTCGTGGGCGAGCCCCACAGTCGTCCGTACGATCGCGGCGGCCTCCGGCGAGTCCGTCATCCGGATCACGAACGAGCGGTCCACCTTCAGCTCGTCCACCGCGATCCGGGTGAGGAAGGTCAGCGATGAGAAGCCGGTCCCGAAATCGTCGACGGCGAGCTGCACGCCCATCGACCGGAGCGTGGCCAGCACCTCGTCGATGATCTCCAGTTCACTCATCACCACCGTCTCGGTGATCTCCAGGACCAGCCGGTGCGGTGGCACCTGATGTCGGCGCAACACCTCGGCGATCTCCGCCGGCAACCGGGGATCGAGCAGGCTGCGCGCCGACAGGTTGACCGAGATCGGGACGTCGAGCCCGTCCCGGGCCCAACTCGCGGCCACGCCGAGAGCTTTGTCGAGCACGTAGCGGGTGAAGGTGCCGAGCTGCTCGCTGTTTTCCACGGGCCGGATGAAGTCGGCCGGACCCAGCCATCCGCGCCGGGGATGCTGCCAGCGGATCAGCGCCTCCACCCCGGTGGGCGCACCGGTGGCCAGGTCGACAGCCGGTTGCAACGCCAGCACCAACTGGTCGTCGACCTTCAGCGCCTCGCGTAACTCGGCCAGCAGGGCAAGCTGGTCGGTGCTTGCCGCGTCGCGGGTGCCGTCGTATGCAGCGACGTTGCCGCCGCCCTCCTTGGCCTGGTACATGGCGATGTCGGCCCGGCGCAGCAGCTCGGTCAGGTCTGCGGTGCCGGCGTCGGCCACCACCACCCCGACGGAAACCTCGATCGACATCCGGACGCCGGCCACCTCGGTCGGCGCGGCCAGTCGTTCGGCGATCTCGCGGGCCTGCCGCAGTGCGTGCGCCATCGGGGCGGCCCGGTCCCCGAGCACCGGCACCGCGGTGAGCAGCAGAGCGAACTCGTCGCCGCCGAGGCGGCCGAGCAGGTCACCGGGGCGGGCCAGCGCACTGAGCCGGTTCGCGGTCAGTCGCAGCAACTGGTCGCCGGCGGCGTGACCGAGGGTGTCGTTGACTTCCTTGAACTGGTTGATGTCCAGCAGCAGCAGCGCCACCGGGTGATCGTGGGCGAGTTGTCGCAGCGACTGATCGCCCTTGCCGAGCATCGCCGCCCGGTTCGCCAGCCCGGTCAGCGGGTCGTGCACCGCCTCGTACGACGAACGGGCGGTGACCAGCCGCAGCTCCCGGTGGGTCGCGGCGTCGTGCAGCGCGGCGGCGAGCGCGTCACCGAACGCGGCCACCGCATCGCGTTCCCGGGCGTTGGGCGGAGCAGATCGCGGGAACCGGACCCGCAGCCGACCCACCGGCGCGGCACCCACCGACAGTGCCCGACTCAGCTCGTGTTCGTCCAGCTCGGACCGGTCTGGCGGGTCCGTCTCCCGGTCGACGAACTGGCCGGTGGCGTCTCCCCGGTACCGGTGCCACCGGCCGTCGGTCCGAGCGACGTCGACGTCCACCAGTTCGGCGTTGAACAGCGTCAGCGCGCCGGTGACCGCCGCACTCGCCACACCTCGTTCGTCGAGCTGGTTGAGAGCCGCGGTGGCTTCGGCGAAGGCTCGCCAGGTGCGATGCTCCTGATCGGAGCGCAGCCGGTAGCGGTAGGTCTGTTGCAGCAGCCACAGCAGCGGTGGGAGCAGCAGCAACCACCGGGGGTCGAGCTCCATCAGGGCGACGACGACGAGGCCGACCGCGACGTTGCCGACGAACATCAGCAGTTTGCCGCGCAGCGCGGCGAGCAGTGGCGGCCCGATCGGCAGCCCGTGCCGCAGGCCGAGCGTCACCCCACCCAGCCAGGCGGTCACCAGGAGGTAGGTCACCGAGCCGGCGATCACGGCCGACGCCAGCATCGGGGTGGGCGGGGCGAGCAACGGCCGCCCGAGCGCGGTGGCCACGGAGGCGGCCAGTGCCGTCGCGGCGGCCAGCGACGCGGCGATCCGGAGGACATCGAGGGCCGGACGGCGGTCGTTGTGCAGGGAGAGAATCGTCCAGGCCAGGCCGGTGCCGAGCAGCGTGGCGGACGGCAGCCAGCCGGCCGGCGTCAGATGGAGGCAGACGATCAACGCCGCCTCGCCCCAGGTGATGCTGACCATGCCCGCCGACGACCGGAAGCGCAGCCGGGCGAGCTGGGCGAGCGCGAGGACGGCGACCGCGATGCCGAATCGGGCCGGCCCGCCGAGGGGATCGTCGGCCGGCAGCCGGGCGGGAAGGGTCAACCCCACCGCGGAGGCGGCCAGGGCGGTCAGGGTGACGGCGGCGGTGAGCACGAGCAGACGGCCCGGTGTGCCCCGCACCCCGAGCCGGTCAGACGAGCAGCCGGCCGGACCGGAGGTCATCGACCTCCCCCGTCAGTCGACCGACCGACGGTACGGCGGGCGGCCGGTGCTGTGCGTGTCATCGGCGCCCCCTCCCGCACACGGCTCGGAGACTTTTGGTCCCCCGGCGGAAGGCTAAGCCAAACCGGGTGGTCGCAACAGGGGGCGACCACCCGGTTCGGCGTGATTCACGCGCTGGCTACCCGTTCCGGTGCTGCTGGTGCCCATTGGGACCGGTGGCGGATGAATCACGCCCGGTGGTCCCGTCTGTCGGATCGACGACTGAAGCGTCGACCCTGGTCGGGTCGGACGGCGTCGCCTGCTGCGGGAACCGGTCCGGCAGGCGGCGCAGCCGGGCGTTCATGTTGCGGATCAGCAGGATGGTCGCGGCGGCCAGCAGCAGGATGAGGAACAGGCCCATCGGCCCGGCCAGACCACCCGTGCGGGTGTCTCCGAAGTTGTTCTCCGCGAGCACCTGGGCAGCGGTCAGCATGGCGTTCCTCCGATGTGCGGTTGGTAACCAGGGTAGCTCTGCCCGGAATCAGCGCGCGTGCGCCGTCTCCCGCACCCCCGCGAAGAGATCGGACTCGGGCAGCGGGCTGTCGACAATTGATCGGGCCAGCTCGAAGTCCTCGGTCGGCCAGGCGCGGCGCTGCAACTCCATCGGCACGTGGAACCAGAAGCCGTCCGGGTCGACCTGGGTCGCGTGGGCGCGCAGCGCGTCGTCGCGGACGGGGAAGAACTCGGAGCACTCCACCCGCGTGGTGATCCGTGGACCCTTGTCGGGCCGGTCCTCCCAGCGCTTGATCCACTCCTCGTAGGGCGACTCCTTGCCCGCGGCCAGCATGCCCTCGTGCAACGCCATGATCTTGGCCTTGGAGAAGCCGATGTCGTAGTAGAGCTTCGACGGCTGCCAGGGCGCGCCCAGTTCCGGGTAGCGCTCCGGGTCACCGGCGGCCTCGAACGCGGCCACGCTCACCTTGTGGCACATGATGTGGTCCGGGTGCGGGTAGCCACCCTCCTCGTCGTACGTGGTCACCACGTGCGGACGGAACTCGCGCATCAGCCGCACCAGTGGGCCGGCGGCCACCTCGACGTCCTGCAGGGCGAAACAGCCCTCGGGCAGCGGCGGCAGCGGGTCACCCTCGGGCAGCCCGGAGTCGACGAAGCCGAGCCAGGCCTGCTCGACGCCGAGGATCGCCCGGGCGGCGTCCATCTCGGCGCGGCGGATCTCGCCGATGTTGGCCCAGACATCGGGACGGTCGAGCTTGGGGTTGAGCACGCTGCCGCGCTCCCCACCGGTGCACGTCACGACCAGGACGTCCACGCCCTCGGCGACGTACTTGGCCATGGTCGCCGCACCCTTGCTCGACTCGTCGTCGGGGTGCGCGTGCACGGCCATGAGTCGCAGCTGCTCTGCCAACTTCGGCACTCCTCGTCTGTGCCGGCCGGTGGACCCGACCGGGCTCGACCGGCTGACCTGCCGGGATCGTTGCTCACCGCACCCTGACGCCGGCCAGCACCGCAGGGGATGACCTGCCATTCCTGCCGCTGGACCGGGTGGGAGGATGGACTCTGTCATTCTTGCCGATGCCGCCGACAACAACGCCAGGAGATACCCGCCGGTGACCGAGACGCACGCCACAATTTCACCCGGCGCTCCGGTTTTTCCCGCCGGACGCTACGGCCGTCGCCGGGCCTCTGGCGGCGAACGCCGACGCAGCCTGCTCGCCGCGCTGGTGCTGCTGGCGCTCGTGGCGACGCTGACCGTGATCTCGTTCCGGCTCTACCGCCAGTACGGCGACCCGGTCTACGACGCCCAGGTCATCACGTACACCGACATCACGGACACCCAGGTGCTTGTCGACTTTCGGGTGACCGTACCGGCGGGTGGCTCGGCGGTCTGCGTGCTGCGGGCCCGGACCCACGCGGGCGCCGAGGTGGCCCGTGAGCAGATCACCGTCACCGCCCGGCCCGGCGATCGGCACGTCACGACCCGGCACCGCCTGACCACCACCGCGCGGCCGTTCATCGGCGAGGTCCTGCGCTGTCGGCCCCCGTCCTGAGCTGCCGAAACAGCCTCAGCGACCAGCCTCGGAGGGCGCCTACCCGCCGGTGTTGGATCCGGACACTGGCGGTAATGGCCGACACCCTGTGTCGTACCGCACTGGTAACTTGGTAGTTCACCTGTCAGCCAGCCACGCACAACTGAGGAGAACGCCTGTGTCCACTGGCAACGAGGCGCCCGCCACCTGGCTGTCCCAGGACGCGCACGACCGCCTCCAGGCCGAGCTCGACGAGCACATCGCCAACCGCCCGGCGATCGCCGCCGAGATCAACGCTCGGCGCGAGGAGGGCGACCTGCGGGAGAACGGCGGCTACCACGCCGCCCGCGAGGAGCAGGGCAAGGCCGAGGGACGCATCCGCTACCTGCAGGAGCTGCTGCGCACCGCGAAGGTCGGCGGGGCGCCATCCGCGGACGCGGTGTCGCCCGGCATGGTCGTGACGATCTACTTCGACGACGACACCGCCGACACCGAGACCTTCCTGCTCGGCTCGCGCGAGATCGCGGCCACCACCGACCTGACCGTCTACAGCCCCGAGTCCGCGCTCGGCAAGGCGATCCTGGGCGGTCGGCCCGGGCAGACCTGCACCTACACGGCACCCAGTGGCGCCGACATCAAGGTGACAGTGGTCAGCTTCGAGCCCTTCTCCGGCTGACGTCGCCGGCTGCACCGAGGCCCAGACGCACCGCCGGCGAGGCGTGGCACCACCCGGTGTCACGCCTCGGCGGCGAAGACCACCTGGTAGCCGCTGGCCCGCAGCGCGCTGATCAGCGTGTCCGAGTGCTCCACGCCCCGGGTCTCCACCGACAGCGCCACCTCCACCTCGCCGAGACTGAGGTGCGGGTTGGCGCGCTGGTGCTCCACGTCCACCACGTTGGCCCGGTGCTCGGCGATCTGACTGAGCAGCGACGCCAGTTGTCCCGGCCGGTCCGAGCAGCGCACGGTCACCCGCAGGTAGCGGCCCGCGGCGGCCAGACCGTGCTCGATCACCCGGAGCATCAGCAGCGGGTCGATGTTGCCACCGGAGAGCACCGCGACCACCGGCGTCTCCACCTCGACCACGCCGGCCAGCAGCGCGGCGACGCCGACCGCCCCGGCCGGCTCGACGACCTGCTTACCGCGCTCCAGCAACATCAACAGCGCCCGGGAGATGTCCTCCTCGGAAACCGTGACGATCTCGTCGACGAGCTTGCGCACATGGTTGAAGGTGATCTCACCGGGCCGACCGACCGCGATGCCGTCGGCGATGGTGAAGAACGCCGGCAGCCGGACCGGCTCCCCGGCCACCAGCGAGGGAGGAAACGCCGCCGCGCCGGCCGCCTGGACGCCGATGATCCGGACGTCGGGTCGCAACGCCTTCACGGCGACCGCCATGCCCGAGATGAGGCCGCCGCCGCCGACCCCGGTGATGATGGTCTTCACGTCCGGGCACTGTTCGAGGATCTCCAGCGCGACCGTGCCCTGACCGGCGATCACGTCCGGGTGGTCGAACGGGTGGATCAGCACCGCTCCGGTGCGCTCGGCGTAGGTGTGCGCGGCGACAAGTGACTCGTCGACGGTGTTGCCGGCGAACTCGACCTGCGCGCCGTACCCCTTGGTCGCGGCCACCTTCGGCAGCGGCGCGTTGACCGGCATGAAGACGGTGGCACGCGTGCCGACCAGGCCCGCGGCGAGGGCCACGCCCTGCGCGTGGTTGCCCGCGCTCGCCGCGACCACGCCGCGCTCCCGCTCCGCCGCCGACAACCGGGAGATCCGCACGTACGCGCCGCGCACCTTGTACGAGCCGGCGCGCTGCACGTTCTCGCACTTGAGCCAGGTCGGCCCGCCCAGCGCCGCGCTGAGCGGACGGGAGGGCTCCAGCGGGGTGGTCCGGATGACACCGGCGAGCAGTTCCCGTGCAGCCCGCACGTCGTCGAGACCGACCAGTTCCGTCATGCCTCGATCGTGCCACCCGCCTCCGGAGGCCCCTGCGGCGACACCGGCCTCGACCGCTGCCCCGCCCCGGCCCGGCGCGCTGATCCACTCGACATCCCTGATATCGCGCTATCAACCGCGCCTCGACAGCGCGTTTTCCAGGAACCGGAGTGGATCAGCCCAGGAACCGGAGTGGATCAGCCCAGGGACCGGAGTGGATCAGCCCAGGGACTGGACCTCCGGGGCCCCGAGACCGACCCGGGGATAACCAGGGGCGTGGCGTGCCCACGGCGCGGCCATCTCGAACTGGCCGGCCACCCCGAGCAGCAGCAGTTCCGAGCCGGGCGGACCGACGAGCTGCACGGCGACCGGCAGACCGTCCGGGCGGCGGCCGACCGGCACCACGATCGCCGGCAGACCGGCGATGTTCCACGGTGCGGCGTACGGGGCGTACCGGATGTTGGCCGTCATGTTCGCCCGCCAGGACCGATCGGACCAGCGGGCCGCCTCCGGTGGCGCGCTGGCCAGCGCCGGGGTGAGCAGCAGGTCGACCGAGTGGTCGGTGAAGAAGTCGACCGACCGTTGCCGCCACGCGGCCCGGTCGGCCTCCCGCACGTAGCCGCGACGCTGCGCCCACTCGCCCAGCGCGACGTGCCGCCGGGTACGTCGTTGCAGGCCACGGCGGTCCAACCCGGCGGCCCGCACGTCGGTGGCTGCGGCGGCGAACCAGGTGGCGATGCCCTGCAGGCCCAGCGCGGTGGGATAGACCGGATCGGCCGGCACCGTGTCGTGCCCGGCGGCGGCGAGGAGCCGACCGGCGGCGGCGACCGCGTCCCGGTTGGGCGCGTCCGCTGCGACACCCCGCACCGGGGAGCGCAGCGAGACACCCACCCGCAGCCGCTGCGGCGGAACCAGCTTCTCGGGACGCCGGCCGGCGAGCACCGAGAAACCCACCGCCGCGTCGGCGACCGTGCTGGTCAGCACGCCGTGCTCGGTGAGGCCGAACCAGTCGTCCGCGCCGAGCTGGCAGGGGACCACGCCCCGACCGGGCTTGAGCCCGACCAGCCCGCAACAGGCCGCCGGGATCCGGATCGAGCCGAGACCGTCGTTGGCGTGCGCGATCGGCACCAGCCCGGCGGCCACCGCGGCGGCCGCGCCGCCGGAGGAACCACCGGGGGTACGCGTGCTGTCCCACGGGTTACGGGTCACCGCGCTGTCGTCGTCGGTGAGGGCCCACAGCCCCAACTCCGGCATCCGCGTCACACCGAGGATCACCGCTCCGGCGCCGCGCAGCCGACGCACCACCTCGTGGTCGGCCTCCGCCACGTCACTGCGGGCGGCGGCCGACCCGTTCCAGGTGGGCAGACCGGCGACCGGAGTGTTCTCCTTGACCGCCACGGGCACCCCGGCCAGTGGCAGATTGGCCAGGTCCTCCTGCTCGTCGACCTTCTCCGCCTCGGTGATCGCCTCACCGCCGCGAACGGCGCGGAACGCGGCCAGCTCACGGTCGGCGCGGGAGATGTATTCGAGGTGGTCGGCGACGACCTGGGTCGCCGAGACGTCACCTCGGCGTACGCCCCGGGCAATCTGCTTGGCGGTCGCCCCGACCCAGGTCGCCATGATGTCCTGCACGGCCATCCTCCCCCAGCGGTCAGCCCAGCGCCTGCTCCAGATCGGCGAGTAGGTCGTCGACCGTCTCGATGCCGACAGACAGTCGCACGAGATCGCCGGGAACTTCAAGCGGCGAGCCGGCAGCACTTGCGTGTGTCATCCGACCCGGGTGCTCGATCAGGGATTCCACGCCGCCCAGCGACTCGGCGAGCACGAAGAGCTTGGCGCGGTTGCAGATGTCCACCGCGTGCTCCTCACCACCGGCGGCACGGAACGAGATCATGCCGCCGAACCGGCTCATCTGCTTGGCGGCGACCTCGTGACCGGGGTGTGAGGGCAGCCCCGGATAGAGCACCTGGGCGACCTTGGCGTGCCCGTCGAGGTACGCGGCGAGCCGCTCGGCGTTGTCGCAGTGCCGGTCCATGCGTACCCCGAGGGTCTTGATGCCGCGCAGGGTGAGCCAGGCGTCGAAGGGGCCGTTGATCGCGCCCATCGCGTTCTGGTGGTAGCGCAACTCCTCGCCGAGCGCGGTGTCCGCGACGACCAGCGCGCCACCGACCACGTCGGAGTGCCCGCCGATGTACTTGGTGGTGGAGTGCACCACCACGTCCGCGCCGAGCGCGAGCGGCTGTTGCAGGTACGGCGAGGCGAAGGTGTTGTCGACCACGAGCAGCGCGCCCGCGTCGTGTGCCACGGCGGCCAGGGCGGCGATGTCGGCGATGCTCAGCAGCGGGTTGGTCGGCGTCTCCAACCAGACGATCTTCGTGCGGCCGGGTTGCACGGCGGCCCGGATCGCCGCCGGGTCGGAGACCTTCGCCGGGGTGAACTCCAGGCCCCACCGCCGCGCGACCCGGGCGAACAGCCGGTACGTGCCGCCGTAGGCGTCGTCCGGGATCACCACGTGGTCGCCCGGCTGGCAGACGGCCCGCAGCAGGGCGTCCTCGGCCGCCAGGCCGCTGGCGAAGGTGAGCCCCACCGGCCCGCCCTCCAGCGCGGCCAGGCACTCCTGGAGCGCGTCCCGGGTCGGGTTGCCGGAGCGGCTGTACTCGTAGCCGAGCCGGGGCGCGCCCACGGCGTCCTGGGCGTACGTGCTGGTCTGGTAGATCGGTGGAATCACCGCGCCGGTCCGCGCCTCGGGGTCCTGACCGGCGTGGATCGCGAGCGTGTCGAAGCCGTGGTTCATTCTGGTGAGGCTAGTGCCCCGACGGAGCTGACTGGAACGGAACCCGCGCTCCCGGGCGGGGCCGGACCGTCTGGCCCGGCCCCGCGCACGCCGACCATCCGTCGGCGGGCCGGTCAGCCGGCCGGAACGGGCAGAACGTGCAGGGTGACCGGGTGGTCCCCGGTCCAGTCGTAGGAGACCGCGTAGACCCGGGCTCCGTTGGGCGCCCAGGCCAGCGCGCCCGGGCTGAGGTCGTCGTTCAGCTCGAAGTGGGCCAGCTCGGTGCCGTCGGCCCGGAAGACGAACACGTCCGGGTCGTAGGAGGCGTCCGCCCCGCCGGCGATCCTCGTGCCGTCGCGGGACACCTCGACCGCATTCGGGTACGCACCGGTGGGATAGGTCACGGACGGGGTGCTGATGTCGGCGAACGGGAACGCCTGCACCACGTACGGGGCGCCGGACGCCGTGAAGACGGTGGTGCCGGTGGGGTCGAGCGCGACGTCCTGCAGGTTGCTGCCGACCGCCATGAAGTCGTTCTCCCTGGGCGCGCTCAGTGCGCCCCCGGTGCCGATCGTGTACGCGTACACCGACGCGGGGCTCAGCCCGGGCTGCCCGGCCAGCAGCACCGAACGATTCTGGCTGGCGGCGGTCAGCAGCGGGGCGTCGTAGAAGTCCTGACCGGTGGCCACCCCGGTGCTCACCACTGCCGGTTGCCGGCCCAGGTCGATCCGGCCGATGTTGCCGCCCCACTGGTCACAGCCGTAACCGAACCACAGGTACCGCCCGGTCAACGCGAGCGACGACGGGCACTCCCCCGCGCCGGTGTCGTAGCGGGCCGACTCGACAAGCGAACCGGCGTTGAAGGCGGCGATGGCGTTGGCGCTGGGCAGCGCCACGTAGAGCGTCTGCCGGTCGGCGCTGAGCAGCAGGTCGGTGGGGCCGGGAAGCCCCGACAGGGTGCCGACCACCGTGCCCGTCGCGCTGGTCACCACGACCTCGGTCGAGGAGTAGCCACCGCTGACGAAGACCCGGTCACCGGCCGACACCACGTCGGCCACGCCCGGCAGTGACAGCGGGGTGGCCGTCTGCGCGGGAGCAGCCTGGGCGGGAGTCGATATCGCGACGGTCAGCAGCCCGACGGTCAGGGCGGCCAGCGCCAGGGTCGGACCTCTTCTGATCTGCAAGGTGCGTCCTTTCGGAGTCTCGACGAGCGAGACCGCGACGGCCCGGGGTCCTGAGGCCGCAACGGAATCGGATCGTCGTCGTGGGGCGCAGTCCATGCGGCAGCCCGCCTCGGCCGACGGGCCGGGCGGCACTGTCGCGACAGCACGTCACCCCCGTGTGCTTATTCAGACCGGTCCATGATTATCACAGTCGATGCGTGCGTGGGGGGCACCGTGATCCGTCGGCCCGTCGGCCTGTCGGCCCGTCGGCATAGCCTGAGCGGATGAGTGGGTGCGTGTTCTGCGGGATCGTGGCAGGTGAGGTGCCGGCGTTCCGGGTCGCCGACACCCCGGACGGGGTGGCATTCCTGGACACCCGGCCGGTGTTCAGGGGACACGTGCTGGTCGTGCCCCGGGTCCACCTGGTGACCCTGGCTGAGTTGCCGGCGGACCTGCTGCCCGGCTACTTCGCGCTGGTCCAGCGCCTGGCGGTGGCCGTGGAGACCGGTCTGGGCGCCGGCGGGACGTTCGTGGCGATGAACAACAAGGTGTCCCAGTCCGTCGCGCACCTGCACACCCACGTGGTCCCGCGCACCGGGCGGGACGGGCTGCGGGGTTTCTTCTGGCCGCGCACCCGCTACGAGGACGACGCCGAGGCCAGCGCCTACGCGGACCGCGTGGCCGCCGCACTCCCGGACGGGGCCTGACTCACACCGGTGCGGGTAAGGAAGGTGGACCCACCGGTGTTACACGCTGGGAGAGGTACGAGAGGAGATCCCCACGTGTTTTTGCGCCGTATGAACGCTGAGATGGTTTCGCCCGACCAGGCCCTGCCGGGCCGTCCGATCGCCATGCCGGTCGCCGACCGCCACGAGGTGCTGGGCACCCCGCTGAAGGGCCCGTTCCCGGAGGGCCTGCAGGTCGCGGTCTTCGGCATGGGCTGCTTCTGGGGAGCCGAGCGGCTGTTCTGGACGCTGCCGGGCGTCTACACCACCTCCGCCGGCTACGCGGGTGGCATCACCAAGAACCCGACGTACGAGGAGACGTGTTCCGGCCGGACCGGGCACGCCGAGGTCGTCCAGGTGGTGTACGACCCCAGCAAGATCAACTATGAGGACCTGCTGAAGGTCTTCTGGGAGAACCACGACCCGACCCAGGGCATGCGCCAGGGCAACGACGTGGGCACCCAGTACCGCTCGGCGATCTACACGACCACGGACGAACAGCGGGCCATCGCGGAGTCGTCCCGGGACGCGTTCCAGCCGATCGTGAGCCGGGCCGGCAAGGGTGAGATCACCACCGAGATCGCCCCGCTCGGCGATTACTTCCTTGCCGAGGACTACCACCAGCAGTACTTGGCCCCGACGAAGAACCCGAACGGCTACTGCAACCACGGTCCGAACGGGCTGAGCTGCCCGGTCGGCGTGGCCCGGGTCGGCGGCTGAACACCACCACCCCGCACACGCGTGATGCCCGGCCGCCGAGAGGGTGGCCGGGCATTCCCGTTCGGCCATGTGATCGAAATCCGTTGCAGAGCCCACCGAGGACTCGATAACGTGGCCGTACACGTGAAGGGAGGTGGTCCAGACTTGTATAGCAATCGGACTCGTGAGGTGGCTGTCAGCTAGCCGCTGTCCTCGACAGTGATCGGCTCGCCGCGAGGCGGGCAAAAGCACCATCGTCGAGACCGTGTGGCAGCGGTGCGGCGAATCCACGACAGCCACCCGACCCCCGGGGTGCCGGCCAAGTCCAGCCGGCCCGCGCACCTGCGCGGAGCGCCCCGGGGGTCGCTCCATCTCCGGGGGGAGCGGCGATGTCCATGCGCGAGCTGGTGATCCTCGGAACGGCCAGCCAGGCGCCGACCCGTCAGCGCAACCACAACGGGTACGTGTTGCGCTGGGACGACGAGGTGATCCTCTTCGACCCGGGTGAGGGCAGCCAGCGTCAGCTCCTGCACACCACGGTCACGGCCACCGACCTGACCCGGATCTGCGTCACCCACTTCCACGGCGACCACTGCCTCGGCCTGCCCGGCACCATTCAGCGGCTCTCCCTGGACCGGGTGCCGCACCCGGTCGCCGTGCACTTCCCGGCGGGCGGCGCCGAGTACTTCGCCCGGCTGCGGCACGCCACCTCCTTCTACGAGACCGCCGAGTTGCAGGTCACCCCGATCGAGGAGGACGGGCAGCGAATCGCGCTGCGCTGCGGCACGCTGGAGGCACGCCGGCTGCGGCACCCCATCGAGGCGTACGGCTATCGCCTGGTCGAGCCGGACGGCCACCGGATGCTGCCGGAGCAACTGGCCGTGTACGGCATCGGGGGGTCGGCTGTCGGCGAGCTGATCCGCGTCGGGCACCTGGACCTCGACGGGCGTCGCGTCACCCGCGACGAGGTGAGCGTGCCCCGGCCGGGCCAGCGGTTCGCGTTCGTGATGGACACCGGCCTCTGCGACGGGGTGTACGCCCTCGCCGAGCACGCCGACCTGCTGGTCATCGAGTCGACCTTCCTGGAGTCGGAGGCCGCGCTCGCCGCCGAGGTCGGCCACCTGACCGCGGCGCAGGCCGCCCGGGTGGCGACCGAGTCCGGGGTACGCCGGCTCGTGCTCACCCACTTCTCCCAGCGCTACTCGGACCCGCGCCGGTTCCACGACGAGGCCCGCGCGCACTTCGACGGCGACCTGATCATCGCCGAGGACCTGACCACGGTGCAGGTCCCACCCCGCCGGGTAGCCTCGGCCGGATGACCGTCTCGCTCCGACCCGCGACCGCTCGCGACATGATGGCGGTGGGAGCCCTGCACCAGCGCTCCCGGATCGCCGCGTACTCGGCCTTCCTGCCGGCCGAGGCGTTGGCCGACCCGACGCCGGAGGCGATGGGGCGGTACTGGGCGGAGCGGTGGCAGTGGGAGCGGGACAACCACCGGATGACAGTGGCCGAGCGGGCCGGGACGCTTGTCGGGTTCAGCTACCTGGGTCCGGACGACGAGGACGACCCCGTCACCGGGCTGCTCAACGCGATCCATCTCGACCCTGCCGAGCAGGGCCGGGGCACCGGTCGCACGCTCATGGTCGACACGTTGGCGGCCATGCGGTCCCGTGGCTGGCGGCGCGCGGTGCTCTGGGTGCTGCGGGAGAACGCGCACGCCCGCGCCTTCTACGAGCGCGGCGGTTGGACCCCGACGGGCGACGAACGGGACGAGGCGATCGGCTCAGCACCGACCCGCCAACTCCGCTACACCCGCCCCCTCTAACCCCCACCCCCACCCCACCCCACCCCACCCCACCCCACCCCGGCGATCTTGCACTTTCTGTCCCCGCATATGCCGCATCAACGACATATCCACGACAGAAAGTGCAAGATCGACGCGGTGAACGGGGTGGGGAGCTAGTGGGCGCCGAGGTGGGACAGGAGGTCCTGGCGGGTCAGGACTCCCTTGGGCTTGCCGTCGACCAGGACCAGGGCGGCGTCGGACTTTTCCAGCAGGCCCACCGCCTCGCTCACCGGCTGACCGCCACCGATCATCGGCAGCGGGTCGCCCATGTGCCGCTCGATCGTGTCGTGCAGGTGGGCCTGGCCGGTGAAGAGCGCGTCGAGCAGGTCCCGCTCGGCGATCGAGCCGGCCACCTCACCGGTCACCACCGGCGGCTCGGCCTTGAGGACCGGCAGCTGCGAGACGCCGTACTCGCGCATGTAGTCGATGGCGTCGCGGACCGTCTCGGTCGGGTGCACGTGCACCAGCTCGGGCAGCCCGCCCGGCTTGCTGGCCAGCGCGTCGGCAACGGTCGGCTCGGCGCCGGAGTTGTCGAGGAATCCGTACCGGGCCATCCACGAGTCGTTGAAGATCTTGGAAAGGTAGCCCCGGCCGCCGTCCGGCAGTAGCACCACCACCACGTCGTCCGGGCCGGCCTTGCGGGCGACCTCCAGCGCGGCGACCACGGCCATGCCGCAGGAGCCGCCGACCAGCAGCCCCTCCTCGCGGGCCAACCGCCGGGTCATCTCGAAGGAGGCCTTGTCAGAGACCTCGACGATCTCGTCGGCGACACCCTGGTCGTACGTCTCCGGCCAGAAGTCCTCGCCGACGCCCTCCACCAGGTAGGGGCGCCCCGTGCCGCCGGAGTAGACCGAACCCTCCGGGTCGGCCCCGATGATGCGCACCCGACCCTCGGAGGCCTCCTTGAGGTAGCGCCCGATGCCGGAGATGGTGCCGCCGGTGCCGACGCCGGTCACGAAGTGGGTCAGCCCACCCTCGGTCTGCTTCCACAGCTCCGGGCCGGTGGTCTCGTAGTGCGAGCGTGGGTTGGCCGGGTTGCTGTACTGGTTGGGCTTCCAGGCGCCAGGAATCTCCCGGGTCAGCCGGTCGGAGACGTTGTAGTACGAGCGCGGGTCCTCCGGGGCGACGGCGGTCGGGCAGACCACCACCTCGGCGCCGTACGCCCGGAGCACGTCCTGCTTGTCCTGGCTGACCTTGTCCGGGCAGACGAAGACGCACTTGTAGCCCTTGAGTTGGGCCACCAGGGCCAGCCCGACGCCGGTGTTGCCGCTGGTCGGCTCGACGATGGTGCCGCCGGGCTTGAGCAGGCCGGCGGCCTCGGCGTCCTCCACCATCCGCAGCGCGATCCGGTCCTTGACCGAGCCGCCCGGGTTGACGTACTCCACCTTCGCCAGCACGGTGGCCTGGATGCCCTCGGTGACGTTACGCAGACGTACCAGCGGGGTGTTGCCGATCATGTCGACGACGTTGTCGTAGTACTGCACGGTGTGCCCTTCGTTGCGGCGCCGGCAACGGCGGCCGGGCAGACGTTTCCTCGTCGCCCAGCGTACGTGCCGTCAGGGCACCAGCCCCCCGGGGATGACCGAGCTGCGGCGGGCCTCCCACTCTAGGAAGCGATCGGTCTCGGCGAGCACGCTGCCCGCCAACCACGTGATCATCACAGCGTCGTCGGCAAGCCCGAAGATCGCCAGCGGGATCTCCGGGAGCAGGTCGATCGGCGAGACGATGTACGCCGTCGCCGCCGTCATCAGGGCCAGCCGAAGGCCGCCGTCGTACTCCCCCTTGGTGGTGGCCCGGATCATCCGGGGCAACGCAGCCAACCGCGTGCCCAGCGACGGCCCCCCGCGTGCCCCGGCCGTCAGTGCCCGTGCCAGGGCCGCGAAGGCCGCGCTGCGCTTCAGTGTCTTCCCCATCGTCGCGCTCCTCTCCGCCGGATCAGCGTGGCGGGTCGGCGCAACTCGGCCGGCCTCTGCCGTACCGATACCCCGCCGCGTCGGTTTCCAGGCACTCGGGAGCCGTCACGACGACAGCGGCGTGTCGGACCGGCGCGATAATGTCGTGGTATGGGGGTGGCTGATTCCGTCGTACCCGGTGAGCGCTGGCGGCAGACCCGGCGGTTCGCCCGCCTGGCGGCGATCGGGACGGGCGCCACCGCGGCGGCCGCGGTGGCGACCGGCGGGGTGCTGCTCGGCCAGGCCCGGCAGGCCCGACGCACCATCCCGATGGCCGAGGCACCGCCACCGCGCTGCGACGGGATCTACGGCGCGAAGTTCCCCGGCTCAGCCCTCACCATGGTCGTGCTCGGTGACTCGTCGGCCGCCGGCTACGGGGTGCACCGCCGTCGGGAGACGCCCGGCGCGCTGCTCGCCACCGGCCTGTCCCGTCGACTGCACCGGCCGGTGCAACTGCACCGCTTCGCGGTGGTCGGTGCCATCTCGTCGGCACTCCGCCACCAGGTGGAGGCGGCGCTGGAGTGCCGACCCGACATCGCGGTGATCCTCATCGGCGGCAACGACATCACCAACCGGACCCCGCGTGGGCTGGCGGTGCGCTACCTCGTCGAGGCGGTGCACAAGCTGCGCGACAACGGCTGCGAGGCGGTCGTCGGCACCTGCCCCGACCTGGGGGCGATCCGCCCGATCCAGCCTCCGCTGCGGTGGCTGGCGCATCGGTGGAGCCGCCAACTCGCCGCAGCCCAGACGGTCGCGGTGGTGGAGGCGGGCGGGTGGACGGTCTCCCTCGGTGATCTCCTCGGCCCCCGGTTCGCGGCGGAGCCGACCCGGATGTTCGCGTGGGACCGGTTCCATCCCTCCGCCGAGGGGTACGCGATGTGCGCCGCCGCTCTCCTGCCGACGATGCTGTCCGCGCTCGGCGCGGGGCAGGACCGCCGGGCCACACCGACGTGGGGAGAGGGCGTACGGTCGCTGCCGGAGGCCGCACAGGAGGCGGCCCGGCACGCCGGCACCGAGGTCAGTGGCACCCAGGTCCGGGGCCGCGACCGGGGGCCGGCCGGCCGGTGGGCGCAGTTGCGCCGCCGGGCGTTCTTCGGTGTCGTCGCGGTGCCGCAACACGGATCCGCCCCCGACACCTCGACAGTGGAGGGACTGGCATGAACGAGCGCAGCGACCGGGGCGTGACCGCCGGCCTCGCCGGCCGACTGGGTCGGGCAGCGGCGTTCTCGCTGCTCGCCGGCACCGTGGGCGGCGCTGCCGTCCTGGCCGGTGAGGCGTTCGTCGCCCGGCACCGGCGCTACGCCCAACCGGAGTTGGGGCTGGCCCTGCGGGCCACGATCGGCCGGGCTGGCGCTCCGCCGCTGCGGTTGGTGCTGCTCGGCGACTCGTCGGCGCTCGGCGTGGGCGTCGACCGTCTCGACGACACCATCGGCGGGCAGTTGGCCAACCTGCTCGCCGAGGGTCCGGCCGGCCGACGGGTGCACCTGTCCAGCGTCGGCGTCTCGGGCTCCCGCTCGACGGATCTGGCCACCCAGGTGGCCCGGGCCCTGCTCGGTGAACGGCCCGACGTGGCGCTGATCCTGATCGGCGCGAACGACGCCACCGGGCTGCGCCGCCCCTGCGACGCGGCGGCCTATCTCGCCGCCGCTGTGCATCGGCTGCGGGAGGCGCGGGTCGAGGTGGTGGTGGGCACCTGCCCCGATCTCGGCGCGGTGCGTGCCATCGCGCCGCCGCTGCGCCAGGTGGTCGGCTGGTCGGGGCGTCGGATGGCCCACGCGCAGACCGCCGCCGTGCTGGACGCGGGCGGCTCGGTGGTCGACCTCGCCACCGAGACCGGGCCGGTGTTCCGGGCTGACGCGGGGACGCTTTGCCACGACGGCTTCCACCCGTCCGCCGACGGCTACCGGGTGTGGGCGCACGCGCTGCTGCCCGCCATCGTCGCCGCGGCGACGGTCGCGAGCCGGCGCTAGATCGTCCCCGGCCAGGGTGACATTTCCCGCCGCGTCGGCTTCTTCCGCGCCATGTTACTAGCGGGTTAACGTTGGCTCATGCCGATTGAGTCGTCCCGCGACGCCGTCATCGTCGCCACCGCCCGCTCCCCCATCGGCCGGGCGCACAAGGGATCCCTGCGCGACGTCCGCTCCGACGACCTCGCCGCGACAATCGTCCAGGCCGCCCTGGACAAGATCCCCCAACTCGACCCGACCACGATCGACGACCTCTACCTCGGGTGCGGCCTGCCCGGGGGCGAGCAGGGCTTCAACATGGCCCGGGTGGTGTCCACCCTGCTCGGTCTGGACACGGTGCCCGGCGCCACGCTGACCCGCTACTGCGCCTCGTCGTTGCAGACCACCCGGATGGCGATGCACGCGATCCGGGCCGGCGAGGGCGACGTGTTCGTCTCCGCCGGTGTGGAGATGGTTTCCCGCTATGCCCGGGGCAGCTCCGACGGGTTGCCGCCGGAGGCGCAGGCCCTGGTCGGCGGCGGCTGGGAGAACCCGCGCTTCGCGGCGGCCGGCGAGCGCTCGAAGCAGCGCGCGCAGGGTGGCGCCGAGGTGTGGACCGACCCGCGCGAGGCCGGTGCGCTGCCCGACATCTACCTGACCATGGGGCAGACCGCGGAGAACCTGGCCCAGGTGCACGACGTGACCCGCGCCGACATGGACGAGTTCGGCGTACGCAGCCAGAACCTCGCCGAGAAGGCCATCGCCGACGGCTTCTGGGCCCGGGAGATCACCCCGGTCACCACGCCGGACGGCACCGTGGTGAGCACCGACGACGGCCCCCGAGCCGGCGTCACCCTGGACGCGGTCGCCGGCCTGAAGCCGGTGTTCCGACCGGACGGTCGGATCACCGCCGGCAACTGCTGCCCGCTCAACGACGGCGCGGCAGCCGTGGTGGTGATGAGCGCCCAGCGGGCCGAGGAGTTGGGGCTGACCCCGTTGGCCCGGATCGTCTCCACCGGGGTGACCGCCCTGTCACCGGAGATCATGGGCCTCGGGCCGGTCGAGGCGTCCCGGCAGGCGCTGCGACGGGCCGGCATGACCATCGACGACGTCGACCTCGTCGAGATCAACGAGGCGTTCGCGGCGCAGGTCATCCCCTCCTACCGTGAGCTGGGCGTCCCGCAGGAGAAGCTGAACGTGATGGGCGGCGCGATCGCGGTCGGTCACCCGTTCGGCATGACCGGCGCCCGGATCACCGGCACTCTGCTCAACGCCCTGGAGTGGCACGACAAGACCATCGGTCTGGAGACCATGTGTGTGGGCGGCGGCCAGGGCATGGCCATGGTGCTCGAACGGCTCAACTGAGCTGAGGCAGGCCTGCCCCGAGGCTCGCGGGGTGGGCCTCAGAGCGCGCTGCGGGTCGCCGTCACCTCGGCGGCGGCCCGCGCCAACACCTCGTCGCCGGCTTCGGCGGCCCGCAGGTCGGCCGTCACCACCCGCAACTGGTCGGGCAGCGCCAGGTCGTTGTCCAGGCGGGGCACGCTCCGGCGCGGTGTGCCCTCGGCGTCGGCGGCCAGGTTGGCGATCTCCTGCACCAACCGGTGCACCAGGTCGGCGCGGGGCACGTTGCCGGTCGTCGCGACGGCCGCCCAGCGCGGCTGCTGCCAGTGCCCGACCTGACCGACCAGCAACCGCACGGCCTCTTCCAACTCCGCTGCGCTCATCGCCGCCGAGTCTACGGCTGACCGGCGCGCCGGTCAGCGACGCAGGTAGCTGAGCAGCCGCAGCAGTTGCCAGTAGAGAAAGACCAGACCGGTGAGCAGGCCGAACGCGCTCAGCCACGCGTACCGGCGGGGGCGACCGTCGCGTACCGAGCGCTCGACGAGGTCGAAGTCCAGGATGAAACTGAACGCCCCGGCGATGATGGCCACCACCGAGAAGGCGTACGGCAGCCAGCCCACCTGACCACTGACGCTGTAGACCGCCAGACCAGGCTGGCCGGAGATCAGGTACGACACCAGGTTGACCACGCTGAGCACGGCGATCCCGAGCAACGTCCCGATCACCAGGCGGGCCAGCCGGGGCGTCGCCCGGATCACCCGGGCCCGGTAGAGCGCCGCCATGCCGAGGAAGACGCCGAACGTGCCGGCCACCGCCTGCACCACGATGCCCGGGTAGACCTGCTCGAAGGTGCGGCTCGCCACCCCGAGCAGCAGGCCCTGGAGCACGGCGTAGCCGACGATCGGCACCGGGTTGGTGATGCCCCGCAACGAGATGACCAGGACCAGCGCGATCGAGGCGAGCGCGCTGCCGGCCAGCGCGGCGCCGAGCCAGGCCGCGTCCGGGATCACCGCCCAGGACACCGCCGCCGCCACACCGGTGACCAGCAGCAACCCGACGGTACGGGTCACCACGTCGTCGACAGTCATCGGCTCGACGTCGCGGGCGCCGAGCACCCGGGCTTCGACCCGGCCGGTCTCGTCCAGCCGGTTGAGCACCGGGTTGTTGCTGCGCACCGCCGCCTCCTTCGCCCGTGTACCCCCAGGGGTTGTGTCGAAGCTCGGTCGAGCCGAGGCTTCGACACCAGCCCTCGCAGTCACTCTGCCCCGGGCGGACCGACGGCGGCGGGAAAACGGCGCTGACGACGGCGCCCGCCCCCGCCGAAGCGGGAGCGGGCGCCGGTCGGCAGTGCGGACGAGGTCAGTCGTCGCCCTGGAAGTAGCTCAGCAGGCGCAGGATCTCGATGTAGAGCCAGACCAGGCTGACCAGGATGCCGAACGCGGCCACCCAGGAGTAGCGCTGCGGCAGGCCCATCCGGACGCCGTCCTCGATCTCCTTGAAGCTGAGCACGAAGCTCAGCGAGGCGACCACGATGCAGACCAGGCTGAAGCCGATGGCCAGCGGGCTGCCGTCGCGCAGGCCGGTGTTGACGCCGAACAGCGCCAGCACCAGGTTGATCATCATGACGGCGAAGAGGCCGACCATTGCCGCGATCATGCCCTTGACGAATGCCGGGGTGGCCCGGATGACCTTCGCCCGGTAGAGCATCGCCATCAGGAAGAAGATGCCGAAGCTGGCCACCGCCGCCTGGAGCACGATGCCGTCGTAGAGCGTCTCGAACGCCTTGCTGACCATGCCGACGAAGACACCCTCGACGACCGCGTACGCGATGACGAGGGCCGGGTTGGCCATCCGGGAGAACGAGATGATCAAACCGAGGACCAGCCCGACCACTGCCGCGCCGATCCAGGCGGTGCCGACGAGCGCGTCGGGCACGAGCACCCAGGCTGCCGCGGCGGTGATGCCGAGGATGCCGAGCAGGGCGACGGTCTTGACGACGACGTCGTCGACAGTCATCGGCGCCACGGTGGGCGGCGCGGCCGGGTAACCGGCCTGGGACGGGTACTGCTGGGGAATGCCGGGCTGTCCGTACGGCCCGGCCGGGGCGTACCCGGCGGAACGCTCCCGCTCGGCCGCCTGGCCGAGCCGGGCGAGCACCGGGTTCGAGGTCTTCACTGTCTGGCCTCCCTCAGGGGGTCGTTTGCACGTGAACGTGCCCTTCAAGAGTAGACGGCACGGCCAAGTCCTGGTGATCACGAATGAGAATGTGTCGAGCTGGGGGGTGCCCGGGGCGGGGGTCGAACCCGCACGCCTTGCGGCAGCCGCTTTTAAGGCGGCCGTGTCTGCCTTTCCACCACCCGGGCGGGTGGCACCGGCGCGTCGACACGCGAGGTGCAGTGTCACCGTAACCGGTTAGCGGCGACCTGACGTACCCAGCAGGGCTGGCCACATTAGGGTCGGTGCCGTGAGCAGCGCAGCCCCCACGGCCCCTGAGCAGGCCTTCCGCCTCGACCGTCAGGGCGACCGCCGGCCTCGGGCGGCCCGCCTGCTGGCCACCGTCCACCGACACCGGGCGGATCTGCTCGTCGCTCTGGCCTGGGTGGCGCTCGCCGGGTGGCTCACCCACGGGCTGTGGCCCGATCCAGCCGGCCGCACCCTGGCGCTCAACCCGGAGGACCAGACCCTCTACGAATGGTTCCTGGCGGTCGACGCCCGCGCGCTGCTCGGGGACTTCGACCTGCTCACCGAGCGGCTCAACGCGCCCGACGGCGTCAACCTGATGGCCAACACCACGGTGATCGCGCTCGGCATCGTCGTCGCGCCGGTCACCCTGCTGCTGGGCGCACCTGTCAGCTTCGCGCTCCTCGCCGCCGCCAACCTCGCCGGCACCGCTGTCGCCTGGTACCTGCTGCTGCACCGGATGCTGCGCGCCCGCCGGCTCGCCGCCGCGCTCGGCGGTGGCCTGTGCGGCTTCGGTCCCGGCATGGTCTCGCAGACCAACAGCCACCTGCACATGACCGCCCAGTGGCTGGTACCGGTGATCGTCTGGCTGGTGGTCCGGCTACTGCGGGCGGCCGACCCGGGGCCGGTGACACCGCCCGAGACCGGACGGACCCGACCCGGCGGCCCGGATCGCCGACGGATGGTCACCTCGGCGGCCGGGCTGGCCGGCGCGGTCAGCGCGCAGGTGTTCATCGGTGAGGAGGTGCTCTTCCTCGCCGCCGTCACGCTGCTGGTGATGTTGATCAGCTACGCCGTGGCGGACCGGGACCTGGCCCGGCGGGTGCTGCCCGGCTTCGCCGGTGGGCTGGCCATCGCCGCCGGGCTGTCCGTGCTGGTGCTCGGTTATCCGCTGTGGTTCCAGTTCGCCGGCCCGCAGGGGGTTGCCGACGGCATGTTCACCCCGGCCTACTTCTCCGCCGACCTGAGCAGCTGGTGGGCGGTCTCCCCGTTGTCGGTGGCCGGCAGCGCCGAGGCGGCCCGGCTGACCACCGGTCCGGCCGAGTACAACACCTTCCTCGGCTGGCCCCTCCTGCTGGTCACCGTGGCCTGCGCGATCTGGGCCGGGCGGCATCGACGGTTGGTCTTCGCGTGCGTCGTGGCGGGCCTGGTGATGGGTGCGCTCTCGCTCGGCCCCGAGGTGGTGCTCGGTGGCACCAGGACCGCGATTCCCGGCCCGTACGCCCTGATCGGCGGGCTGCCGGTGGTGGACGGCGCGCTGCCGATGCGGTTCGCGTTGGCGTTGCTGCCGATCGTCGCGACGCTGCTCGTGCTGGCTGTCGACCGGGCTCTGCGCGGCACCGGTCGGGCCCGACGGCTGGTGCCCCTGGCCGTCGGCGCGGCACTGCTGCCGATCTTCCCCACTCCCCTGCCGACCACCGAACGGCCCGCCGTGCCGGAGTTCGTCACCGGCGGCCACTGGCGGCAGTGCGTGCCACCCGGTGGGGTGTTGGTTCCGGTGCCGCTGCCCACGCCCAAGGAACCCGGGCCGATGCGCTGGGCCTCGGCCGCCAACGCCGCCTTCAGCCTGCCCGAGGGATTCTTCATCGGTCCGTACGGGCGGCGCGGCAACGCGGCGATGGGCACCTTCAAGCAGCCCACGTCCGCCCTGTTGGCGGACGTCGCCCGACGTGGTGACCAACCGGCCATCGGCGAGGAGCAGCGCCGGCAGGCCACCGTGGACGCGGACTTCTGGGGCGCATCGTGCGTAGCGCTGGCCGACGACGCCCCCCACGCGGAGAGCCTGCGAAACACCCTCGAGCAGCTCTACGGCCCGGCGACCCGGATGGCCGACGCCTGGATCTGGCGGGTCTGACCACCGCCGTCGCACCAAGAAAGGCCCCTCCCACCGGAACCGGTGAGGGGGCCTTCCTCGTGCGTGATCGGGTCAGACGCGGGGGGCACCGACCGGCTGGGACGCCTCGACGAACTCCTCGCGCGGGTCGTGCAACTGCCCCAGGGCGACCACCTCACGCTTGAGGAAGAACGCCAACGACCAGTCCACCACGACCCGGACCTTGCGGTTGAACGACGGGATCCGGCTCATGTGGTACGTCCGGTGCATGACCCAGGCCGGCCAGCCGGTCATCTTGATGCCGTACACCTGGGCGACGCCCTTGTGCAGACCGAGGCTCGCGACGCTGCCGACGTGCTTGTGCTTGTAGTTGACCGGCTCGCGGCCCCGGACCACTGCCACGATGTTGTCGGCCATCCGGGCGGCCTGACGCACGGCGTGCTGGGCGCTCGGCGAGCAGAAGTTGCCCGGCTCCTTGGTGAGGTCGGGCACGGCGGCGCAGTCACCGGCGCTCCACGCGCCCTCGACCACCTGGTCACCGTCGACCACCTGAAGGGTGGGCAGGCAGGTGATCCGCCGACGGTCGTCGCGCGGGAAGTCGGTCGCGTCCAGCATCGGCGACGGCTTCACGCCAGCGGTCCACACGATCGTGTCGGACCGGAAGCTGTCACCGTCGGAGAGCTTGACCACCCCGTCGACGCAGGACTCAAGCCGGGTGTCAAGCCGGATGTCCATGTTGCGCTTCATCAGCTGCTGGACGGTGTACGCGCCCATGTCCCGGTCGACCTCGGGCAGCACCCGCTGGGTCGCCTCGACCAGCACCCAGCGAACCTCGTCCTGGTTCAGCTCCGGGTAGTAGCGCAGGGCGTCACGGGCCATGTCCTCCATCTCGGCGAGCGCCTCGATGCCGGCGTACCCACCGCCGACGAAGGTGAAGGTCAGCGCCGACCGTCGGACGTCCGCGTCGGCCGTGGCGGCCGCCACGTCGAGCCGGTCGAGGACGTGGTTGCGCAGGTAGATCGCCTCACCGATGGTCTTGAACCCGATGCCCTGCTCGTGCAGACCGGGGATCGGCAGGGTGCGGGAGACCGACCCCGGGGCCACGACCACGTGGTCGTAGGTGATCTCCCGGGCCGGGCCGCTGATCGGCTGGACGGTGGCCACCTTGCGGTCGTGTTCGATCCGCGTGACCGTGCCGGCAACCATCTTGCACCGCTTCAACTCCCGGCGCAGCGGCACCACGGAGTGCCGTGGGGAGATGTTGCCCGCCGCGGCCTCGGGCAGGAACGGCTGATAGGTCATGTGCGGCTGGGGGTCCACCACCATGACCTCAGCCTCACGGGAGCTGAGCTTCTTCGACAGGCGCAGCGCCGCGTACAGACCGACGTGCCCGGCACCCACCACAAGGATCCGCTTCGGATTCACGTTGTCTATCTTTCCCCGGCCGGCTCAGGTAATGCCGCTCGCGGCCCCCATCTGTGACGGAGCACAACCCGTGTGACCTGCGTAACCCTCACGTCGCAGCGGTCACCGCCGTCGCAGCAGCCAGCCCAGCAACGCCGCCGTCCCCACGGCCAGCAGCAGCCCCAGCAGGGTCACCCACTGATATCCGGCCTCCCCACCCATGCCCGCGGCCTGCAACAACAGCACCCCCAGCACCGCGGTGCCCAGCAGGACGCCGCCGGCCCGCAACAACCACCGGCTGATCAGCGCGGGGTCCACCACCGCGTCATAGGGCAACAGTGCGGCCAGCGCGCAGAGGGTGTGCGACAGGTAGAGCAGGGCGGCGACGGCGAGCAGCCGCCAGAGGGCGACCGGGCGGCCGTACCCGTCGGTGGCGAGCAGCCAACCGCCGACCGTGACCAACGCCGTGAAGACCGCCCAGACCCGGCGCGGACCGAGAGCGGGAAGCAGCGCGGTGACCGCCAGAAAGAGGAGCTGCCGGCCGGAAAGCACCTCGGAGGGGAAGGCCAGGACGAACCCGGCAAACACGATGAGGAAGATCCCGGCCCGAACCAGCAGCGGGGTGACACTGATGCGGGCCACCGCGTTCTGGGCGGCCCGAACCCGCCCGGTCACCGCGTCGATCATCTGCCACCAACCCTCGGCGCCGTCGCCAACCGGGCCACGTCCCGCAACACCTGGTCCAGGCTGCCGGCACCGGCCCAGCGCACCACAGGTACGCCGTGCTCCCGGAGCTGCCCGATCATGACCTCCCGGTCCAGGCGCCACAGCCGGTACGCCACCTCGGCCCAGCCCAGGTCCTTCGGTGACGCCAGGTCGGTCGGCAGTGTGTCGACGGCCACCACGAACCGCCCGGCGCGGGCCAGCCGGGCGAGCATCTGCGCCGACCGTTCGTCCAGCAGCGGAGTCAACACCACCACGAGCGCGTCCGAGGAGAGCAGTTGCGGGCCGAAAACCTGGTCGTACGGCTCGTGCGAGGACGGATGGACGTGCACGTCGAGCAGCCACTCCAGAACGGTCAGGTACTGCCGACGCCCGGCGGCCGGACGCAGCCGGCGAGCTCCCGGCCCGTACTCCAGCAGGGAGACCCGGTCGCCGCGGTGCAGGTAGTGCTCCGCGATCGCGGCCGTGGCCCGGACCGTGGTGTCCAGCACCGAGGCGGCGCCGCTCACCCCACCGGAACGGCCAGCCTCGGCGAGCACGTCGAGCAGCACCACCACCTCCGCGTCGCGGTCGGAAAGCGTGGCTGCCACGTGCAGCTGCCGGGCGCGCAACGACACCCGCCAGTCGATGCGGCGTAGCCGGTCCCCCGGGGCGAAGATCCGCACGCCGGCCAGCTCGCCGCCCTCGCCGGGCCGGCGGGAGTGGTGCGCTCCGACCAGCCCGGCGGCGCGGGGCATGGCCTCGACAGCCTCGAACGGCTCGGTGCGCGGGTACACCCGCACCCGTACCGGCTCGGTGAGCACCGCCCGGGAGACCAGCAGACCGCCCGCCGTGGCCACCCGCGCACCGGCCGGTCCCACCGGATGCCGACCCCAGCGCACGGCGCGCCCGGCGAGTTCCAGATCCGCCACCGTCCCGGTGGGCACCGCTGTGACGAACGGCCGGTCGGCGATGGAACGGCCCCTGCCGCTGGCCGGAGCCCCACCGTTGGCCGGAGCCCCACCGTCGGCCGGCGTCGCGGCGGCGGACGGCACGTCGTCTTCGGCCCCGTCCCGGGCGAAACCGGCCCGGGCGATGCGCAGCCACGGCGACACGCGGGAACGCACCACCACCAGGTCGTAGTCGACGCTGTCCGGGTTGCCGACGCTCACCGCCGCCGTCACGTCGCCGCCCTCGACCAGCGGCCCGTCCTCATCCTGGCTGATCCACACCTGCGGCAGCGCCGTGGGCCGCCGGCGTAGCGCGTACGCGGTGCCCAGCGCGAACGGGGCGGCCAGCACGATCAGGTCGACCCGCCCCAGCAGCACCCCCGCCACCAGCAGCAGGCCGGCGAGCAGCACCGCCCGGCCGAGCGCCCGGGTGGGTGCCCAGCCGGCAGCCGGTTCCGGCTCGGTGGCCATCGGCACGGTCGGTCCGGTCATCAGTGCCGAGGCCCGCCCGCGGCGTAGCTGGGCAGCGCGCCACTCGCCGGAGCGGGAGTGGCCTCCAGCACCTCGCCGACCACGAACGCCGGGTCGACCCGGCGCAACCACATCTCCGGGCGCAGGGTGATCCGGTGGGCCAGGGCGGGAGCGGCCACCTCCTTGACGTCCTCCGGCACCACGTAGTCCCGTCCGCCGAACACCGCGCGGACCCGGGCCAGCAGCAGCAGCGCCAACGATCCGCGCGGCGAGGCGCCAACCAGCACCGACGGGTGCTCCCGGGTGGCCGCGGTGAGAGAGACGATGTAGCGGCCGATGGAGTCCTCCACCACCACGTCCTCCAGGGCGGCCTGCATGGCCCGCAGCGTGGCGGCGTCGACCACCGGCTTGATGTCCGCCTCCTCGCGGCGACGGCTCATCCGGCGGCGGAGCACCTCCCACTCCTCCTCGGGCTGCGGGTAACCGAAGGAGACCCGCAGCAGGAACCGGTCCAGCTGGGCCTCGGGCAGCGGGTACGTGCCCTCGTACTCGATCGGGTTGGCGGTGGCCAGCACGTGGAACGGCTCGTCCAGCTTGTAGGTCACCCCCTCCACCGAGACCTGCTTCTCCTGCATCGCCTCCAGCAGGGCGGACTGCGTCTTTGGCGGCGTCCGGTTGATCTCGTCGGCGAGCAGCAGGTTGGTGAAGACCGGCCCGGCCCGGAAGGTGAAGTCGCCGTTGCGCTGGTCGTACAGGAACGAGCCGGTGACGTCGGCGGGGAGCAGGTCGGGGGTGAACTGCAACCGGCGGAAGTCCAGGCCCAGCGCCTGGGCGAACGAGCGAGCTGTGAGCGTCTTGCCCAGCCCCGGCAGATCTTCCAGCAGCACGTGGCCACCCGCCAGGATGCCGGCGAGGACCAACTCCAACGCGTCCCGCTTGCCGACCACGACGGTGCCGACCGCGTCCAGGACCGCCCGAGCCAGGTGGCCGACCTCGGCGGGGGAAATGCTCCGGTCCACGTCGTTCATCAGATCTTCTCCAGTTCGGCGACGATCACCGCGAGGTCGCGTGGCGACGGAGTGCGGCGAGGCGGGGTCTCCAGGAACGTCCACAGCCGGTCACCCAGCAGGACACGGGCGCGGGCCGGGTCCGACTCGCGGGTGACGCCGTGCTTCAGGCGCATCCGCTCGTCGGCCAGTTCACCGATCCGGGGCAGGACCACCCCGGTGAAACGTTCGGGTCGGTTCGAGGACCAGTCCAGCGGCCGTTCCCACTGGTTGATCGCGCCACGCAGCGCGTCCCGGGTTGCCCAGTTGTAGCTGCCGTCCTCTTCACCCGTACCGGCCCGACGAGCCGGCGGCGGCGGGGGTGGCGGCGCGAGCAGCGCGGTGATCCGGCGGACCCCCAGCACGGCGAGCACCCCGGCGATGAGTACGGGCAGCGAGACCTGGAGACCGACTGCGCGGAGGCCGACGAGCAACACCGCGACCACCGCGGCGGCCCACACGAGCGAGCGCAGCACCGGACGCCACCGGGAAGGGCGCGCCTGTGGGGCGGCCGGCGCCGCCTCCTCGTCGAACGCGAGCAGGTCGTCGATGCTGGTGCTGCTCATGCGACCACCGCCGTGAGCTCTCCGCGCAGCCGACGAAGAGCGGCGCGGGCCTGGTCGCGGGTGCGTTCGTCGACCGGGCGGGTGGCGTAGCGGGCCTCCCGGTAGACGTGCGCGAACTCAGCCAGCACCTCGGTGCTGACGATCGCCGGAACCCCGGCCGCCGGGTCACCGTGCAGCAGCCGGCTGACCAGGTCGGTGGGGGTGTCCCCGGCGAGCCGAGGCACACCGGCCGCGGCGGCGGCCTCCTCCAGGCGCACCCAGCAGGCGATCACCGCCACCCGGGGGTCGGTGTCGGTGTCGTCGAGTTCCACCAGGCCGGCGTCGAGGGCGGCGACCACCTCCCGGGCGGTGCCCTCGGCGGTACGCCGGGCCCGCTGCGCCGGCAGGGCCCGGGTGGTGCGTTTCAGTGCGCCCCGGATCAGGATCCAGGACAGGTAACCGAGGGCGGCGAGGATGGCCAGCCCGAGCAGGACCATCGCCACGGTGGCGACCCACTCCGGGATGTGTGCCTGGGTGGCCTCACCGGCAGTGCGTGGCTCGACCGGTTTGGACCGCGACGGCTCGGCGGTCGGGTACTCGGGCACCCACGGGACGTTCTCCGCGGCTGGCGGGATCCGGCTGGCCCCGATCGACGAGTGCCCCGACGCCAGCGCGGCACCGGCGAGCAGTGCGGCGACCGCGGCGACCGGCCACCACCGGCGAAGCAGACCGAGCGCGGAGCGCGACACCCCCGGCTCGGCGGCCGGCAACGAAGTGGGGGCGCGTGTTCCGTCGGTCATCGCCACCACCCCACGCGCGTCTCAGTCCACCCCGGCCAGCTGCTTAGCCTGGCCGAAGACGTCGTCCAGCATCTTTGGTGTCAGCCGCCCGGTGAAGGTGTTCTGCTGACTGACGTGGTAGCAGCCGAGCAAGTCCGGAGCGGCCGTGCCGGACCAGTGTGCCCCATGACCGAACCGCGGTCGCGGGCTGGGCGGGCGCTGCCCGTACACCTCGTGAAGCACCGGCCACCACGAGGCCCAGGCGAACGCGCCAAGCGCGACGACGACACGCAGCGTGGGCTGGATCAGCGTGACCTCGCGGTGCAGCCAGGGCGCGCAGTTGTCCCGCTCGGGCGGGGTCGGTTTGTTGTCCGGAGGTGCACAACGGACGGCTGAGAAGATCCGCAGGTCCCGCAGGGCGAGCCCGTCGTCGGCGGCGACGCTTGTCGGTTGGTTGGCCAGCCCGGCCCGGTGCAGCGCGGCGAACAGCACGTCACCGGACCGGTCACCGGTGAAGATCCGGCCCGTGCGGTTGCCGCCGTGTGCGGCGGGTGCCAGCCCGAGTACGGCGATCCGGGCGTCCCCGGTGCCGAAGCCCGGCACCGGGCGACCCCAGTACTCCTGGTCGCGGAAGGCAGCCCGGCGGGTGCGGGCGACCTCCTCCCGCCACCGGACCAACCGGGGGCAGGCGAAACAGTCGCTCACCGCCGCGTCCAGGTCGGCCAGGTCGGTCGCCCGCGCTGCGCGGGCGACCACCTGCTCGGGGGTACGGGGCTCAGCCAAGCTTGGCCCGGAAGAGTTCCAGGGTGCGGGCCCATGCGCTGGCGGCGGCACGCTGGTCGAACGCCTCCGGTCGGTCGTCGTTGAAGAAGGCGTGTGAGGTGCCCGGGTAGTCGTAGAGGTGGCAGTCGCCGCCGGCCTCCTCGATGGCCCGGCGGGCGGTCTGCACACCCTCGGCGGCCGAGGTGCCGTCCTCTTCGGAGCAGTGGACGACCGCGGCCTTGCCGGCGTAGTCGGCCCAGTCGGGGCGCATCGACTCCCACGGCAGCACCGGGTAGAAACCGGCGGTCGCGACGATCCGCTCGGAGACGGTGGCCGACCAGAGGGCGAGGCTGCCACCAGCGCAGAAGCCCACGGCGCCGACCTTACCGGTGACCTCCGGCCGTCCGGCGAGATAGTCGGCCGCGCCGGCGATGTCCTTCGCCGCCTCGTCCATCCGCATCGCCATCAGCAGTCGCTGCGCCTCGTCCGGCTCACTTGTCGTCTCACCGTGATAGAAGTCCGGGGCGAGAGCGACGAAGCCGGCTTCGGCGAACCGCTCCGCGACCGACCGGATGTGCGGAACCAGACCCCACCACTCCTGGATGACGATGACGGCGGGGCTGGCCAAACCACTGGCGGGTATCGCGAGATACCCCTCGCTCGTACCCCCGTTGCTGCGGTAGGTCACCATTTCACCCATGGGCCGTCCTCCTAGCGGTCAGTCATCGTTGGCTGGTCGCCCAGTGGTTCCAGTGCCGGTAGCCTGCCATGCCGCGCCGCCGCCGGGAAGACGCCGGAACAGTGGCATTCACCTCCTGTTCGCCCCCCGGTGACTCCGGATACGCCGACGGCGGCGGGGTGGGTTCCCCGCCGCCGTCGATGCCGATCCACCGCTGTGTTCAGGCCTTCGTGGTCAGGCCTTCTTGGTCACGCCTTCGTGGTCAGGCCTTCTTGGTCAGGCAGAGCACGTAGCCCGTCTTGCCGGGCAGGATGGTGGAGTAGATGTAACCCTCTTCGTCCGGCTTGAAGTACTGCTCGCAGGCCGTGCCGGCCCTGGCCTGGGCCTGGGTCTGGTCGTCGACCCGACCGACCACGTTGTACACCGCCTCGGTGGAGGTGCACCCGACGATCCTGGCGTCGGTCACCTTCTCCTCCTTGGTGCCGGTGACCTCGGGCAACTTGGCGATACAGTCACCGGCCCTGGCGGCAGCCGTCTCGTCCTTGTTGATGACGTTGCCGATCGCCGAGACGACACCGAACTTCAGGCCGGCGACGACGGCGACCGCGAGGATCGCGCCGACGATGCCGAGGACCTTCATCGCACCGAACTTCTTCACCTCCGGCTCGGCCGACTGCGGCTCGACCGACTGCGGCTCGGCCGACTCGGGCTCGGCCGACTGCGGCTCGGCCGACTCGGGCTCGGCCGACTCCGGCTCGGCCGACTCCGGCTCGGCCGACTGCGGGTCTGCCGGGCGCGACGCGGCCGACTCCGACCCGGCCGACTCCGGGTCGGCCGACTCCGGGTCGGCCACACGCGGCTTGGGCACACTCGCACCGGCCGATTTCGACTCGGCCACACGCGGCTCGGCTGACTCCGACTCGGCCGGACGTGACACCGCCGCCTGCGGCTCGGTCGGCTGCGGCGTCCCGACGGCCGGCTCAGCCGGTGCGGCGTCAGACGCGGATTGCGGTGCGACCTGCTCTGGCACGGGGGTTCCTTCCGAGGGGTGGATGAGCAGACGACACCGTAACGATCATTGATTTCCGGTGCCGTCCCGCCCGCCTCGTCCGTTCAGTTATTTCCAGCCTCGCCCGCATGATCCAATTCACACACCGTGACTCAACTCGTGGGGGTGGGACTCGGTGTCGTGGTGGGCTCCGCCGAGGACTCGCCGGTCGTCGTTGCGCCCGACGGCGTGCTGGTCGGCCCGGCCGGTGGCGTGCTGGTCGGCTCCGCCGTAGGCGTGCTGGTCGGCTCCGCCGTAGGCGTGCTGGTCGGCCCGGCCGGCGGCGTGCTGGTTGCGGGCGGTGTCGTCACGGTGGGGTTGAACCCGGCCGGACCGCGGGGGCCGAAGGGCGCCCGGCCCACGCAGTACGGGTACGGCCGCAGCAGCGGGTTGCCGTTCTCGCTGACTGGACCACAGTCCGGGTAGCCGAGGCGGATCGGGTTGCCGTCCTGGTCGAAGAGCCGGGCGTTCTCCACCAGCCGGCCCTCACTGTCGTAGACGAAGACGTCCCGGACCTGGCTGTACTGGCTGTCGACCGAGGTCTGGTCGTAGTAGTAGTCGTCGGCGTGCCGACCCTCGGCGTCGACCAGTCCCAAGAGCGCGAAGACCACCAGCACCGCGCTGCCCACCTGCACGACTGATCGTGGCCAGCGGGTCAGTTGGGCGGACCGGCGACCGAGCCAGATCGAGGCGAGGACGAAGCCGACGAGCATGATCAGGCCGGCCAGCAGCTCGCCACCGAAGCGGGGCAGCAGACCAAAGCTGCCGCCGGTGCTGATCACGGTGACAAGCATCGCCGCCAGGTAGCCGCGCAGCACCCACCAGCCGGGGCGCAGCAGGCGGAGGAAGTCGCTGGCGTGCGCGTACCCCAGGGGTGGACCGAGCCGGGAGTCGATCGCGCTCAGCCGGCTGCGCAGCCGGACCAGCGCGGCGGCGACCCGCTGGTCGAGATTGCGCCCACCGCCGCCCGGGGCGGCGCCGGCCGCGGCGCGCAGCTCGGCGGCGTACCTCTCGGGCTCGCCCAGCCGCTCGACCAGGGTGCCCTCGGCCTCGGCGGCGACCTCGGTGAGGTGGTCGGCGAGGTCTTCGGTCAGCTCGTCGCGTTGTGTGGCCGGCAGGTCGGCCAGAGCGGCCCGCACCCGCGCCACATAGTCGAAGATCTCCTGCTCCGCGACGGTCATGCCGCCATCCCCCGATCGTCGAGCAGACTGTCCATGGTGGTGGCGAACGAGCGCCAGAGCTTGCCGGAGCGGGTCAACTGGTCGCGCCCCGCGGCGTTGAGTGAGTAGTACTTGCGGTGCGGCCCGGACTCGCTCGGCACGACATAGGTGGTGAGCAGGCCGGCGGCGAAGAGGCGGCGCAGCGTCCCGTAGACCGAGGCGTCACCGACCTCCTCCAGGCCGGCCTCACGCAACCGGCGCAGGATGTCGTAACCGTAACCGTCCTCCTCTCGGAGCACGGCCAGGACGGCCATATCGAGCACGCCCTTCAGCAACTGTGTGGTGTCCACGCAATGCACACTACTGCGCAATGCGAAGTACCGTCAACGATTACGCCCCGACACGCCGGGGCACCCGCTCGTGATCCACTCGATTTCCTTAAGAACGGGCTGTCAACACGACCCGGACACCGCAACTTCAATGAAGTCGAGTTGATCACGGCCTGGCGCGCGTTGATCACGGCCTGGCGCGCGGTGGTCGGCCTGGCGCGCGGTGGTCGGCTTAGCGCTCGGTGGTTGGCTGGAGGCTCCAGGCGATGCCGTCGAGAATGTCGTGCTCCGAGGCCACCACCGACGGCATCCCGGCCCGCTCCATGATCACGCGGAGCACCAGCGCTCCCGCGCCGATCACGTCGGCCCGGCCCGGGTGCATCACCGGGATCGCCAACCGCTGCGCACGGGTCTGGCCCAGCAGGTCCGCCGTCACCTGGGCGACCGCCTCGTACGACACCCGGGCGTGGTGGATGCGCTCCGGGTCGTACTCCCGCAGGCCCTGCGCGATGGCGACCACTGTGGTGACCGACCCGGCGAGGCCGACCAGGGTGGCCGCCTCGCGGCCGGGCACCACGGCGAGCGCCCGGTCCACCGCGGCCGCGATGTCGGCCTCTGCCGCCCTGACCTGCTCGGGCGTCGGCGGGTCGCCGGGCAGGTGCCGCTCGGTCATTCGCACACAGCCGATGTCCACCGAAATCGCCGCGCGCACCCCCGCGGCCCGGTCACCGACCACGAACTCGGTGGAACCACCGCCGATGTCGACGACCAGGAACGGCTCCTTCGCGTCGGTCGGCAGGCCACGCACCGCGCCGATGAACGACAGCCGGGCCTCCTCGTCGCCGGTGACAACCTCCGGCGCGACGCCGAGGGTGCCCCGCACCATCTCGGTGAAGTCGTCGGCGTTGGCGGCGTCCCGGGATGCCGAGGTGGCGCACATGCGCACCCGCTCCGCGCCCAGCTTCTCGATGTCGACCGCGTACGACGCCAGTGCCACCCGCGTCCGTTCGATCGCCTCCGGCGCCAACCGGCCGGTGCGGTCAACACCCTGGCCGAGTCGGACGATCTCCATCCGCCGGGTCAGGTCGGTCAGCGGTGCCCCGGTGGACTCCTCGGGCAGGTCCGCGACCAGCAGTCGGATCGAGTTGGTCCCGCAGTCGATGGCCGCCACACGCGTCGTCACGGCAGCAACCCTACGGCAGGACGGGCGGCCACCCAGGAGCGTGGCCGGGGTGCCGCCCCTCGGACGAGCCGCTCGACAACTGCGCACCGAGCGCGGTCAGGTGATGCCGAACCGCCCCACCCTCCCGCTCGCTGGCCACCAGACCGGCCGACCGCAGCGCGGTGGCGTGCTCCGAGGCCGAGGAGAGACTGATCCCGACGGCCCGGGACAGCACGGTGGTGGTCATCCCGCCGTCGACCGCCAGCCGACGCAGCACCAGCGCCCGGGTGGCGCCGAGCAGTCGACCGAGGGAATCACCCCCGGCCGTGGCCCCGAGCGCGGGCAGCACCGTCGGATAGACGAGCAGGATCGGGTAACCGGGCTGGACCAGCACCCGGGGGCGGGGTCCGGCCAACGGGGAGGGCAGCAGGATCAGCCCGTGGCCGGTGCCGGGCAGGTCCCCGCTCCACCACGTCCGCACCTCCAGCATTGGCTCCCGCCACCGGATCGCCGGATGCAACCCCGCGAAGAGGCCGTCCAGGCCATGCTGCGCCAGCCGATGGCTGGCAGAGGTCACCTGTTGGCGGTACGCGCCGGTCAGAGCGGGCCAGAGCGGTGCCAGGACCGCGTCGAACCAGGTCCGGACGGCCCCGCCGAACAGGCCCAACACCTCCGGGTCGGCGTCCGCGAACCGCCGCCGCAGCGGGGTGACGGCCGTCTGCGCGTACGACGCGGTGGCCTCGGCCCGGATCCGCCCTGCCGGGGTGGCCCGGATCGCCTCCAGACCGGCGTCGACCGATTCCAGGCCGGCCCACGGGGTGACGAAGTCCGGCAGGCGCCCCCGGGCGGGGAGCAGGTGCCGCAGCGTCGCGGTGGCGGCCCGTGCGGTGCCCGTGCGCTCGACCGTCGCCGCCCGATCGGCCAGCGCCGGTGCCAACGCCGCAACCGTCGGGTCCCGTAGCCACTGACCGGCCAGCAGTGCGGTGCCGACCGGATGCAGCCGGTCGGCGAACCGCACCCGGCAGAGGTCGGCCGGCCCGAGCTGGAGACGAAGCATGAGGGACAGCCTGCCTCCCTTCGCCCACGGCCGAAAGGGTTGATCCACCAGCGGGCCGCCTCCAGAGTGGACCGCGGGTCTACGGGGGGGGGTGGCCGACGTGCGGCGAATGATGGCGGTGTTAACGGGGCTCTGCCTCATTGTCCTGGTTGCGGCTTGCGGAGGGCGGGGACGGCCCGCGCCGGCCCCGCCCTCCGCGACCAGCGAATCCCCGGCCCCGGGTGACCACGACCTCACCCTGAACCACAACGGCCAGGAGCGCACCTACCTGCTGCACGCACCACCCGGGTACGACCCGAGCCGGTCACCCGCGCTGGTCATCGCGCTGCACTTCTATCCCGGAAGCGGCGCCGGCATCCAGGAGCTGGCCGGCCTGGAAGCCAAGGCCGACAAGGACAACGTGCTGGTGGCCTACCCGGACGGGGTGGCCGGCGGCTTCAACGCGCTGATCTGCTGCGGCAACGCGGACGACGTCGGTTTCCTCAGCGCCCTCACCGACCACCTGGTGCAGACCTGGCACGCGGACGCGAATCGGGTCTATCTCACCGGCATCTCGAACGGCGGCGACATGAGCTTCCGGGCGGCGGTGGAGAGCACCGGCAAGTTCGCCGCGATCGGGGCGGTCAGCGGCGGGTACAGCGGAAAACTGACCACGGCCGAGACCTACGTGCCGAAGAGCCCGGTCTCCGTGATCACCTTCATCGGCGGCCAGGACCGGTACGCCTCGACGTTCCAGGCCGGCATGAAGACCTGGCAGCAGCGGCTCTCCTGCCGGCCCAGCCCGAGGGCGTCCGGTGTGCCGGGCGTGACGCACACGCTGGCGAGCTGCAAGGACGGCAGCGAGGTGAGCGTCTACACCCTGCCCGAGATGGGCCACAGTTGGCCGGGGGCGACGACCGGTTCGCTCGCCGACTCCTCCGCCGGGCTGTCGGCCACCGACCTGATGTGGGAGTTCTTCGCCGCGCACCCCCGCAAGGCCTGACCTACAGGCGCAGCAGCATCCGCGTGTTGCCGAGCGTGTTCGGTTTGACCCGCTCCAGGTCGAGGAACTCCGCGACACCCTCGTCGTACGAGCGCAGCAACTGCTCGTACACCGGTTGCGGCACCGGTGCGCCGTCGATCTCCTGAAAGCCGAACGCGCCGAAGAACCGCGTCTCGAAGGTGAGCACGAAGATCCGGGCCACCCCCAACTCGCGGGCCGCGTCGATCAGCTCGCCGACCAGCCGGTGCCCGATCCGTCGGCCCCGACAGACCGGATCCACCGCGACCGTACGGATCTCGGCCAGGTCCTCCCACATGACGTGCAGCGCACCGCAACCGACCACCGCGCCGTCGGCGGGGCGGACCGCCACCCGGAACTCCTGCACCTGCTCGTAGAGGGTGACCGTCGCCTTGCTCAGCAACCGCCGGTCGTTGGTGTAGGTGTCGACCAGCTGCCGGATGCCGCGCACGTCGCCGGTGCGGGCGCGCCGCACCAGGATCTGACTCTCGGGCGCCGAGGACCCGGCCGGGGCGTTCACTCGGCCGCCGGGACGTCCACGCACGGGCCGGCCGTCCACCAGGGCTCGACCAGCGCCAACGTCTCGTCACCGAACGGGTTCACGCCCGGGCCGGCACCCAGCGCGTGACCCAGGTGCACGTGCAGGCACTTCACCCGGCCCGGCATGCCACCCGCCGAGATACCGGCGATCTCGGGCACCTCGCCGACCGCCTCCCGGCGGGTGAGGTAGTCCTCGTGCGCGGCCCGGTAGTGGGCGGCCAACTCGGGATCCGTCGTCAACCGCTCCGCCATGTCCTTCATCAGCCCTGCCGACTCCAGTCGGCTGCACGCCGCGGTGGCCCGGGGGCAGGTCAGGTAGTAGAGCGTGGGGAACGGCGTGCCGTCGGCGAGACGGGGAGTCGTCTCCACCACGTCCGGGAGTCCGCACGGGCATCGGTGGGCCACCGCCCGGGTGCCCCGGGGCGTCCGGCCGAGCTGCGCGGCCACCGCGGCCAGGTCCGCCTCGGTCGCCGGCTCACGCTGCGGCAGGGGTGCGGAGTCCGCCGCCGGCTCCGACGGTGGTACGACAGTCACGGTCTCTCCTGGTGCGTTGATCGGTGGCTCACTTGCCCGGCTGCTGGCTGTCGGCTGCCTGCACGCTCGACCAGAGCGTGTCGTACCACGTCGCCGGTCCCGCCGGGGCGGCCGAACCGGCCGACTTCCCGGCGTCCCGAGCGGCGCCCTCGGCGTCGTGCAGCACCACCATCATTTTCTCGCCCGGCGGACCCATGAAGAACCGCTCCCGGGCCTGCGTCTTGATGTACTCGTCGTCCTTCCAGTTGGCAGCCTCGGCGGCGAGCTTGGCGATCTCCTGCTCCTGCACCGCCTGCGCGGCCTCCATCCGCTCGATGTCGGCCTGCTGGTCCAGGTAGACCCGGACCGGGTAGGTGTAGGCCAGCGCGAGCGCGATGAGCACCGCGAACAGCACGGTGGCCCGACCGGTGAAGCGACGGGGGTGGGGTGCGGTGAGCCGCTTGACGGCGCCACCGGCGGCAGTACGCCGAGCGGCGGCGGGACGATTCGCGGAGCGGACGCCCTCGGTGCCCCGGGCCGCGCCCGGAGCCCGACCAGCGGTGCCGCGCGACTCGGCGCGGACGCCGGTCTCGCGGACCGATCCCCGGGTGGCCCGGCCGCCACCCGACCGACCGGACTGACCCGGCCGGCGGGCGGGACGCTGACCACCCGGTGTGCGGCGCTGCTGCATCGTCACACCCCTCCCCCGAGGCTTCGCGCGCTCAGGCCGAACGGTAGCGCGGGAACGCGCCGGCGCCGGCGTAGCGCGCCGCGTCGGCCAGCTCCTCCTCGATCCGGAGCAACTGGTTGTACTTCGCGACGCGGTCCGAGCGGGCCGGCGCGCCGGTCTTGATCTGGCCGCAGCCGGTGGCCACCGCCAGGTCGGCGATGGTGGTGTCCTCGGTCTCGCCGGAACGGTGGCTCATCATGCACTTGAAGCCGGCCCGGTGGGCCAGGTCCACGGCGTCCAGGGTCTCGGTCAGCGAGCCGATCTGGTTGACCTTGACCAGGACCGCGTTCGCGGACTTCTCCGCGATGCCGCGGGCGATGCGCTGCGGGTTGGTCACGAACAGGTCGTCACCGACGATCTGGACCCGGTCGCCGATCGAGGCGGTCAGCGTCTGCCAGCCACTCCAGTCGTCCTCCGCCAGCGGGTCCTCGATCGACACGATCGGGTAGTCACCGGCCAGCTTGGTGTAGTAGTTGCTCATCTCCTCGGCGGACTTCGCGGCACCCTCGAAGGTGTAGGTGCCGTTGTCGAAGAACTCGGTGGCCGCCACGTCGAGCGCGAACACGATGTCGGTGCCGAGCCGGTAACCGGCCTTCTCGACCGCCTCGGCGATCAGGTCCAGGGCTGCCGCGTTGGTCGGCAGGTTCGGCGCGAAGCCACCCTCGTCGCCGAGCCCGGTGGACAGGCCCTTCTTCTTCAGCACCGACTTCAGCGCGTGGTAGACCTCCGCACCCGAGCGCAGCGCCTCGCGGAAGGTGGGTGCGCCGATCGGCGCGACCATGAACTCCTGGATGTCGACGTTCGAGTCGGCGTGCGCGCCACCGTTGAGGATGTTCATCATCGGCACCGGCAGGAGGTGCGCGTTCGGGCCGCCCAGGTAGCGGAAGAGGCTCAGCTCGGCGCTGCCGGCAGCGGCCTTCGCCACCGCCAGGGAGACCCCGAGGATGGCGTTCGCGCCCAGCTCCGACTTGCTGTCGGTGCCGTCGATGTCGAGCATCTTCTGGTCGATCAGCCGCTGCTCGCTGGCCTCGTACCCGATGATCTGGTCGACGATCTTGTCTTCGACGTTGGAGACCGCCTTCTCCACGCCCTTGCCCTGGTAGCGGTCGGCGTCACCGTCGCGCAGCTCGATCGCCTCGAAGGCGCCGGTGGAGGCGCCGGAGGGCACGGCGGCGCGGGCGACCGTGCCGTCGTCCAGGCCGACCTCGACCTCGACCGTGGGGTTGCCCCGCGAGTCGAGAATCTCCCGGGCGACGATTCCCTCGATGGTTGCCACTAAGTCGCTCCTCGTTGTTGTGATCACGTCCGTGGGTGGGCCGCGACGGTGCGGCTGAGGCAGGTGTTGAACGCAGCGTATCGGGCCGCGCGAACGGGCACGGCGTCGCCCGCGCACCCGAGACGCCCCACAGTGACGGACATTCCCGGATTTCCGGGCGTCAACCGGCAACCGGTTTGCGCTGCGCGGACCGGATCCACCAGGCTGGTCGTCATGCCCGCCGCCTCGACCACCCTCCGCATGCTCGCCGTGTCGGTCATCGCGTCGCTCACGGTCACCGGCTGTCAGACATTCGAGGACGCCGGAGTCGCCATGGGTCGCTCGGAACTCGTCAACGACCTCGCCGCCCGCCTCGACCGGGCGCTGGAGTTGACCTACTCCGCCGACTACCAACTCCCGGGCGGCCAGAGCGCCGCGATCGTGCAGGCCCAGGATCCGGCCCGGTCCGCGTACACCTACCCGGGCGGGCGACTCACCGTCACCCCGGAGGCCATCACCAGGTGTACGACGACAGGCGCCCGCCCCGAGTGCACGGTGCTCGCCCCGCCCACCCCGGGCAGCAAGCCCACGGTGACGCTCTTCGGCGAGGCCAACAAGCAGGGCCTCGCCACCCCACCCGTCGTGATCGGGCTGCTGACCGCCGCCGCGCTCGACCCGCAGGTGGTCATCAAGCAGAGCGACACCACGGTCGCCGGGCACCACGCCGCCTGCGTCGAGGTGCAGGGCTCGTCGGCAGGCGACTTCACCGCCTGCGTGACCACCGAGGGCGTGCTCGGCAGCTTCACCGGACCGGTCGACGGTAAGCCGGTGGACCTGGCGCTGAGCCGTTACTCCGCGACCGTCGACACGGGCGCGTTCGACCCGCCCGCCGGCGCCGGTGTCGTGGACCGCCGCCCCGGCGGCTCGTGACCGACCGGACGGTCGTGCACCCGTCCAGCGCACCGCCCGACGGGTTCCGGCCGGGAGCCGACCGGAGCCGGCCGCCCGCCCCCGGCGACCTGGCCCTGCCGGTGACCGGCGCGAAGCTGCTGACCAGCGCCGACGGCCGACCGCTCCGAGTGGTCGACCTGCCGGCCGACACCGACTGGGTGCCGCTGGGCACCCTCGACGGAACACCCGTGTGGGCCACCGACGTGACCAGCGCCGACGATCTGCCCGGCCTGGCGCGCGACTGGGCCTCGCTCGCCGCCGAGGTGCCGGAGCCACACGCCACGCTCGCCGGCCGGGCGCTGGCGGTGCTGACATGGCGGCGTACCCACCGGTGGTGCGGCGCCTGCCGGGCGGAGCTGACCGACCTGCCCGGCGAGACCGCCCGGCGATGCCCCGCCTGCGGTCTGTACGTGCCGATGCAGCTCTCCGCCGCGGTACTGGTGGCGATCACCCGGCCCGGCCCCGCCGGTCGCGCCGACGAGCTGCTGCTGGTCCGGCACGCGGCCGGGCCGACCGGGCTGTGGGCACTGGTGGCCGGCTTCGTCGAGGCCGGCGAGGCACTGGAGGCGGCGGTGCACCGGGAGGTTGGCGAGGAGGTCCGGCTGGCCGTGGACCGCCTGACCTACTTCGGCAGCCAACCGTGGGCGATCTCCGGCCCCGGTGTGCTGCTCGCCGGGTTCACCGCCCGGGCCGCCGACCCGCACGCCGAGCCGGTGGTCGATGGCCAGGAGCTGACCCAGGCCCGGTGGTTCGGCCTGGATGCGCTGCCGGCGGAACTGCCGCCCGCGTACTCCATCTCGCGCTGGCTGATCGACGCGACGGTGACCGCCCGGCGGCGCTGACCGCCGCGCGCGGCGCGGCGGGCTCAGATCTCCAGCAGGGTGCGCAGGTGGCGCGGGGGCGGGCAGTCGTGGGCGAGCATCGCGTCGTGCCAGTCGCGGACCGACACCCCGTCCGGGCGGGCCGCGGCGATCTCGGCCACCTCGCTGTACCCGACGAAGTAGGTGGAGAGCTGGGTGGAGGTGAGCAGCGCCCGGCGCCACTTGCCGGCCGCCTCGCCCTCCTCCTGAAAGCCGCGTTCGGTCATCAACGCCATCGCCTCGGCCTCGGGGAGGTCCTCGGCGTGCACCAGCTGGTCCAGCAGTGCGTTGATGGTCATCCGGAGCTGCATCTTGAGCTGCTGCAACCGCACCGGGAGGCCACCGAAGCCGAGCCCCACCATCAACTCCTCCGCGTACACCGCCCAACCTTCGATGAACGGACCGGACTCGGCCAGTGCCCGGACCCGGGTGCCGCCGACGTAGCGGCGGGCGTGGGCGAGCTGGAGGAAGTGCCCCGGCATGGCCTCGTGCACCGTCAGGTTGCGGATCATGTGGTCGTTGTACTCGCGGTAGAACGACTCGACCCGGTGCGGCGGCCAGTCCGACGGGGTGGGCGCGATGCAGTAGAAGGTGGGCACGGGCGCGGTCTCCAGCGGACCTGGCGAGTCGCAGTAGGCCACCGCGACGCCCCGGGCGAACTCCGGCATCTCCTGGATCACGCACCGGTCGTCGACAAGGGTGACCAGGTCGTGCGCGCGCACGAAGTCGGTGGCCTCGTCCAGCGTGATGCCGGCCAGGTCGACGATCGTCGCGTCGTTCGGGTGCTCGGCGGCCAGCACGTCGAGCGCGCGGCGGACGGCCGCGTCGTCGGCGGGGCCACCGACCAGCTCGACTGCCGCCTGGCGGATCTCGGCGGTGACCCGGTCCAGGTTGGCCCAGGCGCGGCGCTGGATCTCGGCGGCGCTCAACTCGGTGTCGAGGGTGTGCCAGAGGCGGGCCTCCCAGCGGCGTCGGCCCAGTCGCGGGTCACGGCCCGGGGCCGCGTCGTCGGCCAGGCCGACGCGCAGCCAGGCGACGAACTCCTCCAGCGCGGCGATCGCCGCGGTCGCCGCCGGCTCGACCCGGTCGAGGGTGCTCGGCGCCTGGGCGAGCAGTGCCGGCAGTTCGTCGCGGATCAGCGCGGCCGTGCCGGTGAACTGCCCGACCGCCGTCTCGGCGTGGATCCGCGGCATGTCCCGCAGCGTCGCGCGGGCGGTGGCGAGAGCGTCCGGTACGGCGGCGAGCCGGCCGGCCAGTTGGGTCAGCCGCACCTCCGCCGGGGCGTACGGGCGGGCCAGTAGCGCATGCAGCAGCGGGCCGGGGTTGTGGGACAGCGGATCCCACTCGTGCGACCGGATCTCCGTCAGCTCGAACAGCTCCCGGTCCACGAATGAGCTGAGCAGCGCGTGGTCGACCTGCTCGTCGACGTCGAGCGAGTCTGGGTCCAGCTCGGACAGTGCGTTGGCCGCGTCGGAGAGCATCAACCGGTCGGCGGCCACGGCATCGGCGGACAGGTCCGGTAGCCGATCGTCAAACCGGTGATCCCCTGCCGAGGTGGCAACCCCCGGCCGCGACTCCAGCAGCGCCTCGACAACCCGCTCAGCTAGTACCCCAAACGCCTCCACCCGGCCCACCCTACCGACCGGCCCACCCACTGCCACCTGTTACGTCGATCATGAGGTTATTGCCGCCGACCTCGGCCTGTCGTGGCAACGAACCCATGATCAGCCTTGGTCTGAGGGCTCGGTCTCGGCGGCGCGGATGGCTTCTGCGTAGGCGAGGGTGGCGCGGCGGAGGGCTGCTTCGGGGTCGATTCCTGCCTCGCGGGCCGCCGTTACCGTGGCCAGGAGGCTCGCGCCCAACCGTGCTTCGGCATCCACCTGGGTGGCGGCCAACGGCGGTGGGACCTCGATGCCTCTGCGGGCGGCGCGGTCCAGGATCTGCGCGGCCAGGGCCAGCGCGGGCTGGCTGAGGGCCACCCCGTCCAGCACCGAACTCCGTGCCTTCTCCGCCCGCTTGATCCGCTCCCAGTTCTCGGTGATCTCCTCCAGGGTGCCCGCCTCGGCACCGGCGAAGACGTGCGGATTACGCCGGATCATCTTGTCGACCAGGCCACCCGCCACGTCGTCGATGGTCCACCGCTCGTCCTCGGGCAACTCCTCAGCGAGCCGCGCGTGCAGGACCACCTGCAACAGGACATCGCCCAACTCCTCGCGCAGCGCGTCGGTGTCGTCGGCGCTTATCGCGTCGTACGCCTCGTAGCTCTCCTCCAGCAGATAACCCGCGAGGCTGCGGTGCGTCTGCGCCCTCTTCCACGGGTCGCCACCCGGCGAGGCGAGTCGGTCCAGCACGGCCACCGCGTCGAGCAGCCGGGCGCCGGGCGGGTCCCACGACCCGTACATCAGCTCCATCTCGGCCAACCCCGGCTGGCGGGCCAGCCGCAGACCCAACTCCCGGGCCAGCGCCTCGTCGCCGGCGGGGCCGGCCAACCACACCACCGTGCCGTGCGTGGCCAGCGCGTCCAGCAACGGTTGCGTCGCCGGACCGTCCACCACTGTCACCTCGGCGCCCGCCTGGCGCACGGCCGTGGCCAACTCGCTCTCCGCGCCGGTCAACACCTGGTGCCCGCGTACGACGTCCCAGGCGGCCGAGGTCAACAGGCCGGCCGGCAGCCGGGGTGAGGTGACCAGAAGGACGATCCGTGCCGTCATGCTCAGCTGGCCGTGCCCTGGTCCGGCGCTGGGCCCTCGGCACTCGGGGAGTCGGTCGACGGCAGCGGCTCCGGGGTGGAGATGTCGGTGACGGTGCCGTCCTCGTTGATGTACGGCAGCGAGTAGAAGACCACCGACTGGCCGGTACTCACCAACGACGGCACCCCGATCGCCCGGAAGCGCGGGTTGATCGAGACGTCGACCCGGTCGGCCTCCTCGCCCAGTGCGGCGCCCAGGGCGGTGGCGGTGCGGACGAAACCGCCGTCGCCGAACGCCTTGCGGACGTCGGCCACCGACATGCCGGCGTCGATCGCCCCGGTCTTGACCAGGGCGCCGTAGACGGCCATCAGCGAATCGTCGCTCAGATCGGCGGGCGGAAGCTGCTGGTTGAGCACCTGAAGCAGGTCGACCCACTCGCCCCAGAGCTGGGCGTACTCGGTGGTGGCCGGCACCCGCAGGTTCTGCTCCAACTGCTGCGGGGTGACCTCGTCGGGAACCTGGAGGTTCTTGGCAGCTACCACCCGCTTGCCCAGCTCCAGGCTGACCAGGAGGTTCACCACGTCCTGACGGGTGACCGTGGAACGCAACTGCTCCGGCGACGGCGACGCACCCGCCTGGACCGCCTGCTGCCGGATGGCGTCGCCGTACTTCGTCTGCACGTCGGCGTAGATCGCGTCGACCCGCTCCAACGAATAGGTGGTGTCACCGACGTACGCGGCGACGTCCGGTGCGGACTTACCGCAGGCAGCGAGGGAGAGGACACCCAGGGCCGCGACGCTGGCGGCGGCAATCACACGGCGAGCACGCATGCCCGTCACTCTCTCATGCCCTCGTCCGTGTTGGGACGGCCCCCACCTCACCCCGGGCCCCACCCCTCAGCTCGCCGCGACGGCGAGCGGGGCGGGGGCACCCAGCACATCGGAGAGCAACTGCGCGCACCACTGGAGCAGCGCCTGGTCCCGCAGCGGCTCCCCGCCGACCCGGCGGGTGCTCGGCCGAGGCACGCTCACCTGGTCGGTGGCCAGCTTGTAGACGGCGTCCGGGTGGTAGCGCTTGAGTCGCAGCTGCTTCGAATCCGGCAACGGCAGCGGACCGAACCGCACGTGTTTGCCCTGCATGGACACGTCGGTGAGGCCGTACCGGCGGGCCAGCAGACGGAACCGCGCCACCTCCACCAGGTTCTGTACCGGGGCCGGCGGCTCGCCGTACCGGTCGGTCATCTCGGCGACCACCTCGGTCAGCCGCTCCTCGTCCCGTGCCTCGGCGAGCTTGCGGTACATCTCCAGGCGCAGCCGCTCCACGCTCACGTAGTCGTGCGGCAGGTGCGCGTCGATCGGCAGGTCGATCTTGACGTCGGGTTCGTCCTCCGACCGCTCACCCTTGAACGCGGAGACCGCCTCGCCGACCATCCGCACGTACAGGTCGAAACCGACACCCTCGATGTGCCCGGACTGTTCGCCGCCGAGCAGGTTGCCGGCGCCCCGGATCTCCAGGTCCTTCATCGCCACGTACATGCCGGCGCCCAACTCGGTGTGCTGGGCGATGGTCGCCAGCCGCTCGTGGGCGTGCTCGGTGAGCGGCTTCTCCGGCGGGTAGAGGAAGTACGCGTACGCCCGCTCGCGGCCCCGGCCGACCCGGCCCCGGATCTGGTGCAGCTGGGCCAGGCCGAGCAGGTCGGCCCGCTCCACGATCAACGTGTTGGCGTTCGGGATGTCGATGCCCGACTCCACGATCGTGGTGCAGACCAGGACGTCGAACTCCTTCTCCCAGAAGCCGACCATGACCTTCTCCAGGGCGTCCTCACCCATCTGGCCGTGCGCCACCGCGACCCGCGCCTCGGGCACCAGCTCCCGCAGCCGCCGCGCCGCCCGGTCGATCGACTCGACCCGGTTGTGCAGGTAGAAGACCTGCCCGTCGCGGAGCAACTCGCGGTGGATGGACGCGGCCACCTGCCGGTCGTCCTGCGCGCCCACGAAGGTGAGCACCGGGTGGCGCTCCTCCGGCGGGGTGGCGATCGTGGACATCTCCCGGATGCCGGTGATCGCCATCTCCAGGGTCCGCGGGATCGGGGTGGCCGACATGCTCAGCACGTCGACCGAGGCCCGCAGCGTCTTCAGGTGTTCCTTGTGCTCGACACCGAAGCGCTGCTCCTCGTCGACGACCACCAGCCCGAGCTGCTTGAACCGGGTGGCGGTCTGCAACAGCCGGTGGGTGCCGATGACGATGTCGACGGTGCCGTCGGCGACCATCTCCAGCGTCCGCTCGGTCTCCTTCGGGGTCTGGAACCTCGACAGCTGCCGGATCTGCACCGGGAACTGGCTCATCCGCTCGGCGAACGTGTTGTAGTGCTGCTGCACCAGCAGCGTCGTCGGCACCAGCACCGCCACCTGCTTGCCGTCCTGCACCGCCTTGAACGCCGCCCGTACCGCGATCTCGGTCTTGCCGTAGCCGACGTCGCCGCAGATCAGCCGGTCCATCGGGACGGTCTGCTCCATGTCCCGCTTGACCTCGTCGATCGCGGCGAGCTGGTCCGGCGTCTCCTGCCAGGGGAAGGCGTCCTCCAGCTCCCGCTGCCACGGCGTGTCCGGGCCGAACGAGTGGCCCTTGGACGCCTTGCGGGCGGCGTACAGCTGGATGAGCTGCGCGGCGATCTCCCGGACCGCCTTGCGGGCCCGGGCCTTGGACTTCTGCCAGTCCGAGCCGCCCATCTTGTGCAGGGTCGGCTGCTCGCCGCCCACGTAGCGGCTGAGCTGGTCGAGCTGGTCGGTGGGCACGAACAGGCGGTCGCCGGGCTGGCCCCGCTTGCTGGCCGCGTACTCGATCACCAGGTATTCCCGGCTGGCGCCGTTGACGGTGCGCTGCACCAGCTCGACGTACCGGCCGATGCCGTGCGACTCGTGCACCACGTGGTCGCCGGCCTTCAACTCCAGCGGGTCGATGGTGTTGCGCCGCCGGCTCGGCATCTTGCGCATGTCCCGCGTCGAGGTGCCCCGACCGCCTGTCACGTCGTTGCCGGTGAGCAGCACGAAGCGGGACGCCTCGTCGACGAACCCGCTGCTCAGCGCACCACAGGTCACCACCAGCTCGCCGGGGACGGGCGCGGTCGGCACCTCCTCGGTCAACCGGGCGCCCAGGCCGGCGTCGCGCAGCACCTCCACCGCCCGCTGGGCGGGGCCGTGCCCCTCGAAGACCAGCGCGATCGACCAACCCTCGCCGGCCCAGCGCTTGAGGTCCTCGACCACCCGCGAGGTCTCCCCGTGATAGAGCGGCGCCGGCTGGGCGGACAGGGTCACCGCGATGGCGTCGTCCGGGGTCACGGCGGCCTGCTCCGGCGCGTCCTCCCAGGGCTGCCGCGCCTCGGCGGTCTCCCCCTCGACCATAATTCGGCCTCCGCGCCGGGAGCCGGCACTCCGGACCGAATGGGGGTCGTCCACAAGGCCGAATGGGGACAGCGTCCACCACGGCTGGCCGAGCCTGCCCGCGGCGGCGCGTACCTCGCCGAGGGTGCGGAAGGCGGCGGCGCCGACGTCCACCGGGGCCAAGCCGCCGACCGCGGCGGCGGCCCAGCTGGCCTGCAAGAACTCCTCTGAGGTACGCACCAGATCGTGCGCCCTCGTGCGGATCCGCTCCGGATCGCAGAGCAGCACGTGGGTGCCGGCCGGCATGGCGTCCAGCAGCAGCTCCAGCGAGTCGGGGCCGACCAGCACCGGAGCGAGGGACTCCATCCCCTCCACCGGGATGCCCTCGGCCAGCTTGTCCAGGATCTCCGCCAGCTCGGGGTGCTGCTCGGCGAGCGCGGCGGCCCGGTCGCGGACCGCGGGGGTCAGCAGCAGCTCACGGCACGGCGGCGCCCAGAGCAACGAGACCTGCTCGATGGTCCGCTGGTCGGCGACGGCGAAGGTGCGGATCTCCTCCACCTCGTCGCCCCAGAACTCGACCCGCGACGGGTGCTCGTCGGTGGGCGGGAAGATGTCCAGGATGCCGCCGCGCACGGCGAACTCGCCGCGCTTGGTGACCAGGTCGACCCGCGCGTACGCCATGTCGACGAGGCGGTGGGTGACCTCCTCCAGGTCGGCCTCCTCGCCGGCGGCGAGCTGCACCGGCTCCAGGTCGCCGAGCCCCTTGAGCTGCGGTTGGAGCAGCGAACGGACCGGGGCCACGACCACCCGCAGCGGCCCGGTGCCGCCGTGCGCGTCGGTCGACTCGGGGTGCGCGAGGCGGCGCAGCACAGCCAGCCGGCGACCCACGGTGTCCGAGCGTGGGGAGAGCCGCTCGTGCGGCAGCGTCTCCCAGGAGGGAAAGACCACCACCTGATCCGCCGGCAGCAGCCCACCCAACGCGGCAGCCAGGTCGTCGGCCTCGCGGGTGGTGGCGGTCACCGCCAGCACGGGCCGCCCGGCCCCGTCGTTGTCGGCCGCGACCGCCGCGACCGCGAACGGGCGCAGTGCGGCGGGGGCGGTGATGTCGAGGCCGTCGACCTGGGCGGCACCGGAGCGCGCCAGGTCACGCGCCCGGGTCAGCCCGGGGTCGGCCAGGGCGGTTGAGAACAGACCGGTGAGCAAGGGAAACCTTCCTGGGGAGTCGACGCACACGACGGCGGCCCCTCGTCCAGCCGGACGGGGGGGCACCACGCAAGCCTATCCCCGTCCACCGACACACACCCCCTTCCGCCCAGGTCCGCGTCGCGTCGCGCTCGACACCCCACCCGCGGACCCATCCGCCCAGGTCCGCGCCATGCCCCCGCCGCGCGCACCGGCCCGCGCCGCGCCACGCGGGACGATCCGTGCCGCGCCACGCGGGACGATCGCGCCGCGCCACGCGGGACGATCCGCGCCACGCGGGACGATCCGCGCCACGCGGGACGATCCGCGCCACGCGGGACGATCCGCGCCACGCGGGACGATCCGCGTCGCCGCCTTGACGCGGGCAGCACCGATCATGATCGTGCTCGACCCAGGATGCAGGGGTCTCGGGGCCGACGGATCCCACTCTTTCCTGGATCGAACACGATCTTGGCCAGTTGGCGGACACGGACTACCGACGAAGCAGGACATATGACCCAGTGCGGCACGGCCGGACGTAGATCTTGACCGATCGGCGGCTGCCGTGGTCGGGTTGCGGGTGTGATGCGGCAGTGGCGGGCACAGTTCGACGCGCAGGTGAGCTTCGCAAACGGCGGTGGGCTGCGTACCGAGGAGTTCCGGCTGGACATTCCGGGTCCGGAGATCAGCGACGACGACCTGGCGGCATTGTTCGTCCGGCACCTCGGGCTGCTGATGGTCGCCGAGATCCGGATCAGCGCGAAGACGATCATCGAAGAGCCGCACAAGGGCGGCCGGGGTGTCGCGGTCGAGGAGTCCGGCTCCGATCGTCGACTCATCGAGTTGAGCCACGTGATCAGCGACGGGATGATCACCCTACCTGGCTGGCCGGCACCGCAGATCAGTGACTGGTTGACCTTCGCGGCGTCCCGGGCGAACTATGCGCCGGGCACCGAGTTCCACGTGGCCCGGATCGACATGATCGCCAACACCGGCACGTACCTGGACACCCCCGCCCACCGCTGGGTCGGCGGTGACGACCTGGCCGGGGTGTCACTGAGCCGCCTTGCCGACCTGCCCGGTGTGGTCGTTCGGGTGCCGGCCGGCACACGGGCCGTGGACCGGCTGATGCTGGCGCCGTACGAGGTGGCGGGGTGTGCGGTGCTGCTGCAGACGGGGTGGGACGTGCACTTCGCCACCGAACGGTACGGCGCGCCGGAGGCGCCCTACCTGACCGGGGACGCCGCCCAGGCACTGGCCGACGCCGGTGCCGCGCTGGTCGGCATCGACTCGATCAACATCGACGACATGAGTCCAGCGGCCGGCGGCGTACGCCCCGCGCACAGCGCCCTGCTCGCCGCCGGCATCCCGATCGTGGAGCACCTGACCGGCCTGGACGCGCTGCCGCCGAGCGGATTCCGGTTCACGGCGACCCCCCCGAGGGTGGCCGGCATGGGCACCTTCCCGGTCCGCGCCTTCGCCCTCGTAACCCCCTGAACTCCGCCCTCCACCCCCGCGATCTTGCACTTTCTGTCCCGACAAAAGTGGCAAACCCGCCCAGTTCGACGACAGAAGGTGCAAGATCGGCGGAGGTTGTGGTGGAGCAGTCAGCGAAGCGGCGGGTCAGGACCCGGACTGAAGGTGACGCAGGACCGCGATGACCCGGCGATGATCGCTCTCGGACGGGGGCAGGCCGAGCTTCCCGAAGATGCTGGTGATGTGTTTCTCGACCGCCCCCACGCTGAGGAACAGCGCTGCGGCGATCGCCACGTTCGAGCGCCCCTGGGCCATCAGGGCCAGGACGGTCCGTTCCCGCTCGGAGAGGCGGGCCAGGTCCTCGCCACCGCGAGCCGCACCGAGCAGTTGGGTCACCACCTCCGGGTCGAGCACTGTCGCACCGGCAGCGACCCGGGTGAGCGCGTCGACGAACTCGCCGACCTCGGCCACCCGGTCCTTGAGCAGGTAACCGACGCCCCCGGCACCACCGGCGAGCAGCTGCGCCGCGTACCGGGTCTCCACGTACTGGGAGAAGAGCAGCACCGGCGTGCCGGGATGGGCCGCGCGGACGGCGAGCGCCGCCCGCAGTCCCTCGTCGGTGTACGTGGGTGGCATCCGGATGTCGATCACCGCGATGTCCGGCCGGTGCTCATCGACGGCGGCCCGTAGCGCCTCCGGATCGGCCACGGCGGCGAGCACCAGGTGTCCCCGGTCGGTGAGCAGGTAGGTGAGCCCGTCGCGCAGGATCCCGGAGTCCTCGGCGAGGACCACTCGCAGCCCGCTCATGGCCGTACCGGGAGTTCCACGGTGACCAGCGTCGGCCCGCCGGGTGGGCTGTCTATCCGCATCGTGCCGTCCACGGTACGGGCTCGGTCACGGAGGCCGGCCAGCCCGCCGCCGGGCAGGGCGTGGGCCGTCGACCCGACCCTGGCACCTCCAGCACCGTCGTCGGAGACCTGCACCCGCAGCAGGCCGCCCTCCTCGCGTACCTCGACTGTCGCCCGCCGGGCGGTGGAGTGTTTGGCGACGTTGGTGAGCAGCTCGGCGACGCAGTAGTAGATGATCGTCTCCACGGCCGGCGACGGCCGCGCGCGCAACGCGACACGCACCTCCACGGGTACGGCGCCCCGGGCCGAGAGGGTGGCCAGCGCCGCCTCCAGCCCGTTGTCGAGCATCGGCGGGTGAATGCCCCGGGCCAGGTCCCGAAGGTCGGTGATCGCGGTCTTCGCGTCCCGGTGGGCGGTCTCCACGAGTGCCCTGGCTTCCGGCCCGGCCCCGTCGGCGAGCTTCTCCTTGACCATCCCCAACTTCATGGCCAGGGCGACCAGTTGCGCCTGGGTGCCGTCGTGCAGGTCGCGTTCGATGCGGCGCAGCAGCGCGGCGGCGTCGTCGACGGCCAGGGCACGGGTCCGTTCGAGGGTGTCGACCCGGTCGTCGAGGCTGGTCGGGCCGAGTAGGCCGCGGATCAGCAGCTCGTCCAGGAGCAGCACGGCGCGCAGCAGCCAGGGACCGGCGAGAAGCATCCCGGCGCCGATCCCGGCCAGCAGGAACGATCGGGGCCACGTGTCGAAGAAGAAGTCCCCGAGTTGCAGGGCGGCGCGGTGCGGCCGGCCCAGGCTGTCGGTGTTGACCGGTTGGACGAACGTCCACCAGAGCGGATGGCTGAGCAGGAACACCGGGTAGCAGAGAAAGACCGCGACCACCGCCGCCGCGAGCACGGTCACCGGCAGCTTGACGATCAGGTAGGCCATCGCCCGCCACCCGGTGGCATCGCCCAGGCCGGTGCGGACGTACCCCACCGGGCCGGGCCGTCGGCGGACCGGGCGTGGCGCGGCGATCCGCAGCCCGAGCGCCGCGCGGGCAAGAGCGCGGTGCAGCCGGCCCCAGCCGCGAGCGCCGAGGACGCCGGAGGACAGCAGAGGCAGGCCGAGCAGCGTCAGCGAGAACAGGCCGCCGGCCACGACCGTGAGAGCGGCGTACGCGAAGCCGGCGACCGCCAGTGGCAGGCCGACCAGCACGTACCCGACCTGGTGGCGGAGTTTCCGGAGACGTGTCATCTGATCCTCCCGACCTGCCGGACGACGTCACGCCGGCTGCCATCGTCCCGGACGGGGGCCAGCGCCGGGTGCCCCGCCGAGCATGCTCGGCGCGCACGCCACCCGCCCAGCCGGTCAACCCGTCGTGATCTGTCGGGTTAACCCCACCCGACCGGCGGGAGAGCCGCATTCACCTGCGGGCCGTAGGCCGACAGGGTCGACGGGGACAGAAGTCGTCACGTCGATGGGAGCACGATCGTGATTCGTCAGCTGTGGACCGTGGTGGTGTCGGTCGGCTCGTTGGTCGCCACACTCGCCGTCGCACCCGTGCCGGCTCGTGCCGGCCAACCAGGGTCGGAACGTCAGGCGATGGCCGCCGCGCTCGACCAACTGGTCGCCGACGGTTTCCCCGGTGCGGTGGCGTACGGCCGGGTGGACGGCCGACGGTGGCAGGTCGCCGCCGGCGTCGCCGATCGGGCCACCGGGGCGCGGGCCCGGCCGGACGACCGGTTCCGGATCGCCAGCAACACCAAGGCGTTCGTGTCGACGGTGCTGTTGCAGCTCGTGGGTGAGGGTCGGTTGACCCTCGACGATCCGGTCGAGCGGTGGCTGCCGAGGGTCGTGCGGGGTAACGGCAACGACGGTTCGACGATCACCGTCCGGCAGTTGCTCAACCACACGAGCGGGCTCTGGGACCCGACCGGCGAACGGAGCTTCTGGGCGCCCTACCTCGACGACCACGACTGGGACCGGGTCATCGCACCCCGCACGGTGATCGCCCTGGCGGTGGCTCACCGACCGGACTTCGCCCCCGGCGCCTCGTGGGGCTACTCGAACACGAACTATCTGCTGGCCGGTCTGATCATCGAGGCCGTCACCGGCCGGGACGCGGCAAGCGAGGTACGGCGGCGGATCATCGGTCCGCTGGGTCTGCGGCACACCTCGTTCCCGATCACCGACCCGGAGATCCACGGCCGGCACCTGCACGGCTACGACCTGGGCGGGCGAGACGTGACCACCTTCAGCCCGTCCTACGACTGGACCGCCGGAGCGATGATCTCGACGGCGGCGGACCTGGCGCGGTTCCACCGGGCGCTGTTCGGCGGGCGACTGCTCGGGCCGGCCCAGCAGCGGGCGTTGGAGACGCTGGTGGCCACCGACGACGGGCCGGACGGGTACGGGCTGGGCGTGCAACGCATGACTGTCCCCTGCGCCGAGGGCCCGACGTCGGTGTGGACGACCGACGGCGGCGGGCCGGGCTTCACCAGCATGGCGGCGACCAGCCTGGACAACTCCCGGCAGTTCGTCCTCGCCGGCAACGTCTACGACATCGACGCCGACGTTCGGGGGCTGCCGCCGGTGCCGGCGAGCGCGGGCGCCCTGGCCGCGCTGCGATCGGTGTTCTGCGCGACCGACTGACACCTGCGGATTCCGGCGCACGCACCTCCTGACCGGGTGCGTGCGCCACGCGCAGGTCCCGTCAGTAGCGCACCGAGATCCGGCGGTCGACGGCATCGACCCGGATCTCGCCCCGTACGGTTCTCGCCCGATGAACAGCGAAACTACCTATACAAGGACAATCCGGTACGACGACGCTGGCGCCGCCGAGGGCGGCCTGCTCAGCCGCGGGGTGTACGCGTAGCTCAGCACCGGCCCCGACACCGGCCTGCTCCGCACCGCCGCCAGCGCCTCCGGCCCCGGGTCCGCCTCCGACGGCCCCGGATCAGCCCGAGACGGTGGCTGAGATCACGCCCGAAAACACCACCTCGGAGACAGTGGATCACCAGGGGGCCCTCCAGACACCCGGTGCGCGCGGATACCATCCAGTAAGTCGGACAGCGCTGTCCTTCGTATCCACGTGAGGGAGCGCACCGTGACTGACCAGCACGACCACGACGGCCCCGACGCCGCGCTGCGTGCCGACATCCGCCGGCTCGGCACCCTGCTCGGGCAGACGCTGGCCCGCCAGGAGGGTCGCCCGCTGCTCGACCTCGTCGAGGAGATCCGCGCCCAGGTCCGCACCGACGCCCCGGCGGCCGCCCAGCGTCTCGGCGGGCTCGACGTGACCACCGGCACCAAGCTGGCCCGCGCCTTCTCCACCTACTTCCACCTCGCCAACATCACCGAGCAGGTGCACCGCGCGCGGGACCTGCGCCGCCGCCGCGCCGTACAGGGCGGCTGGCTGGACCAGGCCGCCAGGATGATCGCCGAGCGCGGGGTACCCGCCGAGGAGATCGCCAACGCGGCACGCAGGCTGGCGGTGCGCCCGGTCTTCACCGCCCACCCGACCGAGGCGGCCCGCCGCTCGATCCTGTCCAAGCTGCGGGCCATCGCCGACGAGTTGGACACCGAGACCGCCAACGCGATCCTCTACGGCGCCAGCGACGAGGGTCCCGCCAACCGCCGGCTGGCCGAGCTGCTGGACCTGATGTGGCAGACCGACGAGCTGCGCCTCGACCGGCCGGACCCGACCGACGAGGCCCGCAACGCCATCTACTACCTGCGCGACCTCTACGCCGAGGCCGCCCCGCAGGTGCTCGACGACCTGGCCGACACGTTGCGCACCCTCGGCGTGGAGACCTCACCGACGGCCCGGCCGCTGAGCTTCGGCACCTGGATCGGCGGCGACCGCGACGGCAACCCGTTCGTCACCCCGGCGGTCACCCGCGAGGTGCTGACCATCCAGCACGAGCACGGCATCGCCGCCACCGAGAAGGCGATGGACCACCTGATCAACGAGGTGTCCGTCTCCCGCCGGCTGCGCGGGGTGTCGCTCGACCTCTCCGCCAGCCTCGCCGCCGACCTGGACGCGCTGCCCGAGGTGGCGTCGCGGTTCCGCCGGGTCAACGCGGAGGAGCCGTACCGGCTCAAGGCGCGCTGCGTGAAGGCGAAGCTCGCCAACAGCCGGCAGCGGTTGCGCCAGGGCACCGCGCACGTGCCGGGCCGGGACTACCAGGGCTCCGCCGAGCTGATCGCCGACCTGGATCTGCTGCGCGCCTCGCTGGCCCGCAACTCCGGGCAGCTCACCGCCGTCGGCCGGTTGGCCTCCACGATCCGTACGGTGTCCGCGTTCGGCCTGCACCTCGCCACCATGGACGTTCGGGAGCACGCCGAGGCGCACCACGCGGTGCTCGCCCAGCTCTACGAGGCCGTCGGCGAGGTCTCCGACTACCCGTCGCTGACCCGGCTGGAGCGCACCAAGCTGCTGGCCGACGAGCTGACCGGCCGTCGACCGCTGTCCACCCTCGACACTGCGCTGACCGAGCCGAGCCGCAAGACGTTCGACGTGTTCAGCACGATCCGGGAGGCCCAGGACCGGTTCGGCACCGAGGTGATCGAGTCGTACATCATCTCGATGACCATGGGCGTCGACGACGTGCTGGCCGCGGTGGTGCTGGCCCGCGAGGCGGGTCTCGTGGACGTGCACAGCGGGCGGGCGCGGATCGGGTTCGTGCCGCTGCTGGAAACCCCGGCCGAGCTGAACGCCGGCGGCGAACTCCTCGACGACCTGCTGTCGCTGCCCGCGTACCGGGCCCTGGTGAGAGCCCGAGGCGACGTACAGGAGGTCATGCTCGGCTACTCCGACTCCAACAAGGAGGCCGGGATCACCACCAGCCAGTGGTCGATCCACCGGGCGCAGCGCGCGCTGCGCGACGTGGCCGCCCGGCACGGGGTGCACCTGCGGCTGTTCCACGGCCGGGGCGGCACGGTCGGGCGCGGCGGCGGGCCGACGCACGAGGCGATCCTGGCTCAGCCGTACGGCACGCTGGACGGCGCGATCAAGGTGACCGAGCAGGGTGAGGTGATCTCCGACAAGTACACCCTGCCGTCCCTGGCCCGGGAGAACCTGGAGCTCACCCTCGCGGCGGTGCTCCAGGCGACCCTGCTGCACACCGCGCCACGGCAGCCGGCTGAGATGTTGGAACGCTGGGACGCCACCATGGACGTGGTGTCCGAGTCGGCGTACCGGTCCTACCGCTCGCTCGTCGAGGACCCGGACCTGCCGGCGTACTTCTGGGCGTCCACCCCCACCGAGTTGCTCGGCGCGCTGAACATCGGCTCCCGGCCGGCGAAGCGCCCGAACACCGGCGCCGGGCTGTCCGGTCTGCGGGCCATTCCGTGGGTGTTCGGGTGGACGCAGACCCGGCAGATCGTGCCGGGCTGGTTCGGCGTGGGCTCCGGGCTGGCCGCCGCCCGCGAGGCCGGGCTGGCGGACGTGCTCGCCGAGATGCACCGCAACTGGCACTTCTTCCGCACGTTCCTGTCGAACGTCGAGATGATGGTGACCAAGACCGACCTGAGCATCGCCCGCCGGTACGTCGAGACCCTGGTCCCGAAGAAGCTGCACCCGATCTTCGAGCAGATCGAGCAGGAGTACGAGCTGACCAAGCGGGAGGTGCTGGCGGTGACCGCCTCGCCCGCCCTGCTGGAAAACTCGCCGGTGCTCCAGCGCACCCTCGCCGTCCGCGACACCTACCTCGAGCCGCTGCACCACCTTCAGGTGGCGCTGCTGCGGCAGTACCGGGAGTCCGGCGCCGCCGGTCGGGCGATCGCCACCGCGCCGGGCGGCCGACGCGCACCGAGCGACGGCACCGCCCTGGAACGGGCACTGCTCACCACTGTGAACGGCATCGCCGCCGGGATGCGCAACACCGGCTGATCAGGTCGAACGCGGAACGGACCCCGGTCGCTACGACCGGGGTCCGTTCCGTCAGATCCGCCCGGCGGTCAGAAGTCGCCACCGCCGAAATCGCCACCGCCGAAGTCCCCGCCACCGAAATCGCCACCGCCGAAGTCGCCGCCACCGAAGTCGCCGCCGGCGTAGTCGCCGCCGCCGTCCCCACCCTGGTCGCCGCCACCGAAGTCGCCGCCCTGGTCGCCGCCGTCGCCGCCCTGATCGACACCGTCGCCGAAGCCCTCCTGGTAGCCGGCGTCATAGCCGTAACCGGGGTCGGCGAAGGCCGGCGAGAACAGCGCGTCGGCGATCAGGATGCCGCCGAGCACACCGGCGCCCGCACCAAGCGCCGTCTTCCACCACGGCGTCGAATACCAGCCGGCCGGCACCGGCCGACCCTGATAACGCCCACCCGGGTAGTAGTAGGGCGTTTCCCGGCCGGGTTGCGGGCCGGCCCGGAAGGTCTGCCCCTGCACGTCGACCTCGCGCTCCCTGGTGAGCTGGCCCACGCCACGGGCGGCAGCCAGCGCCGGCACCTCGGGACCCGGGTCGATGCCCAGCGCGGTACGCGCCGCCCGGATGTACGCGAGCCCCTCCAGCGCGGTCTCCCGGGCCAGCGCGAACTGGTTCGGCGTACGCGCCTGCTCCAACTGCGAGCCGGCCGCGTTGTACCGCTCACCGGCGTCGGCCAGCGCCTGACGTACCGCTGGCTCCTCGCCCTGCAGGTTCATCAACTGGCCGCCGAGGCGCTCGTACCACCGCTGCGCCTCCGCGCGGGCGTCGCCGAGCGCGGTCCGTTGGCGAGCCCCAGCCTGGGCGCGGACGAGCGCCGCGGCGCCCAGCGCGCCGACCAGCACGACGACGAGGCAGAGCACAAGTTCCATGCCAACGAACGTACCCCCGCCTCGCACGTCGTACCGGTCTGGCAAGCTCCGGTGATGGACGTCTCGACGCTGCTCGTGGTGGTCGTGTGCCTCGGCGCCGGCGGAGCGGTCGGTTGGCTGGCGGCCCGGTCCCGGTCAGCGGCCGACATCGCCCGCCTCGATGCCACCCTGGCCGCCACCCGGGAGGGCGAGGGCCGGCTGGAGCAGTCCATGCGGGCGCTGGGTTACGAGGCCACCGCGCAGTCCCAGGAGGCGGTGGCCCGAGCGGTCGCGCCGCTGCACGACACCCTGCGTCGCTACGAGCAGCGGGTGGCCGACCTGGAGCACGACCGGGTCGACGCGTACGCCGAGCTGCGCGAGCAGGTCCGGTCGATGACCGCCGTCTCCGGTGAGCTGCGCACCGAGACCAAGCAACTGGTGGCGGCGCTTCGCGCCCCGCAGGTGCGGGGCCGGTGGGGTGAGCACCAGTTGCGTCGAATCGTCGAGGCGGCCGGGATGTTGGAGCACTGCGACTTCTCCGAGCAGGTCACCGCCGCCACCGACCAGCAGGTCGTCCGACCGGATCTGGTGGTCCGGCTGCACGGCGGCCGGTCGGTGGTGGTGGACGCCAAGGCGCCGTTCGACGCGTACCTGACGGCCATGGAGGCCCGTGACGAGCGGGGTCGCGACACCCACCTCGACGCGCACGCCCGGCACCTGCGGGGGCATGTGGACGCGCTGGCCGCCAAGTCGTACTGGTCGGCGTTCGACAACTCACCCGAGTTCGTGGTGCTGTTCGTCCCCGCCGACCCGTTCCTCGACGTCGCGCTCCAGCGTGACCCGACGCTGCTGGAGCACGCCTTCACCCGCAACGTGGTGCTGGCCACGCCGGCGACGCTTGTCGCCCTGCTCCGCACTGTCGCCTACTCGTGGCGGCAGGAGGCGCTGGCCCGCAACGCGCTGGCGGTGCACACCCTCGCCCGCGAGCTGTACGGGCGGCTCTCCACGCTGGGCGACCACGTGGGCAAGCTCGGGTCCTCGCTGGCCGGGGCGGTGACCGCGTACAACCGGGCGGTCGGCTCGTTGGAGGCCCGGGTGCTGGTCAGCGCGCGCAAGCTCGCCGAGTTGGGTGTCTCGGACGACGAGTTGGCCACGCCCGCGCAGGTCGAGTTGACGCCCCGGCAGCCGCAGGCGCCCGAGCTGGCCGACCCGGCCGACGACGAGATCGCGGCCCGCTAGCCGGGCTGGTCAGGACGGGATGGCGCTCGACACGACGAGCGGGATGCCCTGCTGGCAGGTGGTCATCATGCCAGGCTCGGCCCGACCGGTGACCTCCACCCGCGCGCCCGGGGTCAGCACGTCCCGCGGCCCTCCGAGCAGCAGGTAATCGCCGAGCAGGACGCAGTTGGGCTCCACCCCGCTCTGCACCACCCCGGTCAGGGTGGTGGCCCGGACTCCCGGGGGCGTGCTCGGCCCGCCCGGCTTCGGGCTCGACTGCCGGGCGGTCGGTGCGGGGTCGACGATCGACGGCGTGCTGGTCGGGTCGGGGGTGGGCGAGCTGGTCACCGGCTGCGTTCCGATCGGCGTCGGCGGGGGGTTGCCGCGTTTGGCGTCCTGGCCGCCGCACGCGCTCAGCGCCACGCAGATGGTCAGCGCGGGGACGACGAGCCGAAAGGTCCTCATGCCAGATCTGACGTACCCCGGGCCGGGTTCGTTCCCGTGTTCAGCCGCGCGCCGCCGCGGCCTTCATGTCCCGCTTGAGTTCCTGCGGGAGCGAGAACACGAGCCGCTCGTTGGCGGTGGTGATCTCCTGCACGTCGGCGAAGCCCCGCGCGGCGAGGAAGGCCAGCACGTCCTGGACCAGGTCGTCCGGGACGCTCGCGCCGGAGGTCAGGCCGACCGTGGTGGCCCCCTCCAACCAGGCGTCGTCGATCTCGTGGGCGAAGTCCACCAGGTGGCCGGCGCGCGCGCCCGCGTCCAGGGCCACCTCGACCAGGCGGATCGAGTTGGAGGAGTTCGTCGAGCCGACCACGATGACCACGTCGCAGTCGGGGGCGATCTCCTTGACCACGTGCTGCCGGTTGGACGTGGCGTAGCAGATGTCGTCGCTGGGCGGCGACTGCAACAGCGGCAGTCGCTGCTTGAGCCGGGCCACGGTCTCCAACGTCTCGTCGACCGAGAGCGTGGTCTGGGAGAGCCAGACGACCTTCTCCGGATCCCGGACGGTGACCTTGTCCGCGCCGTCCGGGCCGTCGACCAGTTGGATGTGCGCGGGGGCCTCGCCGGCGGTGCCGATGACCTCTTCGTGCCCCTCGTGGCCGATGAGCAGAATGTCGTAGTCCTCGGCGGCGAACCGCTTCGCCTCGTGGTGCACCTTGGTGACCAGCGGGCAGGTCGCGTCGATCGCCTTCAGCGAACGCTGCTTGGCCTGCTCGTAGACCTCGGGAGCGACGCCGTGCGCGGAGAAGATGACGGTGGACCCCTCCGGCACCTCCTCGTTCTCCTCCACGAAGATCGCGCCCTGGGCCTCCAGGGTCTGCACGACGTGCTTGTTGTGCACGATCTGCTTGCGTACGTAGATCGGGGCACCGTAGAGCTTCAGTGCCTCCTCGACGGTCTGCACGGCGCGGTCGACACCGGCGCAGTAGCCCCGGGGCTTCGCCAGGAGCACGCGCTTACCGGTCCGGGGAGTCGCCTCAGCCTCAGTCACGAACCCATCGTACGTGCCAGCGTCTCCAAGACCATCCGCCCGCGCCAGCGACCGCGCGGCCCACCCCGGTGATCAAGAGGTTTGCGTCAGAAACGCGCCCTGGGCTGACGCAAACTTCTTGATCACCGCGAGTATCCGTAGGGTGGGCTTGTGACTGAGGGGGCGCGTAGCAGCGCGGAGGAGCCCTGGCCGGTTCGGGTGGTCAGCCAGAAGGTGGGGGCCTGGATCGCCAAGCTGGGCTGGGTGTGGGTGGACGGGCAGGTGGCGCAGATCAGCCGCCGCCCCGGGGCCAGCACTGTCTTCCTCACCCTGCGTGACCCGTCGGCCGACCTGAGCCTGACCGTCACCACCAACCGCGACGTGCTCGACGCCGGCGCACCGGAGCTGCGCGAGGGCGCCCGGGTGGTGCTGCACGCGAAGCCGGAGTTCTACGCCGCCCGGGGCACGTTGAGCCTGCGCGCCGACGAGATCCGTCAGGTGGGGCTCGGGGAGCTGCTGGCCCGGCTGGAGAAGCTCAAGAAGCTGCTCGCCGCCGAAGGGCTCTTCGACCGCGCCCGCAAGCGCCGACTGCCGTTCCTGCCCGGCCGGATCGGGCTCATCACCGGTCGGGCGTCCGCGGCGGAGCGGGACGTGCTGACAAACGCCCGGCGACGCTGGCCGGCGGTGGAGTTCCGCACGGTCAACGTGGCCGTGCAGGGGCCGTCCGCGGTGCCGCAGATCGTCGACGCGCTCCGGGTGCTGGACGCCGACCCGAGCATCGACGTGATCATCATTGCCCGGGGCGGCGGCGGCATCGAGGATCTGCTGCCCTTCTCCGACGAGGCGCTCTGCCGCGCCGTGTTCGGCTGCCGTACTCCGGTGGTCAGCGCCATCGGTCACGAGACGGACGCGCCGCTGATCGACTACGTCGCCGACGTCCGCGCCTCCACCCCGACCGACGCGGCCAAGCGGGTCGTCCCCGACCTCACCGAGGAGGTACGCCTCATCGGTCAGGCCCGGCACCGCCTGGAACGGGCGGTGCGCAACCTCGTCGATCGGGAGACCCACCGGCTCGACGGGCTGCGGTCCCGGCCGGTGCTGGCCCGACCGCAGGTGATGGTGGACCATCGGGCGACCGAGCTGACCGCGTTGCGCCAGCGGGCCGGCCGCTGCCTGGAGCACCGGCTCGTCGCCGCCGACGACGACCTGCGCCACACCCTCGCCCGGCTGCGCGCGCTCTCCCCCGCCGCCACCCTGGAGCGGGGGTACGCGATCGTGCAGCGCGCGGACGGCCACGTGGTGCGCGCGGCGGCGGAGGTCGGCAAGGGCGACCCGTTACGGGTACGGCTGGCCGACGGTGAACTGGCCGCCACGGTCGACGGCGCAGTGGCGACGCGGTGACCCGGCGAGCGGTGTGCTGAGATGGGTGCGATGACTGACGACACGAAGGCCGGGCCGGACGAACGGCTCAGTTACGAGCAGGCCCGCGCCGAGCTGGCCTCGGTGGTCGAGCGGCTGGAGGCCGGCGGCACGTCCCTGGAGGAGTCGCTGGCGCTGTGGGAGCGCGGCGAGGCGCTGGCGGTCATCTGCCAACGCTGGCTGGATGGGGCGCGGGCGCGGATCGACGCCGTCCGGCAGGAGCCCGCTTCCTGACCGACCGCCGGTGGGGCGGCCGGAGCCGCCCCACGCGGACGCGTCAGTTGAACAGGTTGTACAGCTCGGCCGGCGCCTCGACGACCTCGGCGGCCGGCGGCTTCTGGGCAGCGGTGGCGGCGCCGTAGTCGGAGTACGTCATCTTGACCTCCTGGGCGGCGGTCTGCCCGGCGGCCGGCAACTGCAGCACCAGCTCGCTGAGCCGGCCCTGCGGGTCCACCTTCGCGGTGAACGGGACCGTCTTCGCCTGGGTGCCCAGCGCGGCGATCGTGGCGGCGTTCAGCGAGCCCGCCTCGGCGGCCTTGGTCACGTCGATGGTGCCCGCGTACGCGCCGGTGCCGGTGCCGCGGACCTCGGTGATGCCCTGGGTGAGCACCGCGCTACCGGCCGGGTCGACCTTCTCGAAGTCGAACCCGAGGCTGCGGTTGTCCTTGATCCGGGACTGGTCCAGGTGCTGGTACTTGCCGAGGTTGAGCTGCTTGATGGTGGGCAGGCTGTTGGCGGTGGGGCCGCTCAGCTCCAGCTTGACCCAGCTGTCCGGCTTGTAGTGGATCACGTCGAGCTTCATTGCCAGGTCGGACGAGGGTCCACCGATTGCAACCTTCATCGTCGCGCTCTGGCTCGGCTGGTGCACCTGGCCCTCCGCCGTCGAGCCGGCACCGGCGAGGGTGAATCGGAAGTTCCCGTTGCTGATCTCCTTGGTGGAGTCGAGCAGGGCCTGCTTGGCGTCGCCCGCCGCCGGGGCACCGGACGGGCTCGCCGTACCGGAGGCGGTCGCCGTCGGAGTGGCGGTCGATCCGGCGCTGCCGGTCGTACCGCTGGCGCAGGCGGCCAGGGCGGGCGTGAGCAGAGCGGCGGCTACCAGACCGGCGCCGAGTCGTCGAACAGTCATACGTGTCTCCCAAGGGGGTCACCCGACGACCTGAACGGCGTCGGAAACCGGGCGACGCGGCAGCACCGTCTGCCGCGACGCGCGATCCGGGTCGAGTCAGCGCGCCCGGATCACTCCCTCTCTGTTCCCTGTCGACGGGTCGGACAATCGCCCTGGTGTCCGATCAGTGCAGCGAACCGGCCAGCTCGCGTAGTTCGTTGTTCCCGGCATCGCCGATGACGATCACCGTGCGGGTCGGTTCCAGCAGGACCAGCGCCTGCTGGTTGCCCCGGGCCGCGTAGAGCTGCCAGGTCCGCCCGGCCAGCTCGGTCGGCCCCTGGGGCTGGCCCTGGTCGGTCAGCTCGGCGGGGAGCAGCCGCTCGGCCGGCACACTGCTCTGCAGGAGTTGGACGCCCCGCCCCTCCGGGGTGACGTAGCCGATCCGCAGGTTCGCACCGCCGTCGACGCTCTGGTAGCGGGCGCTGACCGTCGACCAGTCGGAGCCGAGCCCCTCCGGCTGGCTCACCGGGAACACGTTCGCCGAGCGGGCCTGTTCGATGGCCGGGGCCGGATCGACGGTCGTGGCCTGATCACCACCCAGAAAGCCCCGATAGAACGCCAGCAGCAGCGCGATCGGAACGAGCAGCACCAGCAACGAGATCGCCATGTCCTTCGGCGACCGCTCGGATTTGGCGGACACCGCCCGCGGCGGTGGCGTCGGGTCGTCGCCGGCACTCTCGCCACCGGGGGCGACGGGGACGTCGACCGGCGGCTGACCGTCGGGTGGCGTGCGGTCGGCGGGTACGCGGTCGGCGGGTACGCGGTCGGCTGGCTGTGCGGGCTCCACCCCGTTATCTTCGCAGCCGCCCGACCGGCGGTATCCAGGCCATCACCGCCCCGCGCCAACGCCCGGTCGGCCATCGTGTGAGGATCAGCGACAGAGCCGGCAGCGAGGACCGCCCCGCCGCCGGTCGTCCCCGCACCGTCGCGAGGAGGAGCAGCCGTCATGACCAACACCAGGACGCGGATCCCACAGGATCTCGACCGCAACCTCGCCCTCGACCTGGTCCGGGTCACCGAGGCCGCCGCGATGGCGGCCGGTCGGTGGGTGGGCCGGGGCGACAAGGAGGGTGGCGACGGTGCGGCCGTCGACGCCATGCGCAAGCTGATCAACTCGATCCAGATGCGTGGCGTGGTGGTGATCGGCGAGGGCGAGAAGGACAACGCCCCGATGCTCTTCAACGGCGAACACGTCGGCGACGGCACCGGCCCGGAGGTGGACGTCGCCGTCGACCCGGTCGACGGCACCACGCTGATGAGCAAGGGCATGCCGAACGCCGTCGCGGTGCTCGCCGTCTCCGAGCGGGGCGCGATGTTCGACCCCAGTGCCGTCTTCTACATGGAGAAGCTCGCCGTCGGGCCGGCGTACGCCGACGTGATCGACATCAACGCCGGGGTGGCCGAGAACGTGCGCCGGATCGCCAAGGTCAAGGGCACCGACGTCTCCGAGGTGACGGTCTGTGTGCTGGACCGCAGCCGCCACGACGACCTGGTCGCCCAGATCCGGCGGACCGGGGCGGGCATCCGGTTCATCTCCGACGGCGACATCGCCGGCACCATCGCGGCCGCCCGTGGCGAGTCGGAGGTCGACGTGCTGATGGGCATCGGCGGCACCCCGGAGGGCATCATCTCCGCGTGCGCCCTGAAGTGCATGGGCGGTGCGATGCAGGCCAAACTCTGGCCGCGCGACGAGCAGGAGCGGGAGAAGGCGCTCGCCGCCGGGCACGACCTGGACCGGGTGCTGGGCACCGACGACCTGGTCACCGGTGACAACTGCTTCTTCGTGGCGACCGGGGTCACCTCCGGCGATCTGCTGCGCGGGGTGCGGTACCGGGCCGGCGGCGCGTACACCCAGTCGATCGTGATGCGGTCGAAGAGCGGCACCATCCGGGTGATCGACTCGTACCACCGGCTGGAGAAGCTGGCGCTCTACTCCGCTGTCGACTTCGACGGTCGTCCGCTGGCCGAGCAGGAGTGACAGCCACCAACACGGAGACACCGCAGACCCTGTCGGCCGCCCGCCGGATCACCGGCGTCGCGCTGGCGTCCGTCTCCGGGGTCGCGGTGGCGGTGCAGTCCCGGATCAACGGCGAACTGGGGGTACGCCTCGCCGACGGCTTCGCCGCCGCGGTCGTCTCGTTCGGCATCGGCCTGCTGGTACTCCTGGTGCTGGTGCCTGCCACCCCCGGCGGGCGGCGTGGGCTGGCCGCGACGCGGCGTGCCCTGGCGACGGGAACGCTGCGGCCGTGGCAGTGCCTCGGCGGGATGTGCGGGGCTTTCCTCGTGGCCACCCAGGGGCTCACCATCGGCACGCTCGGCGTGGCGCTCTTCACCGTGGCGGTGGTGGCCGGCCAGACCGGCAGCAGCCTCGTCGTGGACCGGGCCGGGATCGGGCCGACCGGCCGGCAGCCGGTCACCCGGCAGCGGTTGGCCGGCGCGGCGCTCACCGTGCTCGCGGTCGGCCTGGCGGTCGGCGACCGACTCGGCGACCCGGGCGCGTTGGTGCTGGCCCTACTGCCGCTGCTCGCCGGGGTGGGCATCGCCTGGCAGCAGGCGGTCAACGGCCGGGTCCGGGCGGCGTCCGACAGCGCGTTGACCGCCACCCTCGTCAACTTCGCCGTCGGCACCGTCACCCTGCTCGTCGCGTTCGCCATCGACATCGGCGTACGCGGCTGGCCGAACGGTGACCCGCCGAGCGAGCCGTGGCTCTACCTGGGCGGCCCGATCGGCATCGTGTTCATCGCGATCGCCGCCGCGATCGTCCGCTTCACCGGTGTGCTGCTGCTCGGTCTGGCCACCATCGCCGGCCAGATCGTGGGGGCGGTCCTCCTGGACCTGGTGCTGCCCACCGCGGCCTCCCACCCCGGTGTGAACACCCTGCTCGGGGCAGCGCTGACCATGGTGGCGGTGCTGATCGCCGCCTTGGCGCCACCCGCCCGCCGCTGACCCAACCTCGCGCAAGCCGCCCGTCGGAGGTTCACTGCGGCGGCGATTGCGACGGGTACGGCGGATCAGGGACCCTCGCTGGGTGCGCAGGGTAGGGCGCGGGCGGATAGGGCACGTGCGGCGGATAGGGCGGGCGCGGTGGGTACCGGCGCTCGAACCCACGGGCCGGGTCCACCAGCCGCGCGATCCGGGTGGCCAGCAGCACGCCCGGCACCGTGGCCAGCAGGGCGAGCGCCACCGCGAACCGGGTCCGCGACGGGGTGCCGTACAGCCAACCGACGAGCGGCAGCCCAGCCAGGAACGCGGTGAGCAGGAGCCCGCTGAGCACCCAGCCGATCCAGCGCCGCAGAGCGCCCTGGTAGGAGGCTCGAACGATCATGGCCACTGCGGTGAGAACGCCCACCACCAGCACGAACGGCACGGCCATGAACGCCAGGGTGTCGTCGTCGCGCTCCCAGGCCGCGGTCAACACCATCCCCGCGACCAGCATCGACGCACTGCTGACGACCCCCCACCAGCGCGGACCTCCAGCACGGCGGATCGCGAGATGACCGGCGAGCGCAGTGACCGCGCAGCCGAGAGTCAGCGCCAGCGCGACGGCCAGCAACAGGTCCAGTTGGCGGTCGCCGGGTCCGCCACCACCCAGCCGAGGTGGTTCGCCCCACGACGTGCCGACCTGCCCATCCTCGAAGAGGAATCCGTCGCGCTGCCACCCACCGTCGGGCAGGCGGCGGAGGAACCCGTCCCGCCCGTTGGCGACGAGCACCTCGTGACCACCCCCGGCGTGGGGATAGACGACCAGATCGCGGGAGGCGAAGTGGCGCTGGACATCGCCCGGGTTCGGTGACCGGCGGGCCAACTCCTCCCGCTGCTCGTCGGGCACCTCCCAGGCCACCCGCCAGGTCGCACCGGCGTCGTCGCTCTCCTCGACCCGTAGGTGCCCGGTGACGATCCGGTAGCACCGCCGGGGCGCGTCCGACGCGCACGCCTGCTGCTGCCCCACCTCCTGGCGGGACAGTCGCCGCTGCTCGTCCTCCGTGGCCGGCCGCCAGGTGGCCGCGCCGTCCTCGCTGACCGCCCACTGCCCGTCCAACGGGCTGGCCGGCCAGTCCGAGTTGCTGTAGCCGCTGCCGACCGAGATCGCCGGGTGGCCGTCGAGCGCCGCGGTGCTCACCGCGTACGGATAGTAGATCGGGCTGGTGGCGGCTACCGCCAGGACCGCCGGTGGCAGCACCACAAGCAGTCGGACCAGCCGGGCGGTCCGCTGGCGCACGGGTCGGCGGCGCGACCGGGTCCAACTCCACCAGGCCAGGCCGAGCGCCGGCAGGGTCAGCAGGTCGGCCCGGTCGGCCCGGACCAGCGACGGCCCGGCCAGCACGGTCCAGGCCGACGAGGCCAACTCGGCGGCGTACCCGTTGGATTTGACGAGCGCGAACCCGGCGGCCACCGCGACCAGACCGGCCAGCGCGGCGACCCGGGCCGGCATCCGCGGCGCCAGGAGGGTCAGCAGCACCGCGACCAGCGGCGGGGCGAGCACCAGGCCGGCGACGTCGCTCAGCTTGCCGGTCAGCAGGCCGGGGTGGGCCGCCTTCAGCACGTGGTCGTTGACCAGCAGCAGGACCAGGGCGATCAGGGTGGCCGGATGGCAGAGCCAGGACAGCGTGGTGGGTGCGCCGTCCTGCGGTGTGTCGGAACCCGTCATCCGGACAGGATCCGGTTGACCTGTCTCGATCCGGACTCAGGTCGGTCTGGGTCCGATACCGACGGTCAGCCGGCGTCGGAGGAGTGTCCCGGGAAGAGGTGCGCGCTCGGGTCGATGGCCACGGCCGCGTTGTTGACAGCCGTCGCCGCCTCGCCGAAGCCGGTGGCGATCAGCCGCACCTTGCCCGGGTATTCGGTGATGTCGCCCGCCGCGAAGACCCGGGGCAGGTTGGTGGCCATCGCGCTGTCCACCAGGATGTGCCGGCGGTCCAGACGCAGCCCCCACTCGGCGAGCGGACCCAGATCGGCGGTGAAGCCCAGCGCGGCGACCACGGTGTCCACCGGCAGTGTCTCGGTGGCACCACCGCGGACGGTCACCTCGGCGGCGGTCACCACGCCCTCCCCGATCAGCCGGCTGACCTCGGCGTTGACCATCACCCGCACGGGCAGGGACAGCACTCGCGCGACAGTTGAGGCGTGCGCCCGGAACTTTTCCCGGCGGTGCACGAGGGTCACCGAACGGGCCAGTGGTTGCAACGCCAACGCCCAGTCGAAGGCGGAGTCGCCACCACCGACGATCAGCACGTCCCGGTCGGCCAGTGCGGCCGGCTCGGTGACGAAGTAGACGATCCCGGTGCCGGGAGCGCCGTCGGCGCACGGAAGCGGCCGCGGGCTGAAGCTGCCGAGCCCGCCGGTGACCACGACCGCACCGCAGCCGAGCTGCTCACCCCCGGCCAGGCCGAGCACTGGGCGGTCGTCGACGTACGAGAGTTTCTCGGCACGGGTGTCGAGCAGGTATTGCGGTGCGAACGGGGCGGCCTGTGCGACCAGGTTGGCCACCAGGTCCCGGCCCTTGACGGCGGGAAAGCCGGCCACGTCGAGGATCAACTTTTCCGGGTACATGGCGGTGACCTGGCCGCCGGGCTCGGGCAGCGCGTCGATCACCGCCACCGACAGACCTCGGAACCCGGCGTAGTACGCGGCGAAGAGACCGGCCGGACCGGCCCCGACTACGGCGACATCGACTTCGCGCATGGCGTACCGTCGCTTTCCGCTTACGGATCAACGCTGGCTGATCTTCGACGGTAGGCGGGTGGCGGTGGTCCGGCAAGCACCCTTCCGGGGCGCGCCGGGGAATTGGTCAGGGCAGGCGGAGGGTGTCACCCGAGTAGTCCGGCCCATCCAACGCTGGGCGTCGACGGCGGAACAGGATCGCCGCCACCACCCCTCCGAGCAGGCCGAACAGGTGACCCTGCCAGGAGATTTGCTCGTCGGTGGGGAGGATGCCGACCAGTTGCCAGCCGTAGAGCAGGCCGACCAGCAGGAAGACCGCGAAGTTCCACCAGCTGCGTTCGACGATGCCCCGGGTGAGCAGGATGCCCAGGTAGCCGAAGATGACGCCGCTGGCGCCGACCACCACCGAGTTGGGCGAGCCGGTGAACCAGACGCCGAGCCCGCTGACCAGGATGATGACCAGGGTCGACCAGAGGAAGCGGCGGGCACCGGCGGCCAGGACGAACGTGCCCAGCAGGATCAGCGGGATGCTGTTGCTGTAGAGGTGGTCGAAGCCGTGGTGCAGGAACGGGGAGAAGAAGACCCCGTCCAACCCTTCGATGCGCTGCGGGATGATGCCGGCGTTGGCGTCCAGGCCGAACGCGAGCCCCTGGTCGACGGCCTCGATGAGGAAGAGGAACGGGACGACCGCGCACATGGCGACGAACGCCCGGCCGAGCGCGGCGTAGAACGCCTCGGTGCCGAACCGGTAGGGGTCGCCGCTTGACGGGTGCAGGGTCACTCCACAACTGCTATCAGCAAACGCGGCCGACCGCCACTCACGTCCCGTCCGAAGTACGCGCCAAGGCGGGGCGAGTGGAGACCCACCCGCCCCGCCTTCGAGAGCTGTCAGTAGTGGTTGTTGTTCTGGAAGAAGGTCCAGGCGCCGCAGGGCGTCTTGTACCTGCCCTTGATGTAGCCCAAGCCCCACTTGATCTGGGTGGCCGGGTTGGTCCGCCAGTCGGAGGCGACCGAACCCATCTTGCTGCCCGGCAGGGACTGCGGGATGCCGTACGCACCGGACGAGTTGTTGGCGGCCTTGTGGTTCCAGCCGCTCTCCTTGGTCCAGAGCTTCTCCAGGCAGGGGAACTCGGAGATGCCGAAGCCCGAGTCGACCATGAGGGCGCAGCCGGTCTTGCGGTTGCCGCTGTATTCCTCGCAGGACGCCGGGATCGGTCCGTCGTACGGCTTGGCGGGCGCATCGGCGGCCGCGCGTTCGCGTTTGCGGGACGCCGCGGCGGCCTCGGCCCGACGGGCCCGTTCGGCGGCCTCCTTCGCGGCCTGCGCCGCCCGCAGCTTGGCCTGGTACTCGGCGGCACGCTGCTTGGAGACCTGCACCTGGTGGGCGGACTGCCGTTCCCGCTGGTACGCGAGGTCGGCCTGGTCGATCTCGCGGCTGACCTGCTCGGTCAGGCCCTGTTGCTGGGTTTCCCGGTCTTCGCCCAGGTAGAAGCCGCCGGCAACGCCCACGGACAGCAGGGCGACAGCAGCCGTACGGGCACCCAACCGGCTCCACAGCCGACTCACGAAGTGGTCCCTTCGTCGGGAGCAAGGACGTGGCGCGGCCAGGCCACAGGTGGGCTGCCAACCGTGCCACGAGCGCCCCGACCGATTGCCGGTCGCGCCGACACACCGACCGCCGCCGATGTCGCCCGCCTCGCGACGAACGATCACCAACGATCCGGGTGGTGCGTGGACGCTCGTGGGACACGATTGCGCACAGTGAGGCCGATGGGAAACCGACCGGCGCGTTTGTGATCTGTGCCACAGGTTTAATGCGGACAAAACCCCACAAAAGCACCGGTCAGATCGGGATGTCCTCCAGGAGATCGGTGACCATCGCGGCGATCGGCGACCGCTCCGAACGGCTGAGGGTGACGTGTGCGAAGAGCGGGTGACCCTTGAGCGCCTCGATGACGGCCGTCACGCCGTCGTGCCGACCGACCCGCAGATTGTCCCGCTGGGCCACGTCGTGGGTGAGCACCACCCGGGAGCCCTGCCCGATCCGGGACAGCACCGTCAACAGCACCCCGCGCTCCAGGGACTGCGCCTCGTCCACGATCACGTAGGCGTCGTGCAGGCTGCGACCCCGAATGTGGGTCAGCGGCAGCACCTCCAGGATGCCCCGCGAGGTGACCTCCTCCAGCACGTTCTCGTGCACCACCGCGCCGAGCGTGTCGAAGACCGCCTGCGCCCACGGCGACATCTTCTCCGACTCCGAACCGGGCAGGTAGCCCAGCTCCTGGCCGCCGACGGCGTACAGCGGGCGGAACACGATCACCTTCTTGTGCCGGCGGCGCTCCATCACCGCCTCCAGCCCGGCGCAGAGCGCCAACGCCGACTTGCCGGTGCCCGCCCGGCCGCCCAGCGACACGATCCCGATCGACTCGTCGAGCAACATGTCGAGGGCGATGCGCTGCTCGGCCGAGCGGCCGTGCAACCCGAACGCCTCCCGGTCGCCCCGCACCAGCCGGACCGACTTGTCCGGCAGCACCCGGCCGAGCGCGGAGCCCCGCCCCGAGTGCAGCACCAGACCGGTGTGGCAGGGCAGACCGGCCGCCTCGTCGAGGTCGAGCGTCTCGCCGGCGTACAACGACCCGATCTGCTCCTCGGTCAGATCCATCTCGGACATGCCGGTCCAGGTCGGGTCGCTGGCCTGACCGTGGCGGTACTCGTCGGCCCGCAGGCCCACCGAGGCCGCCTTGACCCGTAGCGGCATGTCCTTGCTGACCAGGGTGACCTCCCGGCCCTCGCCGGCGAGGTTGAGCGCGACGGAGAGGATCCGGGCGTCGTTGCTCTCGGTCCGGAAACCGGGTGGCAGCACGCCGTCGTCGGTGTGGTTGAGCTCCACCCGCAGGGTGCCGCCGACGTCGTTGGCCGGCACCGGTCGGTCGAGTCGACCGTGCCGGACCCGCAGGTCGTCGAGCATCCGGAGCGACTGCCGGGCGAACCAGCCCAGCTCCGGATGGTGCCGCTTGCCCTCCAGCTCGGTGATGACCACCAGAGGCAGCACCACCTCGTGCTCCGCGAACCGGTGGAACGCCGCCGGATCGGAGAGCAGCACGGACGTGTCCAGGACAAAGGCCTGGCCGGCTGGTCGCGGCTCCTTCGGGTCGGCCGGCGCGGCGGCCGCCGTGCGGCGGCTCCTGGTGGCACGGCGGTTCGTGGCAGTCGCGGCCGGGGTCTGGTCGGCACCGGCGGTGGTACGGCGAGTCGTCACAGGCCTGCTCCGACGGATGGGCATCCGCCACCCGTGTTCCGCCTCCTCCGGTGCCCGGGGACACGGGGTCGGATGCGGAACCCCATGCGCGAGGTCGCAGATCCGGGCGGACCGGCTGGCTCGGGAGAACCCCGTGCCATGCCTAGACGCTAGCCCCGCCGGACCCTTCCGGCTAGGGGGCCGACGTGGATCTACCTAGACGGGCGTGTGAACACGGCTTCGCGGGGTCCCTCACCACCGGGAAGGCCGGCGGTGGGCGCGGCGGAACCGGCCGGGATGCATGCCCCCTGCGCGCACCCCGGCCGGTCTGGGGTCACCGTCACCGGTCTGACGTGACCCCGACGGTGCGTGTCCGCCGCGGACGACGCACCGCGTCGGTGGTGTCGGTCGGCGGGATCGTGCCCGCCGACCGACCTCAACCGGTACGTCGAACGAGCGTGCCGGTCGGGTGCCGCCCGGTGATCGGGGCGGCCGGCGCACTGAACGACGAGCCGGTGTACGTGGTGCCGGGGCGGGCGACGGTGCTGGCCGAGCGGACGACGCCCGCCGGGGAGACCGACAGGGCGGAGGCGATCGCGGCCTGGGCGTCGCGGCGACGGCGGTTCCAGGCGCCCCGGTCACCGTCGAAGTAGCCCTGCCGGTAGCCGAAGCGGTAGCCGATGCGGTAGCTGAGCTGCCCGTGCAACCGGCCGGCCGCGTAGCTGGTCGCGCCGAGCACCAGGACGAGAAATACCGCGAGAAACGGGCTCATCGGGCGACCCCGGCCCGGCCCGGACGCCCGGTCACTTCTCCTCCGGCTCGGTCGTGGTGGGATCCGCGACGAGCAGCCGGTCCAGGTCGTCGGTGCTGACCTCCTCGACCAGCTCGACGCTGATCCGGCAGCCGTCCAGCATGATCTCGGCCACCGAGGACCGGCGGATCTCGCCGCCGGCGTCGTAGACCCGGACGCTCAGCTCCGGGCAGCCGAGATGGGTACGCCAGGCGTTCCACTCGGCGCGGTCGCCGACGCTCAGCGACAGGTAGCGGCAGCCTCGGGCGAGGTAGAGGCGCCAGGGGGCGGTCAGCCCCGCGGCCACCCCCTCGGCGATCAGCCCGAAGGCCTGGGCGCGGGTGGCGAGCTCGGTCACCACACCCCCTCCGAACCGGGGGTGTGACGCATGTGAGCACCAATCGTCTCATGCACGTGACACACCGTAGATTGTCCCATGGGCGTGACAGTATCAGCTTTTCGTCCGCTTACGCTTGCCACTACGGGCATCTATTCTGCCCGCGTGACACCCCTCGACAGTGGCACTGAATCGTTTACCGGAAATCTGAAGCTACCGTCACGTAGGCGTGACAGTGGCGAGCCGGGGCGCGCGCTCGTCACCGGCTGGCCGTACGGTCACGGGGTGACCGAGACGGCCAATGCGCGGAAAATCGCCTTCGCCACCTTCGTCCGCCGCGCCCTGGACGAGGCACGAGCGACCCGAGCCTGGAGTGGCACCGAGGTGTCCCGGCGCACCGGGGTCTCCCGGCAGACCATCAACCGGTGGGTCCGGGGCGACTGGGCCAGCGACCCCGAAGCCGAACGGGTGGTCGCCTTCTCCGAGGGCCTGGGTCTGAATCCGGCGGCCGCCTTCGCCGCACTCGGCTGGGACCGCACCGCGGCCGGCCCTCGCGGTGGCCAGCCCGCCCCTCCGATGGACCCGGACGTGGAGGCCCTGCTCCGCCGTCTGGTCGACCCGAACGTCTCGGACGCGGAGAAGTTCCACATCCGCGAAACCATCAGATATCTCGCATACCGCCCAACGCTGCCAGTCGATGTCCGAAATAGAGGCAATCAAGCAGGCTAGTTCCTCAGATGGCGAAAGAACGCCTGGTCAGGTTCATTCGTTTGCCTCCGGGGCCGGAACGGGCACGCTAGCGTCCGTACTCGTACTGCTTGGGCTCGTCATCGGCGGGGGGACGGGACAAGGCCGAACCCAGCCCTGCGGGACAAAGGAGGGGTCTGTCCATGACCCTGAAGTGGTTGGCAGTCGTGGTCGCGACGGTGTCGATGACACTGTGGGCGACCGGCAACGCGGTGACCCTCGCGGTCGACGGCGGGCAGCTCCCGCTGCTCGTGAACCTGTTCGTCCTCATCACCGCCGGCACCGCGGTCGTCCTGGCCGTCGTCGCCGAGCTGCACGAGCGGATGAACGACCGGATCAGCGCGCTCACCGAGTTCCTGGTGGCACGGCTCAACGAGATCGAGAACCACACCGGCGATCGCAACACCGGGTTTGTGGAGGGCTACCTGTTGAGCCACGGCCAGGACGCGGCGGTGGTGCCGTTCGGCCGACGTGGACGAGGAGCCGCCGAACGCTGATCGCCTACCGCGTAACGGGTCCGCTCGGCCAGGAATGAGCCCTCATCGCCGGGGTACGCTGACGCGCGTGCCGCCGTTGAATCTGGGCAATCACCAGCCGGGAACCCCGTTGAACGCCGACCAGGCCTGGCGGATCACCGCCAGCCGGGCGGCCGGGACCGTGCTCTTCTTCGACTTCGACGGCACGCTCGCGCCCGTCGACGACGATCCGACCGCGGTACGCCCGGCTCCCAAGGCGTTGGCCGCGATCGAGGCACTCGCCCCGGTCGTGCAGCGGGTCGCGATCGTCTCCGCCCGACCCGTCGAGTTCCTTCGGGATCAGCTCGGCGGGCTCACCGGCGTGGACCTCTACGGCCTCTACGGGCTGGAGCACAGCCATTCGGGCGGGGAGACCGTCACCGAGCCGGCCGCGCTGCCCTGGGTGCCGACCATGGCGGAGCTGGCCGACCTCGCGCGGGCTGAGCTGCCACCCGGCACGCTCGTGGAATACAAGCGGCTCTCCGTCGCCCTGCACTGGCGTACCGCTCCGCAGCTCGGCTCGACCGTGCAGGAGTGGGGGCAGGCGCAGGCCGACCGCCTGGGGCTGCGCGTGCAGGCCGGGCGGATGGTGCTGGAGCTCAAACCGCCTGTCGACCGGGACAAGGGCATGGTCATCGGCGAGGCGATCAAGGGTGCCACCGGCGCCTGGTATTTCGGTGACGACGTCTCGGACATCAAGGCCTTCGCCGCGCTGCGCGCCCGCGCCGCCGCCGACCCGGACTTCCTCGGCATCTGCGTGGCCGTGGCCAACCCGGAGACCGGCCACGAGGTGGCAAACGCCGCCGACCTGACGATCGAGTCCCCGGCCGCCCTCGGCGACTTCCTCACCCAGGCACTGACCCACCTGCCCTGACCCGGCCGAGCGGCGACGGACACGTCGCCCGCCGCCGGTTCAGGCGCCGTAGCGGCGTTGCCTGGTCGCGTACGAGCGCAGTGCGCGCAGGAAGTCGATGTGCCGGAAATCCGGCCAGTTGAGCTCGCAGAAGTAGAACTCCGAGTGCGCGGACTGCCAGAGCATGAAGCCGGACAGCCGCTGCTCCCCGCTGGTGCGAATGACCAGGTCAGGATCGGGCTGGCCACGGGTGTAGAGGTGCTCGGCGATGTGCTCGACGTCCAGCACCTCGGCCAACTCCTCGATGGTGCCGCCGGAGGCGGCGTGCTCCAACAGCAACGAACGGACCGCGTCGGTGATCTCCCGCCGACCGCCGTAGCCCACCGCGATGTTGACCTCCGCGCCCCCGGTGCGCTCGCGGGTGCGTTCCTCGGCGCCCTTGAGCGCCGCCGCGGTCTGCGCCGGGAGCAGGTCGAGCGCCCCGACGATGCGCAGCCGCCAGGGGTTGCCCTCCTCGGAGAGCTCCACCACCAGATCCTCAATGATCTTGAGGAGGGGGTCCAGCTCACTGGCCGGTCGGCGCAGGTTGTCGGTGGCCAACAGGTAGAGGGTCACGTGCCCCACGCCGGCCTGGTCGCACCAGCCGAGGACATGCTTGATCTTCGCCGCGCCGACCCGGTGTCCGTCGTTCGGGTCGACGAAGCCCATCTCCCTCGCCCAGCGGCGGTTGCCGTCGCACATCACCCCGACGTGCCGGGGCACCGGCTTACCCGCGAGCTTCGCCGTGAGCCGGCGCTCGTACACGGAGTAGATAAGGTCCCGCAGCGTCATCACCTAGCAGCGTAGCGACCCTTCGCCCAGATCACCGCCTCGGAGCCCCATCCCCGCCGCCCAGACCGATGCCGATCATCGCCAGCGTACGGGCGGTGAGGCGTCCGTCACCCAGTCCCAGCTCGACCACGTCGTAGAACACCCGGTCGTCGCGCCGGGCGGCCCGGACCGCCGCGTCCACCACTCGGCCGCGACGCGCCAACCAGGCCGCGACCGAACTGTGCCGCAGGTGCGTGCCGAGGCGGCGACGCAACGCGTGCGTGTAGCGCCCGGCTGCCGCCTCGGGGGCCTCGGCCGCCGCCGCACCGGCGAGCGCACCGGAGAGCAGCGCGTAGAAGATGCCCTCCCCGGTGAACGGATTGATCAGTGACAGCGCGTCTCCGGCCAGCAGCGTGCGCCCCCGCCCCGGCGTTGGCCGGTGGGTGGACAGTGGCAGGTGATGGGCGCGCAACGCGGTCACCGCCCCCAGGTCGGTGCCGGGCAGCAGCGCGGCCAGCCGGTCCAGCAGGTAGGCCCTGCTCAGCGACTCACCGCGCAGCACCTCCCCGTACCCGACGTTCGCCCGTCCGTCGCCGATCGGAAACGACCAGGCGTACGCCGGCCAGCGCGCCTTCGAGGTGACGATGAGCTGCTCGGACGGGCCGGGCAGCGCCGGCGCGTACCCCCGGATGGCAAGCGCCAGGTGCCGGTCGGGATTCTGCGGGTGGCCGAGCGCCCGACGCACCACCGACCCGGCGCCGTCGGCGCCCACCACCACCCGCCCGGACACCTCCCCGTCGAGCACCACCCGGTCGGCGCGCGGCTCGACCCGGCGCACGGTGTGCCGACGCAACTGCGCGCCGGCCGCCACGGCCGCCGCCACCAGGCGCGCGTCGAAGACCTCCCGGGGCACGGTGTACGCGGGGCGGGGCAACGCCCGGGCCACGGCACCGCCACCCGGCGCGATCATGCGTAACGCGGGCAGCGGCGCGTAACCCGCCACCGCCTCGGTCACCCCCAACTCGGTCAGCACATCCACCGAGTGCGCGGCGATCCCGTCGCCACACGCCTTGTCCCGGGGGAAGTCGGCCCGGTCCAGCAGCAGCACGCTGGCCCCCGCCCGCCGCGCCGTCAACGCGGCGGCCGCCCCGGCCGGCCCCGCTCCCACCACCACCACGTCGAACTCGTCGCTCACCGCGCAACTCCCTTTCATCGGCGGCACGGCCCGTTCGCCACCCGCCCGGCCATCCGCCCGCACCGTCGGCAGCGGTCGCTGTGAGGTGACCGTCACCACCGGCCATCCTGCCCGCTCGCCGCTCGCCTCGGCCGATGCCGCACGGCCGAATTTCGTTGTCCCGGATGGTCAGCACCGACCCGTCGGCATCGGTGTCGACCTCGATGTCACAACGCGACGCCCGGCTGTGTCGCGGCACGTTCGTCACTCCCTCCGGGAGAACCCAACCGAACGCGTCGTCGGTGTCGACGTCGAGATTCCCCGTCCCCCGCACGGTGACGGTGATGCCGACGTCGGCCAGGACGGCCCGGGCGTTCTCCAGCTCCCGGGCGAAGCTGTGCTCGCGGTAGCCGGTGACCGCCTCGCGCACCTCGGTGAGGGCGGTGCGGCCGATCCGCTCGACATCGGCCCCCTCCGCCGCCCAGAGTGGATCCGTCGGGGCCGAGCCGACGGACCACCCCCACTGTCACCACCACCAATCCCGCGATCTTGCACTTTGTGTCGCCGCTTTGGGGCCTTTCGTTCCCTATGTCGCGACAGAAAGTGCAAGATCGACGGTGGGGTAGGGAGGGAGGGAGGGGCGGGCGGGGGGGTCAGGGTGGGGTGAGGGTTGCTCGGCGTAGGCCGTACAGGGCCAGTGCGGCTGCCGCCAGCAGTGGGGCGCCGTCGCGGACCAGGCCGTCCACGCCCAGCAGCCACCAGCACAGCGGCAGGTCCACGGCGAGCACGACCAGGGTCACGCCGACCAGCAGGCCCCGCGCCCAGTCCTTGCCCCGCATCAGGAACGCGGTGCAGAACAGCACCGCATAGCTGGCCACGATGCCGGCGCCGAACCAGAGCAGCACGGCCGGTAGTGCGGTCAGCCGCCCGTCCAGGATGGATCCCCCGGCCACCAGGGCCGGCACCAGCATCAGCGGGCTGTAGGTGAACGCCGCCACCCGGCTGGTCAGCAGCCAGGCACTGGCCTGCGGTCGGCGCGGAGGGGTCTCCCGCCAGGAGATGCCTTCCCGGTCGATGACGAGGCGGGGCCGGTGCCGGACCAGGTGCCCGGCCAACGCGGACGAGCGGTACAGCAGCCAGACCACCGCCACGCAGAGTGCGCTGAGCACGGCGAAGCCGAGCAGGCCGGGCAGCGGCGGCACCCCCTGCCGGGGCACGATCAGCCGACCGACCGCGAAGACCGTGGTGACCGCGAGGATCAGCCCGAACGGGCGGGCCACCGTCCGACCCCGGCGCACGTGCCCGATCAGCAGCAGGAAGCCGAACGAGCGCAGCATCGCCCAGCCGGTCCGGACGGCCAGCCCGAAGCCCTGCTCCGGGGCGTACCACCAGTTGAGCAGCTCGACCACGACGGTGGCCGCCGCAGTCGTCGCGAGCAGGAAGGTGAGCACCCGGACGGCGGACGGCCGCCGGACCTGGGTCTCGGCGGCCGTCCTCATGGGATCCGTTGTTGCCCGCGAGGGGCGCTCTTCACACCTACCGCTGCGGCTGTGCGGCGTCCAGTCGGGCGCGCAGCGCGTCCAACTCGGCCCAGAGCACGCCCGGCAGCTTGTCACCGAACTTCTCGAACCACTCGGTGATCATCGGCAGTTCGTCGCGCCACTCGTCCGGGTCGACCTTCAGTGCGATCCGGACGTCCTCCGGGGTCATGTCCAGGCCCTCGACGTCCAGCGACTCGGGCGTCGGCACCATCCCCACCGGGGTCTCCACCGCGTCGGCCGTGCCCTCGATCCGCTCGACGACCCACTTGAGCACCCGGGAGTTCTCCCCGAAGCCCGGCCACAGGAAGGAGCCGTCCGGGTCCTTGCGGAACCAGTTGACGTAGTAGATCTTCGGCAGCTTCGCCTCGTCGCCGTCGGTGCCCTTGCCCATCTCGATCCAGTGCCGGAAGTAGTCACCGGCGTGGTAGCCGATGAACGGCAGCATCGCCATCGGGTCGCGGCGGACCACGCCCACCGCGCCGGAGGCGGCGGCGGTGGTCTCCGACGAGAGCGTGGCACCCATGTAGACGCCGTGCACCCAGTCGCGGGCCTCGGTCACCAACGGGATGGTGTCCTTACGACGGCCGCCGAAGAGGATCGCGTCGATCGGCACGCCGTTGGGGTCGAAGTACTCGTCGGCAAGGATCGGGCACTGGGTGATCGGGGTGCAGAACCGGCTGTTCGCGTGGGAGGACAGGCCCTCGCTCTCCGGCGTCCAGTCGTTGCCCTTCCAGTCGATCAGGTGCGCCGGCGGCTCCCCCATGCCCTCCCACCAGACGTCACCGTCATCGGTGAGGCCCACGTTGGTGAAGACGGAGTTGCCCCGGTCCAGGGTGCGCATGGCGTTGGCGTTTGTCTTCCAGTCGGTGCCGGGCGCGACACCGAACAGGCCGTACTCCGGGTTGACGGCATAGAGGCGGCCGTCCGGGCCGAACCGCATCCAGGCGATGTCGTCGCCGATGGTCTCGACCTTCCAACCGGGGATGGTCGGCTCCACCATGGCCAGGTTGGTCTTGCCACAGGCCGAGGGAAACGCGCCGGCGATGTGGTGGACCTTGCCCTCCGGCGAGGTGATCTTGAGGATCAGCATGTGCTCGGCGAGCCAGCCCTCGTCGCGACCCATGACGCTGGCGATCCGCAGCGAGTAGCACTTCTTGCCGAGCAGCGAGTTGCCGCCGTAACCGGAGCCGTACGACCAGATCTCCCGGCTCTCCGGGAAGTGCGAGATGTACTTGGTCTCGTTGCACGGCCAGGCGACGTCCTGCTGGCCGGGGGCGAGCGGGGCGCCGATCGAGTGCAACGCGTGCACGAAGTCCGCGTCGTCGCCCAACGCCTCGAGGACGCGGGTGCCCATCCGCGTCATGATGCGCATCGAGGCGACCACGTACGGGCTGTCGGTGATCTCGACACCGAACATCGGGGACTCGGCCTCGACCGGACCCATGACGAACGGGATGACGTACATGGTCCGGCCCCGCATCGAGCCGCGGTACAGCTCGGTCATCGTCCGCTTCATCTCCGCCGGCGCCATCCAGTTGTTGGTGGGGCCGGCGTCCGCCTCGTCGACGGAGCAGATGTAGGTGCGTTCCTCGACCCGGGCGACGTCCGTCGGGTCGGTACGCGCGTAGAACGAGTTGGGCTTCTTCTCCGGGTTCAGCCGGATCAGCGTGCCGGCTTCGACCAGCTCGTCGGTGAGGCGGCGCCACTCCTCGTCGGACCCGTCCACCCAGACGACCCGGTCGGGGGTGGTCAGTTCCGCGACCTCACGGACCCAGACGAGCAGTTTCGGATGGGACGTCGGGGCCTGATCAATACCCCGCACAACAGCCGGAGCAACCATGACACATCTCCTTGTGGTCGACGCTGACCGATCTATGGGATGCACGAGACTCAGCGGCGCGATGCGTCGCCTTCGTGGAAACCTGGGATTGGCCTCAGCGTAAACCGGGCAGCCTTCCGAGTCAGTGGGACTGGTTGTGAAGAACTGCACAAGCTACGGCCACGCTGCGGCATCACGATCTGATACCCGCTTTCCTGCGCAGTTTCACGCAAATCTTGTTGTGCACCCCGGCGGACGCTTGATGCGGTCGGGCCGTGGACCTGCCCCGGCGACCGGTGCGTGGATTCCCGTTCCGAGGCGCGTCAGTCCTCCCAATTGGTTACGCTGCGTACGACGGTTTCGCACACAGTGATCAGCTGCGCCGGGCGACCACGCCCGCTTGCCGTAGCTCCCCCTCGGACTGGCCCGGAGCCGGTAGGCTCGCTCCGTGGCCGCCACGATGACCGGGGAGCAACCGGGTCCCCGGCAGACCCGACCGGGTCTGGTTGGCAAGCTGCTGGACCGCTTCGGTCACCTCGTCCGCGAGATGAGCAAGTTCGCCACCGTGGGCGGCGTCGCCTTCCTCGTCGACTTCGCGCTCTTCAACTACCTGACGAGCACGCGCGGCGTCGAGGAGCTGACGGCGAAGACGATCTCGACCATCATCGCGGCCTCCGTCGCCTTCGTGGGCAACCGGTTCTGGACCTGGCGGCACCGCCAGCGCAGCAACCCGGCCCGCGAGTACGCGCTGTTCTTCTTCTTCAACGTCGTCGGTCTCGGCATCGCGGTGGCCTGCCTCGCGATCAGCAGGTACGGGCTCGGCAGCGTCTGGCCGGCCGTGTTCCAGACGCGCCTGGCCGACAACGTCGCCAGTTACGTCGTCGGCACGGGCCTCGGCACGCTGTTCCGATTCTGGTCGTACCGGCGGTTCGTCTTCGTCGAAGCGGGAACCCGGACCGTTCCAGAGGTAAGACCCGATCCCGACCGCAGGGCGTGACCTGCCGCTCACCCCGTTTGGCCGGTGATCGCCGGTCACACCGACTGCCCTAAGGTGTTTCGCATGCGTCTTGTCCGCCTGCTGCCTGAGCGCTGGCAAAAGTTCATCCACGAGGCGCTCAAGTTCGGCATCGTCGGTGGCATCAACACCGTCATCAATTACGCAGTGTTCAATGCCCTTGCACTGACCGTTTTCGTCAATGGTCAGTTGAAGGCGTCGGTGATTGCGACGGTCGTCGCCACGATCACGTCGTACCTGATGAATCGGCACTGGACGTACCGGGATCGCCCGAAATCGGCGATGCGCCGGGAGTACGTCCTCTTCTTCCTCTTCAACGGGGCTGGCCTGCTCATCGAGCTGGGTGCCGTGGCGGCGGCCAAGTACGGCCTCGGCGTTCACGGCCTGCTGGCACTGAACGTGGCAAAGACCGCCGGTGTCCTGTTGGCCACGCTGTTCCGGTTCTGGTCGTACCGGACCTTCGTCTTCCAGCCCGTCGCTGTCGACGACGACGAGGCGAAGCCCGAGCCCACCTGGCACGACATCCCCCGCGACGAGTGGGACACGATGGCCGAGATGGACCCGGTCGCCGAACTGGCCGAATCCGTGTCGGAGCTGGAGGAGGCGGAGTCCGCGCGACGTGCCGACCCGCCGGCCGGCGCGCCGACCCAGGGTCGCCCCCGGTTGAGCGTCAGCCCCGCCGCCGACCTGGACGCGGAGCTCGCCGCGGAGTTGCACGTCAGCACCCGCCGCGCGCCCCGCCGGTGACGACACCCGACGCCCGCTCCGGCACTGGGCAGCCCGCCGAGCTGTTCTTCGAGGATCTTGTCCCGGGGCTCACCGTCGACCTCGGTGTGGTCAGCGTGGATGGCGACGAGATGGTCGCCTTCGCGCGACGCTTCGACCCGCAGTGGTACCACGTCGACGCCGACCTGGCCGGGGCCAGCCGGCACGGTGGGCTGATCGCCAGCGGCTTCTACACAGTCAGCCTGTTCATGCGCGCGTACGTCGACCACCTGCTGTCCCGGGCCGCCGCGGACGCCTCCCCCGGCCTGGAGGAGCTGCGCTGGCTCGCCCCCGTGCGCGCCGGTGACCGGCTCGCCGTTCGGGTCGACGTGATGGGCGCCCGGCCGTCGAGCGCACGCCCGGGGCTCGGCACCGTCAGCCTCACCGGCACCATGCTGCGGCTGGGCCCGGACGATCGGCCCGAGCAGGAGGTGCTGCGGACCCGCTTCCGTGGCTGGTTCGCCGTCCGCCCAGGCGACGCCGACGCGCCTGACGCCGATTCAGTCGAAGCCGACGCGCCCGACCCGGCCGAGACCGACGCGCCCGAGGCCGACCCAGCCGAAGCCGACGCACCCGAAGCCGACGCAACCGAGGCCGACGCAACCGGGAGCGACCCGTCCGACGCCGGCCGGCCGGCGGATGGGCCGCCGGACGCGGGCTCGGCCGAGATCGGCCCGGAGCGACCCGCCAACGGCCCACCCCGGGCCGAACCACCCGGCTGACCCGCCCCGACACACTGCGGCGGCGGGCCGCCACGGCACCCGACCCGGATCAGGTCGTGGTGTCCCGCAGCGGCTTGCCGTCCTGCATGTCGGCGAGGATGTCGCGCATCTCCCCGTCGCCGAGCGAGTGCTTGTCGTGTTGCGCCTCGACCAACTCGTACAGGGTGGTCTGCACCTTGCCGACACTCGGCACGTCGGCGAGCACCGACTGGCCGCGTTCACCTGCCGACTCGATGGTGAGCGTGCCGCAGCCGAGCAGACGTTCGACGAACCGCTGGTTCATCGCGTGGTCGTTGACCCGGGTGAGCGGAAGGTCGCGCCGGTCGCGGGAGAAGACACCCTGCTGGATCAGCACCCGCTCATTGGTGAACAGGTAGTGGGTGGTACGCCAGATGAGAAACGGCCACAGCCCGAGCCAGAGCACCCCGACCAGGGCGATCACTCCGATCACGGCCAGCGCGACCGAACCGCCACCGCTCTCGGGCAGCAGCAGCACGCCGACCACCACCGCGGCGATGGCCAGCACCAGCACCGCGATCGGCCGAATCAGCGCCTTCCAGTGCGGGTGCAGATGGAGCACGACATGCTCGTCCGCGGTGAGCACGTCTTCAGGGAACGCCACGACAACCTCCATCGCCATTTTTCCGACGCGCAGACGGTAAACCCCCAGGCGCCACCACGACATCCGCCACGCGGCCCCACCCGCTGTCCGTGATCTTGCACGTCTTTCGAACGGGTGGTCAGCGCAGGTGCAGGACGTCTCCGGCGGCCAGGGTTCGGGCGCCCGTCGGGGTGGCGAGCTGAAGTTGGCCGTCCGGGTCCACTCCGCTGGCGGTGCCGGTCACGGTCTCGCCGTCGGGGAGCAGGACGCGTACCTCACGGCCGATCGTCGCGCAGGCCGCCAGGTAGGCGTCGCGCAGGCCGCTGGCGACCGCGTCGCCACCCGCCGAGCGCCAGCGGTCATACCAGTCGGCGACCGAGCGCAGCAGTGCCCGCAACAGGGGGTCCCGGTCGGTCGCCGCCGCACCTGCCAACTGCAACGAGGTGGCCGGCAGCCCGGTCGGGTTCACCGGCAGCTCCTCGGCGCGCAGCGTCACGTTCAGCCCGATGCCGAGCACGATGGCCGGCGGTTGGTCCGGCACCCGCCCGGGCACCGCCTCGGCCAACACACCCGCGCACTTCGCGCCGTCGATCAGCAGGTCGTTGGGCCACTTCAGGGTGGCGTCCAGCTCGGCCAGCCGGGCCACCGCCTCCACCAGCGCCACGCCGGCCAGCAACGGCAGCCACCCGTACCCGGTGGGTGGCACGGGACGCCAGTCGCGGTCCGGCACGGCCACGCCGGGCCGCAGCAGCACGCTCGTCGCGATGCCGGCCCGGGGCGGCGACTGCCAGACCCGACCGCGCCGGCCACGCCCGGCGGTCTGCCGCTCGGCCACCACGACCAGACCCTCGGGCTCGCCGGCCCGGGCCGCCTCGGCCGCGTCGGCGTTCGTGGAGCCGGTCTCGGCGTGCATCTCCAGGCGGGTCCACGGCCCGTTCGGCGCGACCAACGCGCGACGCAGCCGCGCCGCCGACAGCGGCGGACGGTCCAGATCGGTGTACGGGGAGCCCGACATTCCGCCAGCCTACGGCGGTGGCGGCGCCGACACTGAGGGGTACTGCACAGCGGCGCCGACCTGAACCATCGTTATATTCCCAGGGTGACTACCGAGACCGGGACCAACATCCACAGCACCGCGGGCAAGCTGGCGGACCTGGAGCGCCGGGTCGACGAGGCGGTGCACGCCGGGTCGGCCCGCGCGGTCGAGAAGCAGCACGCGCGGGGCAAGAGGACCGCCCGCGAGCGGATCGGGATGCTGCTCGACGAGGACTCCTTCGTCGAACTCGACGAACTGGCCCGGCACCGGTCCACGGCCTTCGGGCTGGAGCGCAACCGCCCGTACGGCGACGGTGTGGTCACCGGCTACGGCACTGTCGACGGCCGGCAGGTGTGCGTGTTCGCGCAGGACTTCACGGTCTTCGGTGGTTCGCTCGGTGAGGTCTTCGGCGAGAAGATCGTCAAGCTGATGGACCTGGCCATGAAGATCGGCTGCCCGGTGGTCGGCATCAACGACTCCGGCGGCGCCCGCATCCAGGAGGGCGTGGTCTCGCTCGGCCTCTACGGCGAGATCTTCTTCCGCAACGTGCGGGCCTCCGGCGTCATCCCGCAGATCTCCCTGGTGGTGGGACCCTGCGCGGGCGGCGCGGTCTACTCCCCGGCGGTCACCGACTTCACCGTGATGGTCGACCAGACCTCGCACATGTTCATCACCGGCCCGGACGTGATCAAGACGGTGACCGGCGAGGACGTCGGCATGGAGGAGTTGGGCGGCGCCCGCACGCACAACACGCGCAGCGGCAACGCGCACTACCTCGCCACCGACGAGGACGACGCGGTCGACTACGTCAAGGCGCTGCTGTCGTACCTGCCGTCGAACAACCTCGACGAGCCGGTGGTCTTCGACGCGCCCGCCGACCTGGCGATCAGCGACGAGGACCGGGAGCTGGACACGCTGATCCCGGACTCGGCCAACCAGCCGTACGACATGCACACGGTGCTGGAGCACGTCCTCGACGACGGGGAGTTCCTGGAGGTCCAGCCGCTCTACGCGCAGAACATCGTGGTCGGCTACGGCCGGGTGGAGGGCCGCCCGGTGGGCGTCGTCGCCAACCAGCCGATGCACTTCGCCGGCACCCTGGACATCGCCGCGTCGGAGAAGGCCGCACGGTTCGTGCGCACCTGCGACGCGTTCAACATCCCGGTGCTGACCTTCGTGGACGTGCCCGGCTTCCTGCCCGGCACCGGCCAGGAGTGGGACGGCATCATCCGCCGAGGCGCCAAGCTCATCTACGCGTACGCCGAGGCCACCGTCCCCAAGGTCACCGTGATCACCCGCAAGGCGTACGGCGGGGCCTACGACGTGATGGGCTCCAAGCACCTCGGCGCGGACCTGAACTTCGCCTGGCCCACCGCCCAGATCGCCGTGATGGGGGCGCAGGGCGCGGTGAACATCCTCTACCGCTCCGAGTTGGCCAGCGCCGAGGACCCGGCCGCGATCCGGGCCGAGAAGATCGCCGAGTACGAGGACACCCTGGCCAACCCGTACGTGGCGGCGGAGCGCGGTTACATCGACTCGGTGATCGCACCGCACGAGACGCGCACCCAGATCGTCCGGGCACTGCGCGTGCTGCGGACCAAGCGGGAGACCCTGCCGCCCAAGAAGCACGGCAACATCCCGCTCTGAGCGGTGCCGCCGTTCGGTGGCCCCTGGTCGCGGTGGGTCCGGTCAGCAGGCCGGGTTGGCGGCGACGCACATCCGGCGGGCGGCGACCTCCGCCAGGCGACGCAGATCCAGTTCGGTGCCGGTCGGTCGCAGACTGAGCACCGTGATCAGGTCGCCCACCCGGACCACGGCGGTGCTGGTCGGCCCGGGCGCCGCACCGATGGGCTCGCCCGTCTTCTGATCAACGGGCTGCGAACCGGTGTGCAGCAGCAGCGCGGCGCCGTCGCCCGCGAAACCCCGCTGGACCACCGCCCAGTGGTGCATCGCCGCCCCGGTGCCCGTCGCATCCCCAACCTTGTAGCCTCCGACGCTGGTCCAGGCGGCGCACGGGGCGACCAGGTCGTCCATGGTGGCGAGGAGCTGTGTGGCCGTTTCGGGCACCAACCTGAAGAGATCCTGCGTGACCCGACCATCGCTCTCGCTGGCATTTATGACTGCGCGCTCCGGCACGAAGGTCTGCGAGCGGGACAGGATCGACGGCTGCCAGCCGTTCGACAGCCCCTGGCTCGTCCGGCAGGAGCCGAGCATCGGATCCAGCATGACCGGCTCACCCAACCCGGACTGACTGAGCCGCACATTGACGGGCTGTGGCAGGTCGGTCGGTTGCAGCAGGGCGTCGAGGGTGATCTCGTGCCGGGCCGGCGATGCCGAGGCTGCCGGCAGAGCCGGCGACGGCGACTTCCCCGGAGCCGCCACCGCCACGGCGGAGACCCCGGCGAGGGCCAGCACGACGGCGGTGGCCACGACGACTCTGCGCTGGCCGCGGCGACGGGCCTGGGCACGGATCTCCTCCGGGCCGAGCCAGCGCACCTCGTGCAAGTCCCGCTGGATCCGTTCTACAAGGTCAAACTCGTCACGCATCGGTGGCCTCCTCCAGGTCAGAGACGGCGAGCAGGCCGGCGAGCGCGGCGCGCCCCCGGGAGAGTCGAGCCTTGACGGTGCCCACCGGGGCTGCCGTCTCCCGCGCCACGTCGGCGACCGGCATGCCGACCAGGTAGTACAGGGCGATGGCGACGCGTTGCTCCTCGGGTAGCCGACGCAGAGCCGCGACCACCTCGACGGTGTCGGTGCCCGGCCCGGGAACGCTCTCGGTGGCACCGTGCCGCAGGTACGCGCGGGCCCGGCTGCGCAGGCTACGCCACCGGCTGACCGCGACCCGGCTGGCCACCACCCGCACCCACGCCTCCGGATCGTCGTACCCACGGACCGTCGACCAGCGCTGCCACGCCCGGATGTACGCCTCCTGCACGGCGTCCTGAGCCTCGACCCGGTCACCGGTCAGGGCGTAGACGAACCCGAGCAGCCGTTGCCGGCTCCCCCGGTAGAACTCGTCGAACTCGTCGACGTCCGGCACCCGTTGCCTCCCCGTGTCGGTCGCAGGGAACACGCGCCGGGCCGGGTCATCGGTTGCCCCGATCAGGAGATCATCTTCTCCAGTTCGGCGAGCGGGAACGCGCCGGCCGCGATCCGCTCCCGGACCGCCCGACGGACGGCCCGCTGCACGGCGACATTGGCCGGCGTCGGCACGCCGTGCAACCGGCCGAGCAGCGCGATCTCACCGTTGAGGTGGTCGACCTCGGTCGAGCCGGTGCCCCGGGCCAGGCTCTGCCAGGTGGAGCCACCCGAGCGGGCCTCGCCGTCGACCGGGCGCTGCTGCACCAGATCGCCGCGTTCGGCCTTCTCCTCCGGCGGCGAGGTGTGCGCGATCCCGGCGGCGGCGAGCGCGGCAGCACCCTCGGCGCGGACCCGCTCGGCCAACGCCGCCGGGATGTCCCGACCGAGCAGCGCCTGTAGGCCGTTGCCCAGATTACTGAGCAGCTTGCCGTACTTCCAGCGCAGCACGTCCTCGCGGACCGGCGCGACGAACCCGGCGGCACTCAGATCGGCGGCGATCGCCCGGTCGGTGTCGTCGGCGCCTTCGGGACAGCGCCCGATGTGGAGCATCCCCGGGTGTGGGTAGCCGTTCGCCACCACCACGCCCGGGTCCAGGTGGGTGGCCGGCAGCCAGACGCAGACCGGGTGCACGTCGGCGAAGAGCCGCAGCGCGGCCCGCTCGTTGGCCACCCCGTTCTGCGCGGTCACCAGCGGCAGACGTTCGCCGGCCGTGCCACCGCCGGCCACCGGCGCGTCCACCCAGGCGCCCAGCGCGCCGGCGGTGTCCTGCGACTTCACGGTGAGGATCAGCACCGTGTCCGCCGGCAGCGGCTGGTCCGTGGGCCGATCCACCGCCGCGAGCCGGGCGGTGACCTCGCCGTCGGGCTGCCGCAGGGTCAGACCCCGCGCCCGGATCGCGTCCAGGTGGGCACCGCGGGCCACCACTGTCACGTGCCGATCGGCCTGGGCCAGCCGTACGCCGATGGTCCCGCCGACCGCACCCGCCCCGATGATCACGTATCGCATGGCCTCATTCTGCCCGCTGGGTCAGACCGTCAGGCCGGCGCTGGTGAGGATGGGGCCGGTCAGCAGCAGGGCGCCGGCCACCAGGGCGGCCAGGTTGACAAGCGCGAAGACCGCCACCCAGAAGAGCGGCGGGAACGGGGTGAGCCCCGCGAGTTGGTCGGCGTCCGAGGCGGGCATCCGCCCCCGCGACCGCAGCCGTTGCAGCTCCACCACCGGTCGCACCCCGCCGAGCAGCAGGAACCACACCCCGACGTACGCGAACGCGGCCTGGACCTGCGGCGTGGCGTACCACGAGACAGCGAACACCAGCGCGCCGGTGACCAGCAGTGACACCACTCCGAAGACGTTGCGGATCAGGACGAGCATGGCCAGCAGCAGCGCCACCGCCACCCAGAGCAGCAGGGTGATCCGGTTGCCGCCGAGCAGCCAGGCACCGGCCAGCCCGACCAGCGGCGGGGCGACGTACCCGGCGAGCAGAGTGAGGATCATGCCCGGCCCGGTGGGACGGCCGGCGGAGAGCGTCAGCCCGGACGTGTCCGAGTGCAGCCGGATGCCGCGCAGCTTGCGCCCGGTGAGCAGGGCGACGAGCGCGTGCCCGCCCTCGTGCGCGATGGTGATGGCGTTGCGGGCGACCCGCCACGGCAGCCGGGTGGACACCACCACCAGCGCGACGGCCGCGGTGATCAGCACCAGCAGCGGGGGCGGGTCCGGCTGAGCGCCGAACAGCGTGTCCCAGGTCTCGCCCAGTCCGTCGATCGACATCATGGGGCGCGAGCCTACCGGCGGCGTTCCGTGTCGCTCCCGGAGCACCGCCTCGTATCCTGGAAGACTGATCGGGTGGCGAGTCGAGCGGTAGGTGAACGCGGGTGAGCGCAGCGCCCCTGGAGCCGCACATCGGCCTGTGGACTGAGGCCGACTACTTCGCCTTGGGCGAAACGCCGGACCGGATCGAACTGCTCGACGGAAGCCTTTTGGTGAGCCCTGCCCCGAGCCGACGGCACCAGCGGGTGTCGCGCCGGCTGGCGAACAGCATCGAAGCAGCGGCAGACCTCCACGGGCTGTCGGTCTTCGAAGCGATCAACGTCCGGCTCGGCATCGATCGAGTCGTCATTCCGGACCTCGTTGTGACCGATGTTGATGACGACGGCACCTTCCTCGACCCCGACCGGGTGGTGCTCGTCGGCGAGATCGTCTCGCCCGGCAACGCCGCTGCCGACCGGCTGGTCAAGATGCAGCTCTACGCCATCGCGCGGATCCCCTGGTACCTGCTGGTCGAGCAGGACGGCGAGGGTCACTCGCTGCGGCTGTTCCGGCTCGACGGTGAGCACTACGTCGAGGACCAGGTGGCCAAGGCCGGCGAGACGCTGAGCGTCGTCGAGCCGTTCCGCTGGCAGTTCGACCCGGCCACTCCGGGCTGACTCCTTGCGCTCCGGTCGCCTGTCCGACCGACGCCCGTCGATGAAGCTTTCTTCAGTCACCATTGTGATCTAGGGTACTTACCTCCAAAGATGGTTGTCGATAGAGCGACGTCCTTGGAGGCATTCATGGCCCGTACCTCGTCATCGCTGCGCCGCGCGTTCGCGGCCGGCCTCACCGTCCTCGCCACCGCGGCGGCGGCCCTGGTCGCGACCGCCGGACCGGCGGCCGCCGCCACCACACCCGGCATCGACGTGTCCCGCTACCAGGGCAGCATCAACTGGACAAGCGTCCGCAACGCGGGCATCCAGTTCGCCTTCATCAAGGCAACCGAGGGCACCACCTACAAGGATCCGAACTTCAACGCCAACTACGTCAACTCGTACAACGCCGGTGTGATCCGCGGGGCGTACCACTTCGCCCGGCCCAACATCTCCGCCGGCTCCACCCAGGCCAACTACCTGGCCTCCAACGGCGGCGCCTGGTCGGCGGACAGCCGCACCCTCCCGGCGGCGCTGGACATCGAGGCCAACCCGTACAGCGGGGGCTACTGCTACGGCCTGAGCACCACCGGCATGCGCAACTGGGTGCAGGACTTCCTGAACACCTACCGTTCCCGCACCGGCCGGTACGCGGTCATCTACACCACGACGAGCTGGTGGAACCAGTGCACCGGCAGCTGGACCGGCCCGTGGGCGAACCACCCGCTGTGGCTGGCCCGCTGGTCGAGCGCGCCCGGAGCGCTGCCGGCCGGGGCACCGGTGTGGAGCTTCTGGCAGTACACGAGCACCGGCGTCGTCTCCGGGATCAGCGGCAACGTGGACCGCAACTACTGGAACGGTGACCGCAGTCGACTGATCGCGTTGGCCAACAACACCTGATCGGTCCGTTGGCGGCAGCGGGATCGACGGTCACCACAACGGTCGACAATCGGTCCGGCTGCCGCCACGCCACCGGGTACGGGTCAGGCCCGCCGTCGGCTCAACGCCGGCACCATCACCGGAGCATCCTCGCGGACCAGCGCGTCCCGCCGGCTGAGCCGCCGGACGCCTACCGCACCAACGGCGATGGCAACGACGCCCAACAGCGCGACGAGTACCGGAAGCCCAACGCTGATCAGCAGCAGTGCCACATCGCCGAGTGCAACGAGCATCCACAGTGCCAGCCGGGGCCGGGCGTTCCTGTAGCGGTGACCCATGTCGCACCTCCCTCCGTCGTTGGAGATCAGATACCCCGAACGACGCAAGATCATGCGAGAGAGATTCGCACAGGTGCGGAGGGGCCGAGTCAGTTGACCCGATCGGGCTTGAAGCCCTTGACGATCTGGTCGAAGGTGGCGAGGTTGGCCTGCCAGTCCTTCTCCGCAATCTCCCACCGGATGGCGTAACCCCGGTTGGTGGCGGTTACGAAGCCCCGGTTGCGCACGTGGATGCGGGTGTTGTCCCGGGTCTCCAACCACTCCCAGTCGGAGCAGGTCCGATACCAGTCGCAGGCCTTGATGCTGCCCACCAACTGGTAGTTGGTGACCAGATTCCGACGGTACGGTTCCTTCTCCTTCCAGTCGGCGACCGCGTCCTTCTTCGGGGTGGAAATCCACTGGACCAGCATCTTGCCAGGCCCGCCGGACTGGTTGAAGACGGCCGTGTCCGAGCTGGTCTGACGGCCGCTCCAGCCGGGTGGGAGCGGAATGGAGAAGGTCGACCCCTCGTGCAGCGTCCAACCCGCCGGCAGCGCGTTCGGGTCGGTCGACGGCGTGGCCGAGGGCGACGCACTCGGTGCGCCCGTGGTGGGCGGAGGCGCCGCCGGAGCCGAGGACTGCGCCGGCGCCGACGTCGCGGCCGCACCGGTCGTCGGGCCGGCCTGCGGGGTCTCGTTGTCGTCGCCCTTGGTGAGCATCGGCACGATCACCACGAGGCCGATCAGCAGCAGGGCCACAAGCGCCCCGATCAGCACGTTGCGTCGGGTGTTGTTCGGCTTCGTGCCGTCGAACGCCGTGACCGCCGCGCGCCCGGCCGGGCTCACCGGCGGCATGAGCGACGTCGGCGTCGTCGGCTTGCGCTGCTCAGGGGCCACCGGCGGTCCGTCGACCACAGTCGGTTCGTCGTCGACGTTCGCCGTACCGTCGCCGACGCTCGTCGTACCGTCGCCGGTCGTGTCGGCCGTGGCCGTGACCTTCGCGGTCGGGTCGGCATCGGACGGGCTCTCGATCACGGCGGTCGGCTCGGCCGGCACCACCGCGGTCGGGTCGGAATGCTCGCCGGAGGGAACGACTGTCGTCGGCGTGGCATCGCCAGCGGGGCCCGCAGCAGCGGCAACCGAGGTCGCGGCGGCAGCCGGCGGCGACACCGGCCGGTCGGCACTCTGCGCCGGTCGCGGTGCGGGGACCAGCGGCGGGCGCGGTTCGCGCGGGCCGTTCGGCCCAGGCCGGCGTACGCCGTCCAGCAGCGAGATCCCGCGCGCACGCTTGCCACCGGCGCGGCGCAGCAGGCGTTCCGCCACCTCGGCGGTGATCCGCTCGTTCGGGTCCTTGCGGAGCAGCCCGTTGAGCACGGCCTTGAGCGGACCGGCGTTCTTCGGCGGCGGAATCGGCTCGGTCGCCAGCGCCGCGAGGGTGCCGATCGCCGACGGCCGGGCGTACGGCGACTTGCCCTCTACCGCCGCGTAGAGCGTCGCTCCCAACGACCACAGGTCCGCCTCCGGACCGGCGGTGCCGTCGCGGGCCCGCTCCGGCGAGATGTACGCGGGTGAGCCCAGCACCATCCCGGTGCGGGTCACGTTGGGGTCGCCCGGGATCGTGGCGAGACCGAAGTCGGTCAGCACCACCCGGCCGTCCTCGCCCATCAGCACGTTGCCGGGCTTGACGTCGCGGTGCATGACGCCCGCCTTGTGCGCGGCACTGAGCGCACCCAGCACGCCGAGGCCGATCTCCACCGTGCGGGCCACCGACACCGGGCCGTCCTCGGCGAGAGTGTCCTGCAACGACTTCGACGCCACGTACTCCATGACGATCCACGGATCACCATCGGTGCGCAGCACGTCGAAGATGCGGACGACGTTCGCGTGGTTGAGCCGGGCGATGGCCCGCGCCTCCCGCAGGGAGCGCTCGCGCATCTCCCGGCGCTCCTCGTCGGTGAGACCCGGCGGCGGCACCAACTCCTTGATGGCGACGTCCCGGTGCAGCACCTCGTCGCGCGCCTTCCACACCCGGCCCATGCCACCCTGGCCGAGCGGCGACAGAAGCCGGTATCGGTCAGCGACAAGTTGGGGGAGCGCGTTCGACATCGGTGAGACGGTACCCGGACCCACCGACGCTCACACCGCCGGCACGCCACTGTGCGCTTCCGGTAACTTCGCGCCGCGTACCCTGGCGTCATGTCTGCCGAAGAGCCGCTGATCCGGGTGGTCCGTGGCGTGCCCACCGCGGAGGAGTTGGCCGCACTGGTGGGGGCGATCATCGTCCGATCCCGCCCAACCGCCGCACCCGCGCCGACGACCGCGTCCGCCTGGGCGCGCAGCGGTCGGCCGGCCAACTCCGGCGGGTGGCGCGCCGCCGGCCTGCCTCGCTGAACCGACCCTCCGGGCGGGGGCTGCCAGTGGTGCGTGCAGACGCTACCCTCACTCAGGGAGACGGTGCCGTGACAGCGAGGGAGGACCCGTGATCCCCAAAGAGGACCGGCCAGCGCCCTGGCTGCGCGGCTACGGCGGCGTCGAGGCCGACATCAGCCAGCTCAGAGAGTTCGCCGACCGGCTCGCCGCCGAGGTCGAGAGCAACTACGCGCCGCACCTTCCGTACATCGCCGAAGACATGTCCGCGCGGCTGCCCAACCCGTGCGACGCTTTCGTCGAGCTGGTCACGTTCCTGCACGCGCACCACGAGACGCAACAGGCCACCGCCGACATGGTCTACGCCGTCCGCGGCGCCACCGGCCACCTGGCCGCCGCCGCCGATCAGGTCGCCACCCGGTACGCCGACAGCGACGCCTTCACCGCCGCCCGCCTGGTGGACGTGCGACAGGCCCTCGCCGACCCGACCAGCATGCTGCCCGGCGGCCCCACACCGATGCTGACCGACCCGACCGGCCCCGACGCCGACACCGAAGGGCCGGTGCTTCTGCCATGATCAAACGGGACTCCGGCCGCACCTCCGGCCTCACCGACTGGCACCTGATGGACGTCAACAGCATGTGGGCCTGCCTCCAGGACCACGAGACCGACAACCACTGGAAGCAGGTCGCCGGCTGGCGCAAGGTCTGCGACCTGGCGCAGACCCACCTCAGCCGCCTCCAGGAATACCGGCGCGGGCTCGCCGAGGCGTGGCCACCCGAAACCAGCGCCGCCTCCAGCACCTACCTCGCCGAACTCGACGAACTGGTTGACAAGGTACAGCGCACCCACAACGCCGCCGCCGCGAACTACACCGCGCTCGCCGCCGCCACCCAGGCCATCGGCACCACCCGCGCCGCGCTCCGCAAGATCCACGAGGAGTACGCGACCAAGTCCCAGAAGAAGCAGGCTTACGAGTCGATGGCCGCCGACCCGAAAGCGGTGATGGGCAACCGGGTCACCGAATCGCCCGTCACCGATGCGGACCTGGAACGGCTCAACGTTCAGGCACGAGCGGCGATGTTCAACCTCAGCGGCGAACTCCAACAAGCCCAAGCAACCCTTCAAAAACCACCAGCAGCACCACCGCGCCCAAGACGGGATCCCTCAGGCCCTGACGCTTATGACAACGCCGCACCTATAATCCCTCCAATTCTGCCGATGCCCATGGCCGTTGGTGCGCCTCCCCGTTCAACCCGGCCTAGTTCGTCAAGTGGCAAGCAATCGGCCCAGGCGGCCCCCGTGGTAGGACCGGTACTTGGCGGCGCCAGCTCCGGAGTCGCGCAGTCTCCGACGAACGCTGGAGTAGCTGCGGCTGGAGTGCCAGCTCCAGCAGCCGGCATCGGGTCGCCCGCAGCGCTGCCGTCCGGGCCGATAGCTCATTCCCCAAACCCAGCTTCGGGTAAAACATCTGCAACGATTAGTCGGCCATTGAACGGGAACAACAATGCCGTGTCGCATACACCACCTCCAACGGCACGATCAATGCCGCCGAATGGCCTCATTGGTGGCGCGCCCAACCTCGGGTTAAGTCAGCCCGTCAACGGCTCCGGTCCAACACGACGAGTAAATCCAATCGGCGGTGTAATCGGCGGCGGTGGCGCCGGGACTACGCCGACCGGCGGGGCGGGCTCGCGCCCGGGCGGAGGTCGGAGCCTAGCCGGAGGACAGCAGTTACCGCCGATCGGTGGCGCTCCCGGCTTCAATGGAACTACCACCTCCGGCCCAGGCGCTGGCTACTCGTCTGGCCGCCCCAGTAGGAGCGGAGAGGGCGAAGGACGACGCGGCTGGGACGCTGACCATCCTTGGGAGACTGATCAGGGGGTAGAACCTATCGTCCGCCCCCCTGAAGAACACGGCCCGCATGACCCTGGCCCAGCTATCGGCTTCGATAGGTAATGAGATTAACCAGACAGGCTTCCGGATTATCGGTGGTCAGCTTATTGGTGATGCTGTCCACAGCTTTCCCCACACCAGGTAGGGCTCAATATCCACAATATGCACCTGGTGGTATCGAACGTGTCCGGTCTGACCAATGGCACCTCCAATATCTCAAAGCCTCCGATGCCCAACGCATCTCGCGAGGAGCGGGAGTGATCGTCGCAGTCCCGGATACCGGCGTTCAACCACACCCCGACCTTCACAGAAACCTTCTTCCAGGAACTGACGTCATCGATGGCGGCGACGGCCAAAATGACCAGAACAGTCACGGCACAGGCATGGCCGGATTGATTGCCGCACATGGTCAAGGATCCACATTGGGCGCTCTAGGCATAGCCCCAGACGCGCACATTTTGCCCATTCGCGATACGCCCGCCAGCGGTCAGGGAGAACCCGATAAACTGGCTGCCGGCATCAGCTTCGCCGTGCGCAAGGGGGCTGACATAATTAGTATATCTTCAGTGGGCGGCGCAGGGATTCCACTACAACAATCCATCAAGACAGCACTCGCGGCGGATGTAGTAGTGGTGGCCTCGGCCGGCAATCGTCCACAGGACGCCGCAGTTGGTTATCCCGCATCCGAAGATGGGGTTATCGCCGTTGGGGGAGTCGATCGAGACGGGAACCGCGCGGCCGTTTCGGTGACTGGCCCGGAGATTGATGTGGTTGCGCCTGCGGTCGATATATACAGCACGAGCATCGATGGCAAGTACCGCAAAGGCACTGGGACCTCTGACGCCACGGCGATCGTGGCGGGGGCGGTGGCGTTGATCCGGTCCAAGTACCCGTACCTGCCGGCGCGGGAGGTGGCGCACCGGCTCATGGCGACGGCGATCGACAAGGGCCCACCTGGGCGTGACGACGAGTACGGCTACGGCGTGATCGATCTGGTGGCGGCGCTGACGGCGGACGTACCGCCGCTGGGGTTTGAATCTCTGAACGCGTCGGCCGGCCCGACGACGGCTGGAGCCCAGCCGGGTGACGACGAGGGTGGCGCGACGGCGCGTGGCCTGGTCACGCTTGGGGTGATCTTGGCTGCGGGGGTCGGATGGGCGGTGGTGGCGCGGCGGCGGCGGCGCGGCGATGATCCGCCGCCCAGGATTAGTCGCTGATTTGGCGACAGCGCGGCGATCGACTCGGGTTCCTTGATGTTGCGGTGTCCGGGGCGGTGCGACACCCCGGTATCAACGAAGGCGAGTCGATCACGCCCGGCGGTTCGCCCGGCGGTTCGCCCGCGGTTCGCCCGGCGGTTCGCCCGCGGTTCGCCCGGCGGTTCGCCCGCGGTTCGTGCGGCGGTTCGTGCGGCGGTTCGTGCGGTCGTGTGGGTCGGTGCGTGGTGGGAGTCGTTGTGGGGGTGGTTGCCGGTAACGTCGGATGGGTGTCCGAAACTCTGCCGCTCCGCCTCGTGCTCGCCTCGGCGAGCCCTGCCCGTCGCAAGATCTTGCAGGCTGCCGGAATTGAGCCAGATGTGCTGGTCAGCGGGGTTGATGAGTCGCTGGTGGTGACCGATCGGGCTGAGGAGTTGTGCCTGGAGTTGGCGCGGCTCAAGGCGCAGGCGGTGTTGACCCGGCTGAGCCCCGGCGCCGGCCAGCGGACGCTGGTGATCGGCTGCGACTCGGTGCTCGCGTTCGACGGGGAGATCCTCGGCAAGCCAACGGACCCTGCGGACGCCACCGGGCGGTGGCTGCGGATGCGGGGGCGTAGCGGCGTTCTGCACAGTGGGCACTGCCTCGTCGACGTTTCCGCCGGGCGGCGCGCGGAGGCGGTCGCCTCGACCACTGTCCACTTCGCGGACATCAGCGATGACGAGATCGCGGCGTACGTGGCAAGTGGTGAGCCGCTGGCGGTGGCCGGCGCGTTCACGATCGACGGGTTGGGCGGGGCGTTCGTGGAGCGGATCGAGGGCGACCCGGGGACTGTGGTCGGGCTGTCGATGCCGCTGCTGCGTCGACTCCTCGCGGAACTCGACCTACGGATCACCGACCTGTGGACGAAGGTCGCGCCGGGGGGCCAGTCGGTCGAGTCGGTCGGTAACGTCCGCTCATGACCACCAAGTCGATCCCGCTGACTGACGAACTGCACTCCTACCTGGTCGCCCACGGCTCCCCGCCCGACGAGATCATTCGGGACCTGGCCGAGGAGACCCGCTCGGTGCTACCAGAACACGCCACGATGCAGGTGGCACCCGAGCAGGCCGCCTTTCTGACGTTCCTCACCCGGCTGCTCGACGTACGGCAGGCTGTCGAGATTGGCACGTTCACCGGGCTCTCATCGCTGGCGATCGCCCGCGGGCTGCCCGAGGGTGGGCGGCTGACCTGCTTCGACATCTCCGAGGAGTTCACCGGCATCGCCCGGCGCTACTGGGCTCGGGCGGGCGTGCAGGACCGGATCGAGCTGCGCATCGGCCCGGCCGGGGAGACGTTGCGGGAGTTGCCGCACGAGCGCTACCTGGACTTCGCGTTCATCGACGCCGACAAGACGGGTTACCCGGTCTACTGGGCCGAGTTGGTGCCTCGGATGCGGCCCGGTGGGGTGATCGCGGTCGACAACGTCCTGCGTGGCGGGCGGATCGTCGCGCCGCAGGACGAGGGCGACCGGGCGATGGCCGCCTTCAACGATGAGGTGGTGGCCGACGTGCGGGTCGATCCGGTGATGCTGCCGATCGCGGACGGCCTCACCCTCGCCCGGGTGCGCTGACGGCCGACGCCTGACCGGCTTGATCACCTCGAGTGCCTGGAAGTCGCGGCACCCCACCCGGTGGGACACCCCGACTTACAGGAAAACGAGTCGATCAAGCCAAGGCCGCCGCCGAGCCGATCAAGCCGGGGTCGCCGAGCCGATCAAGCCAAGGCCCCGATTCGACCAGGTCAACGGCCCGTGGACTCGACCAGCCGAGGCTGGTCGAGTCCAGGTCGGGTCAGCGGACGCTGCGGGCGAACTGTCGGGCGGCCCAGTAGACGCCCAGCGCGGCGAGGACCGCCGTGATGCTCAGGCCCTGCCAGACCTTGTCGCTGCCCAGGTCACCGGCGAACAGTGCCCGGGTGCCGTCGACCGCCCAGGAGAACGGGTTCCAGTTGGCGATGCCCTGCAACCAGCCGGGTGCGAAGGTGAGCGGCAGCAGGATGCCGGAGAGCAGCAGCACCGGCTGCGCCACGGTGTTCATCAGGGGGGCCAACGCGTCCTCGCTCTTGACCTTGAGAGCGACGCCGTAGGAGACGGCCGAGGTCATGAGGGCGATCAGGGCGAGCATCAGGTACGCCAGCAGCAGGTCCCCGATGAACACCCGCAGGTCGAACAGCAGCGCCAGCAGGGTGATGATGATCGCCTGCACGACGAGCGACACGACGTCGCGCAGCGAGCGACCGAGCAGCAGGGCGAGTCGGCTGATCGGGGTGACCCGGGAGCGTTCGATGACGCCGGCACGCAGCTCGGCGATCAGGCCGAAGCCCTGGAACAGCCCGCCGAAGATCGCCAGCAGCACCAGCAGACCGGGTACGAAGATCTTGTAGGCGGCGGCCTGGGTGGGCGCGTTCAGTGCGGGCTTGAGCAGCGGTGCGAAGAGCAGCAGGTACATGACCGGCTGGAACACGCCGACGAAGACCCAGACCGGGTTGCGCAGGAGGAGTTGAGTCTGGCGTTGGAAGATCAGCCAGGTGTCACGGGCGAATTTCATGAGTGATCTCCGGGTTGTCAGGACTCGCGCAGCGAGCGACCGGTCTTGGTGAGGAAGACGTCGTCCAGGCTGGGTCGGTGCAGCTCGATCGAGCGCAGATCCAGCCCGGCGTGGTCGAGCCTGCGCAGCACCTGCGGGATGGCGACGGCGCCCTCGTCGACGTAGAGGCGCAGGCCGCCCTCGTCGATGGTCTCCAGCTTGTTGACGAACGGCTCGGCGTCGAGCACCTGGGCGGCCTGCGGGGTCGCGGACAGGTCGAGACCGACAAGCACCACGTCGCCGGAGATCTCGCGCTTGAGCTCGGCCGGCGTGCCCTCGGCCACGACCTCGCCGTTGTCCATGATCGCGATCCGGTCACAGAGGGCGTCAGCCTCGTCAAGGTAGTGCGTGGTGATGAAGACGGTCATCCCGTCGCGGCGTAGCCGACGGATCTCGTCCCACATGTGCGCGCGGCTCTGCGGGTCGAGGCCGGTGGTCGGCTCGTCCAGGAAGACGATCTTCGGCTCGTGGATGATGCCCAGCGCGATCTCGACCCGCCGACGCTGACCACCGGAGTAGGTCTTGCACTTGCGGTCCGCGTACTCGGTGAGCTGGAAGGCCTCCAGCGCGCGGACGGCGCGGCGCTGCGCGTCGGCCTTGCTGATGCCATACATGCGGGCGTGCAGGACCAGCTCGTCGCGGGCGGTGGACTCGTCCCAGGTGCTGCCGCCCTGCGGGACGTAGCCGATCCGCCGACGCACCTCGGCCGGGTCCTTGCGCAGGTCGGCTCCGGCGATGGTGGCCTCGCCGCCGTCCGGCTCGATCAGCGTGGCGAGCATCCGCAGCGTGGTGGTCTTGCCTGCGCCGTTGGGGCCGAGGAAGCCGAAGATCTCACCCTCGGCGACCTCGAGGTTGACGCCGCGTACGGCGTCCACCGTCTTTGTCTCTCGACCCGCGCGGGAGCGGAACGACTTCCGCAGCCCCCTGGTCTCGATCATTTTTGCTCCTGGTCGTTCGGGCCGGCCGCGCCGGCCGTCGGGTGGGACGACGCCGGACGGCGCACTCCCCCGCTGTGCCGTCAGCAGGCTAACGCGATATAGCTTCTTTAGTCAACGTTGATTATTCCGTCGGAGTCGGAGGCGTCGACTCGGGACGCCCCTTCCACCCCGACCAACCCTCGGCGCTCTCCAGCTCAGCAGGCAGGTACGACACTCCGGAGTCGATCCGCGCCGCGATCCGCTCGCACCACCCCATCTCCGCCTCCGCCCGCACCGCCCACAGCTCGAACATCCAACCCACGTGCACCGGCTTGCGGTTACGCACCCAGTCCGACTCGAGGGAGGCGCGCATCGACTCGACACCGGCGCGCAGCAGATTGGCCCGGTTGCGCAGGGCCGCCGCGGCCTCGGCGCGCGGCATGGCGGGCAGGAAGGAGAAGGCCACCGCGAAGGGGTCCGCCGGCTCGCCGAGATTCCACCAGAGGTTGCGCAGCAGCGTCTCGAACTCGTCCTCACCCTTGGGGGTCACCTCGTAGGTGGTGCGGGCCGGACGGGATCCCACCTGCTCGGTGGCGACGGCTCGGAGCAGCCCCTCCTCGGTGAGCTTGCGCAACGCGTGGTAGATCGAGCCGGGCTGCACGTTCGCCCACTTGTCGGCGCTCCAGCTCAACAGCTCGCGGCGTACGTCGTAGCCGTGCACGGGCTGCATCCACCGCACCAGACCGAGGATCATCATTCGAGTCGCAGACACCGCACAAGCGTAATAGCCAAATTTGACTAGGGTGAGTGCCGCATTCCACACTGAGCGATCGTTAGGGTCACCGGGGCGGCCGATACACTCCCCGTCAGTAACCTGCCGGGGAGGAGCCACGAAGGTGCGCAAGGTACTCATCGCTAACCGCGGCGAGATCGCCGTCCGGGTGATCCGTGCGTGCCGCGACGCCGGCCTGGGCAGCGTCGCCGTGTACGCGGACTCCGACCGCGAGGCCCTGCACACCACCCTCGCGGACGAGGCGTACGCGCTCGGCGGGGACAGCGCGACCGAGACGTACCTGCGCATCGACAAACTGCTCGACGTCGCCGCACGGGCCGGCGCGGACGCCGTACACCCGGGTTATGGCTTCCTCAGTGAGAACGCCGACTTCGCCCAGGCGGTCATCGACGCCGGGCTGACCTGGATCGGCCCCACCCCGCAGGCGATCCGCGACCTCGGTGACAAGGTCACCGCCCGGCACATCGCCCAGCGCGCCGGCGCCCCGCTGGTCCCCGGCACCCCGGACCCGGTGGCCAGCCCGGACGAGGTGATCGCGTTCGCCGCCGACCACGGCCTGCCGGTCGCCATCAAGGCCGCCTTCGGCGGCGGCGGGCGCGGCCTCAAGGTCGCCCGGACGATGGAGGAGATCCCCCAGCTCTTCGAGTCGGCCACCCGGGAGGCGGTCGCGGCGTTCGGCCGGGGCGAGTGCTTCGTCGAGCGCTACCTGGACCAGCCCCGACACGTCGAGGCGCAGGTCCTCGCCGACCAGCACGGCAACGTGATCGTGGTGGGCACCCGGGACTGCTCGCTGCAACGTCGGCACCAGAAGCTCGTGGAGGAGGCCCCCGCGCCGTTCCTCACCGACGCCCAGCGGGCCCAGATCCACCACAGCGCCAAGGCGATCTGCCGGGAGGCCGGCTACCACGGCGCCGGCACTGTCGAATACCTGGTCGGCCGGGACGGCACCATCTCCTTCCTGGAGGTCAACACCCGGCTCCAGGTCGAGCACCCGGTCACCGAGGAGACCGCCGGCATCGACCTGGTCCGCGAGCAGTTCCGGATCGCCGACGGCGAGAAGCTGCGTACCACCGAGGACCCGACGCCGCGCGGGCACGCCATCGAGTTCCGGATCAACGGCGAGGACCCGGGCCGTAACTTCCTGCCCGCCCCGGGCACCGTCACCGCGCTGCGCCTGCCCAGCGGCCCGGGCGTCCGGGTGGACACCGGCATCTCGGCCGGCGACGTGATCGGCGGCAACTTCGACTCACTGCTCGCCAAGGTGATCATCGTCGGTGAGACGCGGACCGAGGCGTTGGAACGCGCCCGCCGCGCACTGGACGAGATGATCGTTGACGGGATGGCCACCGCGCTGCCGTTCCACCGGCTGGTGGTGCGGGACGAGGCGTTCACCGCGGAGCCGTTCACCGTGCACACCAGGTGGATCGAGACGGAGTTCCACAACACCGTGCGGCCGTTCAGCGCCGCCGCCGGCGCCGCCGAGGCGCCGGCCGAACGCGACACCGTCGTGCTCGAGGTGGGCGGCAAGCGCATCGAGGTCAGCCTCCCCGCCGGCTTCGGCGGGAGTACGACCACCGCGGCACCCGCCACCCGCAAGCCGACCCGGCGCGGCGGCGGCGCCAAGGCCGGTGCCCCGGTCAGCGGCGACGCGCTCACCTCACCCATGCAGGGCACCATCGTCAAGATCGCGGTGGCCGACGGCGACACCGTGGCCGAGGGCGACCTGGTGGTGGTGCTGGAGGCGATGAAGATGGAGCAGCCGCTGCACGCGCACAAGGCGGGTACGGTCGGCGGCCTCAGCGCCGAGGTCGGCGCCGTGATCACCGCCGGTGCCCCCATCTGCACCATCGCCTGACGCGGGGCACCTCGCACGAAGGGTCCGTCCCGACCGCAGGTCGCGCGGCGGGAGTGGTCTGCGGCACCGGACCCGGCAGCGGCGGCCAGGAGCGGCAATGATGGTCGGGTGCGGTTCCTTCACGGCGCGGCTCCCGCGCACGACCTGACCTATACCGACGTCTTCATGGCGCCGGCCCGCTCCGACCTGGGTTCCCGACTCGACGTCGACCTGTCCACCGGTGACGGCACCGGCACCACCATCCCGCTCGTGGTGTCGAACATGACCGCGGTGGCCGGCCGGCGGATGGCCGAGACGGTGGCCCGCCGGGGCGCGATCGCGGTGATTCCGCAGGACATCCCGATCGAGGTGGTGGCGAATGTCGTCGCCTGGGTCAAGCAGCGGCACCTGGTCTACGACACGCCCATCACCCTGGGTCCCACGGAGACCGTGGGTGACGCCATCCATCTGCTGCCCAAGCGCTCGCACGCCGCGGTGATCGTCGTCGACGACGCCGGCCGACCGCTGGGTGTGGTCACCGAGGCGGACACCACGGGAGTGGATCGGTTCGCCCAGCTCCGCCACGTGATGTCCACCGAGCTGCACACCGTCCCGGCGGACGCCGACCCGCGTACCGGTTTCGAGCTGCTCTCCGCGGGCCGTCGCCGGCTCGCCCCGGTGGTGGACGCCGACGGTCGGCTGGTCGGGGTGCTGACCCGCCAGGGCGCGCTGCGCGCCACCCTCTACACGCCGGCCGTCGACGACCGGGGCCGGCTGCGCATCGCGGCGGCCGTCGGGATCAACGGCGACGTGACAGGTAAGGCCGCCGCGCTGCTGGAGGCGGGGGTGGACACGCTGGTCGTGGACACCGCGCACGGCCACCAGTCGCGGATGATCGCGGCACTCCAGGCGGTCCGCAAGCTGGACCCGGGGGTGCCGGTCGCGGCCGGCAACGTGGTCACCGCCGAGGGCGTACGCGACCTCGTCGAGGCGGGGGCGGACATCATCAAGGTCGGCGTCGGGCCGGGCGCGATGTGCACCACCCGGATGATGACCGGCGTGGGTAGGCCACAGTTCTCCGCCGTGCTCGACTGCGCGACCGCGGCCCGGCAACTGGGTCGGCACGTCTGGGCCGACGGCGGCGTACGGCACCCCCGCGACGTGGCGCTCGCGCTGGCCGCCGGCGCGTCGAACGTGATGATCGGCTCGTGGTTCGCCGGCACCTACGAGTCCCCCGGCGACCTCTACACCGAGCCGGACGGTCGGCGGTACAAGGAGAGCTTCGGGATGGCCTCGGCTCGGGCGGTCAGTGCCCGTACCGCCGACGACAGTCCCTACGACCGGGCTCGTAAGGCGGTTTTCGAGGAGGGCATCTCCTCGGCGCGAATGTACCTGGACCCGGTCCGACCCGGCGTCGAGGACCTGATCGACGAGATCATCGCCGGGGTACGCAGCGCCTTCACCTATGCCGGCGCGCGAAACCTGACGCAGTTCCACGAACGCGCGATCGTCGGCGTCCAGAGCGCCGCCGGGTTCACCGAAGGAATGCCCCTACCCACAAGCTGGTAACGCACCACCCACCCACCCACTCACCTACCAACCGCCCACCATCCACCCGCCCACCCGCCCACCATCCACCCACCCACCCACCCACCCACCCACCCACCCACCCACGTCGATCATGAGGTCATTGCGCCTCGCATCGGCCCGTCGTGGCAATCAACGCCGTTGCGTCAGGACCGTGGCCGACGGCTCAACCCGCTGTGCTGCCTATCGGGGCTTGGAGAATCGCGCCGATCTTGCACTTTCTGTCGCCGATTTAGGACGGAATGCACCCTAATGTCGGGGCAGAAAGTGCAAGATCGCGATGCAGGATCGGTGGCGAACAGTCATTGCGCCTTAGGCAACGGGGTTGTCGTGGTAATTGCCCCATGTGCAAGCGGGGGAGGAGCGGGGCGAGCGGCCTGGCCCGACCCGCGGGGCGGTCAGCTCGGGATCGTCGGCCCGGTACGGCTCCCGCCGGGACATCACCTCGAAGTGCGCGCGGTGGCCGACGGCGAGGTCGACGTACGCGACCCCGGCGGCCAACAGGTCGTCCCCCGCCGCCGGCAACCCAAGCCCTGGGTGGCGAGCGCGGTGCGCAGGCCGGCCCCGCCAACGTCTCGGCTGCCCGCCGGAGGTTGACCCTCGCCGGGCCTCCGGTGACGCCGATCCCACAGCGCACGGTCCCGCAGATCGTGTTCGTGGCCACTGCTGCGGTAATTTCGTTTGGCCCCTGACTATCAGGGAGCTAAGGTGCTCACCGTGGACATCGTGACCCTCCAGGACGTGCCGCTCGGCCGGCTGCTGCTGGTGGCCGGGCACCTCGTCGAGCAGCGGTGGAACCGCTACCTCGCCGAGGAACACGGTCTCACCCACGCAGGCATGGTGACCCTGATGACGCTCGCCCGACACGGCGAGCTGCCCCACCGGGAGGTCGCCGAGATGGGCTTCGTCCGCCCGGCGACCCTGACCGGCATCGTGGACACGCTGGCCCGGGACGGGCTGGTCGAGCGGCAGCGCGACGACAGCGACCGGCGCAGCATCCGACTTGCGATCACCCCCGCCGGTCGGGAGCGGGTGGCGGCACTCACGGCCATGATCCACTCCGGACGCCCCATCACCTCGGTCGACGCCGACCCGGCGAAGGCCCAGGTGATCCGGGAGTTCCTGCTAGAGGTCATCGGCAGCGGGGACGACCCGCGGATGACCAGCCGCCCTACCGATCCGAAGGACCCGGCGTGCTGATCCGACTGTTGCGCAACCAACTGCGCACCTACCAACGACAGTTGCTGGCGGTGGTGCTGCTCCAGTTCGTGGGCACCATGGCCTCGCTCTACCTGCCCAGCCTCAACGCCGACATCATCGACAAGGGCGTGGCGCGGGGGGACACCGACTACATCGTGCACACCGGCGGGTGGATGCTGCTGGTCAGCCTGATCCAGATCGTCTGTTCGATCGCCGCGGTCTACCTGGGCGCGCGGATCGCGATGGGCTTCGGCCGGGACGTCCGGGCCACGCTGTTCGGGCACGTCAACCGCTTCTCCGCCCGGGAGGTGGCCCGGTTCGGGGCACCCTCGCTGATCACCCGCAACACCAACGACGTCCAACAGGTGCAGATGCTCGTCCTGATGAGCTGCACCATGCTGGTCGCCGCGCCGATCATGAGCGTCGGCGGCGTGGTGATGGCGCTACGCGAGGACGTCGGGCTCTCCTGGCTGATGCTGGTGAGTGTGCCGGTCCTGGCCGTCACGCTCGGCGCGATCATCCGTCGGATGGTGCCGGGGTTCCGGCTGATGCAGACCCGCATCGACACGGTCAACCGGGTCCTGCGCGAGCAGATCACCGGCATCCGGGTCGTCCGCGCGTTCGTTCGCGAACCGTACGAGACGAACCGTTTCGGCGTCGCCAACGCCGACCTGACCGCCACCGCGCTGCGGACCGGCCGGCTGATGGCGCTGATCTTCCCGGTGGTCATGCTGGTGCTGAACGTCTCCAGCGTGGCGGTGTTGTGGTTCGGCGCGCAGCGGGTGGACGCCAACGCGATCCAGGTCGGCGCGCTCACCGCGTTCCTGCAATACCTGATGCAGATCCTGATGGCCGTGATGATGGCCACCTTCATGCTCATGATGGTGCCCCGGGCCGCGGTCTGCGCCGAACGGATCGTCGAGGTGCTGGACACCGACTCCTCGGTGGTCCCCGCCGCCGAGCCGGTCAGCGAGCTGGCGACCCGGGCCGAGTTGGAGCTGCGCGGGGTGCGCTTCCAGTACCCCGGCGCGGTCGAGCCGGTGCTGCGGGACATCTCCTTCCGGGCCACCCCGGGCACCACCACGGCGATCATCGGCAGCACCGGCGCGGGCAAGACGACCCTGCTGTCGCTGATCCCCCGCCTGGTCGACGTCACCGCCGGTGCGGTGCTCGTCGACGGGGTGGACGTGCGTGAGCTGGCGCCGGACGAGCTGTGGCGGCGGATCGGTCTGGTGCCGCAACGGCCGTACCTGTTCACCGGGACGGTCGCCAGCAACCTGCGCTACGGCAACCCGGACGCCACCGACGAGGAGCTGTGGGCGGCACTGGAGATCGCCCAGGCTCGGGACTTCGTGGCCCAGATGCCCGGCGGCCTGGAGGCACCGATCGCCCAGGGCGGCACCACCGTCTCCGGTGGGCAGCGGCAACGCCTGGCCATCGCCCGGGCGCTGGTCCGAGAGCCGGAGATCTACCTCTTCGACGACTCGTTCTCGGCGCTCGACCTGGGCACCGACGCGCGGCTCAGAGCCGCCCTGCGGCCGATCACCGCGCAGTCCGCGGTGGTGATCGTGGCCCAGCGGGTCTCCACGATCATCGACGCCGACCAGATCATCGTTCTCGAGAACGGAGGGGTCGTCGGAGTGGGACGACACGCGGAACTGCTGGAGACCTGCCCGACGTACGCCGAGATCGTGGCGTCCCAGCAGACGACGGAGGTGGCGGCGTGAGCGAGCGCGACGAGCCGCGCACCGCGGCCGTACCCAGTCAGAAGCCGGCCGGCGACGAGCGGACACCGGGAGGGGACGCGTCGGCGCCCGGCGGCGGCGCGGCGACGCCGAAGCGGCTGCCGCCAGGCCGTCCCGGCGGCGGTCCGCCGTGGATGAGTGCCGGAATGCCCGCCGAGAAGTCGATGAACTTCGGGCCGTCCGCCCGCCGGCTGCTCGGCCGGCTGCGCTCGCACCGGCTGCACCTGGCCGCGATCATCACGTTGGCCCTGGTGAGCGTGGGGTTCAGCGTGGCCGGGCCGAAGATCCTCGGCCACGCCACCGACCTGATCTTCACCGGGGTGATCGGCCGGGACCTGCCCGCCGGCACCACCGCCGAGCAGGCCGTCGCCGCGGCGCGGGCCAGCGGCAACAACAGCTTCGCCGACATGCTGGCCCGGATGGACGTGGTGCCCGGCACGGGCATCGACTTCACCGCTCTGAAGCGGGTGCTGCTGCTGGCCCTCGGGCTCTATCTGGCCGCGAGCGTGCTGTCCTGGTGGCAGGGTTGGCTGCTCAACGGCGTGGTCCAGCGCACCGTGCTGCGGCTGCGCGCCGAGGTGGAGGAGAAGCTCAACCGGCTGCCGCTGCCGTACTTCGACAGGCAGCCCCGCGGCGAGCTGCTCAGCCGGGTCACCAACGACATCGACAACATCTCGACGAGCCTCCAGCAGACGCTGAGCCAGCTGCTCACCTCGCTGCTGACCGTCGTCGGCGTGCTGGCCGTGATGTTCTGGATCTCACCGCTGCTGGCCCTGGTGGCCCTGGTCGCGGTGCCCCTGTCGGTGCTCGTCACCCAGCGCATCGCCAAGCGCTCGCAGAGGCAGTTCATCGCCCAGTGGACGCACACCGGCGAGTTGAACGGCCAGATCGAGGAGGCGTACACCGGTCATGAGCTGGTGAAGGTCTTCGGTCGGCAGCGTGAGGTGGAGGCCGCGTTCCACGCGAAGAACGAGGAGCTGTTCCGGGCGAGCTTCGGGGCGCAGTTCGTCTCCGGGATCATCATGCCGTCGATGATGTTCATCGGAAACCTGAGCTACGTGGCGATCGCCGTGGTCGGTGGGCTGCGGGTCGCCTCCGGCACGATGAGTCTGGGCGACGTGCAGGCGTTCATCCAGTACTCCCGGCAGTTCACCCAGCCGCTCACCCAGCTCGCCTCGATGGCCAACCTGCTCCAGTCCGGGGTGGCGTCGGCCGAGCGGGTCTTCGCGGTGCTCGACGCGGACGAGCAGACCCCCGACCCGCCTCAGCCGGCCCGGGTCGCCGACCCGCACGGGCGGGTCGAGTTCGAGCGCGTCTCGTTCCGCTACGAGCCGGACAAGCCGCTGATCGACGACCTGTCGCTGGTCGCCGAGCCGGGGCACACGGTGGCGATCGTCGGCCCGACCGGCGCCGGCAAGACCACGCTCGTCAACCTGGTCATGCGCTTCTACGAGCTGGACGCCGGCCGGATCACCCTCGACGGGGTGGACATCACCACAATGCGCCGCGACGACCTGCGCGGCCGGATCGGCATGGTGCTCCAGGACACCTGGCTGTTCGGCGGCACCATCCGGGACAACATCGCCTACGGGCGCCCGGACGCCACCGAGGAGGAGATCCTCGCCGCCGCTCGGGCCACGTTCGTGGACCGGTTCGTCCGCAGCCTGCCGGACGGCTACGACACCGTGATCGACGAGGAGGGCAGCAACGTCAGCGCCGGCGAGAAGCAGCTCATCACCATCGCCCGCGCGTTCCTCGCCGAGCCGTCGCTGCTGATCCTGGACGAGGCCACCAGCTCGGTGGACACCCGTACCGAGGTGCTGCTGCAACGGGCGATGGCCGCGCTGCGCTCGGACCGGACCAGCTTCGTCATCGCGCACCGCCTCTCCACCATCCGCGACGCCGACCTGATCCTGATGATGGAGGACGGCCGGATCGTCGAGCAGGGCAGCCACCAGCAACTGCTCGCCGCCCACGGCGCGTACCACCGGCTCTACCGCTCCCAGTTCACCGGTGCCGTGGCCGACGAGGAACCGGCCGAGCCCGCCGCCCAGCCGGCGTCGGTCTGAGGGGCGGGTCGCCGCCGTGCGCGCCACGCGACCGACGGCGACCCACCCCGGCTCGGCGGGTGGGTCAGCCCGCCGGGAGCAGCTCGGCGGCGCGGGCGGCGACCTGCCCGCCGATCAGGGCCAACGCCGCGTCGGCGGGCATCGGGTCCAGTGCCCGGCCGCCACGCAGGCGCAGCGCGAGGCGCCCGTCGGCCGCCTCCCGGGCACCCAACACCCCGAGGTACGGGACGCGGCGGCGAGCCGCGTCCCGGATCCGGGCACCCAGCGAGCCGACGCCGTCCACCTCGACCCGCAGGCCGGCGTCGACGGCCCGGCGGGCCAGATCGGCCGCCGCGTCGGCCTGGCCGGCGTCGACCGGCAGCAACACCAGTTGGACCGGGGCGTACCAGGCCGGGAAGGCGCCCTCGTGCACCTCGATCAGGTACGCGAAGAGCCGCTCCATGCTGCCGACCAGGCTGCGGTGCACCATGACCGGTCGACGCCGGCTGCCGTCCGAGTCGGTGTAGGACAGGTCGAACCGCTCGGGTTTGTCGAAGTCCAGCTGGATGGTGGAGATGGTCGACTCCCGGCCGGCCGCGTCGACGATCTGAATGTCGATCTTCGGGCCGTAGAAGGCGGCCTCGCCGGGCGCCTCGACGTACTCCACGCCGGCCAGCGCGCCCCGGAGCAACTCCTCCGCGTGGGCCCACTGCGCGTCCTCGCCGACGTACTTCTCCCCCGGCCCGCGCAACGAGAGCCGGAAGCCGGCCGGGCGGACGCCGAGCGCGGCGTGCGCGGCGCGGATCAGTCGGAGGATCTCGACGACCTCCCCGCCCACCTGCTCGGGGGCGCAGAAGGTGTGCGCGTCGTTGAGCGAGATGGCCCGTACCCGGGCCAGCCCGCCGAGCACCCCGGAACGCTCCGAGCGGTACATCCCGCCCAGCTCCGCGATCCGCAGCGGCAGCTCCCGGTAGGAACGGCCCCGCGCCCGGAAGACCAGCGCGTGGTGTGGGCAGAGCGCCGGGCGGAGCACGAACTCGTCGTCGGCGCTGAGCCGCATCGGCGGGAACATGTCGTCGGCGAAGTAGCCGAGATGGCCGGAGAGTTCGAAGAGTTCGCGCTTGCCCAGCGGCGGCGAGTAGACGTGCCGGTGGCCGGAGCGGCGCTCCAACTCCCGGACGTACTCCTCGACGGCGTGCCGGGCGGCAGCGCCGGCCGGCAGCCAGATCGGCAGGCCGGCGCCGGCCAGCGGATCGGAGACGAAGAGGTCCAGCTCACGGCCGAGCCTACGGTGGTCGATCATGTCGGGCTCCTGGATCGGGTACGACCCGGAGGCGACCTGGGCTCCGTTCGGCGCGCGGCCCTCGGGGGCGGATCGCCCCGGGGCCTGGTCGACTGTGGTTACGTCAGAGCGGCGCGCCGGGGATTCCCGGCGTCGTGGTCACCACAACCGCGCTGCGCATACGGCGACCGTACTCGCGGGGCAACCGGGGACGCACCCGGATTTGCGGCGGCGAGCAGAGGGGTGGGCCGCCGGCGCGGGACCCGCCGGCGGCCCTGGCGGCCCGAATCGTCAGGAACGGGGGACCCGACGGGCATGGGCCGCGCCCGTCAACGGTACGCCGACGTGCGCCGTTCTGCCGCCCGGTACCGGACGGGTTGGACGGGCGACGAACCCGTCACCCGAGATCGGTTGACCTCGTTGAACCTGGGTGGCCCCCGTCGTGTCGACCGTCACGACGGGCCGGGCCTGTCCTCCGTGACGCCGGACACGCCGTCAGGCTCAAGACACCCAATCGGCCGCATCCGGCGAGGTGGCAGGCGTGCCCGAACTACTGACTGACGTCGCATCGCCGACGTGGGCGTACCTGGTGCTGCTCGCCCTCCTGATCGCGGACGCCTTCGTCCCGGTGATCCCCACCCAGATCGTCATGATCACCAGTGGTGCGCTCACCGTCTACGGCGGGCTCAACCTGCCGGTCACCATCGCCGTCGGTGCACTCGGTGTCTTCGCCGGCGACCTGGCCTGCTACCTGCTCGGGCGCAACGCACCGGACCGGCGGGCACCCCGGCACGCCGAGCTGAGCCGGGCCCGTCGGATGGCCAGTCGGGTCACCAAGGGGCTCCGCCAACCCGGGCCGATGGTCATCCTGCTCTGCCGGTTCGTGCCCGGCGGCCGGATGGCGGCCTGCTTCTCGGCCGGTCGCAGCCGTTACCCGTATCGGCTGTTCGTGCTCTACGAGGCCGTCGCCGCGCTGGGCTGGGCCACCTACGGCGCGCTGGTCGGGCACCTCGGCGGCACCGCGCTCACCGAGTCGGCGTGGCGACTGGCCATCATCGCCACCGCCGCCGCGGTCGGCTTCGCCGCAGCGGGATGGGCGATGACGCTGGTCAGCGCCCGCCACGCCCGCGCCGCCGCGCCCTCGCCTGCCCCGCGATCTTGCATTTAGTGTCCTCGCATTTGGGGCGTGTCGCGCATAAGGGCGACCGGAAGTGCAAGATCGCGGAAGGTGGGCCGGGGGGTCTCTAGGGGTTGCCTCTCGGGGCGATTTCGGTGGGCTTCCCGGATCCGGCTGGGGTGCCCGCGGCGACAGGCTGAGGCATGCCTGGAACCCGGAACACCGGTCTGCTGGCCCTGGGCGGGATCGCCGTGGCGGCGCTGCTCACCGTGATCGGTCACCTCGAAGTTAACGACGACCTCAGCCCCTGGACGCTGACCATCAGCGACTTCGCGGTCTCCGACCGGGGCGGCGTCATCGACGTGGCCATGGTGGTGCTCGCCCTCGCCACGGTGGCGCTGCTGTACGGGCTGCGCCGCACCGGCCCACCCCGACCGCGCGCCGGGACGGCCGAGTTGCTGCTCGGCGCGTGGGTGGCCGGGCTGCTGCTCGCCGCGGTGGTGCCGACCAACGAGCCGGGCACCGCCATGACCACCGAGGCCTACCTGCACCGGTACGCCTCGGTGGTCGCCTTCCTGGCGCTGCCGCTCAGCGGTTGGCTGCTCGCCCGCCGGCCGACCCTGGCCCCCGCGGCCCGGACGCTCCGCACCCTCGTCCTGCTCAGCCTCGCCCTGGCGGGGGCCATGATCTGGTCCGCCTACCCCGGCGACCGAATGCTCATCGGTCTGGCCGAACGCCTGCTCATCCTCACCGAGGTGGCGGTCCTGGCCACGGTGGCGGTGATCCAGACCCGGAGGGTCACTCCAACTCGTGGAGCATCAGCTGGCGCGCTGCTTCGGTGATCGAGCCGGACAGCGACGGGTAGATGGTGATGGTCTGGGCCAGCTCGTTGACCGTCAGGTTGTTCTCCACCGCCATCGTGATCGGCAGGATCAGCTCGCTGGCCTTCGGGGCGACCACCACACCGCCGATCACCTGGCCGCTGGCCGGACGGCAGAACAACTTCACGAAGCCGTCGGAGAGGTCGTCCATCTTCGCCCGGGCGTTGCCGGACAGCGGCAGCATCACCTGCCGGGCCGGGGTCTTGCCCGCGTCCACCTCGTCCTGCGAGACGCCCACGGTGGCCAACTCCGGGTCGGTGAAGACGTTCGCCGCGACGGTACGCAGCCGCAACGGGCGGACCGCCTCGCCGAGGGCGTGCCACATGGCGATCCGACCCTGCATCGCGGCGACGCTGGCCAACAGCAGCACGCCGGTGCAGTCACCGGCGGCGTAGATGCCTGGCACGTTGGTCCGGGAGGCCCGGTCGACGGTCACGTAACCGCCCCGGCCCAGCTCGACGCCGTACTCGGTCAGGCCCAGGTTGGCCGTGTTGGGGATCGAACCGACGGTGATCAGCGCGTGCGAGCCGGTGACCCTGCGGCCGTCGGAGAGTTCCACCTCGACGCCGTCGGCGGTACGTCGTACCGCGTCGGCCCGGGAGTTGTTGAGGATCTCCATGCCCCGGTTGCGGAACACCCGCTCGATGGCGGACGCGGCGTCGGCGTCCTCGTGCGGCATCACCCGGTCCCGGCTGGACACCAGGGTCACCTGGACCCCCATGGCCAGGTAGGCGCTGGCGAACTCCGCGCCGGTGACACCGGAGCCGACCACGATCAGGTGCTCGGGCAGCTCCGGCAGGTCGTACACCTGGCGCCAGGTCAGGATGCGCTCGCCGTCCGGTACGGCGGTGGGCAGCTGGCGGGGTGTCGAGCCGGTGGCCACCAGCACGGTGGTCGCCGCGATGGCGTATTCCTCCCCGCCGTCCGCGGGCGTCACGACGACCAGGTGGGTGTGCCCGAGGGCGTCCTCGCCGAGCCGGGCGGTGCCGGCCACGAAGGTGACGCCGGCCTTGAGGAGCTTGGCGTGGATGTCGGCGGACTGCGCCAACGCCAGTCGCTTGACCCGCTCGTGCACGGCCCGGGCGTCGACGGTGACCGCCTCCAGGCCGTCCGAGTGCACCCCGAACTCCTCGGTGTCCCGATAACCGGTGACCACCCCGGAGCTGGCGATGAAGGTCTTCGACGGCACGCAGTCGGAGAGCACGCAGGCCCCGCCGGCCCCGTCGGCCTCCACCACGGTGACATCGGCGTCCAGCTGGGCGGCGACCAGCGCCGCCTCGTACCCGGCCGGCCCCCCACCGATGATCACGATCCGGCTCACAGCGTTCGCCCTTCGTCCAAGCTCACAGTGACTTTGTTCTCCCGAGCGCATTCGACACGCACAGTCGTATTCTCCCCCACCCGTCCGCCGGGCTATCGTCATCGCCGTGCGTCATCACGCCGCCTACGGCTCAAATCTCGACCCTGCCCGGATGCGTGCCTACTGTCCGCATTCGCCGATGGTGGGCACCGGCTGGCTGGAAGGCTGGCGGCTGACCTTCGCCGGCGCGGACGTGATCGGCTGGGAGGGTGCGGTCAGCACCCTGGTCGAGTCGCCCGGTGACCGGGTCTTCGTCGCGCTCTACGACATCCACCCCTACGACGCGGATCAGCTCGACCAGATCGAGGGGGTGACCGCCGGCACGTACCGCAAGCTGCACGTCCGGGTCTCCACCCTCGACGGCGACGTGACCGCGTGGATCTACGTCTTCAACGGGTACGAGGGCGGCCTGCCGACGTCGTGGTATCTGTCCGAGATCGCGAACGCCGCCGAGAAGGCGGGCGCCCCGGACGACTACGTCACCGAGTTGCGGTCCCGCCCCACCGGCACCGCGTCGGCGTAGCAGCGCGTATCGCACCTCCCCAGTCTGCTCCCGCCGCCGAGCGGAGCGCGGGTCGGGTGCGACGAGGGTCGTCAATCACACACCGGCGGCGAGGTCGGCCCGGGTGCGGTGCAGCAACTCGACAAGCTCCGCGCCGGCAGCCGGACCGAGGGCCGTGAACGCGGGCGCGACGAGACGGTTGGTCACCGCCTCCGCCCAGAGTCGCCGGCGCACCAACGGCCCGATCGGCGGGTAGGGCGGGGGCCAGCCGCAGGCCACCGCCCCGGCCTCCCCCTCCGGCCCGGCCAGCACGGCCTCCAGCGGTGTCATCCCGGCGGCGCGTACCGCCAGTAGGTAGGCACCGGTGAAGTGTTCCCGGAGCAGTCGCAGCCCGGCGGCGCTGCGGGCGCCGGCGGAGAGATCCGGCAGCGGCATGGCCCGCCACGCGGCGAAGAGCGGCATGGCGCTGGCGTCCGCCGCCACCACCGCACGCTCGACGAGGAACGCCAGGCGCTCGGTGCCGGGCAGGGCGTCGAGCTGCTGCGCGCCCCATCGGCAGCACTCGGCGAGGCTCGCCGCCGCCACCTCGACCGGCGGGACGATCCGGGCGGCGGCGTCCCACCCGTCGGCGACCGCGTCCGGGGCGATGAACCCCAGCGCCGCGGCGGCCGTCTCGGCCCGCACATCGCCCAGTGCGCCAGCCCGACCACTGATGTAGAACGCCCAGCCGGAGATGCCGAGCAGTCGGGCACGGCGCAACGTGGCCGGGTCCCGGGTGAACGCGTCGCCGAGGTCGAGTACGACCGGCTTGCTGGCGGCAGCAACCTGCTCCGGTGTCATCCGAGCGGCCCTCTCGGGCAACCCGATCCATCGACCACGACGAGGCCCCGATCCGGGGTCACCCGCCCTGGACGGCCCGCACACCCGTCGTCGTCCATCGATGGTCAGTCTCCCGCGCCACCGTCCTCGTCCGCATTCCCCTCTTCGGCCGCCAACGCCTCGACCGCCGCCTCGACCTCGCCTGCGCGCCGCCGAGCCACGGTGACCGCTCGCTCGGCGGCACGCCGAGCGAGCTTGGCCCGGCTGAGATCCTGCTCGGCGACCGCCCGCCGCCGCTCCAGCTCGGCCAGTTCGGCCTCGATCCCATCGAGTACGGCAACATCGTTTCGCTCCTGTCCGGCCGCCTCGGTCAGCTCGACCTCCGCGCGTTGCTGGTCGGTCCGGGCCTTGGCCAACTCCCGATCCAGGGCGCGGCGCTGCCGGGCCCGCTCGGCACGGGCGGCCCGGTGCGCGGCCTGCTCGGCACGCTCCGCAGCCCGATCCGCGCGGGGCACCGCCTCGGGACGCCCTCGCTGGGCACCCGGTCGGCGGGCGGGGCGTTCCTCCTCGGGCTCCTCGTCGTCGTCGCCGGTGACCAACCTCAGCTGCGGCCGGGGCACCTCGCCGAAGCCGGCGTAGCTGGCCGCCCGGAGCAGGCGGCCCGCCCGGACCTGCTCGGCGACGTCGACGTCGGAGAACGCCGCGTTCAGCGTCGACTCCACCTCGGCCAGTGGCAGCCGACCAGCCGGTGGCGCGTCCGGCTCCGCCGCCGCGAGCTTGCGAATCTCGGCGACCAGGGCAGCGACCACCGCCCGGCGCTGCGCGGACAACTCCCGCAGTCGAGGCCCACGCAGCTCCCGCTGGGCCGTCCGCAGGGCATCGGCGAGTCCGACCAGGTCGGCGACCAGCTCCGGGCGTTCGATGGCGAGCAGGTTCACCAGCCAGGCCGCCACCGTCGGGCGACGTAGCCGGGCCAGTTGTCGGGCAGCGCCCGGGTCGCCGGCACGACGAGCATCGGCCACGGCGGCGTCCCGGGCGGCCACGAACCGGTCCGGTGGGATGCGGTAGAGCTGCTGCACCAGCTCCGCTGACGGGCCGGGCATCGGATCAGACGTCCACCCGGCTACCGGGCTCCAGCCGCTGGTACTCGGTGCCGGACAGCGCGGTGTACTGCCCGTTCAGCACGCGCAGACCGTTGTCGTTGAGCAGGCCGTCGTGCAGGGCGTACGCCCGCCGGGGCGCGACCGCGCGGATGAAGTCGAGCACCTCGGAGAACTTCGACCAGGGGGCGTGGATCGGCGCGAAGAGCGTGTCGACGGGAGTCTCGTCGGGCACCACCAGGGAATCGCCCGGGTGGTAGACCACGTCGTTGATCAGGTAACCGAGGTTGTCCACCACGGGGATGTCGGGGTGGATCACCGCGTGTCGTCCCCCGTACGCCCGGACGGCGACCCCGGCGGCGGTGAACGACTCGCCGGGCGTGACCGGGTGCAACACCTCGGCGGTGTCGCCCAGGGTCTCGGCGAGTGAGGCCGGCCCGTGGATCGGGAACGGCCGCCGGTCGAGCTGCTGGCGCACCGCGGCCAGGTCGAGGTGATCAGCATGCAGGTGGGTGATCAGCACCGCGTCCGCGCCGTCCAACGCCGACGCGGAGTCGCCGAACACCCCGGGGTCGACGACGAGCACTCCCCCGTCGTGTTCCATCCGGAGGCAGGAGTGGGCGTACTTGGTGAGCCGCATCGTGACTCCTCGATTATCGAATCGTGACGTCCTCAGCGCAGTCTGCCGGAACCGGCCGACGTGTGCGCCGCGTCCGAGCTATCGCCACACCGGATCACGACGAGGGGAGCGGGGATGGACGGACAGGTGGTACGACGCCACGGCACACTGCTGGCGGTAACGGCGCTGGCGGCGGCGCTGGTGTTGACCGGGTGCGGGGCCGGCGACAGCGGAACGGCGGACACGGCGGCCGCCCCACCGGCGGCGGACCGCGACGCTGCGCGGGACAACGCGGCGGTAGCGCCCGAGGCGGCCAAGGCCGAGGACCGGCAGCAGGCCGGGGCCGGGGCACCCCAGGAGGCCGGCACCGGGGCGCCGGACCTGCGGGTCGACCAGCGCGCCATCATCTACACCGGTGCGATGCGGGTGCAGGTGGACGATGTGGACGCCGCCGCCCGGGAGGTGAGCGCCCTGGTCACCCGCGCCGGTGGCTTCATCGGCGGTGACCAGCGGCGCAGTGCCGGTGCCGACGCGGTGACCGAGTTGCAGTTGCGGGTGCCGGCGGAGAAGTTCACCGAGGTGGTGGACGAGATCGCGGAGCACGGCAGCCAGCTGAGCCGGGAGATCAGCACCGAGGACGCCACCGAGGCGATCGTCGACCTCGACGCGCGTATCACCAGTCAGCGGGCCAGGGTGGAGAGCGCCCGCCGGTTGCTGGCCCGCGCCAGCTCGATCACCGACCTGGTGTCGTTGGAGAACGAGTTGGGTCGCCGTGAGGCCGACCTGGCGTCGTTGGAGGCCAAGAAACGGCGACTGGCCGACCTGACCGCCCTCTCCACGATCACGGTGACCCTTGTCGGGCCGGCGGCCAAGGCCACCGAGGAGAAGGCCGAGTCCGGCTTCCTGGTCGGGCTCAAGGGCGGCTGGAAGGCGTTCGTCGCCTCGTTGACCGTCCTGCTCACCGTGCTGGGGGCGCTGCTGCCGTGGCTTCTGGCAATTGGCGTACCGGTGGCGGTGCTGCTGTTGGTGCTGCGTCGCCGGAAGAAGGCCTCCATGCCGACCGCTCCGGTCAGCGCGCCGCCGCCAGTGCCCGCAGCGCGGTCTGCACCATGACGCGTACGCCGGCGGGGATGGCCCGCTCGTCCACGTCGAAGCTTGCCCGGTGCAGGTCGACGTTGGGACCCGAGCGACCCACGCCGAGCCGGGCGAGGGCGCCGGGGACGTACTCCAGATACCAGGAGAAGTCCTCGCCGCCCATGCTCTGCGGCGTCTCGGCGATCCCTTCCGGGCCGAGCGCGGCGGCGGTGGCGGCGGTCAGCACCTGGATGGCCCGCGCGTCGTTGGACACCGGTGGCCGGCCGCGCAGGTATTCCAGGTCGACAGTGGCGCCGGTCGGCGCGATCACGTCCCGGACCACCTGAGCGACGATCTTGGGGGCCAACTCCCACGTGTCGCGGTCCATCACCCGCAGGGTGCCGGAGGCGCTCGCCTCGGAGGGGATGACGTTGTAGCGGGTGCCGGCCGAGGCGTGGCCGAAGACCAGCAGCAGGCCACTGTTGGCCGGCACCCGGCGGCTGACCAGGGCGGGCACCTCGGTGACCAGCCGGCCGAGCGCGTCGACCAGGTCGACGGTCAGGTGCGGCCGGGCGGTGTGCCCTCCCGGACCGGAGAGCCGGACGGTGACGTTGTCGGCGGCTGCGGTGATCGGGCCGACCCGCAGGCCGACCTTTCCCACCGGCAGGTTCGGGTCGCAGTGCAGCGCGAAGATCTGCACCACGTCGTCCAGGCCGCCGGCCTCGATGACCTCCAGCGAGCCGCAGGGCAGGATCTCCTCGGCCGGCTGGAAGATGAGCCGGACCCGCCCGTCCAGCTCACCCAGGTCGGCGAGCTGAGCCAGCAGCATGCCGACGCCGAGCAGGATCGTGGTGTGCACGTCGTGGCCGCAGGCGTGACAGACGCCCGCCACGGTCGACCGGTAGGGCACGTCCTTGGAGTCGTCGAGGGGCAGGGCGTCGATGTCGGCGCGCAGCGCGACCACGGGGCCGTCCGGCCGGCCGTTGACGTCGCAGATCACGCCGTTGCCCTTGGGCAGCAGGCGCGGGTTGAGCCCGGCCAGCGAGAGCTCCCGGGCGATCAGCGCGGCCGTCTCGAACTCGGAGCCGGAAAGCTCAGGGTGCGAGTGGAGGTGACGGCGGGTAGCGATCAGCCCCGGCACTCGGAGCGCTAGGAGGTGGTCCAGCTCGCGGGGCAGTGGCTGGGAGCCCGGGGGCAGCTCCGGCCAGGACGACGCCAACTGGCCATCCGTGGGCAGCGTCAACGCACTCGTCACGTCGAATTCTCGATCAGTAGAAACGGATGGATCATCGGGGACAGCAGACAGCCTAGACCTCCGGCGGTGACGCTGCGCAACCTCGTTACGGTAATGATCAGACCGCGCAGCGTCAGGAACGCCCAGTTCGGAGCGCTCGGAGATGTGTGGGACAGCAGGTAGATCGCTATCGAACGCCGACATCCGCCCCTCACCTCCTACAACGCGTAACCGATCGCGGCGGCTCCGGATCCGGCGGAACACGCGCGGATCCTGGTGTAAATTGTCGCATTAGTCGGGGTGATGAACTGACACTCCGACAATTAGCCGACCACACTCCGCAACGAGCCGGATACGGACGCTCACACGGAGCCGTCCACCCCGGGCGCACACCGTGTGCGTCCGTGCTCCTCCGGTCCGGTACCCCCCCGGCCCGACGGACACACCGCGACCGGGACGGTCAGAAGCGATCGGTGGGCCGGTACATCCCCCACACCTCGCGCAGCGTCCCGCACACCTCACCCACGGTGGCCCGGGCCCGCAGCGCCTCCTTCATCGGGTAGAGCACGTTGTCCGAACCCTCCGCGGCGGCCCGCAGGTCGGCGAGGGCCCGCGTCACGGCCGCGCCGTCGCGCTCGGAGCGCAGCCGCGCCAGCCGCTCGGCCTGGCCCGCCTCGATCGTCGGGTCGACGCGCAGCGGCTCGTACGGCTCCTCCTCGTCCACGGTGAACCGGTTGAGCCCGACCACCACCCGCTCACCCGAGTCGATCTCCTGCGCGATCCGGTACGCGGACTGCTCGATCTCCCGCTTCTGGAACCCGGCCTCGATCGCGTCCACCGCCGAGCCGTGATCGGCCACCCGCTCCATCAACTCGAGCGCGGCGGCCTCGATCTCGGCGGTCATCGCCTCCACCACGTACGAGCCGGCGAACGGGTCGACGGTGGCGGTCAGGTCGGTCTCGTACGCCAGCACCTGCTGGGTACGCAGCGCGAGCCGGGCCGCCTTCTCGGTGGGCAGCGCGATCGCCTCGTCGAAGCTGTTGGTGTGCAGCGACTGCGTGCCGCCGAGCACCGCGCCCAGCCCCTGCACCGCCACCCGGACCAGGTTCACCTCCGGCTGCTGCGCGGTGAGCTGCACGCCCGCGGTCTGCGTGTGGAAGCGCAACATCATCGACTTCGGATCCTTCGCGCCGAAGTCGTCGTGCATCAGCCGGGCCCAGATCCGCCGGGCGGCGCGGAACTTCGCCACCTCCTCCAGCAGTGTGGTGCGGGCCACGAAGAAGAACGACAGCCGGGGCGCGAAATCGTCGACCGCGAGCCCGGCGGCCAGCGCCGCCCGCACGTACTCCACGCCGTTGGCCAGGGTGAACGCGATCTCCTGCGCGGGCGTCGCGCCGGCCTCGGCCATGTGGTAGCCGGAGATGGAGATGGTGTTCCACTTCGGCACCTCCTTGCGGCAGTACGCGAACGTGTCCGCGACCAGGCGCAGCGACGGCTTCGGCGGGAAGATGTACGTGCCCCGGGCGATGTACTCCTTGAGGATGTCGTTCTGGATCGTGCCGTTGAGCGCCGAGCCGGGCACCCCGTTCTCCTCGGCGACGAGCTGGTAGAGCAGCAGCAGCACCGAGCCGGGCGCGTTGATGGTCATCGAGGTGGAGACCCGGTCCAGCGGGATGTCGGCGAAGAGCAGCCGCATGTCCTCGATGGAGTCGATGGCGACACCCACCTTGCCGACCTCGCCGTGCGCGATCGACTCGTCGGAGTCGTAGCCCATCTGGGTCGGCAGGTCGAACGCGACCGAGAGGCCCATCGTGCCGGCCCGCAGCAGTTGGTGGTACCGCGCGTTGGACTCGGTGGCGGTGCCGAAGCCGGCGTACTGGCGCATGGTCCACGGACGCGAGGTGTACATGGTGGGGTAGACCCCCCGGGTGTACGGAAACTCGCCGGGAACGCCCAGCCGGGAGTCCAGGTCCTCCGGAAGGTCCGCGCCCGTGTAGACGCCCTTGATCGGAAAATCGGACTCGCTTGACCGCCGTTGGTTCATCCCCGGATGGTAGGACGCGCCGGCTCGTCGTCGGGTGAGGGATACCGCACAGCCCGTTCCGAGCCGTCGACAGGAGGTGAACGACGAGGCACTTTCTGTCGAGTTCGACAAACGTGCGTCGCGTCGGCTTTCGCATCGGGCGTCGGAACCAGCAAGATAGGGGGGTTGTGTCCCAGCCCTCCTCGATTTCCCCCGGTGGCTTTTCTGTGACTCAGATCCCGACGTGGAGCGGCGGACCCGTCAGTCCCGCCAACGGCCGCGCAGCACCCGGCACCACCATCGGTGACCGGTACGCGCTGCGGTCCTCGGTGGGCAACGGCGGCATGGGCACGGTGTGGCGTGCCACCGACACCCTGCTGCGCCGCGACGTGGCGGTGAAGGAGGTCGTCCTGCCTCCGGGGCTGGCCCCCAGCGACCGCGACGCCATGTACGAACGCACCCTGCGCGAGGCGCGGGCCGCCGCCGCCATCCAGCACCCGGCCGTCGTGCAGGTGTACGACGTGGTCACCGAAGCCGGCCGGCCGTGGATCGTGATGGAGCTGCTGGACGCCCGCAGCCTGGCCGACATGGTGATCGAGGACGGGCCGGTCGCGCCCCGCGCCGTCGCCAAGATCGGCATCGCGCTGCTCGGCGCGTTGGAGGTGGCGCACGCGATCGGCGTCCTGCACCGCGACGTCAAACCGGCAAACGTGCTGATCTGCAGCGACGGCCGGTGCGTGCTCACCGACTTCGGGGTGGCCCGGATGCCCACCGACGTGCAGCTCACCACCCCCGGGATGGTGCTCGGCTCACCCCACTTCATCTCGCCCGAGCGGGCCATGGGCCAGGAGTTCGGTCCGCCGAGCGACCTCTTCTCACTGGGTGTGACGCTCTACACGGCGGTGGAGGGTCGACCCCCGTTCGACAAGGGTGACCCGATCGAGACCATGCACGCCGTGGTCGAGGACCCACCGGCCCCGCCGCAGCGCAGCGGCCCGCTGACCCGCGTGCTGATGGGCCTGCTGGAAAAGGACCCGGCCCGCCGGTTGGACGTGCACACCTCCCGGGCCATGTTGCGCGAGTTGCTCGCCGGGCCGCTCGGCAGCACCGCCACCGCGGTGCACTCGGTCACCGACCCCTACGCGGTGGTGCCGGTGCAGCAACGCCCTCCGGTGCCCGTCCTCCCGCCGCCCGCGCCGGAGCCGAAGCCGGACAACCAGATCGGCGGCCCGGCGATGCTGGCCCCGGACGAGTCCCTGACCGACCGGCTGGCCGCGCTGCGCCGGGGCGAGCGCCCCCAGCCGGCCACCCCGGCCAATGCCACCGGGTTCGACGAGACCAGCGCCGACGTGTTGGCCGGCCCACTGCACACGCCCACCGGCGCGATGCCCGGCCCCGGCCAGCCACCCTCCAGGCGCACCTACGGCGGCAGCGCCGACACCACCCAGCGGGTGGACGGCGGCGGGCACCCGGACGCCACCCAGCGGGTCACCTACGGCAGTCCCGCCGATGCCACCCAGCAGGTCGGGTACGGCGGCGCACCAGAGGCCACCCAGCGCATCGGCGGCACCTACGGGGGCGGCAACCAGTGGTCGGTGCCGGGCACCGGCCAGCCCTGGGCCACCTCGCCCGCCCCTTCTGGCGGCGGCACTCTCGGCAAGGCCCGCGCCACCGGTGGTCAGCTCGTCAGCACGGTCAAGGGCTGGCCGCGCAAGGTGCAACTCGCCGCGGCCGGCGGGTTGGCCGTGGTGCTGCTGCTCACCGTGGTGGCCCTCACCAGTGGCGGCGATCCCCCGCCGAACACCCCGGCGGCGCAGCCGTCCGCGTCCGCCCCGGCGGCCTCCACGGTCGAGATGGAGGAGCACGCGGCGCGCGGCATCCAGGTCATGGTGCCGAAGGGCTGGAAGAAGGCCACCGGCCCCTCGTACACCGACTACATCGACCCGGAGGACAGCGGCCGCAAGGTGCGCATCATCACCGAGAAGTGGTCGAGCGACGCCAACCGCTGGGCGGAGACGGCGGCGAACGGCCTCAAGACCAGGAGCACCTCCTGCGTCAAGCCGTACCAGCAGCTCAACGCCAGCGACACCCAACTGGACAGTAGGCCGGCCGCCGAATTCGAGTACACCTGCGGCGAGGGCGACGTCATGCGGCACGGCGTCTGGCGTGGCGTGGCCGAGGGCGGCAAGGCGTACTCGTTCTACCTCACCTCGACGAACGCCAAGTTCGCGGAGAGCAAGCCGATCTTCGACGAGATGGCCAGGACGTTCAAGCTCACCGGGGCAGGCTGAGCCGAGGGAACCGACAGCGGTGATCCTCCGCCGTGCTATCAAGAGGCATGGCGGCGGACACCACTGACATCGACGACATTCGCGAGCAAGCCCGGCGCTGGCTGGCCGACGACCCCGACCCGGCCAGCCGGGACGAGCTGACGGCGGTGCTCGACCGGCTGCCGGCGAGCGCCCCGGAGCTGGCCGACCGGTTCGCCGGTCCGCTGACCTTCGGCACCGCGGGCCTGCGCGGCCCGCTGCGCGCCGGCCCGAACGGCATGAACCTCGCCGTGGTCACCCAGGCCGCTGCCGGCCTGGTCGGCTGGCTCGCGGCCCAGGGTGGCACCGGCCCTCTGGTGATCGGGTACGACGCCCGGTACGGCTCCCGGCAGTTCGCCGAACGCACCGCCCAGGTGGCCACCGGGGCGGGCCGGCCGGCGCTGCTGCTGCCCCGCCCACTGCCCACCCCGGTGCTGGCGTACGCGGTACGCCAGCTCGGCGGGGTCGCCGGAGTGATGGTCACGGCCAGCCACAACCCGCCCCAGGACAACGGCTACAAGGTCTACCTCGGCGCGGAACTGGGCGGTGAGCTGGGTGCCGGCGCGCAGATCGTGCCGCCCGCCGATGCCGGTATAGAGGCGGCCATCCGGACGGTCGGCCCACTGACCCAGGTGCCGTTGGGTCCACCCGGGCAGGTGCTCGGTGACGACCTGGTCGCCTCGTACGTGGAACGGGCCACCGCGGTGATCGACCCGGACGGACCCCGGGACCTGACCGTGGCGTACACGCCGCTGCACGGGGTGGGCGCGGCGGTGCTCACCGCCGCCTTCGCCAGCGCCGGTTTCCCGGTGCCCGGTGTGGTGCCCGACCAGGCCGAGCCGGACCCGGCGTTTCCCACCGTGTCGTTCCCCAACCCGGAGGAGCCGGGGGCGGTGGACCGGTTGATCGCGCTGGCCGACTCCACCGGCGCGGATCTCGCCATCGCTAACGACCCGGACGCGGACCGGTGCGCGGTGGTCGTCCGGGACAGCACGGGCGGCGGGCGGGGCTGGCGGATGCTGCGCGGCGACGAGGTGGGCGTACTGCTCGCCGACCACCTGATGCGCCGTGGGGTGACCGGGCTCTACGCCACCACGATCGTGTCGTCGTCACTGTTGCGGGCGATGTGCGCGGCCCGGGGCCTGCCCTACGACGAGACGCTCACCGGCTTCAAGTGGATCGTGCGGGCCGGCGGCGGCAGCGCACCGCTGGTCTTCGGCTACGAGGAGGCGCTCGGCTACTGCGTCGCCCCGGAGCACGTACGGGACAAGGACGGCATCACCGCGGCGCTGACCGTGGCCGAGCTGGCCGCCGGCCTGAAGACGCAGGGCCGCACGTTGACCGACCGACTCGACGAGTTGGCCGCCGAGTTCGGCGTGCACCACACCGACCAGCTCTCCGCCCGGGTGGACGACCTGCGCATCATCACCGACGCGATGGCCCGGATCCGGGCGGCCACCCCGACCACCCTGCTCGGGCAGCCGGTCGACAGCGTGCGGGACCTGCTACCCGAGTCGGACGTGGTGATCCTGCGGACTGCGGTGGCCCGAGTGGTGATCCGCCCATCCGGGACCGAGCCGAAGCTCAAGGCGTACCTCGAGGTGGTGGAGCCGGTGCCCGACCGCGACGTCGCCGCGGCCCGGGTCCGCGCGGAGTCGGCGACCGCGCAGCTGCGCACCGAGATCGCCGTGGCTCTGGGACTCTGACCAGCGGGCCGCACCGGGCACGACCACCCGGCCGCCTCCTGCATGTCCTTTGCTCTGCTTCAACCCACGCTACGAAAACGGGCCTGAAGTGTTGCCTCCGTTGAAGCAGAGCAAAGGACGCAAGCAGCAGGGGCCGACGCCTGGTCGCATCCTCCGAGGACCGCCCGGCGGGGTCAGCGGCGGGGGCCGAGGGCCTGGTCGACGGCCCGGCCCAGGGCGGCGACGACCAGGCCGACCGAGGGACGGACCACCGAGTCGTCGGTGCTCACCTCGCCGGAGAAGCCGGCGCCGGTGGCGATCTCCTCCAGCCGGCGGCGCGCGTCGGCGGCGGTCTCGCCGTCCACCCCGAGCGCGGACTCCATCCGCAGCACCACGACCAGGGTGGCCAGCGCGGCGGTCCGCTCGTCCGGGGCCGCCGCGCCGGTCAGCGCCTCGGCCAGCCGCTGCCGGGTCTCCGCCTCCACCGTGGCGTCCACGACGGGGTAGCGGTGCACGTGGATGAAGCCCAACTCGGTCTCGTCCACGTCGCGGACGACACCCTGGCTGCACAGGTCGCCGAGAATTCGGTCCCGCAGGCCGTGCCGCAGGCGCTGCACCCAGGAAGCCGGGCTGTGCGGGGTGTCGGCCGCGACCCGGCCCAGCACCTCGTCCGCGACCGGCTCGCCGGTGGGCGTCGGGTCGATCACTGCCAACGATCCGTCGGCGTACGCGATCCGGCCGGCCAGGGCCAGCTCGACCAGCACCGCGGCGGCCATGCCCAGGTCCAGGCTGATTCGCGGCATGGTTGCCTTGCCGGTCGTGTCGTCGTAGGCGAGGAGCAGCAGCTCCTCGGCGAGCGCAACACCAGTCATGGCCGGAGACGCTAGCGGGTCCGTGCACACCGCGCACGAACCCGCCCGACCCGGCACCGACCGGGGTACCGCCCTCAGAACCGGGGCATGCCGCCGAACTGGCGGTCGCCGGCGTCCCCGAGCCCGGGGACGATGAACATGCGGTCGTTGAGCCCCTCGTCGATCGAGGCCGTGACCAGGCGCAACGGCAGACCAGAGCGTTCCAGCCGCTCGATGCCGACCGGCGCGGCGAGCACGCAGAGCACGGTGATGTCGGTGCAGCCGCGGTCGGCCAACAGCCGACAGGAGTGCTCCAGCGAGCCACCGGTGGCCAGCATCGGGTCGAGCACCAGCACCGGCAGACCGGCCAGGTCGCGGGGCAACGACTCCATGTACGCGCGTGGCTCGTAGGTCTCCTCGTCGCGGGCCAGGCCGACGAAGCCCATCGAGGACTCCGGCAGCAGGCCGAGCGCGGCGTCCGCCATGCCCAGTCCGGCCCGCAGCACCGGGACCAGCAGCGGCGGGTTGGCCAGCCGGGTGCCCTCGGTGCCGGTGACCGGCGTCTGCACCGGGTACCGCTCGACGGGGAAGGTGCGCGCCGCCTCGTACACCAGCATGGTGGTCAGTTCGTGCAGCGCCGCCCGGAACGTCGAGGAATCGGTGCGCGCGTCCCGCATGGCGGTCAGTCTCGACTGGGCCAGCGGGTGGTCAATGACGTGTACGTCCACGATCGCTCAACCTACCGGTCCGTACGGCATGGCGGTGCGGGTGCGGTCGGACCAGCGACGCCGCTCACGTCCGGCGCACCGCTGTGATCAAGATCACGTGACGCTCCGGCGCGTAGACTTCGGGGCATGACGGCGACAACGACGTCGGCCCGGTCGGAGCTCTCCGAGCTGGGACGATCCGAGACCGCTCTGCGGACCTTCCTCCACGGCCTACCGGGTGTGGACCAGGTCGGCGCGGAGCAGCGGGCGGCACAGCTCGGCACCCGATCCATTAAGACCACCGCCAAGGCCCAGGCCATCGACCTGGCGATCCGGATGGTCGACCTCACCACCCTGGAAGGGGCGGACACCCCGGGCAAGGTGCGCGCGCTCGCCGCGAAGGCGCTGCGACCCGACCCGGCCGACCCGTCCTGCCCGCACGTCGGCGCGGTCTGCGTCTACCCGGCGATGGTCCCGTACGTCGCCGAGGTGCTGCGCGGGTCTGCCGTGCACCTGGCCAGCGTGGCGACCGCGTTCCCGTCGGGTCAGGCACCGCTGGAGATCAAGCTGGCCGACACCCGGGCCGCCGTGGCGGCCGGCGCCGACGAGATCGACATGGTGATCAACCGGGGCGCGTTCCTGTCCGGGCGCTACCAGGAGGTCTACGACGAGATCGTGGCCACCAAGGAGGCCTGCGGGGACGCCCACCTCAAGGTGATCCTGGAGACCGGCGAGCTGGCCACCTACGACAACGTGCGCCGCGCCTCCTGGCTGGCCATGCTGGCCGGCGGCGACTTCATCAAGACCTCCACCGGCAAGGTCCCGGTCGCGGCGACGATGCCGGTGACCCTGGTGATGCTGGAAGCGGTCCGCGACTTCCGCGAGGCGACCGGGCGGCAGGTGGGTGTGAAGCCCGCCGGTGGCATCAAGACCACCAAGGACGCGATCAAGTACCTGGTGATGGTCAACGAGACCGTCGGCCCGGACTGGCTCGGCCCGGACTGGTTCCGCTTCGGCGCGTCCAGCCTGCTCAACGACCTGCTGATGCAGCGCACCAAGCTGACGACCGGCGTCTACTCCGGTCCCGACTACTTCACCCTGGACTGATAGCCGATGTTCGAATACGCCCCCGCCCCCGAGTCCCGCTCGGTGGTGGAAATCAAAAACGCCTCTGGGTTGTACATCGGTGGCGAGTTCGTCGACCCTGCCGACGGTGGCAGCTTCAAGTCGATCAACCCCGCCTCCGAGGAGGTGCTGGCCGAGATCGCCGAGGCCGGCGCCCAGGACGTGGAACGCGCGGTGCGCGCCGCCCGCAAGGCCTACGACAAGGTCTGGGGCCCGATGCCGGGCCGCGACCGCGCGAAGTACCTGTACCGGATCGCGCGGCTCATCCAGGAGCGCTCCCGCGAGCTGGCCGTCCTGGAGTCGCTGGACAACGGCAAGCCGATCCGGGAGTCCCGGGACGTCGACCTGCCGCTGGTCGCCGCGCACTTCTTCTACTACGCCGGCTGGGCGGACAAGCTCCCGCACGCCGGTTTCGGCGCCAACCCGCGGCCGATCGGCGTCGCCGCGCAGGTCATCCCGTGGAACTTCCCGCTGCTCATGCTGGCGTGGAAGATCGCCCCAGCGCTCGCCGCGGGCAACACGGTGGTGCTGAAGCCGGCCGAGACCACCCCGCTCACCGCGCTGCTGTTCGCCGAGATCTGCCAGCAGGCCGACCTGCCGGCCGGTGTGGTCAACATCATCACCGGCGCCGGCGACACCGGCCGCGCCCTGGTCGAGCACCCCGGCGTGGACAAGGTCGCCTTCACCGGCTCCACCGAGGTCGGCCGGGCCATCGCCCGGTCCGTCGCCGGCACCCGCAAGAAGCTGACCCTGGAGCTGGGCGGCAAGGCCGCCAACATCGTCTTCGACGACGCGCCCATCGACCAGGCCGTCGAGGGCATCGTCAACGGCATCTTCTTCAACCAGGGGCACGTCTGCTGCGCCGGCTCCCGCCTCCTGGTGCAGGAAAACGTGGCCGACCGGGTGCTGGAGTCGCTGAAGCGGCGGATGGCCCAACTGCGCGTCGGCGACCCACTGGACAAGAACACCGACGTCGGCGCGATCAACTCGGCTGCCCAGTTGGAGCGGATCCGCGAACTGTCCGACGCCGGTTCCGCCGAGGGCGCCGAGCGCTGGTCAGCGCCGTGCGAGTTGCCCGACCGGGGCTTCTGGTTCGCGCCCACCATCTTCACCGGGGTGACTCAGGCCCACCGGATCGCCCGCGAGGAGATCTTCGGCCCGGTGCTCTCGGTGCTCACCTTCCGCACGCCGGCCGAGGCCGTCGAGAAGGCCAACAACACGCCGTACGGGCTGTCGGCCGGCATCTGGACCGACAAGGGCTCGCGCATCCTGTGGACGGCCGACCGGCTGCGCGCCGGCGTGGTCTGGGCCAACACGTTCAACAAGTTCGACCCCACCTCGCCGTTCGGCGGCTACAAGGAGTCGGGCTACGGTCGCGAGGGCGGCCGGCACGGGCTGGAGGGGTACCTCAATGTCTGAGCGGGTCGCCGTACGCAAGACGTACAAGCTCTTCATCGGCGGGAAGTTCCCGCGCAGCGAGTCGGGACGGTCGTATCTCGTGCAGTCCTCGAATGTGTCACTGGCCTCCCGCAAGGACGCCCGGGACGCGGTGGTCGCCGCCCGCGCCGCCGTGAAGGGCTGGGCCGGCGCGACCGCGTACAACAGGGGTCAGATCCTCTACCGGGCCGCCGAGATGCTGGAGGGCCGCCGCGAGCAGTTCGTCGCCCTGGGCATCCCCGGCGACGAGGTGGACGCCGCGGTCGACCGCTGGGTCTGGTACGCCGGCTGGGCCGACAAGCTCGCCCAGGTGTACGGCGGCGCCAACCCGGTCGCCGGCCCGTACTTCAACCTCTCCGCGCCCGAGCCGACAGGCGTGGTCGCGGTGGTCGCCCCGGAACGCCCGGCGCTGCTCGGCCTGGTCAGCGTGATCGCCCCGGCGATCGTCAGCGGCAACACGGTGGTGGTGGCGGCGTCCCCGTCGGAGCCACTGGCAGCGGTGACACTGGCCGAGGTGCTGGCCACCTCCGACCTGCCCGGCGGGGTGGTCAACATCCTCACCGGCGCGATCACCGAGACCGCGCCGGCGTTGGCCGCGCACATGGACGTCAACGCGATCGACCTGACCGGGGTCACCGACGCCGCGCTCGCCACCGACCTTGAGGTCAAGGCGGCGGAGAACCTCAAGCGGGTGCTCCGACCGGCGCCCGCCGACCACGACTGGTCGACCGACCCGGGTGTGGGCCGGATGACAGTCCTGCTGGAGACGAAGACGGTGTGGCACCCCAAGGGGGTGTGAGTCGGCACTCGGCCTTGTGGTTTTCCGGGGGAGCCCGCCCACTCCGGGCGGTCAGGCTTGATCCCTGCGTGGGCGGGCTCCCCCGGAAAACCTGACCTGGGCCGGGATCGTCGGGTGGGTCAGCTCACGGGTTCTGCCTCGGGTTGGATTGCCAGTCCGCCGGTCTTCGCTGGGTTGACGGCGTTTTGATCTCGCTCGGCCCGGCCATCCTCATGATCACCGTTAGGGAGAGGTGGGAGGGGTGGCGGTCTACTACCGGGGGTAGGATTGCGGTGTGACTCGGTTGGGCGATCTTGAGCGTGCGGTGATGGACGTGTTGTGGGACGTGGTCCCCGGCACGTCGGATGGTGTGACCGTGCGCGAGGTCGCCGACGCGCTCGATGGCCGGGAGTTGGCGTACACGACGGTGATGACCGTGCTGGACCGGCTCGCCGGCAAGGGCATGGTGCAGCGCGAGCGCGAAGGTCGGGCCTGGCGGTACCGGCCAGCGGCCAGCCGCGAGGCGCACATCGCCCAACTCATGCTTGACGCCCTCGACCTGGGCGGCAGCCGGGACGCCGCGCTGGTGCGCTTCGCCCGCTCGGTCACCGGCACCGAGGCCGAGGTGCTGCGCGCAGCGCTGGTCAACGAGTCCGGCCCCACCGGGCCGGACACCACCGCCGGTGGCACGGGTGTCGCCGGACCAGACGGGTCGAGCCCGGCCGGGTCGGACGCCGAACTGACCGACCGGGTAAACGGGCCGGCGGGCCGGCGACCTGCCGGCGAGGCAGCGGAGCGGTAGGGCGAGCGCCATGGCCTACGCCGTGCACTTCGCCGCCACCATGCTGGCCTGCTATCTGACGGCTCAGGTGCTGGCCCGCTCCACCTGGACGTGGCGCAGCCCCCGGGTGGCGATCATCTGCTGGCAGGCCGTCGGATTGGCGCTCGGGCTCTCCGCGATGGGCCTGCCGATGGCGCTCGGGCTGAGCACGTACGACCTGCCGACCGGAAGCGCACTGCTCGCCCTCGCCAACGACCTCGGACACGGCACCCTGCCAGCCGGGATGAGCACCTTCCACCTTGCCGGCGTCGGGGTGGGCTTCGGCATCGGTGCGGTGCTGGTCACCACCACCGCGCGCAGCATCCACGGCACCGTACGCGCCCAGCGCCGGCACCGGGACCTGCTCTCCCTGGTCGCCCGGGACGATCCAGCCGCGCCCGGCGCGCTGGTGTTGGACCATCCGAGTGCCGCCGCGTACTGCCTGCCCGGGGTCAAGCCGCAGGTGGTGGTCAGCGCCGGCACGCTGGACCTGCTGGATCGGGCCGAGTTGGCCGCGGTGCTCAGCCACGAGCGCGCGCACGCCCACGAGCGGCACGACCTGGTGCTGCTGCCGTTCACCGCGCTGTGCCGCGCGTTGCCGTGGTTCGCCTGGGTCCGCGACGCGCACGAGCGGGTCGCCCTCCTGGTCGAGATGCGGGCCGACGACAAGGCCCGCGAGCTGCACGCCGAGGCGCCGTTGGCGGGAGCGCTGCGCCGGTTCGCCGCCGCTGGTCACCGGATCACCCCGACGGGCGCGCTGGGCATGGGCGACCGCGATCTTGACGTACGCGTCCAGCGTCTCCTGGTCAGCGACCGGCCACCCCGGGTGCTCGGCGCCACCGCGCTCGCGGTCGCCACCACTCTGGTCGCCCTCCCGATCACTCTCTTCCTGAGCTGACCCCAGGCCCCACGCACCCCGACCCGAAGATCGCGCCGATCTTGCACTTTCTGTCGCCGATTTAAGCGTTAATGCAGCCTAATGTCGGGGCAGAAAGTGCAAGATCGCAATGCAGGCTTGGGTTGACGAACCAGTCATTGCGCCTGACGGCGGACGGCGGTGTCCGGGATGTAGTGGCATCCATGGCCGTTGGGACCACTGCGTCCGGGCGCGATTTTGTGGGGTTGAGCGCGAGTGTGCGCGGGCCAGCCCGCCCGACGGGCGCTGAAAGCGCGGCTCTGCCCGGCCAGCACGCCCACGCCCCGCCTGCGCGACCTTGCCGGCCGCACACCTACTACACGGTGTCGTAGACTTGCCTACGACACCGTGTAGTAGTCAGACATGTAGAGAAACTACGTGTAGGGTGGCTACGACAAGGGAACCAACACTACGGAGAGCCGGCCATGGACACCCTGCTCCTCGCCCGCCTGCAGTTCGCCACCACCACTTCGATCCACTTCCTGTTCGTGGTCGTCACGCTCGGGCTGGTCACCCTGCTGGTCGGGATGCAGACCGCCTGGGTGCTCACCGGCAACCCGAAGTGGGAGCGGCTGACCCGTTACTGGGGCCAGCTCTACGTGATCAATTACGTGCTCGGCATCGCCACCGGCATCGTGATGGAGTTTCAGTTCGGGCTGAACTGGAGTGGCCTGTCGCGCTACGTCGGCAACGTCTTCGGCGCGCCGCTGGCCATCGAGACGCTTGTGGCGTTCTTCCTGGAGTCCACGTTCCTCGGGATGTGGATCTTCGGCTGGCACCGGCTCCGCAAGGGTGTCCACCTCGCCCTGCTGTGGGGCGTGGCGATCACGGCGTACGCGTCGGCCTTCTGGATCATGGTGGCGAACTCCTGGTTGCAGAACCCGGTCGGCTACGAGGTACGCGACGGGATCGCCCACCTCACCGACTTCGGCGCGCTCCTCACCAACCCCACCCTCGGCATGGCGTTCGGGCACGTGGTGTCGGCCGCGTTACTGATCGGCGGGATGCTGATGGCGGCGGTCAGCGCGTGGCACCTGATCCGGCGTACCCCGGACTTCGCGCTCTTCCGCACGTCGCTGCGGATCGGCCTGGTCACCTCGGCGTTGGCGATCAGCCTGGTGCAGGGCTTCGGTTTCGCCCAGTTCGGTCCGGTCGGCAGCGCGCAGCCGACCAAGTTCGGCGGCAACGGGCCGGAGGCCCAGGCGCAGATCACCGAGTGGACCGCCCGGTTCGGCCCCGGCGACTACACCCCACCGGTGCTGGCCAGCGTCGGGCTGGGCTTCATGATCCTGACCGGACTCACGCTCGGCTGTCTCTGGTTGCTGCTGCCCCTGCTCTTCCGCGACTGGATCGTCCGGCTGCGCTTCCCGCTCTGGCTGATCCTGCTGGCCCTGCCGCTGCCGTTCGTCGCGGTGATCCTCGGCTGGATCTCCCGGGAGGTGGGCCGGCAGCCCTGGGTGGCGTACGGGCTGCTCCCCACCGAGCAGGCAGTCTCCCCGGTCGGCGCCCCGGTGATGCTGGCCTCGCTCGTCGCTTTCAGCCTGCTGCTGGGGGCCCTCGCCGTCACCAACTGGGTGTTGCTCGCCAGGTACGCGAAACGCGGCGCGGTCGACCCGGCGCTCGGCCGCCCGCCGCTGCCGCCCGGCGAGCCGGCCTGTCCCGAACCCGCACTCGTCTGAGGATCGCAAGGAGAAGACCGTGGACCTCGCCTGGTACGCCCTGCTCGGCCTCTTCTTCGCCAGCTATCTGGTGCTCGCCGGCTACGACTACGGCGTCGGACTGCTGCTCGCGCGAGGCGGAAGCCCGGCCGGGCGGCGGGCCTCGCTCACCGCGCTCGGCCCGTTCTTCCTCGGCAACGAGGTGTGGCTGGTGGCCGCCGTCGGCATCCTGTTCGGCGCGTTTCCGGTACTGGAGGGTGAACTGCTCGCCGGCTGCTATCCGGCCGTCGCCGGCGCTCTGGTCGGCGTCATCCTGGTCACCGCCGGGGTGCAACTGCGCAGCCGGCACGCCGACGAGCGGATCCGCGCCCGCTGGGACCGCATCGTGACGATCGGCAGCGCACTCGCCGCGCTGGGCTGGGGTGTGGTGCTCGCCGCGCTGCTCCAGGGCGTACCCCGTCAGGCCGACGGGCACGTCGCCGGGGTCTCGCACCTCGCCACCCCGTTCGCGGCCGCCGCCGGGCTGGCGATGGTCGCCCTGGTCGCCCTGCACGGTGCGACCTTCCTCAACCTGCGACTGCCGGCCGCCGAGGCCGCCGTGCTCGACCGCACGGCCCGCCGGCTGGTGCCGGTGGCACTCAGCGCGGTCGCGCTGGCCACCGTCGTGGGCCTGCTCTCCGCCCGGGTACGCGACGCGGTCCAGCGGCCGACGCTGGCCGTACTCCTGCCGGTGCTCCTCGTGGCGGCGCTGCTGGCGGCCCGCGCGGCGCTGGCGCGGCGGCGGCCGGGATGGGCTCTGGTCGCCACCGGCGCGGCCCTGGCGCTGCCGGTGGTGCTGGTCGGCGCCGCCCTCTGGCCCTACGTGCTGGTGTCCACGACCGACCCGGGCGCCTCGCTGACGGTGGCCGACGCGGCCGCCAGCGCACCGACACTGCGGCTGCTGGGCTGGGTGGCGCTGCCGCTACTTCCGGCTCTACTAGGCTTCCAGGCGATGTGCTGGTGGGTTTTTCGAGGACGGACCGACGGTAGGGCACCGGTGTACTGGTGAGCCGCCGTCCGTTCGACCCGCGTCTGCTGCGCCGGGTCCCCGCGGCCCGGCGCGATCTTGCTGTGCTCGCGCTGCTGGGTGTGGTCGCCGCCGGGTTGATCGTGGCGCAGGCCACCGCGCTCGCGTCGGTGCTGGCCACCGCCATCGACGGTCGGCTGGATCGGCAGGCGTTGGCCGGCTTCGTGATCGCGGTCGCGGCCCGCTCGGCGCTGGTCTGGGCCCAGGGCACGGTCTCGTCGCGGGTCGCCGCCACGGTCAAGGCCGCGCTGCGGGCCGACCTGCTCGGCGCGGTGGGCCGGCACGGCCCCGGCTGGGTGGCCGGGCAGCGGGCCGGTGAGATCGCCACCCTGGCCGGGCGCGGGTTGGACGCGCTGGACGCCTACTTCACCGGGTACCTGCCGCAGCTGGTGCTCAGTGTGACGGTGCCGCTGGCGGTGCTGGCCCGGGTCGTCTTCGCCGACTGGAGTTCGGCGGTGATCATCGCGCTGACCCTGCCGCTGATCCCGGTCTTCGGCGCACTGCTCGGCTGGCAGGCGCAGGCCGCCACCGAACGGCAGTGGCGGCGGCTGTCCCTGCTCGGCGGCCACTTCCTGGACATGGTCGCCGGGCTGCCCACGTTGCGCGCGTTCGGGCGCGCCCGGGCACAGACCGACGTCGTGCGCCGGATGGCCGACGGGCACCGCGTCGCCACCATGAAGACGCTGCGGATCGCGTTCCTCTCCGCGCTGGTGCTGGAGCTGGTCGCCACCCTCTCGGTGGCACTTGTCGCGGTGCCGGTCGGCATCCGGTTGCTCGGCGGCGGGTTGGCCCTACAGACCGCGCTGCTGGTGCTGCTGCTCACCCCGGAGGCGTACCTGCCGTTGCGGTCCGCCGGCAGCCGCTTCCACGCCAGCATGGAGGGGCTCGCCGCGCTGGACGAGGCGCTGACCATCTCGGCCGCGCCCGCCGCGCCCCGCGCCGCCGAGGGCGCCACCACTCCCGACGCCCGGCGTGAGATCCGGTTCGAGGGGGTGACCGTGGCGTACGAGCGGACCACCGCGCTGCGGGACGTGACCCTGACCATCCGGCCCGGCGAACGGATCGCCATCATCGGACCCAGCGGTGCCGGCAAGAGCACGCTGCTCGGTCTGCTGCTCGGCTTCGTGACCCCGACCAGCGGTCGGGTCACCGTGGACGGGGTCGACCTCGCCACCGCCGACCCGGACGCCTGGCGTCGGCAGCTCGCCTGGGTACCGCAGCGGGCACATCTCTTCGCCGCCTCGCTGGCCGACAACATCCGGCTCGGCGCACCGGACACCCCACCCGACATCCTGGCCGCGGCGGTGCGCGATGCCGCCCTGGACGACGTGGTGACCGGCCTGCCAGACGGCCTGGACACCCTGCTCGGCGAACGCGGCCACGGACTGTCCAGCGGGCAACGGCAGCGGGTCGCCCTGGCGCGGGCCTTCCTGCGCGCCGCACCTGTGGTGCTGCTCGACGAACCCACCGCCCGGCTGGACACGGCCGCCGAGGCGGTGGTGCTCGACGCCACCCGCCGTCTGGTCGCCGGGCGGACCGCGCTGCTTGTCGCACACCGACCGGCGCTGCTCGCCGACGCCGACCGGATCCTGCGCGTCGAGGACGGCCAGGTCACCGAGTTGACACCCGAGCCGACCGGAAAGGCGCCCCGATGAGCGCGGCACCCGGGCCGGACCCGGCAGACACGACGCCGGCCACCGCCGCGCCGGGCGGACAGGGCAACACCGCCGCAGCGGACAGACAGGCCAACGCCGCCGCAGCGGGCGGGCTGGTCGCCGCCGCCGCAGCGGGCGGGCTGGTCGCCGCCGAGCGGGCCGTACTGCGACTGGCCCGGCCCTACCTGGGCCGCCTGGTCGGCGCCGGGCTGCTCGCGGCGGCCACCGAGTTCGCCGGGCTGGCCCTGATGGCCACGGCCACCTGGCTGTTGATGAGCGCCGCCGGTCAACCCCCGCTGGACCGGCTCACCGTGGCGATCGTCGCGGTCCGGGCGCTGGCGATCAGTCGGGGCGTGCTGCGTTACACCGAGCGGCTCGCCGGGCACGACGCGGTACTCCGCATGATCACCGACGTCCGGGCCCAGGTCTTCGCCACCCTCGCGGCCCGCCGCAGCGCCGTACACCGCTCGGGAGACGTGCTGAGCCGGCTCGTCTCCGACGTCGAGGCAGTCCAGGACCTGCTGCTGCGGGTGTTGGTCCCGGGCTCGGCGGCGGCCCTGGTCGGTGTGCTGGCGGTCGCCGGGGCCGCGTTGATCTCGCCCTCGGCCGCCGGAGCGCTCGCCGTCGGCCTGCTGATCGCCGGCGTGGCGCTGCCCGCACTGGCCACCGCGGTCACCCGCCGCAGCGCTGCCGAGGTCGCCCCGCTGCGCGGCGCACTGGCCACCGACGCGATCGACCTCACCCACGGCGCTGCCGACCTGGCCGCGTTCGGGGCCACCGACGGTGCGCTGCACGTCGCCGAGGAGCGCGCCGGTCGGCTGGCCCGACTGGAACGACGGCTGGCCGCCACCGGGTTCGCCGTGGACGCGGCCGGGGTGCTGACCGCCGGGTTGACCGCCGCGGCGGTGGTGCTGGCCGCGCTGGCCGCCGACGTACCCGGGGTGCTGGTGGGCGTCCTCGCCGTCGGCGCGCTGGCCGCCGTCGAGGTGACCCTGGCGCTGGTCGCGGCGGCACGACAGTGGACACAGCTGCGGCCCGCCCTGGCCCGGGTGGCCACTCTGCTCGACGCCGACCCGCCGACCCGACCGGCCACCGATGGCAGCACCGACCTGACCGGTCCATTCGAGCTGCGCTTCGACGACGTGACCGTGCGGTACCGGGCCGGCGCGGCAGCCGCCCTGGACGGCGTCAACCTGGACCTGCCGGCCGGGCGGAGGATCGCGGTGGTCGGCCCGAGCGGCGCCGGCAAGAGCACCCTGGCCGCCGTACTGACCGGCACCGTCCGGCCGGTGTCCGGCCGGGTCACGCTGAACGGTCGGGACCTGTCGGCGTACGCCGAGGAGGCTCTGCCCCGCGCGGTCGGCGGGCTGCTCGCCGAGGCGTACGTCTTTCATGCCACGGTGCGGGAGAACCTGCTGCTCGGGCGGGCCGGGGCCGGCGAGGAGGAGTTGACCGCGGCCACCGCGGCGGCCGGCCTGCTCGAGTGGGTACGCGCCCAGCCGGCGGGGTGGGAAACGCTCGTCGGCGAGGAGGGCGGGCAGCTCTCCGGCGGCCAGCGGCAGCGGCTGGCGCTGGCTCGGGCGCTGCTTGCGGCGCCGCCGGTGCTGGTACTCGACGAGCCCACCGAGGGGCTGGACCCGTCCGCCGCGGACACGGTGCTCGCCTCCGCACTCACCGCCACCCCCGCCGGGCACTCGGTGCTGCTGATCACCCACCGGCTCAGCGGGCTCGCCGAGCTGGACGAGATCGTCGTCCTCGACAGCGGCCGGGTGATCCAGCGCGGTCGGCACGCCGAGCTGGTCGCCACCGACGGCTGGTACCGGGACCAGTGGCTGCTCCAGGCGGCGGCCGAACGGGGTTATCTGGCGCTCACGCCCTGACCGGGGTTCGGGGACGGACCAGGGTTCTCCCCGACGTCGGGGCTCCGGAGTCCGTGGCAGGGTGGTGGCATGCCGCGCTGTGAGGATGTGTCTGTCGACGAGCACCTGCGGGATCTGGCCGCCCGGTTGCAGGGGCCGGCGCGACTCAAGTCCGACCTGCTGACCGAGGCCCGGCACGGGCTGTTGGACGCCGTCGAGGCGTACGAGGAGAGCGGTGTGCCGCCCACGGAGGCACAGCGCCGCGCGGTGGTCGAGTTCGGCTCACCGGCGCAACTGCTCCCCTCCTGGCAGGCCGAGCTGGCGGTGGGCGCGCTGCGGGGCCTCTCGCTGCGGATGCTGGCCGTCGCCGGGGTGGGGGTGGCCGCCGGCGATCTGACCTGGCGTGGGGCGAGCTGGAGCGACGGCCCTCGCCCGCCGGCCGGTTACCTGCTGCTCTCCAACTCGGTCGACTGGATCTGGATGAGCACGCTGCTGCTCTCGGTGGCCGGTCTGCTGGTGGTCGCGGCGAGCGCCCGCTCGACACGGCCGGGCCTGCTCGTGGCGCAGCGCGCGGTGGGCGCCGGCCTGACCGGCCTGCTGGCGCTCGCCATGGTGGCCGGCTGCGCCCTCTTCACCTGGTCCCTCAGCCTATGGGAGGCGGCACTGAGCTGGCCACCCATGATCATCGGCGCGGTGTTGGTGGGCGCTGCGTACTTCTCGCTGACCCGCGCGACGCGCGGCTGGCTGCTGGCCGTCGCCCGCTGACCCGCGCCGCCTGCTCCACCCCGCACGCTGGCCATGCCGGCCTGCGCCGGCCGCGCCCCTCGCCCGCGTCGGGCACGGCCCGGCCGGTCGACGCCAGTTCGACGGCCCGTTCTCGCCCGTGTCTGGCACGGCCCGGCCGGCCGACGCGCCAAGTCGACGGACCGGGTCAGGCCGGGGTGACGGGTGGGCCGCCGGGATCGAGGAACCGGCCGACGGTCAGCTGGAACTCGTGCCAACCGGCGCGCTCTCCGGCCAGCGCGCGCCGGCCGGAGTCGGTGAGCTGGTACGTCCGCCGTTCCCGACCGTTGACGGTGCTCCAGGTGCTCGCCACGTGCCCCGCGCGTTCCAGGCGACGCAGGGCGGGATAGATCGTGCCGGTGGGCAGATCCAGGCTGCCGTCACTGCGCTCACGCAGCGCCTCGATGATGGCGTAGCCGTGCTGCTCGCCCTGCTCCAGCACGGCGAGCAGCAGAGCGTCGAGATGGCCGTGCAACGACTGGGCCTTCATGCGTAGCTACGCTACTTGTCGATCGGCCCGTTCGCCAGCGCCAGCCGCCAGCAGGTCGAAAGCGTGCGCCAGCCGGCCACCGGGGTGCGGGCATCGGTCACCCAGGGCCGCCGACTAGGGTATGTGCCCAGAGTCACTCGTCGGACAGAGACCCCGGCGGGTGGGCAACCCGAAGCACACGGAGGTCAGCGTGGCCCGCCAGTCGCCCCAACGGCCCGACGCCGACGAGCCCGAGCTCGACGACACCACCAGCGCGGCCGAGCCAGATGAGGCCGAGGAGACCGACCGCCCGTCGGCTTCGGTCGACCGGTCGCTCTGGGACGAGCTGCGCATCGATCCGGTGGAGATCGCCCTGCCCGCCGGCACCGGCTTCACGCTGCGGGCGTACCGGCCGGCCAGCTCGCTGACCCCGACCGACGTGACCGAACGCGACCAGGACGACCCGTTCCTGGCCCGCCGCCAGGTCGTCGAGGAGGAGGACGACGAGACCGTCGTCATCCTCGACGAGGACCTGGCCGACGAGTTCGCCGACAGCGACGAGGACGAGTCGACGCGACGCGACGCCACCACGGCCAAGGCCGAGGACGAGGCGGAAGAGGCCGACGCGGACGAGGCCGACGACGAGGACGACGAGGAGGTGCCGGTCTTCCTCAGCAACCGGGGCAAGCTGCTGCTGTTCAAGACCCCCGAGTCGTTGGTCAGTTTCATCCGGTCCGGCGCTCCCAACGATCTGTCCCAACTGGACAGCTGGAATGAATTGGCCGAACGGGTGGAGCCGGCCGACGTCGCTCCACTCGACGAGGACACCTACGAACTCGACCTGGTCGTGGAGAACCTGCGCGGCGGTCACGACGCCTGGGATTCGACCCTGCTGATCGAGGCCGGCGAGATCGCACGTGACATCTCGTACGCATTACGGCTGCCTGCGGTCCTGGACATGCTCTCCGCCGGTTCCAGCCTCGACGACCTGGACGAGGCGCTGCGGGCCACCGCCAACGGTGGGATCGGCGCGTTCATGGGTCGGCGGCGGCTGAAGAAGGTCGGCGCGCAGACCGCGAGTTTGGGTTGGCGCACCATTGTCGGCAAGATCTCTGCGGTGGTGGACTGGCGCGACTGACCCGTACCGGGGAGCATCAGTTGCTGGCAGAGGAAAGACCTGTCCCGGGAGGAGGACGACGCCGTGGCGCTCGTGCGCGTTTACTGCGGTCTGGCCTCGGCGGATCCGGCTGACCGACCGGCCTCCGCCGGTTCGACGCTGACGTCCGCTGTGGTCGACGACGCAGGCCGTCTGCTGCATGTCCGCGAGATCAGCGACGACGCCGCTGGCTACGCCCAGCTCGTCGCGCTGCTCGTGGAGCGGTCAGGCGGGCCGAGCGGTGCGGCCATCGCCGCCGACAGCGACGACCACACGGTCACCTCGCTGCTGAGCGCGGCGGGTCGACCTTTGGCCATCGCCGACGACGACTCGGTGGACGACTTCGCCGAGCGGTTCGCCGATGACGACTCGTTGGAGGAGATGCAGTCGCCTCCGGCCGAACGACGGGCCGTCGGCCTGGCCCGCGCGTTGCAGGCGGGCGCGCTCTCCGCGGTCACCCTGCCGGCACCCCGGGACCTCGCCGGCTACAAGCAGGTGCTCGCCGCGCACGCCGCCCTGGCCAGCGGTCGCCACTCCGCCGCCGTGGCGCTGCGTGAGGTGCTGCGTGAGCTCTACCCGGCTGCCCTGCGGGCGTACCCGGATCCGGCGGAGCCGGTCTCGCTGGCGGTGCTGGACGCGCTGCCCGAGCCGGGCATGCTCGGCGGCACCGTCGCCCGTGGCCGCGAGGTGTCGGTCGCGGCGGATGCGATCGCCGCGCACCTCGCCGCCGACGGGGTGGCCGACGCCGAGGAGATCAACGAGGCGGTCACCGCACTGCGGGTCGCCATCTCCGAGACGCCGCGCCGCGCCGCGGTCAACCGGGCGCTCACGTCCGCGGTGGCCGAGACGGTCCGCCAAGCCGTCGCCGCCGTGCGGGCCTGTGACGCGGGCTGTGAGGCGCTGGTGAGCGCGCTCGGCTCCCGGGTCAGCACGCCCGCCCAGGCGCCTGGGCGCCGTGCCGCTGCCCGTCGGGGCGAGTCGGTCGGCGAGTTGACCGGCCTGGCCGGCAACAACGTGGGGCTTACCGGCCTGGCCGGCACCGGCGCCGGTCTGCGGTCGGTCCGACCCACCCCGGCCGCGGTCGAGCCCGCGCCCGCCGTCGGGCGGCGCAGCCGACCCGAGCCGATGCCCGGTAACGCACCGCTGGCGTCCCCCCGTCCACTCGGGCCGCCGCCGGTCGCCCCACCGCCGGTCACGCCTCCGCCGGTGGCACCCGCACCGTTGGCACCGGCAGCGATGGCCGGTTTGCCGACGCCCACGCTGCCCGGGCGCACCGAGCAGAGTTCCAACCGGATCGACGGTCCGACCAACCGACCGGTCTCGTCTCCGCCTCCCCCGCCGCCCGGGATCACCCCGATCGCACCCGCGCAGCGGGGCCTGGTGCCCCCGGCAGAGGCCGGTGAGCCGTTCCGGCCGACGCTGACCACCGCCGCGATCAACCACGCGCGCGCGGAACGGCAGCGTACGGTCATCCCACCCCGTCCGAAGACCAACGGCGAGCCCCGGCCGAGCCACCTGCAGCGCCCGGTCGACGACCCGCCGACCGGCGGGTTCAGCGTCACCGATCTCAGCATTCCGGTGCCGACGCCCCGGCCTGGTCAGGAGTCGGCACCGCCCGGCTCCCGCGCCAACTGGCCGCTCGTCAACAACCCGGAGGACCCGGCCGACAGTTCGCCGAAGAACCCGGCGGCCTACTCCTACGGCGGCGGCCGAGGCATCGACGCTGCCACCGACCCGGGTCGCGCCGACGGTCGGGTCACCCCGCCCTGGTTGGCGGACGACCTGCCTCAGGAGCCCCCCATGCTGCGGCTGGTGGAGCCACCGCCGCTCGCTGACCGGGCGCTGCGTGAGGGGCTCAACCCGCCGGCGGACCCGCACCTGGAGACGCCGCCGCTGCGGTTGGTCGACCGGGAGCAGGCTGCCCGCAACAGCCGGGCAGCCGCACGACCCACCGAACACCGGCCACCACCCCCGATGGAGCACCGGCCACCACCGCTGGAGCACCGACCTCCACCGCTGGAGCACCGGCCACCGCCGGTCGAGCACCGGCCGCCACCGGTCGCCGACGAGGGCGACGGCGACCTGCTGATCTTCGCGCAGGCCAAGTCGGCCTGGTTCGTGGGGCAGGCCGAGGAGACCGACCTGGACTGGTCGACGATGGCCGACACCGGGTGGCAGGCCGCCGAGCAGGCAGCTCGCCCCGCGGTGGGTGCCGAGACCAATGCCGGGCTGCCCAAGCGCGTGCCACAGGCCAACCTGGTCCCTGGGTCCCCGCTGCGCGAGGAGCGCCCATTGCGGATAGTGCGTGATGCGGCAAGCCTCGCGGAGAACACCACGGGCTACTTCCGCGGTTGGCGTCGAGGGCAGGAGATCGGCGGTTTCGCGGTAGGCGGTCGGCCGGGCCGCGAGGCAGCCGGCGGCTGGGACTTCAGCCGCGACCACGGCGACCGTGACGACGACCGGGAGTACGAGTACCGCTCCGCCGGCTACCAGTCCTGACCGTCAGCACTCTTCCACCACACGAATCGCGCCCCCAGTCGGTCGACTGGGGGCGCGGTCGTGTCAGCGTGACGGGCCGGTGGACACGAAGACGCCGCCCCTCAGAGACCGCGGCAGAGACACGCCCCGAAGCGAGGCGGACATCTTCCAGATCTCAGGAGGGCGGCGTGTGGTGCCCCCCGGCACGAGCAGCACGACGGGCAGGGCGAAACGCCCGGTGGCGGCCGGAGCCACCACCGGGCCTGCGGTGCCCGATCAGGCCGGGGCCACCGCGCGCGTACGGCGCATGGTGAGCACGTACTCGACGAGCGAGATGAGCACGTGCTTCGTCGACTCCCGGTTACGGGCGTCGCACGCCACCACCGGCACGTCGCTCGAGATCGCCAAGGCGTCCCGAACGTCCTGCGGGTCGTGGTACTGCATCCCGTCGAAGCAGTTGATCGCCACCAGGTACGGGAGGCGTCGGTGCTCGAAGAAGTCGATCGCCGCGAAGCAGTCGGCCAGCCGGCGAGTGTCCACCAGCACGACCGCACCGATGGCACCCCGGACCAGTTCGTCCCACATGAACCAGAACCGGGTCTGACCCGGCGTACCGAACAGGTACAGAATCAGGTCACGGTCGATCGAGATCCGGCCGAAGTCCATAGCCACCGTGGTCGTCGTCTTACCCGGCACCTGCCGGGTGTCGTCGACGCCCACGCCGGCGGAGGTCATGATGGCCTCGGTGGTCAGCGGCGTGATCTCCGAGACCGAGCCGACCAGCGTCGTCTTGCCGACGCCGAATCCACCGGCGATAACGATCTTCGCCGACGTCACGCGCCCACTCGGGTTCGGTGGGCGGTGCGACATGTCAGAGCCTGCGAAGTCCACTCAGCACCCTCTCCAGCAGTTCAGTGCCCACCGCGTCGTCCGAGTCGTCCAAAATGGTCGGCTCGTGGACCGCGACCAGGCCGTCCGTCGCCATGTCGGCGATGAGCACCCGGGCCACACCGAGCGGGAGCTGCATCCGCGCCGCGATCTCCGCGAGCGATTGCACACGACCGTCACACAGCGCGGCGATGTACTGGTGTTCGCGGCCACCACCGTTGCCATTGGCAGCGGTGCGGCCGCGCACCGTCGTCTCGACGAGCGCCTCCAGCGCGATGTCGAGCCGGGGACGGGTACGACCACGGGTCACGGCGTATGGACGGACCAACGCTCCGGTCGGTTCGTCACGATCGGCCATCTCGCCGCTCACCTCCTTCGTACCCGATTCCGGCTCCCACCGGTGAAACCCGTCGTTGTCGTCGTTGCAGTCGTGCCGACCTCACGATCGGCGAGGCGTCAGCCCAGCATGCCCGCAGCCGCCCGCGGCTGCGGGGTCAGCGCGTCGCCCACCCGGTCGACGAGCAGCGCCATCTCGTAGCCGACCTGGCCCACGTCGGAGCTACGGGCGGCCAGCACGGCGAAGGACGATCCGTCCGAGATGGACATCAAGAACAGGAAGCCATTGTCCATCTCCACGACGGTCTGCAACACCGCCCCTCCCTCGAAGCAGCGGGCTGCACCCTGGGTCAGGCTGACCAGACCCGATGAGATCGCGGCAAGCTGATCCGCCCGGTCGCGCGGCAGATCCCGTGACGACGCGAGGAGTAGGCCGTCCGCCGAGACGGCGACCGCATGCGCGACGCCGGGCACCCGGTCGGCGAAGTTGGCCAGTAGCCAACCAAGATCCTGCGTAGTTGTCATCCTTCTTGCTCCTTCTGCCCGCTCCCGGCCACCGGGCCTGAGCCAGACTGCGAGGATTGCCCTCCCGGAGTCGCCTCCGGGCTGGTCGGGTTGTCCGAGGTGCTACGCCCTCGCTGCACGCCCCGGTGGTAGGCGGAGAGCAGTCCACGGACCGCCTCCGGGGAACGGCGCTGGACCGAGGTGGCGGGCTTCTCCACCGCACCCGGCACGAGCTGCGCCATCGGCTTGCGCTTCGGCAGGCCGGTAGTGGTGGTCTCGCTCACCGGCACCGCGCCGGCCGCTGCCGAGGCGGCACGCCAGCCATCGTCAGCTGCGGTCTGCCAGCCGTTGCTCTGCGGTTGGGGCCGGCGGTTCGGCAGGCTCTCGGCGAGGCTGGGGCGGGTGCCCTCGCTCGCTGTGGAGCCGTTGTCCCGCGGCGCTGCTCCGGCCATCGGAGTGTCTGCCATCGGTGTGTTACCTGTCGTCCCGGGTGGTGTCTTGTGGACTGTCCGACCGGTGGCCTCGACCGTGGCGAACTGCTGGGTCGCGGTGTCGCCGTTCGTGCTGGGCTGGGCACCAGCCGCGGACTCCTCCGAGCCCGGACGACGGGTACGGAACCAGGCCGACTCCAGCTCCCGGAAGATCGGCAGCTCCATCGTCTCGTCCGCGTACCGCTGCCGGTTCTGCGCCTGCGGTTGCTGCGGCGCCGGCCGGGTCTGCGGTGCCGGAGCCGGAGCGGGCGCCGGTACCGGCGGCTGGGCTGCGGCGGCCGGCTGCTCGCCGGGTCGCGGCACCCGCGGCAGCTCCGTCGTCATGTCCAGAGCGGCGGCGAACCGCTCGGGCACCGGCGGCGTCACCGCGTCCCGGTCGCCGCCCGGAACCGGCGGCCAGGCCGGCGGTGCGGGGGCGCTGGGCGCCTGCGCCGGTGGCGCGGATCGGGGTGCGAACCCGCTGAACGACTGGCTGGAGGCGGGTGGCACCGAGAACGGCTGACCCGGGTACGGCTGACCGGAGGCCGGCGATGCCGACACCGGTGACGCCGACACCGGCGGACCGCCGTACGGCTGACCGGAGGCCGGGGCGGCGGACACCGGCGGACCGCCGTACGGCGCGCCCGAGTACGGCTGTCCGGAGTACGGCTGCCCGGAGTACGGCTGGCCCGAGGCCGGCGAGGCGGAGACCGGCGCGCCGGGGTAGGGCTGGGCCGAGACCGGCGGCGCCGAGTACGGGTGCGTCTCGGGGCTGCTCGGCAACTGCCGGGGAATTGACGGCTGCTGGCCGGTGGACGGGGTGTCGTCCCCGGAGCGGCGCTGCGGCAGCGGATCGATCGGCTGGCCGTTGGTTGACCGCGGGGTGAACCCGTCGCCGGCCGGCCGCGGGGTGAACCCGTCGCCGCCGTTCGTCCCGGCCGCACCGGTCAGATCCGACCAGGCCGGCATCGAACCGTACGCACCGGTGTTGGCGGGGACGCCGGCACCGTTTCGCGACGCGGGCTCGAACGGGCGACCGCCGAGGGTGACCTGGTTGCCGGACTCGCTGGAGCGCGGGTGGTTGCCCAGTGCGGGCAGCGCGCCGAAGACCGGTGCCGGCCCACCGTGCTGGGGGCCGCCAGCCGCAGGCAGAGCCGGCGGCTGCTGCACCCGGCCGGAGAGCGCCCGGGGCACCAGAACCGAGGTGGGCAGGGTCACGTCGGCGACCGTGCCGCGGTCGGAGCCGGGGCGCAGTTCGACCCGGACACCGTGCCGGGACGCCAGCCGGGCGACCACGACGAGGCCCATCATCCGGGACACCGCCACGTCCACCTGCGGCGGCGTCGCGAGCCGCTCATTGAGGTCCTGCAACTGCTCGGCGCTGATGCCGATGCCGCGGTCCTCGACGTAGAGGGAGGAACGGTCGCCGACCCGGCGGGCCTCGACCATCACCTGCGAGTCGGGCGGCGAGAACGCGGTGGCGTTGTCGAACAGCTCGGCGACGAGGTGCACCAGGTCGTTGACCGCGTGCGCGGCGACCTCGATGTCGCGGTCAATGACACCGAACTCGATGCGGGTGTAGTGCTCGACCTCGGACTGCGCGGCGCGCAGCACGTCGATGAGCGCGGCCGGCTCCCGCTGGACGCGGGTGGAGTCGGCGCCGGCGAGCACCAGCAGGTTTTCGTCGTTGCGGCGCATCCGGGTGGCGAGGTGGTCGAGCTGGAACAGCTCCGCCAGCCGGTCCGGGTCCTCCTCGCCGCGCTCCAGCCGGTCGAGGTGCCCGATGAGGCGGTCGACGAGGATCTGTGAACGGCGGGCCAGGTTGACGAACATGGTCGCGACGGAGGCGCGCAGCGCGGCCTGCTCGGCGGCCGTGCGGACGGCTTCCAGGTGGACCGCGTTGAACGCCTCGGTCACCTGGCCGAACTCGTCCTTGCTGCGGACCGGCAGCGGCTCGGCGATCTGGTTGGCCAGCTGCACCGGGGAGAGTTGGCCGACGACCTGCGGGTCGCGCAGTCGGGCCACTGCCTGGGGCAGGCCGTACTGGGCGACGGACAGGGCACCCTGCCGCAGCTCACGCAGCGAGCGGGCCATCGAGCGGGCGACCAGGTACGCGAAGAGGATGGCCAGTAGCAGCATGCTGAGCAGCAGGCCGGTCTCCACGAACACCTGGCGCTGGACGTCGGAGCGGAGGGTGTCGGCCTCGGTGACCACTTCGCCGTCGAGCTTGCTCTCGACAGCGCGGATCAGCTTGGCGTTGGCCGTCATGGCGGCCTCCCACTGGTCCGGTCCGAACGGCGCACCGCGCATGTCGCCGGTGGTGTTGCCGTCGATCCAGCCCGTGTAGTTCTGGGCCTCCCGACGGTCGCCGCCCGCGACCGTCTGGTCGTGGAACTTCGCGTCCTCCGGGGTGGCGACGGCCTTGAAGCTCTGCAGCGCCTGCTGCTGGCCGGTGCCACTGGCGATGTAGTCGGTGCGCAGCGCGGGGGTCAGTCGCTGACCACCCTTGACGCCCAGCGCGCGGTGCACCACGACCCGGCGTGCGGCGAGGAACTCCTTCTCCCGGGCGACCGCCGCGGCGGCGCGCATCCGGTCGCTCAGGTCGTTGTCGCCGGCGAGTTGCGTGGCCGAGTCACGGATGGCGAGCAGGTCACTGATCAGACCCTCGTACGCCTGGACGGTCTCGGTGAGCGCGAGTTTGCCGTTGAACACCTGACTGCGGACGCCGGACAGGTCCTGGAGGTTCTGGTCGATGCTGTCGAGCAGCGTCTCGAGGCTGGCCGGCAGGTCCTCGACCTCGGCGCGTTGCTGCCGGTAGGGGCCAGCTTCCTGGTCCACCCGGGAGTTCACCCGGTTGTAGGCCTCCTGGTACTGCGCCGTCGGCTGCGTTCCGTCGGCAGCCAGCAGCAGCACGGCGGCGGTCCGCTCATCCTGCAAAGCGTCGACCAGGTCACCTGAATAACTCGACAGGTTGGCCAGGTCGCCAGCTCGGTTGGCATTGTTGAGCGTCTCCACGTGGTCGACAAGACCACTGGTGCCCACCACGACCGTGGCGATGGTCGGCACGATCATGATGAGACCGAGCTTGGACCAGATCGGCATGTCCCGGAGCCGGCTGGCCGGCCGGCGCAGCCGCGACAGGAAGGAGCCCGCCGTCTTTGGCCGTTTGCTCACGTCACCGCCCTCGCGATTACAGCTTGAACGCGTTGCCTCCGGGCAACGCCCAGCGACCGACCCGGCGGGTCGGACCCCCGAGATTCCATCACGCCCGTCGACAAGAAGAAAGCCCAGGTTGTCACCTACCGAAGGTGTGATGAGATGTTGATGCGATTTGATAGCAGTCCGTCTGGCCGGAGTAACTGAAGGTAATGGAACATCCGCACCGCGTTGTCCTGCTCGCCGGCCCTTCGGGGTCCGGAAAGTCGTACATAGCGCAGCAAACCGGCTTACCGGTGCTCTGCTTGGACGACTTCTACAAAGACGGCGATGACCCTACGTTGCCACGACAAAACGACCAGGTGGATTGGGAATCACCACAGTCCTGGGATGCCCCCAGTGCGGTGGAAACCATTGCTCGACTAGCTCGCGAGGGTCGAGCCGATGTGCCGGTTTATGCGATCGGCGCAGATCGACGGGTGGCCACCCGGTCATTTGATCTCGCCGGATCGCCACTTTTCGTGGCCGAAGGGATCTTCGCGGCCGAGATTGTCGAGGAGTGCCGACGCCGAGGGCTGCTCGCCGGGGCGTACGCGCTGCGCCGGCCGCGCGGTGCGACCTTCCTGCGCCGGCTGGCCCGCGACCTGTCCGAGCAGCGCAAGGCGCCTGGGGTGCTGGTCCGACGCGGTGTGGCGCTGCTGCGGGCCGAGCCCGCGGTGCTGCGTCGGCAGACCGGGTTGGGTGCGGAGGCGGCCCGTGCCCGGGAGGTGCTGCGTCGGGTGGCCGGCCTGCTCGCTGGCCACCCGCACGGCTGAGCGGGATCAGGCCAGCAGTTCGGCGTACGCCGGCTTGATCACCTCATCGATGATCCGTAGTCGCTCGTCGAACGGGATGAACGCGCTCTTCATCGCGTTGATGGTGAACCACTGCAACTCCTTCCAGCCGTAGCCGAACGTCTCCACCAGCAGCGACATCTCCCGCGACATCGAGGTGCCGCTCATCAGCCGGTTGTCGGTGTTGACGGTGGCCCGGAACCGCAGGTCCCGCAGCAGGCCGATCGGGTGGTCGGCGATCGAGGCCACCGCACCGGTCTGTACGTTCGACGAGGGGCACAGCTCCAGCGGGATCCGCTTGTCCCGGACGTACGCGGCCAGCCGGCCGAGCGAGCCGTCGGGGGCGATGTCGTCGACGATCCGGACCCCGTGGCCGAGCCGGTCCGCCCCGCACCACTGGATCGCCTGCCAGATCGACGGCAGACCGAACGCCTCGCCGGCGTGGATGGTGAAGTGGAAATTCTCCCGTTGCAGGTATTCGAAGGCGTCGAGGTGCCGGGTGGGTGGGAAGCCCGCCTCGGCGCCGGCGATGTCGAAGCCGACCACCCCGGCGTCCCGGTGCCGCACGGCCAACTCCGCGATCTCCTGCGAGCGGGCCGCGTGGCGCATCGCGGTGAGCAGTGTGCCCACCCGGATGGTCAGGCCCGCCTCGACGGCCTGGGCGGTGCCCTCGGCGAACCCGGCGAGCACCGCCTCGACGACCTCGTCCAGGGTCAGATCCTGCTCCAGGTGCTGCTCCGGGGCGAAGCGCACCTCGGCGTAGACCACCCCGTCGGCGGCCAGGTCCAGTGCGCACTCGCGGGCGACCCGACGCAGCGCGGTCGGGGTCTGCATGACCGCCACGGTGTGCGCGAACGTCTCGAGATAGCGCTCAAGGGACCCCGAGTTGGCGGCGTCCGCGAACCAGCGTCCGAGCGCCTCTGGATCGGTGGTGGGCAGCTCGTGGCCAACCTCCGCGGCCAGGTCGACGATCGTCGCCGGCCGCAGCCCGCCGTCCAGGTGGTCGTGCAGCAGCGCCTTCGGAACCTTAACAATGTCCTCGTACCGGATAGTTGCGACCATCCTCAGACCCTAGCCAGCGAGGGATCTGACCGGGTGGAGGAGGTCGCTTCAGGTCCCGACGGGCGCGGGTCGGTACCGGTGACCGAAAGATAGGCTGAGCGGCATGGGAGCACCACGGTGAGGGTCCGCCCGCGACGCGGCCCGGCGGCCTGACGTGGACCCCCGCATCCTCGACCGGCTGCGCTGCCCGGTCTGCGGCGACCCGCTGGGGCAGGCCACCGACACGAGGGCACTGCGCTGCCCGCGCCGGCACAGCTTCGACATCGCGCGCCAGGGCTACGTCAACCTCCTCACCGGTCGGACCCCGCACGTCGGTGACACCTCCGAGATGGTCGCGGCCCGTGCCGATTTCCAGGCTGCCGGGCACTACGACGTCATCTCGGCCGCCCTCGCCGCCGCCGCGACGGAGGCCCTCGCCCGGCTCCGCGCCTCGGCCGCGACGCCCACGGCAGCTACCCCACCCACCCTTTGCTCTGCTTCAACCGACGCAACGATTTCCGGACCGAACCATCGCGCGGAGGTAAGCAGAGCAAAGGACACGACGACAGGGGTACGGGTCGAACCGCCGGAGCCCGACGTCGGGGCGTACCCCCTGGTGGTGGATGCCGGCGCCGGTACGGGCCACTACCTCGACGCGGTGCTGGCGGCGCTGCCGGACGCCGTGGGTCTGGCCCTGGACGTGTCCAAGCCGGCGCTGCGCCGCGCGGCCCGCGCGCACCCCCGGGCCGCCGCGGCGCTGGCCGACACCTGGCAGCGGCTGCCGCTCGCGGACGCCTCGACCGCCGTGCTGCTGAACGTCTTCGCCCCGCGTAACGGCCCGGAGTTCCACCGGGTGCTCGACCCGGCCGGCACCCTGCTGGTGGTCACACCCGACCGCGACCACCTCAGCGAGTTGGTGGGTGCCCTGGGCCTGCTGCGGGTGGACCCGGACAAGGCCGACCGGGTGACCGGCAGCCTGGGCGGGCACTTCACCACGGTCAGCTCGGCGGTGCACCGGGCGGAGTTGACCCTGACCCGGCCGGAGGTCACCACCGTGGTGGGGATGGGTCCGAACGCGTGGCACACCGACCCGGAAGCGCTCGCCGCCCGGTTGGCCGCGCAGCCCGAGCCGGTCCGGGTGACCGTGGCGGTGCGGGTGGACGCGTACCGGCCTCGCTGAGCTCAGGTGGAGAGGTCGACCTCTTCCCAGCCGGGCGGTTCGTCGTGGTACGGCCCGCGCAGGATCACCGCCCACTCCAACGCCCAGCGGCGCTGCCCGATCGCGTTCGCGTCGATCAGGCCCGGCGCCCGCAGACCACCGCGCTCGGTCTCCAGGTACGCCCAATCGAGGCAGTAGTGCAGGTCGAGCAGGGCGGCCGCGTCGGCCGGGTGCTGTGGCGCGGTGAGGATCCGGGACCGCCAGTGCGGGAACGTCTCTCCCTCGGCGATGTGCGGCAACCGCTCGACCAGTCGCTCGTCGACAGCGAGCGTCGGGTCGAGCTGCTTGCTCAACCCGAGGACCCAGGCCAGGGCGAAGAGCGCGTCGTGGTGCAGCACGAAGGAGCGGTGGTCGCCCTTTCCGCCCATCACGAACTGCCACTCCGGGGGTGTGACCATCTCGACCAGGTGCGAGCCGAGCAGCCAGCTCATCGCCGCCTCCGGGGGCATCCCGAAGCAGCGCGCCAGGATCAGGTGCAGCACGGCGATCCGCGCCTCGATCTCCACAGTGGGGCGCAGGTCGATCTCGTCACCCGGCTCCCAGACCAGCGGGAACTGGGCCGGCGGCAACGGCAGACCGAGCCGGGACAGCTCGTCCAGGCTCGCCTCGCGCACCTCGCGTGGGTCGGGAGCGGCAACGGTCACGGCGGGTCTTCCTGTCTGCTCGCGCCGGCTCAAGGCCGGTTGTCCCCCCTTGGCCTGCGACAATAGCGCTCCCGGACGACCGGCACCATGGCACCCCGACCCCCGGTCCGGTCAGCCGATGCGCTCGATGACCAGCGGCGTCGCGGCCGGGGCGGTCGACGCGATCCGTACCGCGTTCGCGGCCTCGGCCAGCGCCGCCGGAATCCGCTTCGGGTCCTCGGCGCGCAGCTCGTAGAGGGGGTCACCGGCCCGTACCGGGTCACCCGGCCGCTTGTGCAACACCACACCGGCCGGCACGCTGACCGGGTCCTCCTTGCGCGCCCGACCCGCGCCGAGCCGCCACGCCGCAACCCCCATGGCGTACGCGTCGACGGCGGCGACGTGTCCGTCCCGTTCGGCCCGGACCACCTCGACCTCGTTGGCGGTCGGCATCGGCGCGTCCGGGTCGCCGCCCTGCGCTCGGATCATCGCCCGCCAGGAGTCCATCGCCCGGCCGTCCCGCAACGCGGCCGCCGGGTCGGCGTCGGGCAGGCCGGCCGCGTCGAGCATCTCCCGGGCCAGGGCGAGGGTCAGCTCCACCACGTCGGCGGGTCCACCACCGGCCAGCACCTCGACCGACTCGGTCACCTCCACCGCGTTACCGATCGCCAGACCGAGCGGGGTGGACATATCGGTGAGCAGGGCGATAGTTCGCACGCCGTGCGCGCCACCCAACTCGACCATCGTGCGGGCCAGTTCGCGGGCCTGGTCGACGGACTTCATGAAGGCACCCGAGCCGACCTTGACGTCGAGGACCAACGCGCCGGTGCCCTCGGCGATCTTCTTGCTCATGATCGAGCTGGCGATCAGCGGGATCGCCTCCACGGTGCCGGTCACGTCGCGCAGCGCGTACAGCTTGCGGTCGGCGGGGGCGAGCCCCGCGCCGGCCGCGCAGATCACCGCGCCGACCTCGTCGAGCTGGGCGATGAACTCGTCGTTGCTCACCGTGGCCCGCCAGCCCGGGATGGACTCCAACTTGTCGAGCGTGCCGCCGGTGTGCCCGAGCCCTCGGCCGCTCAGCTGCGGCACGGCCGCGCCACAAGCCGCCACCAACGGGGTGAGCGGCAGCGTGATCTTGTCGCCCACGCCGCCGGTCGAGTGCTTGTCGACAGTCGGCCGGCGTACCGCCGACAGGTCCAGCCGCTCACCGCTGGCGATCATCGCGGCGGTCCACCGGGCGATCTCCGGGGCAGTCATGCCGTTGAGCAGGATCGCCATCGCCAGCGCCGACATCTGCTCGTCGGCGACGACCCCCCGGGTGTACGCGTCGACCACCCAGTCGATCTGCGCGTCCGACAGCACCCCGCCATCCCGCTTGACCCGAATAACGTCAACAGCAGCAAAACTCATCAGAAGATCTTCCTAGTCCTTGGGTGAAACCGACGCACGGCCTTGCCGACGCGGGGCGGGGGCCGACCGTGCCCGGCGGAGGGATCAAGCCTGACCGCCCGGAGCCGGGCACGGTCGGCCCCCGCCCCCAAGCTCAGCCACCAGACCACCGAGTCGGGATCTCCAAAGGCGGCTCACCCTCGCCAGCCCAGAAGATCGTGCCGGTGGCGTCGACCACCACCACACGCGGTGTCCGGGCCAGGCCCCAGGTGATCGCCTCGGCCGGGTCGTCCCAGCTCGGTGCCTCCTCCAGCACCCCGGTCTCGGCACCGACGTCGTCGCCGGCCGACCGCTCCCAGTACGCCGTCCAGACCTGCTGCCCCGCGGACATGTCCGGATGCACGAAGACGGTGCCGCGCCCACGCCAGGCGGCCAGCCGCTCCGGGACCACCGGCACCGGCGTCTCCCCGGTGACGGCCTCCAGGTCCTCCACACCGAAGGCGTGCGGCAGCAGCTCGGCCATCCGCAGCGGGCGGGTCTTGCTCTCGATCAGGCACTCCGGCCCGCCGTTTTCCCAGAGCAGCTGCCGGCAGCGGCCACACGGCATCAGCGGCTCACCTGTCGCGTCGACGCAGGACAGCGCGACGAGTCGCCCGCCACCGGTGGCGTGCAGGCTGGAGACCACCCCGCACTCGGCACACAGCGTCACCCCGTACGCGGCGTTCTCCACGTTGCAGCCGACCACCACGCGGCCGTCGTCGACCAGCGCGGCCGCGCCGACCGGGAACGTCGAGTACGGCGCGTACGCGTGCCGCATCGCGTCGGTGGCGGCGGCCCGCAAACGCGCCCAGTCAATGTCGGTCATGCCATCATTCTGCCGAAGTAGCCCAGGTCAGAAGCGAGCAGGGCCGGATGCACGGGCGCCCCTTCCGAACTCGGCCGCTCCGCCGCACCCGTTCCGGTGATCAGGTGACGAAAAGTAGGTCAGAGACGCCCCTGACGCCTACTTCTCAACGCCGTTGCGTTAGGCGGAATGACTGTTCGTCAACCGAGCCTGCATCGCGATCTTGCGCTTCCTGCCCCGACGTTAGGGTGCATTCCCGCTTAAATCGGCGACAGGAAGTGCAAGATCGGCGCGATTCTCCTGCTCGATGCGTCTTGATCTACAAGCCCCGATAGTCAGCAGCGGGTTGACCCGTCGGCCAGGCAGGACCTCGATCACCAACCGCCCCCCGGGGTGCGGCAAGGTGCACGAGTCGCCCCCCTTTGCTCTGCACCCCAACAGGCACCGGTCGCAGACCGTAGCCGTCGCACCCACGGGTGCAGAGCAAAGGACCCCCGACCACCCCAGACACCAAATGCCTGCCCCGCCGACCGGCACCCCACGCACCCCGTCCCAGAACAACCCGAGTCGAGGAACAACACCCGCGTCGATCGTGCAAGTCAGGTCGTCAACAGGGGTGGGATGCCCCCTTGCGCCGGGACAGTAAGCGCAAGATCGCGGAGCAGGGACAATCCCGGCGGCGGTGGTGTCTGGTCTGGCCTCTTGGAGGGGCTTCGTCGCCGGGCACAACACCCCGACACAACACCATGATCTCCGAGACAGTGCCCGTTGACGAACAACCGCCCGCCCTAACGCAACGGTGTTGACCTACTTCTCATCACCTGATCATGGGAGAGGAGCCGTATAACAGCGGCGATCGGTGCACTTCTGCGACCTTCTACCCTCACCGATCCTCGATGATCGACCTGCGGAACGGGCCCCAGGCCACGAAGCGGTCGAACAGGTCGCGTGGGCTGGGTCCGTCGTGAGGGTTCAGGTGGTACAGATCGCGACTCGCCTCGTAGTACATGCCCGCCAGATAGATGGCCAGGCCCTGCATGTTGTCCTCGAACTCCGCCTTCAGGCGCAGCCGAGCGTCCGCGCAGGGCCAGGGCTGGCCGTCCGCTCGGCAGAACCACATCGGGCGCAGCGGGGTGTGCGGAGCCCGATCGCCGTACTCCCTCGGGCGGTTGGGCTTCGGGCCCACGAGCGGTGGTGGCGCCTGGGTGCTGAGCATGGTCTCGTCACTCCTGCCTTCGGTTCACCAATGTGGTGCCGCATCGGTCCAGATCCCGACTCCGAACCGCGCGGTGGGCGAGGCACCGTCGGCGAGCATCTCGACGAGGCCGCGGACTTCACACTCTGCTGGGGACCGGACTATCTTCGATACGCGCTCACGCTGAATGACCTCACCGAACACGCTCGGTGAGCAGCGCTGGGCAACCTTGAGAAGCATGCCGATGAGATCGAGCAGGGGATGAGGAGCCATGGGCAGCGTGATCGATTACGTGGTGTCGGAGCTGCGCCTCCTGCGCGCCCAGCTCAGGTTGAGTCAGGAGGACTTCGGCAAGACGATCGGCTACTCGGCATCCCATGTCAGCTCGGTGGAGACCGGCGGACGCCAGCCTACGAGCGAATACGTTCGGGCTGTAGATCGCGGGCACGATCCGCTTCGCGAGGACAACGCGGGTGGCCGGTTTACGCGAATGCTCAGGGAACTGTCCAAGGTCGACCCCGAGTGGCTACATGAGTGGATCAAGTGGGAACAGGAGGCCACCCTCCTGCGCTGGTACGAGCCGGCGTGGATGCCGGGCCTGCTCCAGACCGAGGCGTACGCGCGCGCGACGCTGGCGCACAACCTGCTCAGTCAGGACGAGATCGAGCAGCGCGTCGCCTCTCGACTGGGCCGCCAAGCGATCATTGTCGGCGACCGCCCCGTTCAACTTGTCGCAGTGATCGACGTGATGGTGCTGCGCCGGCCGATCGTGGGTCGTCCGGACGTCATGCCCGAACAGCTCGCCCACCTGGCGAAGATGGCCCAACTGCCGCACGTGCAGATACTCGTGGTAACCGAGGATGCCGGCCTCTACCCTGGATTGCAGGGCGGGTTCATCCTGGCTACCCAGCCTGATGGCGCGGTGGTCGCTCACCTTGATCACCAGGTGCGAGCACAGGTAGTCAGCAGTGCCGATGACCTTGCTAACCTCCAGGCGACGTGGGAGGTGGTCAGAGGCGAAGCCCTCTCCCGTAGGCAGTCACTCGAGCTGATTAAGGAAACGGTGCAGACATGGACATGACCGGTGCCCGCTGGCACAAGTCGACTCGCTCCGGCTCCAATGGCGGATCGTGCGTAGAGGTGGCCGACAACCTGCCCGACGTCGTGCTCGTGCGCGACACCAAGGACCGCGATGGCGGCGTCCTTCACTTCAATCCGCAGACGTGGCAGTCGTTCGTCGACCTGGCCAAGCGGATCGGGCCGCTCGGCTGATCCAGGCAGAGCACCGAAGAGGCTCTCTGTGTCCGGTCGGCGCGACGCCCCCGGGGATATTCGCCGTCACGCCACGTTCAGGCGTACCTCTGGAAGGGCTGGATGGGCGCGGGGCGGGGGGGGGGGGGGGGGGGGGCCCGCGCGGCGGGGGGGGGGGGGGGGGGGGGTGGGTGGGTGGGTGGGGGGGGGGGGGGGGGGGGCCCGCCCCCCCCCCCCCCCCCCCCCCCCCCCCCGTACGTNNGTTTTTTTTTTTTTTTTTTTTTTTTTTTTTGTTTGTTTTTTTTTTGGTGGGGGGGGGGGGGGGGGGGGGGGGGCGGGGGGGGGGGGCGGGGGGGGCGCGGCTCCGGGGTCAGCCCTTGATGTACGGCTTGCCGTCGGCGGCCGGTGCCCGGACCCGGCCGACCAGCCCGGCGACCGCCAGGATCGTCGCCAGGTAGGGCAGCATGGCCAGGAACTGGCTGGGGATCGAGCTGCTGATCGCGCCCAAATAGGTGGCGAGCTGGTCGGCGAACCCGAAGAAGAGGGCGGCGAGCAGCGCGCCGGTCGGGTTCCACCGGCCGAAGATCAGCGCGGCCAGGGCGATGAAGCCCTTACCGCCGATCATGTTCTTGGTGAACGAGTAGAGCGCCAGCGTGTAGGACGCGCCGCCGATGCCGGCGACCACCCCGGCCAGCAGCACGTTGCGGTAGCGCACCCGCAGCACCTTGACGCCGAGCGTGTCCGCGGCGATCGGGTGTTCGCCGACCGAGCGGGTCCGCAGACCCCACCGGGTCCGGAACAACCCGATGTGGATCACCAGCACCAGCAGCAGGCCCAGGTAGAGGAAGATGTTGCCGCGGAACAGCGCCGGCCCGAGCACCGGGATGTCCTTCAGCAACGGGATCTCCCAGTTGCTGAAGCGGGGCGCGCTGTTGTATTTCGCCGCGTCGGTCTGCATCAGCCGCTCGTAGAGGAAGCCGGTGACGCCGACCGCCAGCAGGTTCAGCACGATGCCCATGACGACCTGGTCGACCAGGTAGCGGATCGCGAAGACGGCCAGCAGCAGCGAGATGAACGCGCCACCGATGGCGGCGGCGACCAGGCCCACCCAGACGCTGCCGGAGATGCTGCCGAACAGCGCGCCGCTGAACGCGCCCATCAGCAACTGACCTTCGATGGCCACGTTGACCACGCCGGAGCGTTCGCAGAGCACCCCGGCGAGCGCGCCGAAGATCAGCGGCAGGGCCAGGATGAACGTGCCCCGGATGATGTTGACCAGCGGCATGAAGTTCTGCCCGGCCGGCGCGGCGGAGACCTGCCAGCAGAGGAACGAGAGCACGAAGCCGACCAGCCCGACGCCGAGCACCGGGAGGAACCACCGCTTCGGCACCCCGGCGAGCAGCGCCGCACCGGCGGCGATCGCGATGATCCCGAACAGGATCGCCCCGATCGTGCCGTTGATCTCCAGTGCGGCGCCGGCCGCGTCGTCGCTGAGGGTGAATCGGGCCTGCTGGTCGGTGGCGAGCGCGCCGAAGAGCACCGCGGCCAGCAGGCCGAGCCCCAGCAGCGTGAGGCCGACCTTGCGGCTCCGCGTCCAGAAGCCCTCGTCGACCGGGGCGACCGCGATGTCGGGGACAGCCATGGTGGACATGAGTTACCAGCCCTTCGCCAGGCTCGTCTGCAACCGGGCGGCGCGCGCGGCCCGGAGCTGGAAGATCGCCTTCACCAGGGCCGGCGCGGCGATGAAGATGACGATCAGCGCCTGGAGCACGGTCACCAGCTCCAGCGAGATCCCGGAGTACGACTGCATCCGGTTGCCGCCGGCCTGCAACGCCCCGAACAGCAACGCGGCCAGCAGCACCCCCCAGGGCTTCACCCGCCCCAGCAACGCCACCAGGATGCCGTCGAAGCCGATCTGCGCGACCACCAGCGGGGTCAACGCGCTGGCGGTCGAGCCCAGCACCATGTTCGAGCCACCGAGGCCCGCCAGGATGCCGGCGAACACCATGATCAAGATGTACGTCCGCGTGACGCTGATGCCCGCGGTGCGGGCGGCATCCGGGTTGGCGCCGACCGCCCGCAGCTCGAAGCCGAGCGTCGAACGGTTCAGCAGCCAGGCGACCGCCCAGGTGGCCAGCACGGCGAGCAGGATGCCGGCGTGCACCCGCAGATTGTCGCCGAGCAGTCGGGGCAGCTGGGCGGAGGTGTCCACCGCCTTGCTGATCGCGTCGGTGCGGTTCGGGTCCTGCACGCCGTTCTGCACGATCAACCAGGTGAGGAAGTACGTGGCGACGTAGTTGAGCATGATCGTGTTGATCACCTCGTGCGCTCCGGCACGGGCCTTGAGGATGCCGGGGATGAAACCCCAGATCGCTCCGCCCAGAGCGCCGGCCAGCACCGCCACCAGCAGGTGCAGGCCGGGCGGCAGGGGCAGCAGGAAGCCGGCCAGGGCCGCCATGATCACACCGATGGTGGCCTGACCCTGGGCGCCGATGTTGAACAGCCCGCCCCGGAAGGCCAGCGCCACCGACAGGCCGGTGAAGACGAGCGGCGCGGCGTAGGTGAGCGTTTCCGAGATCGGCGCGAGCACGGCCTGCCAGCTGCCGGTGCCGTTCACCCAGCCGGAGAACGCCTCGGGGTCGAAGACCGAGCCCTTGAACAGGTTCGCGTAGGCCTCGCTGACAAGCGTCCAGCTGGAGTTGATCGCGTCGGACGGTCGGGAGGTGATGTACGAGTACGTGGACAGCACGGTCGGATCAGAAATGATCATCAGCACCGCGCCGACCACGATCGCCAGCACCAGCGACAGCAGGGTCACCGTGAAGGTGTTGGCCGCCCAGAGGTTGTCCAGAAACAACCGGCCCAGACTCGGCTTCTGCTCCGGCTTGGGCGTGGACGCCGGCCCGCCCGGCTCGGTCGCCACCTCGGCCCGTTCGGTGTTGCCGAGCGTGTTCTGCGCGGCCTGCGCCTCGCTCGCCGGTTCCTTGTCCGGCGAGCCGGACTGCGGGGTTGGGGGGTTGGTCATGCCTCGTCCTCGCTCGCGGAGCCCGGGTCGCTCGCCGGGCTCCCGTCGGTGGCCGGCCCGTCGCTGGGCACGGCGTCCGGGTCGGGCTCGTGGGCCGCGTCCGGGGTGATGCCGGCCATCAGCAGGCCGATCTCCTCGCGCGGGGTGTCCGGGCCGACGATGCCGATGATCCGACCGCGGTACATCACCGCGATCCGGTCGGCCAGCCCGATCACCTCGTCGAGCTCGCTGGAGACCACCAGGACGGCGGTGCCGATGTCCCGCTCGCGGATGATCTGGCTGTGGATGAACTCGATGGACCCGACGTCGACGCCACGGGTCGGCTGGGCGGCGATGAAGAGCTTCAGCGGCCGGGACAACTCCCGGGCCACGATCACCTTCTGCTGGTTGCCACCGGAGAGGGTGCCGACCGCCGCGTCGGCCGACGAGGTACGGACGTCGAACTGCTCGATCCGTTCCTTCGCGGAGGCGGCGATCGCGTCCGGCTTCAGCGCGAGCCCGGCACCGAACGGTGGCCGGTCGTAGATGTCCAGCACCAGGTTCTCCGCGACGCTGAACTCCTTGACCAGGCCGTCCACGCTGCGGTCCTCGGGCACGTAGCCGACGCCCGCGCGGAGCACCTTCTTGGGCTTCCAGCCGTCGATCCGGTCGCCGACCAGGCTGACCGTGCCGGCGAGCACCGGGCGCAGGCCCATGATCGCCTCGATCAGTTCGGTCTGACCGTTGCCCTGTACGCCCGCCACGCCGAGCACCTCACCGGCGCGCACGGTCAGGTCGATGCCGTCGACCGCGCGGATCTGCCGGTCGTCGTCGACGACGAGCCCGGTCACCTCCAGCACGGGCGCACCGGGAGTCGCCGGGGCCTTGTCCACGGTCAGCCGGACGCTGCGCCCGACCATCAGGGCCGCCAACTCGTCCCGGCTGGCCTCCGGGGAGGCGGTGCCCACGGTCTTTCCGCGTCGGATCACGGTGATCCGGTCGGCGATGGCCTTGACCTCGCCGAGCTTGTGGGTGATGAAGACGATCGACTTGCCGGCCGCCTTGAGCGACCGCATGACCGTCAACAGCTCCTCGGTCTCCTGCGGCGTGAGCACGGCGGTCGGCTCGTCCAGGATGAGCAGGTCGACGTCGCGGGTGAGCGCCTTGACGATCTCGACGCGCTGCTGGATGCCGACCGGCAGGTCCTCGATCACCGCGTCCGGGTCGACCCGCAGGTTGTAGCGCTCGGACACCTCGGTGACCTCGCGCCGGGCGCGGCGGCGGTCCAGGAAACCGGCGATGCCGCCCCGGGTCTGCTCGGCGCCGAGCATGATGTTCTCGGCGACGGTGAAGACCGGCACCAGCATGAAGTGCTGGTGCACCATGCCGATCCCGGCGCCGATCGCGTCGGATGGGCCCTTCAGCTTCAACGGCTTGCCGTCGACCAGGATCTCGCCCTCGTCGGGCTGGTAGAGCCCGTAGAGCACGTTCATCAGTGTCGACTTGCCCGCGCCGTTCTCGCCGAGCAGGGCGTGAATCTCTCCAGGCTCCACCGTCAGGTCGATGTGGTCGTTGGCGACCAGATCACCGAACCGCTTGGTGATGCCGCGCAGTTCGAGTCTCAGCGCAACCTCCTGGAGTGCGAGCGATGGTGCAGCCTAGCTGCCGTCGACCCGACCCGAGCGGCCCGGTTGACGTGGTGCGCGATCGGCCGCTCCGACCCCCACGGTCACCCGCGGGGCCAGAGCGGCCGGTCGGTCGTACCTGTCCCCTGCCGACCTCTCCGATGATCTCACCGGAGGGGCCGGCCGGTTGTCACTTGGTCGGCTGGGCCTTCGAGGTGACGGTGATGGTGCCGGCGGCGATGTCCGCCTTGATCTTGTCGATCTCCGCCTTCAGCTCGGCCGGAACCTTGCTGTCGAAGTCGTGGTACGGGGCGAGCGAGACGCCGTTGTTGGCCAGGGTGCCGACGAAGCCCGGCTTGGCCGGCAGCTTGTCACCGGCGGCGGCCTTGACCACGGCCTCCTTGACGGCCTCCGGGATGTTCTTGACCACGGTGGTGATGATCGCCGAGCAGTCCGGGGTGCTCTGGCAGCCGTCGACGTCGACCCAGATGGTGCTGTACTTGCCGCCCGAGGCCTTGGCCGCGGCGGTGGTGCCGAGGCCGGAGCCGCCGGCGACCGGCATGATGATGTCCGCGCCCTGGGCGACCAGCGCGTCGGAGACCTTCTTGCCCTCGTCCTGCTTGGCGAAGTCGTTGGTGAAGGAGCCCTTCTGGGTCTCCTTGTTCCAACCCAGCGCCTGGACGTTCTTCTTCTTTGTGGTGTTGAAGTAGGCCACGCCGTCGACGAAGCCGTCCATGAAGATCGTCACCGGCGGGATCGGGATCGCACCGTAGGTGGCGACCTTGCCGCTCTTGGTCATTCCGGCGGCCAGGTAACCCGCCTGGAACGCGGCCTGGGCGGTGTCGAACTGCATCGGGTAGATGTTGTCCAGACCCGGGTTGGAGTCGACGATGCCGAACTCCTGGCTCGGGTTCGCCGCCGCGATCTTCTTGGTGGCGTCGGACATCAGGCCACCAACGGCCAGAATGAAGTTGCACTTCTGGTTGACGAACTGCGTCAGGTTCGGCTCGTAGTCGGCCTCGGCCTTCGACGCGACGAACTTGATGTCGATGTTGTCGTTGGCAGCCTTGGCGTCCTGCAGGCCCTTCCAGGCCGAGGCGTTGAACGACTTGTCGTCGATGCCGCCGACGTCGGTCACCATGCAGGCGCTGAACTTCTTGGCGCCACTGCCGGCGTTGTTGTCATCCTTGGGGGCCTCGCCACAAGCGGCGGCGGTGAGCGCGAGCCCACCCACCGCGACGATCGAGGCGATCCGCATCCCACGCACCGAGCGCAAGACGTCTCCTTCCCATTGCTCACCGCGCCTAGTGCGGTGGCAGCCCATCAGCCGACCTGCGGTGTGCCGCCGGCTGTCCCACGTTACGGACGGGAGCGTACGCCCGCGCCCACCCACCGGCCGACAATCGTGCACGACTGTTGAGCGCCTGTTACCCGGGTGTAACCCTTGCGTGGGGCACGTCACTCCTGGTGCTGGTAACGGCGTGTCGAGGCGTCCGTAACGTCCGTTTCCCCGGGGCGGCGGCCCCCCTCGGACGTTACCGCCAAAAGACCGCGACCGCCGCGTTGACCAGGGTCAGACCGACTATCGCGAGGAAATGACCACGGTTTACCACGTCCCGCTTCCGCGAGAAGAAGACCATGACGAAGATCAGCAACGCGATGACCAACTTCGTCACAAGTTTCGCGGGTGCCGGCTCGTCGCCGTCGCGCAGCGGCGCGGAGAGGCCGAGCCCGGTCAGCAACTGGATCACCGCCCCCCAGAGCATCGCCGGGTTGATCCGGATCCGGCCACTGAGGTATTGGGCGATCGAGCCGCCGAGCAGCAGGGCGAAGCCGATCAGATGGACATAGAGGAGGATGAGTCGCAGTGCTTCCACGTCACTCATCCTCCCCTATCAACGACACTTTGTAGTAGGGGGTCCGGTGGGTCGGCGCGGCGGTTCCGCTCGGCGCGGCCGCTGGCCCCGGCCACGAGTCGCGGCGGCGAGCCGGACGCCCGGAGCCCCACCGGCGGTCCGCACATTCTTGCCAACCGTGCAACGGCTTGCAGTGCGCCCGGCAAGAACTTGCCGGTGGGCTAAAGTGCCGCCATGCGCGCTCGACTGTCCGACATCGCCCAGCAGGCCGAAGTCAGCGAGGCCACGGTGTCGCGGGTGCTCAACGACCGCCCCGGCGTGGCACCGGAGACCCGGCAGGCCGTCCTCACCGCACTTGACGTGCTCGGCTACGAGCGCCCGGCCCGGCTGCGCAAGCGCAGCGCCGGGCTGGTCGGCCTTGTGGTGCCGGAGCTGGACAACCCGATCTTCCCCGCCTTCGCCCAGGTCATCGAGTCGACCCTGGCGCAGAGCGGGTTCACCCCGGTGCTCTGCACCCAGAGCGCCGGGGGCGTGACCGAGGACGAGTACGTGGAGATGCTGCTGGACCGGCAGGTCTCCGGAATCGTCTTCGTGTCCGGTCTGCACGCCGACACCGCCGCCAACCACGACCGCTACCGGGCGCTGCTCGCCCGGCCGCTGCCGGTGGTGATGATCAATGGACACGTGCCGGACGTCGGCGCCCCCTTCGTCTCCTGTGACGACCGGGAGGCCGCCGAACTGGCCGTCGCCCACCTGGTCGCGCTCGGGCACCGACGGATCGGCCTGATCACCGGCCCGGACCGGTTCGTTCCGGTGCGGCGCAAGGTGTCCGGCTGGCGCTCGGCGATGACCCGACTCGCCGGTGTGGCGGAGGCCAACCTCGGCCCACTGGCCGAGCTGTCGTTGTTCGGTGTGGAGGGTGGCGAGGCGGCGGCCGGCCGGCTGCTCGACCGCGGCGTCACCGGCCTGGTCTGCGGCTCCGACCTGATGGCGCTCGGCGCGATCCGGGCGGCCCGCCAACGCGGCCTCCGGGTGCCCGAGGACGTCTCCGTGGTCGGCTACGACGACTCGCCGCTGATGGCGTTCACCGACCCGCCGCTGACCACCATGCGGCAACCGGTCACCGCGATGGCGGTGGCCGCCGTCCGCGCCCTGGTGGACGAGATCAACGGGTACGGCGCTCCGCACTCGGAGTACCTGTTCCGCCCGGAGCTGGTGGTGCGCGGCTCCACCGCGGTCGCGCCGAGCACCGCGCGTCTGCCTTACGCAAGATCTGCTTGACTCTTGCAGCTCTGGAGCGGCATATTGCTCCGATGATCAGCACCGCCACCCCGTCGCACACCGATGATCACCGCTGGTGGCGTTCCGCGGTCGTCTACCAGGTGTACGTCCGCAGCTTCGCCGACAGCGACGGCGACGGCACCGGCGATCTCCAGGGCATTCGACAACGCCTGCCGTACCTGCGCGACCTCGGGGTGGACGCGCTCTGGCTGACCCCCTTCTACACCTCCCCGATGATCGACGGCGGGTACGACGTCGCCGACTACCGGGACGTCGACCCGATGTTCGGCACCCTCGCCGACTTCGACGCGGTGATCACCGACGCGCACGCCCTCGGTCTGCGGATCATCGTCGACCTGGTGCCCAACCACACCTCCCACGCGCACCCGTGGTTCACCGCCGCCCTCGCCGCCGGCCCCGGCTCGCCGGAGCGGGCCCGCTACCTCTTCGCCGAGGGCCAGGGCACGCACGGCGAAGTGCCCCCGAACGACTGGGAGAGCATCTTCGGCGGCCCCGCCTGGACCCGGATCGCCGACGGCCAGTGGTACCTGCACCTGTTCGACCCCGCCCAGCCGGACCTGAACTGGCGTCACCCGGAGGTCCGTGCCGAATTCGAGGACGTGCTGCGGTTCTGGCTGGACCGGGGCGTGGACGGATTCCGCGTCGACGTGGCACACGGCATGATCAAGGCCGAAGGGCTGCCGGACGTCGGCTTCAGCACGACGACCACCGGCCAGCGCCAGGTCGAGCTGCTCGGCAGGGGCCGGCTCCCCTACTTCGACCAGGACGAGGTGCACGAGATCTACCGCGCCTGGCGACCCATCCTGGACAGCTACCCCGGGGGTCGGATGGCGGTCGCCGAGGCGTGGGCCGAGACGCCCCAGCGCCTGGCCCGCTACATCGGTCCGGACGAGTTGCACCAGGCCTTCAGCTTCGACTTCCTCGACGCCACCTGGTCGGCCGACTCGTTCCGCAAGGTGATCGACACAGCTCTGGCCGAGGCGAGCGTCGTCGGGGCGCCGACCACCTGGGTGCTGTCCAACCACGACAAGCAGCGGCACGTCACCCGCTACGGCGACGGCGTCGAAGGGCTGCGCCGGGCCCGCGCCGCCAGCCTGCTGATGCTCGCCCTGCCCGGCTGCGCCTACCTGTACCAGGGCGAGGAACTGGGCCTGCCGGAGGTCCTCGACCTTCCGGACGAGCTGCGCCAGGACCCGGCGTTCCTGCGCACCGGCGAGAGCCGCGACGGCTGCCGGGTGCCCATCCCGTGGAACGGCGAGCTGGCCCCGTACGGCTTCGGCCCGGCCGGCAGCGAGCTGAGCTGGCTGCCCGCCCCGGCAACCTGGCGGGCACTGTCCGTCAGCGCGCAGACCGGCATGCCCGACTCGACGTTGGAGCTGTACCGGGCCGCGCTGCGGATCCGCCACCAGCACCCGGCGTTGGCCGACGAGGCCGACGGGATCACCTGGCTGGAGAGCGAGCCGGGCGTGCTGGCCTTCACCCGCACCGCCGGCGACAGCACGCTGATCTGCATGGTCAACCTCAGCGGCACACCGGTCAGGATCGACGGGTACGGTCAGCCGCTCGTCGCCAGCGACGCGCTCACCGGACCGGACGACGTTTACCTGCTGCCGATTGACGCGGCTGCCTGGTTACAACGGCGCTGAACGGGTAACAACCACTCGACCTGGTCGTTCGTTGTGCCCCGCGCCGACGGGCGGCTGGGCTACCGACCCCTTGTGGTGGGGGGTGAGGTGTCACCGGCGCCACGCGGAGTTCGCTCCGCGTGGCGCCGGTGTCCGTGTGCCGCCGGTGGTGGGCCGGCTGTCACTTCGCGGTGAGCAGCGCCGCGATCCGGGTGAAGCCTTCGCGTACCTCTGCCTCATTCGGCGGCTCGGCGGGCGCACCGTGGCCGGCCTCGTCGACGGCGGCGTCCAACTCCTCGTCGATCACGTCCTCGAAGTCGCCGTACAGATCAGCGCCCTCGACCTGGCGGGCCTCGTCCTCGGCGGCGACCTGCGCGGCGGCGATCTCACCGCGGATCTCGTCGGCGGACAGCGCCGGCAGCAACGGCTCCACCACCGCCATCAGTTGCTCCTCGGCCACCACCGCCTCGGCCAGTGCCAACGCGTGCGGCCGCTCGTACGGCCCGCAGACCACCGGCTCCCACTCGTCGAGGTCACCGAGCGGACCGAAGGTGATGATCCAGGGCAGCCCGAGGAGCGGCGAGTCAGCCGGCAGGTCCAGTGTCATGAGTGCGCCCACCGGCTCATCATGGTCCGCGAACGCGAGCGTCGGCGGCTTTCGGCTCAGTTTTCGCCCGTCCGGTGGGTGGCCGGCCACGGTCAGCCGGCCACGGTCAGCCGGCCACGGTCAGCCGGCCTGACGGGGTGTCCCGCTGGATCAGCGTGCGAACAGCTCGAGCGCGAAGCTCGTGTCGGAGTTGTGGTCGGCGAGCAGTTCGTAGCTGGGGGTCCGCCGGAACTCGTGATTCGGGACGGAGAAATCCAGGCCGATCAGCCAGTCGAGCACTGCCCTGCGCTCCTTCGCCGTGAGGGCCGGGCCGATGCAACCGTCGACCAGCGTCTGCAGCAACGGCCGCCGCACGGCATCACGCAGCTTCACGAGGCAGAGGACCTGGGCCACCTCGTCCCGACGGTCCTTTGAGGGCTGACCGACCGCCGCCGACAGTTCGCCCTGGGTGGCCGGCAGGGTCACCCGGATGGTGTGCAGCGCGCCGTCCATCGTGACCGGGACCGGCCACCGCTTCGCCCAGGCGGTGGTGACCCTGTTCGGTGTCAAGCCGGGGAAAACCTCGAACACTTTGGTGGGGGCGATGGTCGGGGCCCGGCCGGGCAGCGGTTCGCCCAGGGCGTCCAGCGGACTAGCGAAGCGTGTCGGGGGTCCGTCCGTGTCTCGCGGCACCACGACGGCCGCCAGCGCACCCAGCACCAGCACCACGGCAGGCACCGCCAGCAGGAGCCATCTTCTCGGCGTCGTCCTGCGGTCCACCGGAACTGATCCGGCATCCCGTCCGGTCTCGTTCACTGGCCTCCCCGTGTCATTGCTCAGGCGGCAGCAGCGTCACCACTCGCCGCAGGCGGCGATGAACGCTACCCAGAGGTGGCACAGGGGTCAATGTCGGCCGGGCCCGGAGGTGCCCGGCCAACGGCGAGATTGGCTGGTGGCACGGAAACGCGAGCTTCGCCGACGGAGCGTCTCTCCGTTCTCGGCTCAGTCGTGCCGGGTGGCGTCGACGGCAGCGCGGACCAGAGCGACAGCACGGTCCGGGGGGACGCCCAGCCGCCGTGCCTCGGCGGCGTACTCGACGGCAACCCGGTGCAGCCGGTCGACGGCGTCGTCCCGGCCGGGGGCGACGAACGTGCCGTTGCGCCCCCGGGTCTCCAGCAACCCCGCCGCCTCCAACTCCCGGTACGCCCGGGCCACCGTGTTCGCGGCCAGCCCGAGGTCGGCGGCGAGCTGCCGGACGGTGGGCAGTCGACACCCGACCGGCAGCCGACCGTCGCCGATCAGCTCGGCGAGTTGCCCCCTGACCTGCTCGTACGGCGGCACCGACGAGTCCGCGTCGACCGAGATCAGCATCTGTACACCCTCCGTCCTCAGCTCGCACCGCCTGGCGTACCGGGATCGGTGTCCTCGTCGACCACGCCCGCCGGGGCGGCGGCCTCCGCCGGGGCGGCGGCCGCAGCCAGGTCCACGACCCGCCCGTTTTTGCTGGTGGCGAGGAGCGCGGCACCGAAGAGCACCAGTTGGTTGAGCAGATAGAGGTAGAGCAGCAGCCCGACGGCGCCGGCCACCACCGTGTACGCCGGATTCCGCTCGGTACGCACCACGTAGTACCGCCCCAGCGTGTTCAACAGGGTGATGCCGACGGCCACCAACAGCACCACCGGGCGCAACCGGGACCGGCTCATCCGCAGCCGGGGCACCGCGAGGAGCAACGCGGTGGCGAGGACCGCGTTGACGAGCACGCTGAGCACCGCGCTGATCGTGGTGAGACCCACCGACCCGGTGCTGCGCAGCAGGAAACGCAGAAACGACTCCAACGCGTCCACCGCCGCGACCGAGAGGCCGAGCAGCACGAAGATGCCGATCATCACGCCCAGGTCGACCAGCCGCCGGATCACCAGATTGCCCGGCTGCTGGTTGAGGTCGTACATCAGTCGCTGCGAGGACCGGATGGCCTCCACCCAGCCGATCCCGGTGAAGACCAGGATGACCAGGCCGACCACACCGACCGTGCCGCTGGAGTTGGCGATCTGCTCGGCGTCCAGGAAGGGCAGGTTCTCCTTGAGGAAGTCGGCTGCCGCCGCACTGACGTCGTCGTTGTCCTCCAGGATCGCGCCGAAGATGGAGAACGCGACAAGGGCGAGGGCGAACACCGCGAAGAAGCCGTAGTAGGCAATCGCGGCGGCCAGCCGCCCGGCCAGCACCTCGCCGTACAGGGTGCCGGCGCGCCACACGTGATCGAAGAGCCCCGACCGGTGGCGCGCGGCGCTCACCCAGCGGTCGATGCCCGCTTCGATCCAGCCGATCACGTTCACGCGATCATCCTCGCCGATCTCCCACCGCCGTAGTGGCAACCGGCAACCGATGCGCACCGACCGGCGCGTCGCCGACGGTTCAGGTGCCGAGGCGAAAGTCCCGACGCGGCTGCCACCGGGCCTCCCCGCTGTGCGAGAAGAGGGTGAACGCGTCGACCTCGAACATCGCGGAGAAGTCGGCCAGATCCTCGTACACCCGGTCCAGTGTCTCCGGTGCCACGTCCTGTGCCACGGTGACGTGCGGATGGTACGGGAAGCGGGCCTTGCGGTGTAGCTCCGGCGTCGAGGTGATGGCGGCGGCCAGCAACTCACACTCGCTGATGCCGGCGGCCACCGCGACGAACACCACCTGGGTGACCGGACGGAACGTACCGGTGCCCCGCAGGTGCAGCGCGAACGGCAGGTGCGTGGCGGCGACGGCGGCCAGGTGCCGCTCGACGGCGGGCAGGCTCGTCGTCTGGATCTCGGTCGGCCCGAGCAACGTCACGTGCGCGGGCACCGCGAGTGGGTCGCCGGCCTCGACCCGACGCCGGGTGAGCTGGGCACCCCAGGGCTCGGGAATGTCCACCGCGATGCCGATCTGGATGGTGTCGCCGGTCGGCGGCACCCCGCCACTGCGATCCACGCTTCGCGCCGCCCCTCCGGCCACCGACCCGTTCATCTGTCCCGCGGAGCTACTCGCCGCGCACGGGCGGGAAGAACCCGACCCGCTCGTACGTGGACCGTAGGGTCGCCGCCGCCACCGCGCGGGCCTTCTCCGCGCCGGCGGCGAGCAGCTTGTCCAACTGCGCCGGGTCGTCGAGGAAGGCGCGGGTGCGCTCCTGGACCGGACGGACGAACTCCGCCACCACCTCGGCCAACTCCTTCTTCAGGTCGCCGTAGCCGCGGCCGGCGAAAGCGCCCACCAACTCGTCGATGCCGCGGCCACTGAGCGCCGAGTGGATGGTCAGCAGATTGGACACCCCCGGCTTCGTCGCGGCGTCGAAGACGATCTCCCGACCGGTGTCCGTGACCGCCGACCGGATCTTCTTCGCGGACCGCGCCGGATCGTCCAACAGGTCGATGATGCCGGCCGGCGAGGACGACGACTTCGACATCTTCGCCGTCGGGTCCTGGAGGTCGGTGATCTTCGCGGTGTCCTTGACGATGTGCGGGGCGGGCACCGTGAACGTCGGGCCGAACAGCGAGTTGAACCGCTGGGCCAGATCCCGGGACAGCTCCAGGTGCTGGCGCTGGTCCTCGCCGACCGGCACCGCGTTGGCCTGGTAGAGCAGGATGTCGGCGGCCTGCAGGACCGGGTAGGTGAACAGCCCGACGCTGGCCCGCTCGTTGCCCTGCTTCTGCGACTTGTCCTTGAACTGGGTCATCCGGCTGGCCTCACCGAAGCCGGTGATGCAGCCGAGCACCCAGGCCAACTGCGGGTGCTCGGGCACCTGCGACTGCACGAACAGGGTGCTGCGCTCCGGGTCGAGCCCGACCGCGAAGAGCTGGGCGGCGGCCACCCGCGTCCGTTGGCGCAGCAGCGCCGGGTCGTGTCCCGCGGTGATGGCGTGCAGGTCGACCACGCAGTAGAACGCGTCGTGGGTTTCCTGCAACGCCACCCAGTGCCGCACCGCGCCCAGATAGTTGCCGAGGTGGAACGAGTCGGCCGTCGGCTGGATGCCGGAGAAGACGCGGGGACGGGCGGGAACGTCGGACATGGCGATAATTCTGTCAGCAAGCAACCGGGTCCGTCATGACGGGCCGGCGGGTCGGCCGCGGCCCGCCGGTGTCGGGGTGCTGACCTCGGGTGGCGCGTCCGGACCGACCCGGCGCGTCGGGCCGTCCGGCAACCCGTGGCGCTGCCCGGCCACCGTCTCCCGCGCCGGCCCGACACGGTGCTCGCGGCGCTGCTCGGTGTCCTGCTCGCGGCGCTGCTGCTCCGGCATCCGGACGGCGGAGACCGCGAGCCGGGCCACCCGCCGGCCGTCCAGCGCGAGGACCCGCAGCAGCCAGCCGCCCGGGGGAGCGGCCGGGCCCGGCCCGCCGACGTCGGCCGGCTCACCGGACACCGGCACCTCGTCGCCGGTCACCGGAAGCCGACCCAGCGCCGCCATCACGAACCCGCCGACCGTCTCGTACGGCCCGGCGGGTAGCGCCACCCCGGTCCGTTCGGCGAAGTCAGCGAGGTTGAGGCGGCCGTCCACCACGGCCGGCAGGCCGGTGTGCACCGGGTCCGACGTGGTGTCGTACTCGTCGCGGATCTCGCCGATCAACTCCTCGATGAGGTCCTCCAGCGTGACGATGCCGGCGGTGCCGCCGTACTCGTCGACCACCACCGCCAGGTGCTGGCCCTCCCGGCGCATCTCGGTCAGCGCGGGTAGCACCCGTTTGCTGCCGGGAAGTCGCTTCACCTCCCGGGCCAGTTCGCCGACGGTGGCACACGAGTCGGCGTCCGGCCGCAGCAGCACGTCCCGGAGGTGCACGAAGCCGACCACGTCGTCGTGGGTGCCGTCGGTGACCGGGTAGCGGGTGTGCGTTTCGGCGCGGACCAGCCGGGCGGCCTCGGCGATGGTGAGCCGCGCCGGGAGGAAGACGACCTCGGTGCGCGGCATCATCACCTCGCGGATCAGGCTGGCGCCGGCCACCAGGACCTCGTCGATGATCCGCCGTTCGTCCGGGTCGAGCACGGTGTTCGCCGCGACCAGGTCCCGCAACTCGGCCTCGGTGATGCGCTCCCGGCCAGCCGCCGGTCCGGCGCCGAGTAGGTCGGTGACGAGTCGGGAGGCGCCGTCGGCGGTGCGGACCAGCACGCGGGCGACGGCTCGGGCGAGCGGCCCGGGGTCGCGACGGGGCCGCACCCGCACGCGTCGCCGGAGCCCGGTACGGGCCGCTTCCCGCATGACAGAGATGGTAGACACCGTTCGCTCACCGCACCGGGGATCGGGCGGAGCGGACCGCATATGTTCGGGTCTGTTTAATCATGAGAGTTTATGATGGAATGAGGATGGCGGTGCCGTCGGTACGGGCACCGACCGCCACCCTAGGGTGATCAGCGAAGGCCCCGTCCCGGGCGGGCCAGGCAGGAGGCAAACGACGTGAAACTGCTCGTCACCGGGGGGGCCGGCTTCATCGGCAGCGTAGTGACCCGGATGCTGCTCGACGCGGGTCACGAGGTGGTCGTCCTGGACGACCTGCGCACCGGGCACCGCGAGGCGCTCGCCCCGGACGCGACCCACGTCGAGGCGTCCATCCACGACGCCGCCCGCGTCCTCACCGCCGACGCCGGCTTCGACGGGGTGCTGCACTTCGCGGCCCTGATCGCCGCCGGCGAGTCGATGGTCAAGCCGGAGCTGTACTGGCAGAACAACACGGTCGGCACACTCGCCCTGATCGACGCGGTCCGGGCCGCCGGGGTGCCCCGCATGGTCTTCTCCTCCACCGCCGCCGTCTACGGCAACCCCACCGCGCTGCCGATTCCGGAGAGCGCGGTCAAGGCACCCACCAACACGTACGGCGCCACCAAGCTCGCCGCCGACATGGTGCTCACCTCCGAGACGATCGCGCACGGGCTGGCCGCCGTGTCGCTGCGCTACTTCAACGTGGTGGGCGCCCACCTCGACGGCGACGTCGCGCTCGGCGAACGACACGACCCGGAGACACACCTGATCCCGATCGCGCTGGAGGTCGCCGCCGGCCGGCGGGAGAAGCTCCAGCTCTTCGGCGACGACTACCCCACCCTGGACGGCACCTGCGTCCGCGACTACATCCACGTCGCAGACCTGGCCCGCGCGCACCTGCTGGCGCTGGGGGCGGCCACCAGCGGGCAACACCGGATCTACAACCTGGGCAACGGCAACGGCTTCACCAACCGCCAGGTCGTCGACGTGGTCCGCGAGGTCACCGGGCACCCGCTGCCGGTCGAGGTGGCCCCGCGCCGCGAGGGAGACCCGGCCGAGCTGGTCGCCTCCTCCGCGTTAGCCCGCGACGAGCTGGGCTGGGTGCCGCAGAAGCCGACCCTGCACGACATGGTCGGCGACGCCTGGGCCTTCTACCGCACGCACATCCTGGAGCAGCGGTGAGCGCGAGGAGTGAGCCGGGTTTGCGAGCCTCGCAGTCGCGACCGAAGGGGACACCGTGACCGACCCCACGCGCGCCGTGGAAGACCGGGCCGCCGCCGGCTTCACCACGCAGTACGGGGGCCAGGCCGCCGGCCGCTGGGCGGCTCCCGGCCGGGTCAACCTGATCGGCGAGCACACCGACTACAACGAGGGGTTCGTGCTGCCCTTCGCGCTGCCGTTGCGTACGGTCGTCGCCGCCGATCGGCAGGACGCGGAGCAGTGGACGGTCTGGTCCGAGCTGTCCGGCGAGACGATCACCTTCGGGGCGGACGACGTCGCCGAGGCGGGTCGGGTGACCGGCTGGGGCGCGTACGTCGCCGGGGTGGTCTGGGCGCTGCGCGAGGCCGGTCACCGGGTTCCGGGCGCACGGCTGGCCATCGCCTCCGACGTACCGCTGGGCTCTGGACTCTCCTCCTCGGCCGCACTGGAGTCGGCGGTGCTGGCCGCCCTGCTCGACCTGGGTGGGCTGGAGCTGCCCGCGGAACTGCAGCCCCGGCTGGCGCAGCGGGCGGAGAACGTCTACGTGGGCGCGCCGACCGGAATCATGGATCAGTCCGCCGTGATCCGCTGCTGTGCCGGGCACGCCCTGTTCCTGGACTGCCGCGACGAGTCGGTCGAGCAGATCCCGTTCGACCTGGACGCCGCCGGGCTGGCGGTGCTGGTCATCGACAGTCGGGCGCCGCACCGGCACGCCGACGGTGAGTACGCCGCCCGCCGCCGCTCCTGCGAGGCCGGGGCCAGCGCGCTCGGCGTCCCCGCGCTGCGGGACGTGGGCGTCGACCAGCTCGACACCGCGCTGGCCCAGCTCGACGACGAGGAGACCCGACGACGGGTCCGGCACGTGGTCACCGAGGACCAACGCGTACTGGACACGGTGGCGCTGCTGCGCGCGGCCCGGGTGCGTGACATCGGCCCGCTGCTCACCGCGTCGCACGTCTCCATGCGCGACGACTTCGAGATCACCGTGCCGGAGATCGACACGGCGGTCGAGGCGGCGTTGGCGGCCGGCGCGCTGGGCGCCCGAATGACCGGCGGCGGCTTCGGCGGCTGCGTCCTGGCCCTGATCGAAGCCGACCGCGCCGACGAGGTCACCGCCGCCGTCGAGGCCGCCTACGCCGAGCGAGGTTTCACCGCCCCCGGCACCGTGACGGTCCTCCCCTCCCCCGGCGCCACCCGCCTGCCGTAACCGTGTGGGTCGGTGATGGTGCTCGAACGCCGCCACCCGCCGGCCGTAACCCTGGGCCGGTGATCGTGCTCGAACATGGAAGTAGTGGCCTCGCCCAGTGGGTGGGGCCACTACTTCGTGGATCGAGCGTGATCTTGCCGGAAGTCGGGTCGGGGCCGGCTTAGGTGGCTTCGACGATCATGGCGGCGCCCACCGTGCGGTTGGTGGCCTCGTCGATGATGACAAAGCCTCCGGTGGTGCGGTTTCGCCGGTACTCGTCGGCGAGCAGCGGCACCGTCGTCCGCAGCCGCACCCGCCCGATCTCGTTGAGCCGCAGCTCGTCGGCCGACTCGTCGCGGTGCAGCGAGTTGATGTCCAACCGGTAGTGCAGGCCGCGCACGATCGCCCGCGCCGAGCGGGTGGTGTGCTTGATCGCGTACCGACCGCCAACCCGCAGGGGGGCTGTCTCGTCCATCCAGCAGACCATCGCCTCGATGTCCTGGGCCACCGCCGGCGCGTTGTTCGGCCGGCAGATCAGGTCACCCCGCGAGATGTCGATCTCGTCGGCCAGCCGTACCGTCACCGACATCGGCGGGAACGCCTCCGCGACCGGCCCGTCGGCGGTCTCCACGGCGGCGATCCGGCTGGTGAAGCCGGACGGCAGCACCATCACCTCGTCACCCGGCTTGAGCACGCCGGAGGCCACCTGACCGGCGTAGCCGCGGTAGTCGGTGACCGTGGTGGACTGCGGGCGGATCACGTACTGCACCGGGAACCGGACGTCGACCAGGTTGCGGTCACTCGCGATGTGCACCCGCTCCAGGTGGTGCAGCAGCGACGGGCCTTCGTACCAGGGCATGTTCTCCGAGCGGGTGACGATGTTGTCGCCGCGCAACGCGGAGACCGGCACCACGGTCAGGTCCGGTACGTCGAGCTTCGCGGCGAACGCGGTGAACTCGTCGGCGATCCGCTCGTAGACCTCCTGCGACCAGTCCACCAGGTCCATCTTGTTGACACAGAGGACCAGGTGCGGCACCCGCAGCAGCGAGCACAGGAACGCGTGTCGGCGGGACTGCTCGACCAGGCCCTTGCGGGCGTCCACCAGGATCAACGCCAGGTCGGCGGTGGACGCCCCGGTGACCATGTTGCGGGTGTACTGGATGTGCCCCGGGGTGTCGGCGATGATGAACTTGCGGCGCGGGGTGGCGAAGTACCGGTACGCCACGTCGATGGTGATGCCCTGCTCCCGCTCGGCCCGCAGACCGTCGGTGAGCAGTGCCAGGTTCGTGTATTCGTCGCCGCGGGCCGCGCTGACCGCCTCCACCGCGGCCAACTGGTCGGTGAAGAGCGACTTGGTGTCGTAGAGCAGCCGGCCGATCAGGGTCGACTTGCCGTCGTCCACGCTGCCGGCGGTCGCGAAACGCAGCAGGTCCATCGCGCGGGCCTCCGGCCCGGCCCCGGTAACAGCCCGGGCCTCCGCATTCGCGGACGCGGTGATCTCGGTGCTCATCAGAAGTAGCCCTCCCGCTTGCGGTCCTCCATGGCGGCCTCGCTGACCCGGTCGTCACCACGGGTGGCGCCGCGCTCGGTGATCCGGGTGGCCGCCACCTCCTCGATGACCTTCTCCACGGTGTCCGCGTCGGAGCGGACGGCCGCGGTGCAGGAGGCGTCGCCAACGGTGCGATAGCGCACCTGCGCCTTGAACCGCTCCTCACCCGTGCGGGGGCGGAAGAACTCGTTCACCGCGTAGACCATGCCGTCCCGCTCGATCACCTCGCGCTCGTGCGCGTAGTAGATCGAGGGCAGCGGGATGCGTTCCCGGGCGATGTAGTGCCAGACGTCCAACTCGGTCCAGTTGGACAACGGGAAGATCCGGATCGACTCTCCGGGATGGTGGCGGCCGTTGTACAGCGACCACAGCTCCGGCCGCTGGTTCTTCGGGTCCCACTGGCCGAACTCGTCGCGGAAGCTGAACACCCGCTCCTTGGCCCGAGCCTTCTCCTCGTCGCGGCGGGCACCGCCGAACAGCGCGTCGAAGCGGTGTTTCTCCACCGCGTCCAGCAGCACCGGCGTCTGGATCCGGTTGCGCATCCCGTCGCCGGACTCCCGGACCATGCCGCTGGCCAGCGCCTCCGGCACGCTTGCGACCACGAGCTGCAACCCCAGCTCGGCGACCCGCTGGTCGCGGTACTCCAGGACCTCGGGGAAGTTGTGCCCGGTGTCGACGTGCATGACGGGGAAGGGGATGCTGGCCGGGGCGAACGCCTTCTGCGCCAACCGCAGCATCACGATCGAGTCCTTGCCGCCGGAGAAGAGCAGCACCGGGCGTTCCATCTCGGCGACCACCTCGCGCATCACGAAGATGCTCTCCGCCTCCAGGGCGTCCAGGTGGGAGACCCGGTAGGCGGCGGGGGTGGTCATGACACCGGCTCGATTCGCTCGCTCATCCGATTTCCAGACCTTTCCGGTCGGACATGTCAAGAAAGTGCGCTCAGGCTACCCGGAATGTCTCTGCAGCGCTGCAAGCAACCGGTTGGCGAGATCCTTGCGACAGACCAGCAGGTCCGGCAGGCGCGGATCCGCCTCGTTGTATTTCAGCGCAGAACCATCGATCCGGGAAGCGTGCAGTCCGGTGGCCGTCGCCACAGCCACCGGGGCCGCCGAGTCCCACTCGTACTGCCCGCCGGCGTGGATGTACGCGTCCACCTCGCCGGTGACCACGGCAGCGATCTTCGCGCCGGCCGAGCCCATCGGCACCAGATGCGCCCCGACGTCCTCGGCCAGGTCGGTCAGGAAGACGGGCGGCCGGCTCCGGCTGGCCGCCAGGCGGATCTTCCGCTCGCCGGCCGTCGCGGCCTCCACCGTCATCGGCGGGTACGCCGGCGGGTAGTCCGTGCCCAGCACCCGGTGCTGCGCCGGCAGCCCCACCGCCCCGGCGACCAGCCCGTGTGGACTCGGCGCGCTGCGCGCCCAGAGCGCCACGTGCACCGCCCAGTCCGAGCGACCCTCCTCGGAAAACTCGCGGGTGCCGTCCAACGGGTCGATGATCCACACCCGGTCCGAGGTCAGCCGCGACACCGCCCCGGCGTTCACCTCCGCCGCCCAGGCCAACCGCGAGCCCTCGTCCTCCTCGGAGAGCACCGCGTCGCCCGGCCGCCACTTCGCCAACTCCGTGCGGATCAGGTCGTGCGACACCTTGTCCCCGGCCGACTTCAGCGCGCCGGCGTCCGCGAAGCCCATCTCGACGCGCAGGTCGAGCAGCGCCTGCCCGGCCCGGGACGCCAACCAACGGGCGAACGCGCCGTCGATCATCGGAGGACTGGTCATCTGCCCGCTCCTGTCGCCTCGCCGCGACCCGTGCCCGCACGGACCGATTCGCCGCGACCCGCGTCGGCAGGCGCGGCACGCCGAAAGGCGCAGACTACCGGCCAACCGTTTCGGATCCGGTACGCCTCGCCCGGCTCAGCCTCCGTGGTAGAGGTTCTGCGTCGGCTCCACGCCCCTGACGATCACCGACTCCACCACGTCGGCGGCCCGGTCGACCAGGAAATCCAGCTCCTTGCGCTCCGCCGTGCCGAAATCCGACAGGACGTAATCCGCCGGATCCTGCCGCCCCGGCGGTCGGCCGACCCCGAACCGGACCCGGGCGTAGTCCTTCGTCCCCAACGACTTCGACATCGAGCGCAGGCCGTTGTGCCCGCCCTCACCGCCGCCGAACTTGATCCGCACCTGACCGAAGTCGATGTCCAGCTCGTCGTGGACCGCGATCACCTGCGTCGTCGGCACCTTGTAGAACTGGGCCAGGGAGGCCACCGGCCCGCCGGAAAGGTTCATGTACGTCAACGGCTTCGCCAGCACCAACTTCGGCCCGCCGAATCCCAGCCGCGCCTCGGCGACCTCGGCCACCGCCCGCTTGTGCCGGCCGAACCGCGCGCTCAACCGCCCGGCCAGCAGGTCGGCCACCATGAACCCCACGTTGTGCCGGTTCCCGGCGTACTCCCGACCCGGGTTGCCCAGGCCGACCACCAGCCACGGTCCCGCCGCCTCGTCCGTCACGACCCGTCCCTTTCGACGCTCATCCCACCCGAAACGTCGACAGGCGCCCCCGAACGTCCGGGAGCGCCTGTCGCAAAGCTGGAACTGATCAGGCCTCGGTACGCGCCTCGGTGGTCTCGCCGCCCTCGGCGGTGTCCGCACCCTCGGAGCCCTCGGTGGTCTCGCCAACCTCGGCCTCGGCCTCGTCGGTGGCCACCTCGATCTCGGGCAGCGTCGCCTCAAGCTGCTCGGCGGTGGGGGCAGCGGTCACCGATGCGACGGTCAGCTCCGAATCGGCGACCAGCTCGACGCCGGACGGCAGCTTGACGTCGGCGGCGGTCACCTGGCTGCCCGCCTCCAGGCCCTCGATCGACGCCTCGAGGTGGTCCGGAACCTTGGTGGCGTCGGCGGTCACCGAGAGGGTGTCGTGGTCGTGCACGATCAGGGTGTCCCGGGCGGCCTCGCCGGTCAGCTGCACCGGAACGTCGACGGTGACCTTCTCGCCCCGGCGGACCAGGATCAGGTCGATGTGCTCGAAGGTGTCCCGGATCGGGTCCCGCTGGATCGCCTTCGGCAGCGCCAGCACCTGGGTGCCGTCGGCGATGTCGATCGCGAAGAGCTGGTTGGCACCGCCCTTGCGGATCGCGGCGGCGAACTCCCGCGACGGCAGCGCGATGTGCTTGGGCTTCTCGCCGTGGCCGTAAAGCACGGCAGGCACCAAGCCGGCCCGGCGGGTACGGCGGGCACCACCCTTGCCGAACTCGGTGCGGGGCTCGGCGCTGATCTTTACCTCGGACACGGGGAAACTCCTGATGCTTTTCGCTGCGGCGGCTTGTCGTCTTGCGGTGCTGGGGCGAGGGGCTCGCTGGGGCTCATGCGTCATGAACGACTGCCCGGAGCACCGCGTCGATGACGGTGCCTCCGTGCGGCGCTTTTCAGCGGCCCGCCGGGCACCCTCGCCGTGGCAACCGCACCAGTCTACCCGAGCTGTTTCCAGGGTTTGCGGCAGTCCCCGTTCACGGCTCCAGACCGGCGCGTCGACGGCGTTCCCATCGGCGTGCCAGCCCCGTTTCCCACCAGACTGCCAGCTTTGTACCCACCGGCGCGTCGAATGACGAAACGGGGCGCACCCCTCAGCTCAGGCCACCGAAGAGGGTGGTCACCGACCCGTCGTCGAAGACCTCCCGGATCGCCCGCGCCAGCAGCGGCGCGATCGACAGCACGGTCAGCTTGTCCAACTGCTTCTCCGGCGGCAGCGGCAACGTGTTGGTCACCACGATCTCGCTGATCGAGCTGTTCTTCAGGCGTTCCGTGGCCGGGTCCGACAGCAGCGCGTGGGTGGAGGCGACCACGATCTCCGCCGCCCCCGACTCCTTGAGGATGTCCGCGGCCTTGGCGATCGTGCCACCGGTGTCGATCATGTCGTCGACGATCAGACAGACCCGGCCCTCCACCTCGCCGACCACCCGGTTCGCCACGACCTGGTTCGGCTTCATCGGGTCGCGGGTCTTGTGGATGAACGCGAGCGGGCAACCGCCGAGCCGGTCGGTCCACCGCTCGGCCACCCGCACCCGGCCCGAGTCCGGTGCCACCACTGTCATCGGCCGGCCGGCGTACTTGTGCTCCACGTACTCGGCCAGGATGTCCATCGCGAAGAGGTGGTCCACCGGGCCGTCGAAGAAGCCCTGGATCTGTGCGGTGTGCAGGTCGACGGTGAGGATACGGTTGGCGCCCGCGGTCTTCAACAGGTCCGCCACCAGCCGGGCGGAGATCGGCTCCCGGCCGCGGTGCTTCTTGTCCTGCCGCGCGTACGGGTAGAACGGCAGCACGACGGTGATCCGCTTGGCCGACCCCCGCTTCAGCGCGTCCACCATGATCAGGGTCTCCATGACCCAGGTGTTCACCCCGTGCGTGACGGACTGCACCACGAAGGCGTCCGACCCACGCACCGAGTCTTTGAACCGTACGAAGATCTCGCCGTTGGCGAACTCGTACGCGTCGGCGGGGGTCGGCGCGATACCGAGCACCTCACCGATCTCCTTGGCCAACTCCGGAAAGCCACGTCCGGAAAAGAGCATCAGGCTTTTGCGGTTTTCGGCGACGATGCTGCCCATGGGCCCGTCTGCTCCCGTTTTGTCGGCGGTACCCGACCCGGTGGTGGTGGGTCGGGGACTATTCGGTTGCAGTATCTCCCGCGCCGGATGTGCCGCCCACCGTCTCGGTCACCCCGTGCATTGCCTCACTGTCGCTTGCCGCGCCGGCCACCTCCGACGCACCCTCCGCGTCGCCGGAACGCTGCGCCGCCTCGGCCGCCGGCGTACCGGCCCGCCGCTTCGCCACCCAGCCCTCGATGTTGCGCTGGCGCGCCCGGGCGACACCCATCGCGCCCGCCGGCACGTCGTCCACGATCACCGAGCCGGCCGCCGTGTACGCGCCGTCGCCCACCTCGACCGGCGCCACGAACATGTTGTCCGCGCCCGTCCGGGCGTGGCTGCCGATCACCGTGCGGTGCTTGTTGACCCCGTCGTAGTTGACGAAGACCGAGGCCGCGCCGATGTTGGTCTGCTCGCCGATCGTCGCGTCACCCACGTACGTCAGGTGCGGCACCTTCGAGCCGGCGCCGATCTCGGAGTTCTTCACCTCGACGAACGTGCCGACCTTCGCCTTGTCGGCGAGCCGCGCTGCGGGCCGCAGGTACGCGTACGGCCCGACGCTGGCGCCCGCGCCGACCTCGGCGCCGACGGCGTGGCTGCGGACCACCGACGCGCCGGGGCCGACGAGCGTGTCGATCAGGGTGACGTCCGGCCCGACCGACGCCCCCGCACCGACCACCGTCGCGCCGCGCAACTGGGTGTTCTGGTCGATGACCGCGTCGCGGTCCAGTGCCACAGTCACGTCGATCCAGGTGGTCACCGGGTCGAGCAGGCTCACCCCGGTACGCATCCACACCTCGTTGACCCGGTCGCGCAGCAGCCGGCGCAGCGCCGCCAACTCCACCCGGTCGTTGCAGCCCAACGTCTCGACGTGGTCGACGGCCATGTGCACAGCAACCGGCTCACCCACGGAACGGAGCAGGCCGAAGACGTCGGTCAGGTACTCCTCGCCCTGGTCGTTGTCGGTGGAGAGCTTGCTCAGCGCCTCGCGCAGCCGCACCGCGTCGAACGCGTAGATGCCGGCGTTGATCTCCCGGATGGCGCGCTGTGTCGCGTTGGCGTCGCGCTCCTCGACGATCTGCTCCAGGCGGCCGTCGGCGTCCCGGACGATCCGCCCGAGCCCGGTCGGGTCGGGCACCTCGGCGGCCAGCACGGTGGCCGCCGCAGCCGCCTCCTCGTGCGCGGTCACCAGCGCGCCGACCGTCTCGGGACGCAGCAGCGGCACGTCCCCATTGATCACCACGACCGTGCCGGCGCCGTCCGGGACGGCGTCCAGCGCGATCCGCACGGCGTGTCCGGTGCCGAGCTGTTCGGCCTGGAGCACGGGCGTGCTGTCGGGTGCGATCTCGGTCAGGTGCTCCCGAACCTGGTCGGCGCCGTGCCCCACCACGACGACGGTCCGGTCCGCGGCCAACGGCGCGGCGGCGCTCAGCACATGACCGAGCAGCGTCCGACCGAGCAGGGGGTGCAGCACCTTGGGCAGTGTCGACTTCATCCGCTTGCCCTCACCGGCGGCGAGTACGACGACGGTACGAAGGTGGGGCTGGGGCACGACGTGGCTCCCGTCGGGACGGCGGACACTTTCGCGGCCATGCTAGCCGCGAGGCCCGGCACCTTTCCCTCTTACCCCCACCTGACCCTAAAACGGACGTAGATGGGCAGCTCGGCCGCCAGGGTTCGAACCTGAAATACGGGTACCAAAGACCCGGGTGTTGCCAATTACACCACGGCCGATCAGCGACGCGAGGGCATCGCGCGGGGGATGGCACCCCGCCGCTACACCTTAGCGCCCCGGCCGCCGGACGCCATCGCTCATCCCTCCGCCCCGGCAAGCGTTGATCAACACCGCCTCACTGCGGTCGGGCCGTCCGGGCGCTTGGCCCACCGCGCCACCACCCCGGTGATCATGGAGTTGTCGCCCAACACGGCGACGACACGCGCGGACAACCTCATGATCAACGCGTGGGGTGGGGGTGGGCCGCCCTCCCCGGGGCGCCGTCCGCACGGCACCTCACCTGGGACTCTGGCTGGCTACGCGAGGAGCGTTCGAAACTTCCCCGTGCGATCTACGGAGCCGTAAGTTACGGTGACGTAGGCGTAGCTTCGTGATCGTCATCGTCCCCCTGCGAGGTCTCATGTCCACCACCCTGCTCAATCCGAACCCGGCCGCCAGCGGTCCGAAACCACTCACCGACGGCAGCCAGGCTCCCGGCATCCTGGCCGCCCTCTGGGCCTTCGTGGTGATCCCCTTCGTCGCCCTGCTGGTCGCCGTGCCGGTGGCCTGGGGCGGCTGGCTGGGCTGGACCGACGTGGTCATCGGCCTGGTCTGGTACGTCGTCTCCGGGCTCGGCATCACCGTCGGCTTCCACCGCTATTTCACGCATGGCTCGTTCAAGGCCAAGCGCTGGCTGCGCGTGTCGCTGGCGGTGGCCGGGTCACTGGCGGTGCAGGGCGAGATCATCCAGTGGGTCGCCGACCACAGGCGCCACCACGCGTTCTCCGACCTGGAGGGTGACCCGCACTCGCCCTGGCGCTTCGGCACCAGCTTCTGGGCGTTGACCCGGGGCCTGTTCCACGCGCACGTGGGCTGGTTGTTCCGCCGGGAGCTGTCCAACCGGGAGCGTTTCGCCCCGGACCTCATCGCCGACCGGGACATCAGTCGGGTCGACCGCCTCTTCCCCGTGCTGGTGGTCATCTCGCTGCTCGGCCCGGCGCTGATCGGCGGCCTGGTGACCTGGTCCTGGCAGGGCGCGCTCACCGCGTTCTTCTGGGCCGGGCTGGTCCGGATCGGCCTGCTGCACCACGTCACCTGGGCGATCAACTCGGTCTGCCACGTCTACGGCGAGCGTCCGTTCGCGATGCGCCAGGGCGACCGCGCGTCGAACTTCTGGCCGCTGGCGATCCTGTCGTTCGGCGAGAGCTGGCACAACCTGCACCATGCCGACCCCACAAGTGCCCGGCACGGTGTGCTGCGTGGTCAGGTGGACATCTCCGCCCGGGTGATCTGGTTGTTCGAGAAGACCGGCGCGGCGACGCAGGTGCGCTGGCCAAAGCCGGAACGCCTCGCCGCGAAGCTGGTGAAGCCGGTCGCATCCCGCTAAAACCGGGCGGTACGCCGGGTTGCTGCCTGGCAGGATGGCCGGATGACCGAGCCACGCGGTGCAACCGGACGGCTCGGCAGACGGGGGTCGGACCCGATCCGGGTACGGTCGGACGGCGGCAGGGCGGCCGGACCGGCAGCCAGTGAGGCGACGACGTGAACGGGCACAGCGGAGGCACCATTCCACGGCAGGGCGTCACCGAGCGCCAGCGAGGCGGCGACATGCCTGAGGTCACTGATGGTGAGGGTGTCGTCGGCCGGCGGGTGACACCGCCGGTCCCGGCGCCGAAAGCGAAACCCGCCTCCCGAGTCCGCATGTCGGCGGCCCAGCGACGCGAGCAGTTGATCGCGACCGGACGGCAGCTCTTCGCCGAGCGCGGTTTCGACGCCACCTCCATCGAGGAGGTGGCGGCCCGCGCCAAGGTCTCCAAACCTGTGGTGTACGAGCACTTCGGCGGCAAGGAAGGCCTCTACGCGGTGGTGGTGGACCGGGAGGTCCGGGCCCTGCTGGACCGGATCACCACGGCGTTGACCGCCGGGCACCCGCGGGAGCTGCTGGAGCAGGCGGCGTTGGCCCTGCTGACCTACATCGAGGAGGAGACCAGCGGTTTCCGGGTGTTGGTCCGCGAGTCGCCGCTGATGTCCGGCACGGCCACCTTCAGCAGCGTGATGAACGACGTCGCGCACCAGGTCGAGCACATCCTGGGCGCCGAGTACAAGAGCCGGGGGTACGACCCGAAGCTTGCCGAGCTCTACTCGCAGGCGCTCGTCGGCATGGTGGCGCTGACCGGCCGCTGGTGGCTGGAGGTGCGCAAGCCGCGCAAGGAGACGGTGGCGGCACACCTGGTCAACCTGGCCTGGAACGGGCTGTCGCACCTGGAGGCGAAGCCGACGCTGATCACCGCCCGGCGGCACTGACCAGTCGTCAGCGGCGGTGCACGTCGGCCACCGGGTGTTTACGGTTCGTCAGCTCCGCCTCGGCGTGTTCCGGTGGGCCGATCTTGTCGTACAGGCCGGTGCCGAGCAGGATCAGGCCGAACAGCATCGACACGATCACCGTCGACATCGAGAAGTTGAGGAAGTTCGCCCCGGTCTGTAGCACCGACATCATCAGGATGCTGGCCACCAGGAACACCACGCCGGCCGTGAGGTTCATGTAGTGGCCGAGGTTGGTGCGCCGGGACGCCCCGATGATCAGGACGACTCCGAAGACCACCGAGGCGAGTGAGAAGGCCAGGTTGGTTCGCAGCCCGAGGGCCCAGGTGCTGCTGCGGTCGAACAGCGGGTCGCCGATCGTCTCGGCGACACCCCAGACGCCGAAGACCAGGATGTAGACGCCGATCAGACCGGAGAGGACCCGGTAGAGCGGCCGTGCCGGATGGTTCACCGGAAAGTGCGGCATACCAAGACCCCCTGATGTGACCGTTTCAGGGGGAATTGTCACCCAGCTAAGAACCAACTGTCCGAAGAACCCCAAAGCCGAAAGGGTCCGCCGAATGGCAGGACCAGGTCAGCCTTTCGCCGGAGCCCGAGCTGCGCAGGGATCAAGCCTGACCGCCCGGAGCAGCTCGGGCTCCGGCGAAAACCCACAACCGCAACCAAGAACGGAAGCTCAGAGAACGAGACGAGCCTTGTGGAACGCCTCCGCCTCCTCGTCCGTCCCGACCTTGCCGTACATCCCGACCATGAGCAGCACCAGGGCGACGGTCATCACGACGATGACGGTGACGATGCTGAAGTTGAGGATGTTGGCGTCGGTCCGGATGAAGGCGAGGCTGCCCAGGCTGATCACCATCAGGGCGTACGACAACCACTGGTTGATCGCCACGTCGATATTGCGGCCGAGCGCGGTGCCGACCAGCACGACGAGCCCGAGCAGCACGCTGAGCAGCGAGAAGCCGAGGTTCGTGCCCTGGCCGATGACCCGGGTGTCATCCTGGGCGAGGATCTCGTTGCCGGTGCTCGCGATGATGCCGAGCACACCGAAGACCACCAGGTACAGACCGGTCAGCCCGCCGATCGCCCGGTAGATCGGCCGCGCGGGGTGGTTGACGGGGGTGTGGGCCATGTCTGAGTCTCCAACGCCGTGGGGTAGGTGTCGCCGACGATTGTCCCGCACGTGGCGGTGTGACGCCGCACACGGCCCCCGGGCCGGTGCGTCCGGCCCGGTCAGCTCTCGGGAAGCTCCTCGGCGAGCGTCATCCAGGTCTCCTCGATCCGCTCCCGCTCGGCGCGCAGATCCTTGAGCTGAGCGTCCAGGTCGGCGACCCGGGCATAGTCGGTGGCGTCCGCCGCGAGCTGGCCGAGCAGGGTGGTCTCGCGCTGGTCGAGCTTGCCGAGCTGCCGTTCCAGGCGGGACAGCTCCTTGCGGGCCTGGCGGACCTCGGCGGCGGACATGCCGCCTCCCGAGGCGGGCGCGGCGGTCGAGGTGACGCCCGCCCGCGAGAAGCCGGCTCGCTCCGCGGTCCGGGCGAGGTATTCGTCGACACCGCCCGGCAGGTGCACCAGCCGGCCGTCGCCGAACATCCCGTACGCGGTGTCGGTGACCCGCTCGATGAGGTAGCGGTCGTGGCTCGCCACGATGATCGTGCCGGGCCACGAGTCGAGCAGGTCCTCCAGCGAGGCGAGGGTGTCGGTGTCCAGGTCGTTCGTGGGCTCGTCGAAGAGCAGCACGTTGGGCTCACCGGCGAGCAACCGCAGCATCTGCAACCGGCGGCGTTCCCCACCGGAGAGGTCACTGACCGGGGTCCAGAGCCGCCGGTCGTCGAAGCCGAACACCTCGGCGAGCTGCGCGGCGGAGACCTCCCGGTCGCCGAGCTGCACCCGGCGGGCGACCTCCTCGACGGCTTCGAGGACCCGCAGGTGCCCGGGCAGCTCGCTGAGCTCCTGCGACAGGAACGCGGGTCGCACGGTGGAGCCGGTGCCGAGGCGACCACCGTCGGGGCGGGTGATGCCGGCGAGCATCCGCAGCAGCGTGGTCTTGCCGGCGCCGTTGGCGCCGAGAATGGCGATCCGGTCCCCCGGGCCGACCAGCCAGGTGACGTCGCGCAGGATCTCCTTCGGGCCGGCGTGCAGCTCGACGTTCTCCAGGTCGTACACCTGCTTGCCGAGCCGGGAGGTGGCCATGCGTTGCAGGGACATGGTGTCGCGCGCCGGCGGCACGTCGGCGATCAGCGCGTTCGCGGCGTCGATGCGGAACTGGGGCTTCGAGGTCCGGGCCGGCGGCCCACGGCGGAGCCAGGCGATCTCCTTGCGGAGCAGGTTCTGCCGGCGGGCCTCGGTGGCGGCGGCGACGCGCTCACGCTCGACGCGGGCGAGGGTCCAGGCGGCGAACCCACCCTCGTAGGCGCGGACGGTCTGGTCGGCGACCTCCCAGGTGTTGGTGCAGATCGCGTCCAGGAACCACCGGTCGTGGGTGACCACGACCAGGGCGCCCTTGCGCCCCACCAGGTGCCGGGCCAGCCAGTCGACCCCGCCGACGTCGAGGTGGTTGGTGGGCTCGTCGAGGATGAGCAGGTCGGAGTCGCGAACGAGCAGCGCGGCGAGCGCCACCCGTCGCCGTTCGCCACCGGACATCGGGCCGACCGGCTGGTCAAGGCCGAGGTGCGGCATGCCGAGGCCGTCGAGGATGCCCCGGACACCGGCGTCGCCGGCCCACTCGTGTTCGGCGCCCATGCCCTCGTCGAGCCAGGCGGTGCCGAGGACGACATCCCGGACGGCGGCATCGGGCGCGAGGGTGAGTTGCTGCGGCAGCCAGAGCACGCGGAGGTCGCGGCGGTGGGTCACCCGGCCGTCGTCGGGGTCCTCCTGCTTGGTGAGAAGCCGCAGCAGGGTGGACTTGCCGGCGCCGTTGAGGCCGACCACGCCGATCCGGTCGGCGTCGTCCAGGCCGAGCGAGACGTCCGTGAGCAGCCGCCCTGCCGCGCCGTACCCCTTGGACACCCGGTCCAGATTGACGATGTTCGCCACGTTCCACCCTTCATGATCAAGGCGTCCGGGTGCCGGCGGGCACCTGGACGCCGACCCCAAGGGTACGCGGACCCGCCCTCCTCCCGCGATCTTGCAGTTACTGCCGCGACATAAGTGGACAATCCACGTATTTCGGCGACCGAAAGTGCAAGATCGGCGGGGCGCAGGGGCGTGCGGGCGTGGGGCGTGCGGACGCGCCGTCAGCCGACCCGGGCGCCGGCGACCGGACCGTGCGCGACCCGCGCCTGACGGCACACGCCGGCAGCGGTCAGCTCGGCGGCGATCCGCTCCGCGTCGGCGGCGTCGGCGGCGAGGAACACGCAGGTCGGCCCGGAACCCGAGACGATGCCGGTGAGCGCGCCGGCCGCCTCACCCGCCTTGAGCGTGTCGGCCAACGCCGGGCGCATGGCCAGCGCGGCGTCCTGGAGGTCGTTGCCGAGCATCCGGGCCAGCACCCGGGGATCGCGCTGGCGCAGCGCGCCCAGCAGCCCGTCGGTGCTGCCCAACGGGTCACCGGCGGCGCCGGCGTCGCGGAGCCGATCCAACTCCCGGTACGCGGCCGGGGTGGACAGGCCGCCGTCGGCGAACGCCACCACCCAGTGCCAGGAGGTGGGGCGGACCAGCACCGGGCTGATCGCCTCGCCCCGGCCGGTGCCCAGCGCGGTGCCGCCGTAGATCAGGAACGGCACGTCGGAGCCCAGGTCGGCGGCGATCCCGGCCAGCTCGTCGCGGGACAGCCCGGTGCCCCAGAGCGCGTCGCAGGCGACCAGCGCGGCGGCCGCGTCGGCGCTGCCACCGGCCAGCCCACCGGCGAGCGGGATCTGCTTGCGCAGGTGCAGTCGGGCGTGCGGCAGCACCCCGGCGTACCCGGCGAGAGCGTGCGCGGCGCGGATCACCAGGTTGCTGTCGTCGAGCGCCAGCTCGCCGGTGCCCTCGCCCTCCATGGTCAGGGCGAGGGTGTCGCCCCGGCGGGCCGTCAACTCGTCGTAGATGGAGATGGCGTGGTAGACGGTGTTCAGCTCGTGGTAGCCGTCGCGGCGCAGCGGACCCACCCCGAGGTGCAGATTGACCTTCGCGGGCACCCGGACCCGCACCGGCCCGATGGCCCCGTGCCGCTCGTCCTCGCCGTCGGGTCGCCAGGCCTCGGTCACGGGGTGATGTCCCGCACGCGCAAACGGATGTCGAACGGCTTTGCCACGATCAGCTCCTCGGCAGAGTCAGCGGCCAGCTCGTCGCGGCCGTCGACCAGGTCGTACGCGTACACGTGCACCGGATCCTGCTCGACGCGCCAGCAGTGCGGGATCCCGGCATCGGCGTAGTCGGCAGGCTTCTCCAGCCGGTCCCGCCGACGGGTGCCGGGCGAGCCGACCTGCCGGACGGGATCCGGGGTCCACATCCCGTGGGCGGCGGGCTCGATCGGCTGCGCGGTCACTCGTACACCTCCTCGGCGGGCACGGCGCCAGCCTACTTCGCGGTACGCGTACCGGCCGGAGCCGACGCGGCGATGGCGGCGAACTGCTCGACGGTCAGCGACTCCCCCCGGGCGCCGGGGTCGACGCCGGCGGCGGTGAGCGCGGCGGCGGCCCGGTCCGGGCCACCGGCCCAGCCGGCCAGGGCGGCGCGCAGCGTCTTGCGGCGCTGCGCGAACGCCGCGTCGACAACGGCGAAGACCTGCTTGCGGGGTACGTCGGCGCGCGGCGGTTCGTGGCAGGTGAAGGCGACCAGACCGGAGTCGACGTTGGGCACCGGCCAGAACACGTTCGGCGGCACCTTGCCGGCGCTTCGGGCCTGGGCGTACCAGGCGAGCTTGACCGACGGGATGCCGTACACCTTGGAGCCGGGACCGGCGACGAGCCGGTCGGCGACCTCCTTCTGCACCATCACCAGGCCGTGCCGCAGGGTGGGCAGCACGGCGAGCAGGTGCAGCACCACCGGCACGGCCACGTTGTAGGGCAGGTTCGCCACCAGCGCGGTCGGCGGTGGGTCGGCCAGCTCGGCGGCGTCGACGCGCAGCGCGTCGGCGCGGTGCACGGTGAGCCGGTCGGCGTCCGCGCCGGCGTGCCGGGCGACGGTCTCCGGCAGCGCACCGGCGAGCACCGGGTCGATCTCCACGGCGTGCACGTGCCCGGCGACCGGCAGCAGGCCCAGGGTCAGCGAGCCGAGCCCGGGGCCGACCTCCAGGACCACGTCGTCGGGGGTCAGCCCGGCGGCGGTGACGATCCGGCGGACGGTGTTCGGGTCGTGCACGAAGTTCTGGCCCAGCTTCTTGGTGGGCGCGACGCCCAGCCGGGCGGCGAGTTCCCGGATCTCCGCCGGGCCGAGGAGACCGGTCATGGCTGGCAGCGTAGCGACGGGGTCGGGGCCGACCGTCGGGCCGGGCTCACCACGGGCCGAAGGCCCGGTCACCGGTGGCGGAGATGGCCGCGCACAACTCGTCCAGGTCACTGCCGGTGGTCGCGGCGAGCGCGCGGACGGTGAGCGGGATCAGGTACGACGCGTTCGGCCGCCCCCGGTGCGGCGTCGGCGTGAGGTACGGCGCGTCGGTCTCCACCAGCAGTTGGTCCAGCGGGGTGAGCGCGGCGGCCTCCCGCAGGGCGGTGGCGCTGCCGAAGGTGACGGTGCCGGCGAAGCTCAACAGGTAGCCCCGGCGCACGCACTCGCGGGCGAACTCGGCGTCACCGGAGAAGCAGTGCAGCACCACCGTCTCCGGTGCACCCTCGTCGTCGAGGATCCGCAGCACGTCGGCGTGGGCGTCCCGGTCGTGGATGACAAGCGCCTTGTCGTACCGCTTGGCGATGGCGATGTGCGCCCGGAAGCTGGCCTCCTGCGCGGCACGCCCCTCGTCGCCGGTCCGGAAGAAGTCCATGCCGGTCTCGCCGATCCCCCGGACCCGGTCGCGGGCGGCGAGAGACTCGATCTCCCGCAGCGCCTCGTCGAGGTCGTTGAGGCGGGGCGCCTCGTTGGGGTGCAGCGCCACGGTGGCCAGCACGGCGGGATACCTGTCGGCGGTGTCCGCGCCCCATCGCGAGGAGGCGACGTCGACCCCCACCTGGACCAGCCGGTCCACGCCGACCGTGGTGGCCAACGAGATCGCCACCGCGACCGGGTCGTCGGCCGGCCCGCCGCCTGGCACACCGGCCTCACTCACCGTGATGTCCAGGTGGGTGTGGCTGTCCAGCACCGGCCGGGGCAGCGGCTCGGGGGCGGGCGGGAACTCTCCGGCCCGCCGGGCGGCACGCTCTCGACGGGATTCAGTGGGCTCGCTCATCAGCGACAGCATCACACACCGGGCCTGTCCATCTGCCCGCCACCCGACGTTCACCCCGACTACGCCGCGCGACTCTACCGTCGCCACCGAGCGAGCGAACCCAGTAGAGGGAGGTGGCAGCATGAGCGTCACACCCCACGCGAGCGGCGCGGCCGACGAACGCACCGGGCTGCACGTGGCGTTCGGCGGGGGCGTCTACCCGGCCGAGGAGATCGCCCGGGGCGCCGCGTACGAGCTGTTCAGCGCCGACGAGGTGGCCGGCTTCGAGTGGGCGCCCCGACCGGGCAGCGCCCTGCCGTGGCACCGATTCGTGCACGTCACCGAGGTGACCGCGGTACACGGCGCCGACGAGCCCGCCGACGAGCCGGAGACACCGCTGATGGTGCCGGCGCACCGCGAGCGGGGTTGGGCGTACCTGCACCAGCTCAGTCAACAGCCCGCCGCGGCGGCTGACCCGACGCTGGGCGCGGCACGGGCGTCGGCGGTGGTCCGGCGGGGCACCCGGATGGTCAAGGTGCTCTCCGCCCAGCAACTCGCCGGGTACGTGCGGGGTTGGTTGCCGCACGGCTTCTGCTACCGGGAGCACGACGTGGCGCACCTACGTACGCCGGCCACGACGACGGTGCTGCGGACCGACGGTGAGGTCGGCAGGGACGGTCCGGAGGTGGCGTACGCATTGCGGTGGCGGGCGTCCGACCCGGGCGACTACGACGTGCCGGTGGGTGAGGCGCACCGCGGCCTGACCGCGCTGGGATCCCGGGACCGGATCGGCGCGCCGGTGCTGGGCACGGGCTTCGTGCCGAGCAACGGTCACCTCATCCCGGAGTTCATCACCCGCGACTTCGCCGACCTGCCGATGCCGGCGAACGCCGCCCTGATCGCCTATCCGGCGGAGGGGGTGGAGGTGGTGCTCTACACCTACCAGGCCGAGCAGCGCGGTTGGCTGCGGATGGTGGGTCCGCAGTGGCGGCACCTGCTGGCCGCGGTGCCGGGCCTCTCCCCGGACCAGGAGTACGTGCCGAACGCGGACGTTCCGCGCTCCACCCAGCTTGTCGGTTGGTACGGCGACAACGAGTACGAGGCGGTGGCCGACCTGCCCGGCGGGTTCCGGGTGCTGGCGAAGACCCGGGCGGCCCGTTATCCGGTGAACGCGGTGGCCCGCCGGGTCCGATTCGCCCAGTGGCGGAGCGTGCCGTGCCTGGTGCTGCGGGAGGAGGCCGGTTGGTTGCGGGTGCGGCTGCGCTACCCGAACCCGGACGCGGTGGTCGCGACCGGTGCGCAGTGCCAGGAGCGGGGGGTCTACGAGGCCTGGGCGCCGGGCGCCGAGGTGACCGACGACCAGGTGATGGACGCCCGGTACGTGGTGTGACGGCCCCGGGCGGCAGGATGACCCGCCGCCCGGGGCGTTACGTGTTCAGTTGGCCAGCCGGGCCAACTCCTCGTCGACGATCGACGGGTCGAGCTTGCGGAACACCGGCTTCGGCGCGGCCAACGGCCGGCCCGCCTCGACCGACACCGACTCCCAGCGCGCGCCGACGGTGTAGTCCCCGGTCAGCACCGGGTACGCCGGACCGCCGTCCAGGTCGTCGACCTGCTCGATGACCGGCATCGGCGCGTGTACGCCGGTGCCGCCGAGCAGCTCGTGCACCTGCTGCGCGGAGTGCGGCAGGAACGGGGTGAGCAGCGTGTTGGCGTCGCTGATCACCTGGAGGGCGACGTGCAGGATGGTGCCCATCCGGGGCTTTTCCGCCTCGGCCTTGAGCTTCCACGGGGCCTGCTCGGACAGGTACCTGTTGGCCTCGGCGACCACCTTCATGGCCTCGCCGATGGCCTGCTTCTGCCGGTGCCGGCCGATCAGGTCGCCGACTCCTGTGAAGCCGGTCCGGGCGACGGCGAGCAGCGCCTCGTCGGCCTCGGTGAGCCCGGCCGGATCGACCGGCGGGATCGCGCCGAAGTTCTTCGCCGCCATCGAGACGCACCGGTTGACCAGGTTGCCCCAGCCGGCGACCAACTCGTCGTTGTTGCGGCGGAGGAACTCGGCCCAGGTGAAGTCGGTGTCGTTGCTCTCCGGGCCGGCGGCGGCGATGAAGTACCGCAGCGCGTCGGCGTCGTAGCGCTCCAGGAAGTCGCGAACGTAGATGACCACCTTGCGGGACGAGGAGAACTTGCGCCCCTCCATGGTCAGGTATTCGCTCGACACCACCTCGGTGGGCAGGTTGAGCCGACCCAGTTCGCCCGGCTCACCGTCGCGGGAACCCTCGCCGGAGTATCCGGAGAGCAGCGCCGGCCAGATCACCGAGTGGAAGACGATGTTGTCCTTGCCCATGAAGTAGTAGGACCGGGCGTCCTTACCCTCGCCGTCCGTGGACCACCACCTGCGCCACGCCTGCGGGTCGCCGGAGCGGCGGGCCCACTCGATCGACGCGGACAGGTAACCGATCACCGCGTCGAACCAGACGTAGATCCGCTTGTCGGGCCGGTCCCGCCAGCCGTCCAGCGGGATCGGCACGCCCCACTCCAGGTCCCGGGTGATTGCCCGGGGCTGGAGGTCGTCGAGCAGGTTGCGGGAGAACCGCAGCACGTTGGGCCGCCACCCGTCCCGGGTGTCCAGCCACTGCCGCAGCACCTCGGCCAGGGCGGGCAGGTCCAGGAAGAAGTGCTCGGTCTCGACGAACTTCGGGGTCTCCCCGTTGATCCGTGACCTGGGGTCGATCAGGTCGATCGGGTCGAGCTGGTTGCCGCAGTTGTCGCACTGGTCGCCGCGCGCGCTGTCGTACCCACAGATCGGGCAGGTGCCCTCGATGTAGCGGTCGGGCAGGGTGCGCCCGGTGGACGGGGAGATCGCGCCCATGGTGGTCTTCGGCACGATGTAGCCGTTGCGGTACATCCCCTCGAACAACTCCTGCACCACCGCGTAGTGGTTGCGGGTGGTGGTGCGGGTGAACAGGTCGTAGGTGAGGCCGAGGCCGTGCAGGTCCTCGACGATCACCCTGTTGTACCGGTCGGCCAGCTCGCGCGGGGTCACCCCGTCGGCGTCGGCCTGCACCTGGATCGGGGTGCCGTGCTCGTCGGTGCCGGAGACCATGAGCACGTCGTGGCCGGCCATCCGCATGTACCGGGCGAAGACGTCGGAGGGAACGCCGAAACCGGAGACGTGGCCGATGTGGCGGGGGCCGTTGGCGTACGGCCAGGCCACTGCCGCGAGAACGTGACTCATGAGCAGTGAGCCTAGTGACCCGTCGGGGACATCCGCGAACCAATGGGGGGTGCCGGGCCGGCGGACCGGACCGACCACCCCGCCCAATGGTCCGATTTGTCGCCGACACGCGGCTCAACTGCCCGAAACGCCCTCCCGATCGGTGTGCAATGAACCTCGTGACTGGCAGACGAGCGGCGCGGGATCACGAGGAACCTCCCACCGGCCCGACGGTCGACGGCGACCCCGAACCGGCCGCACCCCGCGGTGCCGGGGTCGCGCCCCAGCCTCGGCCGGTGCCCGGTGTCGACCCGGCCTCCGCGCCGCGACCGAGCCCGGCCGCACGTCCGGGCGCTGCCACACGACCGAGCCCGGCCCCACGACCGGGCACTGCCCCACGACCGGGCACTGCCGCCGATGGGCCGGCGGAACAGCAGCACACGCCGTCCGGACGGGCGGTCGCGCCGAGACGCGACGACGCCATGAATCTCGCCGCCACCCCGGCCCGGCCCACGCCGGCCGCACCGACGCCCACCCCGGCCCGTCCGACCCCGGCGGCACCCGTACCCAGCCCAGCCCGGCCCGACCCGCCGGTCCCACCGGTCGGCGCGGAGGCCGTCGAGGTGGAGCCGACCACCGGGGCGCCGGTGGACGCGGTGCCGAGTCGGGTGCCCGTTCGACAGCAGAGCAGCAGGGCGCGGGGCCTTCGGGCCGGCGGTGACCAACCGGACGACGACGGCGCCTTCTGGGCGCCGATCGAGCAGGTGCACTGGGACGGCACGCCGGTCCGGGAGGACCCGTCGCCGAGGCGCGACCGCGGCTCACGCCAGGCGCGACGGCGCGCGCCGAGCCGTGGCGTCCCACCGCCGGATCCGCTGCCCGGGCTCGCCGCGCTGGTCTCGCTGAGCCTGGTCACGGCCTTCTTCGCCTGGGTCAGCGCCGGCCCGTTCTGGCTGGCGGTCGGGCATGCGCGGGCGGGCACCGTGGTGATCGTCGAGTGCACCGGCGGCGGGCTCACCCAGCGGTGCCGGGGGATCTTCACGGAGCAGGACGGGCGGTTCGTCGCGCACGGGGTACGCGTCAGCGGTGTGCCCGCCGGGGCGGACGCGACCGGCACACCGCTACCGGCGCGGATGACCGGCTCCGACGGCGGCACCGCGTACGCGGACACCGGACTGGTCCGGCACCTGCGCTGGCTGCCCGGTCTACTGGTGGTGCTGTGCTGCACCGCCGGCATCGTCAGGTGGACCGGGTCGACCCGACTGCCCGGCCGCCGGCACCGCCGCTGGGCCGTGGCGGTCGCCGTCACCGGCCCGGCGCTGATCACCGTCGGCTTCCTGGTGGCCGCCTGGTGAACCCGCCGTCCGCCGGGAGCCTCGGTCAGCTGTGCACGATCGTGTAGACGTCCCGGCGGCGCAGCGCGTACTCGGTCGCGACGTCGGTGATGGCGTCGCGGCGGGACCGGCCGGCGGCCTCCCGCTCAGCGACCGCCGCGCGCAGGGTGTCGTCGTCGGGGCGCTCCGGTGCGGTCACCAGCGCCCCGGCCACCACCAGGGTGATCTCACCGCGCGGGTCGCCCTCGGCGGCCCAGCGGGCCAGCTCGCCGAGAGGGCGGCGGAGCACCTCCTCGTAGGTCTTGGTGAGTTCGCGGCAGAGCGCGGCCGGCCGGTCCGCGCCGAACGTGTCGGCCAGGTCGGTGAGCGCCGCGCCGATCCGGTGCGGGGCTTCGAAGAAGACGAGCGTGCGCGCCTCGGCGGCGAGGGCGCGCAGCCGGGATCGGCGGGCACCGGGGGTGCGGGGCAGGAAGCCCTCGAAGCAGAACCGGTCGCAGGGCAGCCCGGACACCGCCAGGGCGGTGGTGACGGCGCTCGGCCCGGGAGCGACGGTGATCGACGCCCCGACGTCCAACGCGGCCCGCACCAGCCGGTAGCCGGGGTCGGAGACGCTCGGCATTCCCCCGTCGGTGACAAGTGCCACCACGTATCCGCCGAGGATGACCTCGACCAGCTCGGGCGTACGCCGCTCCTCGTTGCCCTCGAAGTAGGAGACGATGCGACCGCCGACGGTGATGTCGAGATCGCGGGCCAGCCGGGTGAGCCGGCGGGTGTCTTCGGCCGCGACGACGTCGGCGCTGATCAGCACCTCCCGAAAACGGGCCGAGGCGTCGGCGGGGTTGCCGAGCGGGGCACCGAGCAGGATCAGGCGCCCAGCTTCGGACATTTCACCCACGAATTCGTCTCCTTCATCGACAGCGAGTACCGGTATCGGGGACGACGGGCGCCACCGAGCACCTTGGCAGCCTACGATCGCCGGGTGACGAGTGCGTCGACTGCGCAGAGCCCGAGCGCCGATCCTGCCAAGATGGTCGAGGTGACGGGCGAGCCCAGCCCACACCAGGAGCCGACGGCGCCGCCCGCCGGTGACGGCGGCGTGCCCGCCCAGATCCGGCGACGGTTCGCCACCATCGACAGCCAGGTGGACCGCTTCTCCTGGGCGGCCACAGCCGTGGTCGTGGCCATCGCGGCGATCCTGCGCTTCGTCGGGCTGTCCAGCATCAAGGGCAAGATCTTCGACGAGACGTACTACGCCAAGGACGGCTACGGGCTGATCAGCCGGGGCGTCGAATGGAACTACAAGGACAACGGCCCGTCGTACGTCGTGCACCCACCGCTGGGCAAATGGCTGATCGGCCTCGGCGAGTGGGCCTTCGGCTACCAGGACGCCGACTCGAAGGTTTCGGTCCCCGGGCACCTGATGACCACCGCGCCGGAGTTCGGCTGGCGGTTCTCGGCGGCCGTGATCGGCACGCTGTCGGTGTTGCTGCTGGTGCGCATCGGTCGGCGGATGTTCCGCTCGACGGTGCTCGGCTGCGCCGCCGGCCTGCTGCTCGCCCTGGACGGCTTCCACCTGGTGCTGTCCCGGGCGGCGCTGCTCGACATCTTCCTGCTCTTCTTCGTGCTGGCCGCGTTCGGCGCGTTGGTGCTCGATCGGGACGCCCGCCGCCGCCGCTGGGCACGGGCGCTTGACGACGGGCTCGACCTGAGCCAGCCGGGCCGGGCCGGCCGACCGCCGACCGGCTGGCGCACCTGGCCGTGGTGGCGGTTGGCTGCCGGCGTGCTGATCGGCGGCGCCTGCGCCGTGAAGTGGAGCGCCCTGTACTTCGTCCCGGCCTTCGCGCTGCTGGTGATTCTCTGGGAGGTCGGCGTCCGCCGCTCGGCGGGGGTCCGCCGGCCGTGGCGGGACGCCCTGCTCAACGAGCTGCCCTGGTTGGTGCTGGCCGGCGTGCTCATGATCGGCACCTACCTGGCCACCTGGTCGGGTTGGCTGATCACCGACGACGGCTACTACCGGCTCGCGTCGGCCTACCCGGCCGCCCATCTCAGTGACCGACCGGTGATCGGCCCGCTGATCAACCTCTTCGAATACCATCGCGCGGCCTACGGCTTCCATGCCCAACTCGACGACGCGCACAAATACCAGTCGTGGCCCTGGCAGTGGTTGCTGCTCGGCCGCCCGGTCGCGTTCCACTGGTCCGGTGACGGCGCCTGCGGCGCGCCGACCTGCGCCTCCGAGATCCTGCTGTTGGGCACCCCACTGCTCTGGTGGTCCTTCCTGCCCGCCCTGGTGGCGCTGGCCTGGCTGGGCGTGGCTCGGCGCGACTGGCGGGCCGGTGCGATCCTGCTCACCGTGGCCGCCGGCCTGCTGCCGTGGTTCTGGTTCGCCCTCGACGGCCGGACGATGTTCTCGTTCTACGCCGCGCCGGCGCTGCCCTTCCTGGTGCTGGCGGTGGTGTACGTGCTGGGCGCGCTCATCGCTCCCGCCGGGGGTGACGTGGGCACGGTGACGCCGCTGGTGCCCGGCGACCCGAGTTACGAACGCCGACTGGTGGGCAGCATCGCGGCCGGGGCGTACGTACTGCTGGTGGCGCTCTGCTTCGCGTACTTCTATCCGATCTTCGTCGGCAAGCTCATCCCGTACTCGGACTGGTTGTCCCGAATGTGGCTCGACGGCCGGTGGATATAAGCACCGACAGGCGACGCGCCGCACAGCGCGACGAAGAAGGGCCCGCACGCCGTAGCGTGCGGGCCCTTGACGACAAAGACGCGCGCCCCGATCGCCTGCCACGGGGGAAGCGGGCGATTGGGGCGCGCATGAAGAGCTTAACCACCCCGCACCACCGGCACAACGGGTCAACTTAAGTCAGATTTCCGACCGATGGCGGCCGAACCGATGCTTGCCATTGGCCAGTTGACCGAGGGTGACCTGACGTGGACCCAGCGCGCGAAACCGGCCGGCCGGCGATGCTCGTCGACTCGGGCCGGGAGCGGCCGGACCGGAACCCACGCCAACCCAAGTGATCATCCAAAGTGGATCTCACTACACTGCGGGCCGTGATCAACTACAGACGATCGGCGGCTGTCCTTCTCGGACTGTTGGCGACCACCGCACTGGCCGGGCCGGTCCCGGCGCAGGCCGACGAGGAGCCGGTGCCCGAGCCTCCACGGGTTGAGCTGGTGCTCGACGTCAGCGGCTCGATGCGTGCCGCCGACATCGACGGACGCAGCCGGATCTCGGTCGCCCAGCAGGCCTTCAACGAGGTGGTGGACGCACTGCCGCGGGACACCCAGCTCGGCATCCGGGTGCTCGGCGCGACCTACCGCGGCAAGGACAAGAAGGTCGGCTGCCAGGACACCCAGCAGATCGTGCCGGTCGGTCCGGTGGACCGCTCCGCGGCCAAGGCCGCGGTGGCGACGCTGCGGCCGACCGGGTTCACACCTGTCGGCCTCGCACTGCGCTCGGCCGCGCAGGACCTGGGCACCGGAGCCACCACCCGGCGCATCGTGCTGATCACCGACGGGGAGGACACCTGCGCGCCGCCGGACCCGTGCGAGGTGGCCCGCGAACTCGCCGCCCAGGGCACCAGCCTGGTCGTCGACACCCTCGGCCTGGCCCCCGACGAGAAGGTCCGGCGACAACTGCTCTGCATCGCCAGCGCGACCGGCGGCACCTACACCGCCGCCCAGAGCGCCGAGGAGCTGACCGGCCGCATCAAGCAGCTCGTGGAGCGGGCCGGCGAGACCAACACCCGGGCGCCGACGATCGTCGGCGGCGCGAACGCCTGCGACACGGCGCCACTACTCGCCCCCGGCGTCTACGCCGACCGGGAGGCGTTCTCCGAGCACCGCTACTACCGGGTGCCGGTACGCCCCGGGCAGGAACTTCGCGCATCGGTGAGCATGGCGCTGGACCGAGCGGTCAACCGGGACTACGGGGTGCTGCTGCGGGCCACCGCGGCGGACGGCCGGGAACTGGTCCGGGGCGCGGACGCCGGCAGCGGGCGAGCCGACGTGCTCTCGGCCGGACTGCGCTGGTCCGCCACGGCCGACGACGAGGATGCCGCGCGAATCAAGGAGAGCGCCACCCCGGTCGTCGAACCCACCACCGTCTGCCTGGTGGTGAGCAACTCGTTCGCCCCACGCCCCGGCACCGCGGCGACTCCGGGCCTGCCGGTGGAGTTGACCATCGACGTGGTCGCCGCCGCGCCCGCGCCGGACGGACCGGATCTCGGCCGAGGTTGGACCCTGCTCGCCCTGCTCACCGTCGTCGGCCTGCTCGCCGGCCTGCTCGCCGGCCTGCTCACCCGCTGGTGGGTCGCCACCTGGAGGGAGAACTGATGCGTATCGCACTGTCACGTTCGCTGGCGGCCCTGCTCGCTGCCGGCGGAGCCGCGCTGCTCCCCCCCGCCCCGGCCGTCGCCGCGCCGACCCCCTCCCCCGGAGCCACGCCGGTGAACCGGGCCGGCACGTCGTTCCTCGGCGCCACCCCGATCGCCCCCGGTCAACCGGTGCGGGTGGACGCCTCGATCGGCGACCACCTCTACTGGTCGTTCCCGGCGACCGCCGGTCAGGTGCAGGAGATCGCCGCCACCGTCACCTTCCCGAAGGGGCGCAGCGGCGCATCCACCTGGACGGTCGACGTCTTCGACGGTCTGCGGCGGCGCCAGGCGTGCACGGCGGGGGCGCAGACCCCGACCGCGGACGCCACGGCGACGAGCGTGGCGCTGGGCTGCACGCTGCGCGAGGTGCGGCCGTGGGCCGAGCCCTGGTCGGCCGACCCGCTACCCGGCCCGTACGTCGTCCGACTCTCCGTGATCGACCTGCCCGAGCCGGACCTGGGCGCGCCGATCGACGTGGACGTGCTGGTCGCCACCATCGCCGACCGGGGCGCCTCGGCCGACGACGGCGAACTGGCCGCACCCCTGGTGCCGAACACCAGGGCCGGCACGGTGCTCGACGCCGTACCCCCGGTGGACCCCGCTGCCGACGACCAGAGCGACCCGCTCACGGACCGGCTGCCGGATCTCGGCTCGCGGTGGATCTGGACCGGCATCGGCGGCGTGCTCGCCGCAGTCGCCGGCATGGTCGGCTTCGGCCTGACCCGACGACCCCGGCGTCGCTGACCCGCCCGCACGCCCTGGTGGCCGCCGCCGGTCGGCGGCGGCCACCGGCGCGTTCAGCAGCGGCGCGGGGTGCGCGGGTCCGCCGGGTCGGGCTCGGGGGACTCGTCGATGGTCATCGTGGCAGCGCGGGCGTTGACCAGCAGGGCCAACAGCCACGTTCGGATGGCCAGCCGGTCGGCCAGCGGTGCGCCTCGTCCGGCCACCGTCACCGAGCCGGGGTGAGCCGGACCGCCGCCGCGTGACCGGCGGGGTCGCTCACGGCGATCAGAGTGGCCGCGCGCAGCGGGCCGGTCAGGGCCTCCGCGACGGTCAGCAGCCCGCCGGCGCCGGCGCGGTCGACCGGTTGCGGCCGCGGGACGAATGATGCGGTCCGGCCGGCCGGGTCGGCCCCAGCGGCCGCCCGGCGGGCCCCGGCGGCCGGGTCGCGGTCCCAGGACTCGGCGAACCCGGCCAGGACGGCCAGGGCACGCGCACCCCGGGCGGCCACGTGGCCGGCCGACTCGAGCACCACCACCACCGCCACCTCGGCCTGCGGGAGAGAGCCGCGGACCGGCGACGGGACGTCCACCGCCGCCACGACGGCGACGTCGAGGTCGCCCGCCGCCACCCAGTCGGCCGCCGCCACCAGCGCACTCAGGCCCGAGCACGAGCCGCTCGCGAAGGTCATCACCGCGCCCCGGGCGCCGAGCCCTTTGGACAACTCGGAGGCGGCGCCGTTGTAGCTGGACTGCGGCGCCAGCACCGGGCTCAGCGTCGTCGGGCCGGCGCAGAATCCGTCGCGCAGGGCCTCGAGGTACATGCCGAGGCCGGCCGCCGTCGACCCGACGAAGACACCGGTCCGTTGCGGATCCGCCGGAGGCACATCCAGGCCGGCCGAGTCGGCGGCGTGGTGCAGCAGGCGCGCTTCGGGGCTGAGCCGGCGCAGTTGACGCCGTCCGAGCGGCGCCGGGGCCGGGTACGCCTCGGCCGGGATCCGGACCGGCCACGTCGTCCGCGAGCCGGGGTAGGTGTCGGCCGCCGAGATCTCCGGTCCGGTCCGGACGGTGCCGGTGAGCGCGTGGACCCCGGTCAGCAGCAGCTCAGTCACGGCCGTACCCCGATCCGATCCGCGCGAAGACACTGCAGGAAATGTTGCCGCCGAAGCCGAACGCGTTGTTCAGCGCGACGTCGACCCGGCCGTGCCGAGGCTCGCCCAGCACCAGCTCGAGCCGGCAGTCCGGGTCGATCCGGACGAGGTTGGCGGTCGCCGGGATCACCGAGTCGCGGATGGCGAGCAGGCAGCCGATCGCCTCGATCAGGCTGGCCGCCCCGTGCATGTGCCCGAGCGCACCCTTGAGCGAGGTCACCGGCAGGGCGTCGGTGACCGGGCCGAAGACCTCGCGGATCGCCTGCGCCTCGATGGTGTCGTTGGCCCGGGTGCCGGTGCCGTGGGCGCTGATGTGACCGATGTCGGCCGGGTCCAGCCGGGCCGAGGTCAGGGCGGCCCGCATCGCGGCCTTCGCACCGCGGCCCTGCGGGTGCGGCGAGGTGATGTGGTACGCGTCGCTGGTGTCCGCGCAGGCCAGAACCTCGCCGTAGAGGTGCGCCCCGCGCGCCCGGGCGGACGCCTCGGACTCCACCACCAAGGCCGCGCCGCCCTCGGCCACCAGCATGCCGGTACGCTCGGCGTCGAACGGCCGCACCACGTCCCGGCTCATCGCCCGCAGGCTGCCGAACAACATGAACATGCTCGGCGCCAGCTCGTCCACGCCGCACACCACGGCCGCGTCCAGCCGGCCCGCCCGGATCGCCCGGACCGCCACGCTGAGCGCCGTGTTGCCGGCGGCGCAGGCGGTGCCGACCACCACGCTGGGCCCGGCGGCGCCGAGCTCCCGCGAGACGGCCGCCGCCAGCTCACCCGGGCCCGGCACCGGCCCGGCGTCCGGCTGAGCGGCCCCGCCCTGATGGAAGGCCAGCGCCGGCGCCTCCAGCACGCTGCGGTTGCCGAGCACCGCGCCGACGTAGACGCCGGTCCGGTCGCGGCCCGGCGGCAGGCCCGCGTCGGCCACCGCCTGACCAGCGGCCTGCAGTCCGAAGCCGAGGCACAACGGACGCCCCCGTACGCCGGCCGGCACGACCTCCCCGCCCACCGCGTCCGGCAGGCCGGGCACCGTGACCCGCTGCAGCGGGCCGGTACCCACCTTGCCGGCCAGCAGGCCCTGCCACAGCGGTTCGACGCCCACGCCCAGCGACGACACCGCCCCGAGTCCGGTCACCACCACGCGCATCGGTTCCTCCCCCGCCGTTGGTCATCCGGTCATGGCGCGCTCGAGGAAGCCGAGCACGGCCGTGCTGTACTCCGGGCCGCCGGCCCGCAATCCCTGCAGGTGCACCGCGCCCGGCACCACCTCGACCCGCGCGCCCGGGTAACGGGCCGCCATCTCCTCGACCGCGGCCACCGGCGTGATCGTGTCCCGATCGCCGACCAGCATCAGCATCGGCGGCGACCCGGCCCGTTCGACCGACGGCGGCCAGTCGGCCGGCGAGTCCAGGACCGCCGCCCCGAGCCGGCCGTAACTGCGGGCCAGCAGGGAGTAGGCCGGCCGGGCCCGCAGCGGACCCGGCACCGGCACGATGCCCGAGAGCAGGAAATTCTCCACGACCGCGGCCACGTCGAGCGTCGGCCCGCTGTCGCACACGATGGCCGCGATCGGCTCGGTCATCCGGGACACGGCGTAGAGCATCGGGAACGTGGAGAACGAGAAGCCGAAGAGGGCCAGCCGCGCGCCCTGATACCTCTCGTCGCCACGCACCTGGTCCACGACCGCCAGGACGTCGTCGGTGAACCGCCGGCTGAACGACGTCACCGACCGGTCGTCCCCGCTGCGGCCGTGATTGCGGAAGTCGAGAAGCACCACGGTGTAGCCGGCTTCGCGCAGCATCGCGGCGTGGCGCAGGCTCCAGGTCTTGTCCAGGCCGATCCCGTGTCCGACGACCACCACCCGGGCCGGATCGGCGGGCAGCACGAGCAGGTCGAGCTCGATCCGGCCGCCGTGCACCCGGACCGGCCAGTGTTCCTGGTCCCACCGCGCCAGCACGTCGCCGGCCTTGGGCTTGCGGCGCGGCGGGTGCACCATCAGGTACGCGAGGGTCAGGGCGTAGAGCGGGGCCAGGGGTGCCAGCAGCACACCGGACAGCCGGTTCCCGGAAGTCGTCATCAGCCCATCCTGCCGGCCCCGGCGGTCAACCACAGCCACCGGCGTGTCCCTGGTCCGCGCCCATGCTCGCCCGGTGCGGCTCGGCCGGCGGTTCGGCCACATCGGACGGCACGACGGCGGTTGCGGCGACGAATGCGGGCAGCCGGTCGATGCCCCAGAACTTCTCCCGGCCGGCCACGAAGAACGGCACGCCGAACACCCCGTCGCGGTGCACGGCCAGCAGTGCCCGCACGCCGGCCGCCCGCCGCTCCGGATCCTCGGCCGCCCCGGTCAGCATCTTCGGATCCAGCGACAGGTCGGCGGCGAGCGACGCCATGGTCGCCGGGTCACAGATGTCGCGGCCCTGCTGCCAGCGGGCCCGGTAGACGGCGTCGATGAATTCGCGGCCCCGGCCGGCGTCGGCGGCGACCAGGTAGGCCAGGTGCGGCACCTCCCACCGCGGTTGCCGGTCGATCGGCCAGGCCACCTCGAGGCCACGGTCGGCCGCCAGCCGCCGGACGTCCTGCAGGATGTAGAAATGCTTGGCCCGCGACATCGCCACGTACGGGAAGTCGCCCCGGGCCGACCGCAGCGCGGTCAGGCTCTGATCGTCGGGCTCGAAGAACATCCGCCACTCGACCCGGGCGGCCGTCTCGGGATAGCGGTGCAGCAGGTCGTGGTGCGCGAGCCACGAGTACGGGCTGCGCAGCGAGAAGTACCAGTGCATGCCTACCTCACATCGCTATTCCGCCGTCGACCCGGACGACCTGGCCGGTGATGTACGAGGCGCGCTCCGACGCCAGGAAGGACACCAGATCGGCGACCTCCTCGGCGGTGCCGAAGCGGCCGAGCGGGATCTGTCCCGCCGCCTTGTCCCGGACCTTGGGTGTGAGGTCCCTGGTCATGTCGGTATCGATAAAACCGGGCGCCACCACATTCGCCCGGATGCCGTACCGCCCGCATTCCTTGGCCAGCGCCAGGGTCAGGCCGATGATCCCGGCCTTGGAGGCCGAATAGTTGGCCTGGCTGGCGTTGCCGAACACGCCGGCGACCGACGACATGGTGATGATCGACCCGGTGCGGCGCTTCATCATCGAGAAGATCGCGGCCCGGCAGGCGTGGTAGACGCCGTCCAGATTGGTGCGCAACACCGTGGTCCAGTCGTCCTCGGTCATCATCACCAGGGCCCGGTCGCGCACCACGCCCGCGCACGGCACGAGCGTCGCCAGCGGGCCGAGCTTGTCCTCGACTGTGGTGACGAAGGCGCGCATCTGCTCGCCGTCGCTGACGTCGACCCGTTCGGAGACGATCTGGCCGCCGAAGCCGGCCGCGAGCTCGGCCACCTCGGCCGCCGCCTCCGCACTGGCGTGGTAGCACAGGCCCAGGTCGTACCCGTCCTCGGCGAGGCGCAGCGCGACCGCCCGGCCGATGCCGCGCGAGGCCCCGGTGACCAGCGCGACCGGCCGCGCGCTCATCGTGGCTCCCCGGCGCCGGCCAGGGACGGGCGCAGCACGTCGATCGGGCGCATCGCCATGACGAACTGCGCCACCTTCAGCACTGGTTCGCCTGCCACCACGCTCTCGCCGGTGAGGATGGCCGCGTCCGCGGTGGCTCGCAGCATCCGGACCCGGTGCTCCACTACATCGCCGGGCCGGGTGTCGCCGCCGAACTCCACGCCGTTGATCGCGCCGCCGAGCATCACCGCACCGGTGCGGACGTCCGGGTTGGGCCGATCCCAGGCGACCAGCAGCGCCGCCGCCTGGCACCAGGACTCGACGAGCAGGACCACCGGGTACGCCTCGGGTCCCGGCGCGACGGCGCCCAGGTCGGCCGCGTACCAGCTCTCGGCGTACGTGACCGCCTTGAGTGCGGTCAACCGCTCGCCCGGCACGATCTCGGTCAGCCGGTCGAGCAGCAGGATCGGATAGCGGTGCGGCAGCGCCGCGGCGATCTCGGGGGGTCCGAGGTTCATCGGCGGTCTCCTTCCCGGTCGGTCTGATAGCGCAGGCGGATCTCGGCCGCCGTGCCCCGGTCCGTTTCGGCCACGCAGCGGAACGCCCCGGCCGGATCGGTCTGCTCGATCCGGAACCGGACCTCGTCGCCGGGCAGCACCGGGCTGTGGAACCGGCTGCGTTCCACACCGGCCAGCCGCCGGGGACCGGCGACCGCGGTGATCGCCCGGTGGGCGCACTCGATGAGGAAGACCGCGGGGAACACCGGGAACCCCGGGTAGTGCCCGCGGAGCAGGGGCAGGCCGGCCTCGGCGACGGTACGGGCGATGATCACCCCGTCGGCGCCGCAGTGCGCGTGCACCGGGATGCTCAGTGCCGACCGGATGCCGGCGCTCACGCCCGGGCCGCCAGCTTGCCGGACAGCAGCTCGGCGACCGCGTCGAGCGAGGTGACCGACTTCAGCTCGGATTCCTGCATCTTGACTCCGTACTGCTTCTCGACCCGGACCACGATCTCCAGCGCCATCAGCGAGTCGACCTCGAGTTCGCTGACGAAATCGGTGTCGTCGCCGACCTCCTCGACTCCCACGTCGACAGCGTCGGCGATAAGCTGGCGCAGCTCGTCCTTGTCGACCAGCGGCTCGGTGTTGTCACTCATGGCGACCTCATCTCTCTCCGTCACCGGAGCTCATGGATTCGACCAGTCCGAGGCGGTACGCCCCGGACCGGAACTCGGGGTGCCGCAGCAGTCGGCGGTGGAACGCGAGCGTGAACAACCGCATCGCCCTGCGGTAGCCCTCGGGGTGCGGCACGCCGAAGTTGCGGTGCACGTTGTCGTCAGTGTCGCGGCCCTTGGCCGCCGGCAGCCGCGCCAGAGGTCGGCCGGCATCACGTCGATGCCGACCAGCACCCGGTCGCGCTGCGAGACCTCAGTCATCGTCTGCCTCCTCGCCGGCCCGGACCCGAATCAGGGCACAGCCGAGCGAGCCGTCCCGGTCGACCGAGGTCACCAGGGCCGTCTCGGCGGACGCCGGCGCGGGCGCGCCGGGCACCGGCAGCAGCGCGGCGATCTGGAACGCCGCCGAGGCGGCGGAGGTCTCGCCGAGCCGGCCGACCACCTCCAGCCATCGGGCCCGGGTGCCGGGCAACGCGCTGCGCAGGGCCGCGGACTCCAGCCGGCCGAGCTCGCCGGTCGGCTGCGACGGCACGACCGTATCGATGTCGTACGGCCGCAGCCCGGCTTGGTCCAGGCAGCGGGTGATGACGCGGGCCAGGACGGTGTCCGGGCTCGCGTGCCGGCCGTACACCCCGAACCCCAGCCCGAGCACCTCGGCCAGCGGTCGGCGCCCGGCGGCTCGGGCGTGCTCCTCCGGCTCGACCAGGAAGATCACACAGCCTTCGCCGAGCACCCGCTCCCGCGGATCGGTCGGGCGTTCGGTGTGGTAGTCGAGCCAGCACCGCTGGTCCGAGAACTCCTCGGCGGCGCCGCACAACAGACTCGCCGCGTACCGGCCGTGCTGCATGCGGATCGCGTAGCGCAGGGCGAGCAGGGCGGCGGTGCGCCCACCGGCGATGGTGGTGTTCGGGCCGCGCAGGCCGTACCGGATGCCGCACTGCCCGGCGGCGCAGTTCATCACCGTGTTGGGGAAGCGTGCCGGATCGACGTCGTACGGCCGGCTGCGCACCAGCGAATCCCGGGTGAAGTCCATGATGCTCTGCAGGCTGCCGTTGCTGGTGCCGAGCACCAGACCGAGCGGGTCCTCGCCCGCGGCCAGGTCGGCGCAGCCGTCCGCGAGCAGGTTGCCTACGGTCGCCACGGCCAGAGCGGTGACGCGGTCCATCGAGCGGGTGCCCTTCTTGCCCAGCGCGGCCGCCGGGGAGAAGCCGGGAATGACCGCGCCCCTGGGGTACGGCATCGCCGCGCCGTCGCCGGGCAGGGTGCTGACCGCGCTGAGCTGATCGCGGAGCCCGTCGGTGAAGGCGGCGGCGCTGGCGCCGAACGCCGACACCGCGGACCAGTGTGAGATGACCGGCCGCAGGGTCATGGCTGGGGTGCTCCTCTCGGGTAGAGCGGGTCGTCAGATTGAGACGAGTTCGCCACCGTCGACTCCGATCACGTTGCCGGTCAGCCAGGACGAGTCCGACAGCGACAGTCCGAGCACCGCCTCGCCGACGTCCTCGGGCACGGTGATGCGCCGGTGCGGGTTGCGGGTGCGCGCGAGCTCGGCCAGGGCCGGGCCGCCCGGGATGAGCTCGAGGGCGGGCGTCATGGTGATGCCGGCCCGCAGCGCGTTGATCGCGACGCCGGCCGGGGCCAGCTCGACCGCAAGCTGGCGCACGTGCGACTCCAGCGCGCACTTGGCCGCCGAGACGGCGCCGTAGGACGGCATGATCCGGGAGGTGCCCGAGCTGGTCAGGGCGTAGATCTTGGCGCCCGGCCGGAGCAGGCGGGCGCCGTGTAGGGCCTGCGTCCAATAGACCAGACTGTGCGCCATGACATCGACGGTCATCGCCATCTGGCGCGGCGCCACCGTCTCGGCCCCGGGTTCGCCGAGGTACGGCAACAGGGTGCCGAACGCCAGCGAGTGCAGGGTGATCCGCAGACCGGCCGGACCGGTGAGCCGGGCGGCCGTCTCGGTCACCTCCTCGCGGGTGCCCGACGAGGCGGCGTTGCGGTTGAAGAAGTGCGCCTCGACGCCCTGCTCGCGCAGCTCGCCGGCCAGTTCCTCGGCCATCTTCTCCCCTTCGTCGCGGTCGAAGTAGACGCCCAGGACGTTCACCCCCTCGGCCGCCAGCGCCCGGGCCGTGGCCCGGCCCATACCGCTGGAGACGCCGAGGATCAGCGCCCAGGACCCGCGCAGCGGGACAAGCATCGTGATCTCACCTGCTTCCTTCGTGCCTTCATGCCGGGGTCCGGACGGCCACCCGCGAGCGCGCGAAGGCGACGTTGCCCTCGGCGGCGGCGGCGACGACGACCAGGTCCGCGCCCGGCCGGCGAAACGACTCGCTCAGGTGGTGCAACGGTGTGAGACAGCCCGGGCCGGGCGGGTAGAGCGTCACCCGGTGCCGACGCCGGACCAGCCAGGTCAGCACCGCCGCACCGGTCGCGGTGTCGTCGGCGAACACGCTCACCGCCAGCTCCGGTTGGCCGAGCCGGGACCACACCCGGTCGAGGACCGGCTCGACCGGCTGGTCCGGCGAGAGGTGACCGGTGGCGACCTCGAAGCTTCCGTACGGGTTGAGCTCCGACCCGCCTGGATGGGGCCGGGCGCAGATCAGCGCCACCGCGCCCACGTCGCCGTCGCGGTGACCCGGTTCGCCGGGCGGCGGGCTGTCCTCCATCGCACCCAGCACGGCCAGGTCGGCCCGGCCGGCCGCGATCGAGCGCAGGCACACGGCGGCCGCCTCCAGCCCGGCGGTCCGCGGCGAGGTGATCGTCAGGTTCCCGCCGCGCAGGGCGTACTCGATGGACAGCCGGCCGGCGAACAGGCTCAGCGAGAAGAACGGGGCGAGCATCGGGCTGATGTCGTCCGAGCTGCCGCCGATGATCGCCTCGTCCATCTCGGCGAGCAGGCGGCTGCCGGCGTTGTTCGTGCCCACGAAGGCCCCGCGTCGCTCCGGCGGAACCGATCCGATCAGCTCGGCCGAGTCATCGACCGCCCGCTGCGCGGCGGCCAGCAGGTACTGGCAGGCGGCGGGCAGCCGGCGGTAGCCGCGGCCGCTGAACGAGCGGGTGATGTCGAAGTCGGTCGGCTCCCCGCCACCCTCGGTCCGCAGCGCGACCGAGCCGATGCCCCACACCTGGACCGTCCTCACGTCCCGAGCCCCTTGATCAGCAGGGAGACGTTGTTGCCGCCGAAGGCGAGCGCGTTGAGCAGGATCGCCGCCGGGCCGATCGGCACCGGCTCGTCCTGCGGGATCCACACGTCGCACTCCGGATCCTGCTCACCCAGGCGCGGGCTCGGCGGGATCAGGCCGTGCCGCAGCACCAGGGCGGCGGCCACGCAGGCGAACGCCATCGCCGCGCCGGCCGTGTGCCCGAGCGACGACTTGAGGCTGAGCAGCGGTGGGCGGTACGTGCCGAAGAACTCGCACAGGGCGCGGCTCTCCATGACGTCGTTGTGCCGGGTGCCGGTGCCGTGCGGGATCACGCAGCCGATCTGGCCGGCGCTGAGCCCGCTCTCACCGAGGGTCTCGCCCATCGCCCGCAGCAGCTGCCGGGCGGTCGGGTCGGGCGCCGTGGCGTGGTAGCCGTCGCAGCTCCAGGCGCCACCGGCGACTTCGGCGTACGGCGTCCGGCCGTGCCGGCGCGCGGTCGCGGCGTCCTGCAGGACCAGCATCGCCGCTCCCTCGCCGAAGATCGTGCCGCGGCGGTGCCGGTCGAACGGCCGGCACCGGTCGGGGTCGACCGCGCCCAGCCGGTTGAAGGCGCCCAGGGCCACCCGCGACCGGCCCTCGGCCCCGCCGACCAGCACCGTGTCGTGCTCGCCGCTGCGGATCATGTCCAGCGCCACCACCATCGCGTAGCCGCTGGCCGCGCAGGCGTTGCTGATGCTGGTGCTCGCTCCGGCCAGGCCGAGCGTCGCGCTGACCGCCGCCGCGGTCACCGCGGGCGAGTGCCAGCGCGACCTGGGACCGGAGGCACCGTCGGCGCGCCGGCTCTCGTCCACATCGGAATTGCCCATCTCGGAGCCGAAGACCAGGGCGGCCGCCCGGGTCTCGGGTTCGGTGAGCCCGGCGTCGGCGACCGCGGCCCGGCCGGCGGCGACGGCGAACCGGGCCGCCCGGCCGAGCGGCACGTCGGCCACCGCCTGCGGCCCGGCCGGCACGCCCCGGTTGTCGACCTGGTAGACCAGCGGGTACGGCATGTGGGCCAGCGGGTCATCGATCGCGGACGGTGCCGAGCGCGCCGCCAGCAGACCCCGCCAGAACGCCGGAACGTCCGCGCCGAGGCAGGAGACGGCGCCGATCCCGGTGACCACGACACTACGCAAGGTCGTCACCGCTCAGCACCCGCCGGCCGGACGGCCGGCTGACCGCGTGGTAGAGCCGGTCGTCGAAGTCGACCAGGGTCCAGTCGCTACGGTCCAGGATGACCGCGTACCCGTGGGTGATCTGGCCGGTGGCGGTGCGTACCAGCCGGCCGTCGCGCTCGACGAACCAGTCCAGCCGCGCGGTGTAGGTGGCCCGCTTGAACACCTGCTCGACGGTGAACAGGGTGTAGATCGTCTCCTCCATCAGTGCCTCGTCGAGGATTGTCACGTTGGAGTGCGGGACCACCGGAATCCAGTTCTGCTCGTCCAGCAGGGTCTTGATCGAGGCGCCGCGCTCGGCCAGGAAGACGTCCACCGCCTCCTCCATCAGGCGCAGGTAACCCGACATCTGCAGCCGCTCGGTGAAATGGCAGTAGAAGTAGGGGATCCGGCTGCGCCAGACCACCGCGTTGCCCTCGGCCGCCAGCTCGGCCACCGTCAGCGGCAGCGCCCGCCGGGCGTCGACCGGGCCGGCGTCGCGGGTGATGTGGTCGGTGACCAGATCCGAGATCGCGGACGGCGGCGGACCGGCCGGCCCGCTTCCGGCGGCGACCCGCAGCTGGACCCGGACCGTCGAGGTGACCGCCCGCACCGGGCCGGACTCGCGGTCGACCTCGATCGTGACCGCCAGGACCATCTCGCCGCCGCTGACGTCCTTGAAGGTCACCGTGGCCCGGGCCAGGTCGTCGAGGTGGAAGGCGTGCGCGATCCGGGTGTTGAGCACCACCAGGTCCAGCCCGAGGGCGTGCTGCTCGTAGAGCTTGCGCGACGGCAGGCCGCTCTGCCGGAAGTAGTCGAGCACAGCCTCCTCGACCAGGTAGTTGACGTGTTTGAAACCGATCCAGGAGCAGATGTTCGAGCCCTCGTAACGCGGGCGCACCAGCGTCTCGCTGACGGACAACAGGTCTGCGGTGGCGGGCAGGGTGGTGGTCATCGAAGCTCCTGATCTCGGGTCGGCAAGCAGTGGGCGAGCAGCAGGGCGGCGACCTCGTCGGGCCGCTCGGCCATCGGGAAATGTCCGCAGTCCGCCAGGACGTGTAGGACGGCGTGCGGCAGGTGGCGACTCAGCGCCTCGGCGTCGGACGGACGGGCCGCGAAATCGTCCGCGCCGGCGACCACGACCACCGGGCCGGGCCAGGCGCTCAGGTCCAGCGATGCGGTTTGCAGGTAGGCGTCGAAGAACCGCATCCAGCCGTACGGGCCGATCACCTCCCGCAGGCGCGCACCGAGGTCGCGCAGCAGCTCGCCGCTGACCCGGCCGCCGGAGCGGACGGTCAGCCCGGCCTCGAGGATGCGGTGGAAGTCGTTGAGGTAGTAGGTGATGTCCGACCACTCGAAGTCGGTCGGGTGCGCTCGGTAGAACGGCGAGATCAGCATCAGCGCCGGCGGCGGGCCGGCAGGCCGACGGGCCAGGTGGTGCAGCGCGAGCGTCGCCGCGTACGAGTGCGCGACGACGACGTCGCACCGGCCGCCGTCGACGCCGTCGATCGCCGCGCCGAGGGCCGCCACCGGATCGCCGCTCAGCGCCCAGTCAGGGCGGCCGCCGCTGTTCCACGGCAAAGCCGCCTCGTAGACATCACAGGTCCCGCGCAACCGGGCGGCCAGCGGCTGCCAGATTCGGGCGCCACCGGCCAGCCCCGGCAGCAACAGCACCCGGCCGGATCCGCCGCGCGGCGCCGGGAAACCCGGTGCGGGCCGAACCGTCACACTGCTCGGGCTGGGCACCACGCTCACCTGTGCCCAGTCAGCAGCAGGGCACCGGCCGAGTCCGCGTCAGCCGCCGTGGCCAGCACCGGACCGGTGCGCCCGGAGTCGAACCAGCCAATCGCGGCGACCGCCTGCAGCACGCCGAGCGCGCCGGAACAACGGCCGAGCGCGGCCGCGAGATCGATCACGGCCGGGCCGTCCCCGGCCTCGTCGGGCCGGCCCAGCACCAGGGCCGGATCGGTGCCGGGCGGGCAGACGGCGCCGATCGCGCCGGCGAGATCGGCCCGGCGGGCGTACCCGGCCACCTCGCCCCGGTTCACCGCGCCGCGGGCGGCGGCCGGTCCCTCGGCCTCCAGGACCAGCGCGGCCGCGCCGTCGAACCGGGAGCCGGGCGGCCCGCCCAGCAGCCGCTGGACCACCGTGTTGTCGGGTTCGCAGCCGACGACCAGGACCCGCTCGGCCCGGCCGGCCCGGATCAGTAGCCGGCCCCAGCTCACCGCGTCGAGGCCACCGGCAACGCCGTTGCACAGTGTGATGTTCGGCCCGCGCAGGTGGTGCTGGATGGCCAGCCACGACGCGGTGACATTGCTGGACGTGTTGGGTAGGTCCATCGGGCTGGTGCCGTCCACGCCCTCCTTGGCGATGGTGCCGGCGACCGTACAGACGCTGTCGAGGTTGCCCAGGTCGGTGCTGACCACCACGGCGGTCCGGTCCAGGCCGGAGGCCGGCGGATCGGTGTCGGCCAGCCCGGCGTCGCGCAGCGCCGCCCCGGCGGCGAGCAGCGCCAGCCGGGTGGCGCGGTCCTTGTACCGCAGACCGCGCCCGGTCAGCCAGTCCGGTGGAGCGGTGGCGGCGGGCCCGGCGAAGGCGAGCAGATCGGCCGGTTGCCGGACGCCGGCCACGGCCAGCCCGGCGCCGCTGATCACCGTGGCCGTCCCGGCGCTCACGACGCCACCGCCTCGATCACCGAGACCGCGTTGACGCCGCCGAACCCGAAGGCGTTGACCTGGGCCACGCGGACCGGGCCGTGCCACGGCCGGTCCCGGACGAGGCGGAAGCCGGCGGCCGCCGGCGTCGGATCGGTGAGCCCGAGGACGGGCGGCACCACCCGGCGGCGCATCGACTCGGTCGCCATCAGCATGCTGAGCAGCCCCGAGCCGCCGGCGGTGTGCCCGGTGACCGATTTGATGGCGGTCATCGCCGGGTTCGCCCGGGGCGGATCGAAAACCTCCCGGACGGCGCCGGCCTCGGCCTCGTCGTTCAGCGGGGTGCCGCTGCCGTGCAGCATGACCAGGTCGATGTCGCCGGCCTCGACCGCGGCCCGGGTGTGCGCCTCGCGCATCACCCCGGCGATGTTGGCCCGGTCCGGCGCGGTGGGGTGCCGGGCGTCGCAGTTGAGCGCAACCGAACGGACCCGGCCGTACCGTTTCGCCGCCGGCAGCCCCGCGCGCTGCAGCACGACGGCGACCGCGCCCTCGCCCATCAACATGCCGCGGCGTGCCCGGTGGAACGGAAGCAACGCCGCCGGCGGTTCGGCGTGGACCCGGTCCAGCAGCCCGAACGCGCTTTCGGTGATGGCGTCGACGCCGGCCACCACGACCCGGTCGGTGAGGCCGAGTTCGATCAGGTCGGCGCCCATCCCCAGGGCGTACAGCGAGGCGGCACAGGCGTTGGCGACGGTGTAGGTCTCCCGGGCGCCGAAGGCGCGGCGCAGGGCCGGCCCGAAGTGCAGATCGTCGGGGCTCAGATCGGCCTCCCCGTACCACCACAGCTCGGCGGTCCGCAGCTCGCGCAGGGTGGTGCCGACCAGCACCGGCGCGGTCAGCGGTTGGTCGCCCAGGCCGGCGTCGGCCAGGGCCGCCCCGATCGCGTGCACCAGCCACCGGGTGGCCCGCAGCGGCTCGTCCACCCCGGGCTCCCTGCGGTCGTCCACCTCGTACGCGTGGTGGGTGTGGAACCGGTCGAGATCGAAGGCCCGCAGACCGGCCAGCGCGGTGCGCCCCGCACACAGCGCGGCGAACGAGTCGCCCAGGTCGGCGCCGATGTTGGAGCGCACCCCGGCGCCGACGATGTCCCAGCTCACGACCACAGCTCCGCGGACTGCTCGGGAGCGCGGCCGAGGATCAGCACGGCGTTGTTGCCGCCGAAAGCCAGGCCGTTGTTCTGTACGACGTTGAGCCGGGCCGGCACCGCCTCGTTGGGTACGCAGTCCAGGTCGCATTCGGGATCGCTGGTGCGGTGGTTGATGGTCGGCGGGATGAAGCCGTTGGTCAGGGCCAGGGCGCAGGCCGCCGCCGACAGCGCGCTCGCCGCGCCCATCGTGTGCCCGATCATCGCCTTGATCGAAATGGCGCGGGGCGCGTCCGCGCCGAACACCTGACGGATCGCGGCCGACTCGGTCACGTCGTTGGCCCTGGTACCGGTGCCGTGGGCCGAGATGAAGTCGATCTCGTGTGGCTTGACGCCCGCGTTGCGGTGGGCCAGTCGCATGCACGCGGCGATGCTGTCCCGGTCGGGGGCAACCGGGTGCGAGGCGTCGCAGTTCAGCCCGTACCCGAGCACCTCGGCGTAGATCCGGGCGCCGCGGGCGCGGGCGGAGGTGAGGCTCTCCAGGGTCAGGATGCCGGCACCCTCGCCGGTGAGGATCCCCTTGCGGTCGCGGTCGAACGGCTGGCACACCTCGGGGGCGATGGTGCCCAGCCGGTAGAAGCCGGTGAAGGTCTTGCGGCACAACGCGTCGGCGCCGCCACACAGGGCGATCTCGACGTCGCCGGCCCGCACCGCGTCGAATCCGTAGCCGAGGGCGTAGTTGCCCGCGGCGCAGGCGGTCGGGATGGTCACGGCTTCCACATCGGTCAGTTCGAGTTCCTGGGCGATGCCGGTGGACAGCCGGGTGGCACCGATCCGGCTCGCCACCCCCGGTGCCATCGCCATCGGCCCGCCCTCGACCTCCTGGCCGACCAGCTGGTCGAGGTCGCGGGACTCCCCGTCGGTGGTGCCCACGGAGACCAGGGTCCGCCGGCCGCGGATGTCGTCCAGACTCAGGCCCGCGTCACGGACCGCCATACCAGCGGCGGCCACCGAGAACTGGGTGGCCCGGCCGAGCTCGTCGACCGGGGTCCGCTCGATCCATTGCCCCGGATCAAAGTCGGCGATCTCGCAACCATTGGCGTACGCGTAGCCCTCGGTGTCGAAGGCGGAGATAGGACGTACCCGGCTGTGGCCGCCGAGCAGACCCTCGAGAAAGGCCTGCACGCCGACGCCGATGCTGGTGACGACACCCAGACCGGTGATGACCACCCGATGACGCGGATCAGTGACGTCGCCCATGCCCGGTCCTGTCAGGCTTTCCAGCCGGCGCTGGACTGCAACGTCGCGTAGACGCCGGCCAGGTTCACCATCCGCGCCAGCTCGGCCTGGTCGATCGTCACGTCGAAGGCTCGCTCCAGCGCGGCCAGCAGCTCGATGGCCCGCAGCGAGTCGGCGCCGTGGTCCTCCTTGAAGAGGCTGGTCTCGGTCATCTCGTCGAGTTCGACCTCGAGGACCTCGGAGACGATCTCCCGGATCATCTGTGTGCGTTTCTCGTCGATTCCGATCGCGCCGTCGACGGTCATGAGACAACTCCTCGCATTCGGCGGGATCCGATATCCCGTGAATTCGTCCGGCAGCACCGGAGGACGAGGAGCACGCTAATTTGGCCGGGTGGGCGGCGTCTTCCACACACAATGAAAACGGAGTAAGCGTTCTGTCCAAATCTGCGATGGCCGGCTCAACGCAGGCGCACCCCAACCTTGATCGTCAGTCAGCGGGCGTCCGGCGGTCCACTGTGGCTGACCTCGTGAGTGTCACTATGAGTAACGGCGACCGCCTCGCTAGATCACTGAGTTGGCCGGGCAGGCGCACGCACCGGCGAAACACTCAGCGGTCCTGGTCGACGGATTCCTTGCCCCTACCGGAGAACGCACCGGCGTGACCGGGAAGTGCGCCGGCGAGCGGCCCACGAGCGAGTTCAACGTTCAGGCGGAAGCCGACCTGGGCGGCCGCCTGGTCGACACCGGGCTCCCCTGCCCTGGCGCCCGTCACGACAGCAAGGCCCTGACCGAGTCAGACATCGCCGAGCGGTGGGCCACACACCTGCGACCGAATGACCCTGGCAGCTCGGCGACCCCGGCTATCCGGGTGCCGCCGCGCTCACCAGCACGGGCGAACCCCGCGGCCGGGACCTCGCCGACATCCAACGCAGCTGCACCAGCACCCGGCTGGCGCGGACGCCTGACAGACTTCCCGGAAGTGCTACACACCGTAACGGGCCTAGAAATCCACCGGACCTGAGGCTGGCGACTTTCCGAGTAACGCTCCTTGACTTGGCATGTCGATAAAAAGGATATAACACCGTAATTTGTAATTATCGAGTCCTTTGTTAATAACAGGTAACGCTGCCGAGATATAGCTTGACGCCGATGATTTGACAGGACATGCTGGGCACCGAGATGGAATTCCTGGCGCATTCCGGTCCGATGTGATCCCGGTAGCGTCAATTCCGTCGGCCGACCGGCGTAACACCGCCGGTACGGACATCAGCCGCCGCACCGGGCCGGGTGGCGCGGCTGATTCCCGGTGCCGGGTTCAGGGAAGGCGGGCCCGCTTTCCCGGACGACGCGTCGACTTTTCATGGGGGAATGTTGAACTCCGCAGTCATCAAGGTCCACCTGAGAGAACTCCCGTCCATAGTCCGCGCCGGCGTCGCCGCGGCCCTGCGTAACGAGCCGGACATCATCCTCGCCGACGACGGCGTGGTGACCACTGTGCACCCGCGCGCGCCCGAGGTGATTGTGATCGACCTGATGGAACGCACGCTCGACGACCGGCCGGACGGCCCGGGCGACGGCACCGCCGAGCCGCACATCGTCGCCCTGTGCTCCGGCTCCGAGCACACGAGCGCCCTGCAGGCGATCCACCACGGAGTGCGGGCGGTGGTCCACCGGGACGGCCCGGTCGGCCACATCGCGATGGCGATCCGGGCGGTCGCCGCCGGCGAGGCGTTTCTGTCCCCGCCGCTCACCCGCTACCTGCTCGAAGGGGTCCGGATCGACCGGCCCGGGCCGCGCCGAAGGCCGGTGGCCGCCAGCCTGAGCCGCCGGGAGCTCGAAGTGATCGCCCTGCTGTGCGACGGCGTCGCCAACCCGGAGATCGCGCGGAGGCTCTCCATCTCGGCGACCACGGTGCGCTCACATATCCACCACATCGCCACAAAGTTCGGGCTGCGGGACCGCACTCAGGTCGTGGTGTACGCCTTCCGGCACGGGTTCGCGGCACCGGACCAGGGCGAGGGGCCTTCCGTTGCCTCGGTCCGGCCCCGGCTGTTAAGGTCCGCTGCGTCATAACGATGTTATTTGCACGGCGAACGAGGTGGTCGGCATGGCGGCGAACCGGTGGTTGCCCCGTTTCCTGCGTCAGATGCCCCGACTGCCCGACGCCGCCGGCGACCACCTCGGCGAAGCCCCCGGCGACGGACCCGTCATCCGGATGGTGATCGTCGGCGACTCGGCCGTCACCGGCGTCGGAGCCGACCACCTGGACGGTGCCCTGGCCGGTCAGCTCGCCACCGCGGTGGCCGGGCTGACCGGCCGGCGCGTCTGCTGGCGGGTACTGGGGCGCACCGGGGCCCGCGCGCGCACCCTCGACACCTACTTCCTGCGGCACCTCAGCGACCCGTGCACGCCGGAGCGCCCCGACCTGGTGATCGTGTCCATCGGGGTCAACGACGTGACCCGGCTGCTGCCGCCGCGGCTCTGGGAGCGCGACTTGCTCGCCCTGATCGACCGGATCCGCCACCGGCTCGACCGCTCGGTGCCGATCCTGTTCATCCAGCTCCCACCGGTCCGGCAGTTCATCGGGCTGCCGGTGCCGCTGCGGCGGTCGCTGGGCCTGCTGGCCAAGCGGTACAACCGGCGCCTGCGGTTGCTGGCCCGGCGCGACCCCGACGTCTACCGCCTACCGGCCGATGACCTGCTCGTGCCGCTGGCCGACTTCTTCGCCTCCGACGGCTTCCACCCATCGCAGATCGGCTACCGGGCCTGGGCCCGGTCGATCGCCTCGCAGATCGCCACCGTCGTGGACCTGCGGGCCGGCCGGTCGCCGGCAACCGCCCGGAGTGGCCGGTGACGCCGGCCCGCCGGACGCCGCCGGCCCGCGGGCGGCGCGCCCCGTCGGCCACCGCCGAGGTCCGGGAGGCGCTGATGACCGTCGGGTGCCGCCTGCTCAGCTCGGACGGCCCGGCCGCGCTCTCGGCGCGCCGGCTGGCGGCCGAGGTCGGCACCTCCACGATGGCCATCTACACCCATTTCGGGGGTGTCCCCGACCTGGTCGAGGCGATCGTGCAGCTGGGGCTCGACCAGCTCGCCGAGCGGCTGGCGGCGGTCCGCCCGACCGACGATCCGGTCACCGATCTGGCCCGCCTCGCCCGGACGTACCGAGACAGCGCACTGGCCGACCCCCATCTGTACGCCGTCATGCTGGGCGGCGTCGCGCAAGCCCACTTCGGCCTGAAGCCTCGCGATCTCGAACTCGATTCGCTCACCCTCGGCGCCGCCGACGTGCACGTCCGCCGAAGCATCGAGGCGGGCCGGTTCCGGGCCGGCCCGCACTGGGATCTGACCGTCCGGGTCTGGGCGATGATGCACGGTTGGGTGATGTTGGAAATCGCCGGTTACGGGATCGGAGCCAGCGTTGACGACTATCTCCTCCACGTTCTCGTCGGGGCCGGCGACAGCCTTGCCGACGCCACCCGGTCGGTGCGGCGATCAGCCGGCGTCGGCCTGACGGCTGGGCCTGGCTGAGTAAATGGATTACATAGTCATCTTGAATTCGCGCAAGTCAGTGCAACTGCGATTCACGAAAAAGTCCTACCGGGCTACGCCCAGACACATTCGCCCGGCAGCATGGTCGGCAGTGACAGCCATCGGTGGGGTGATCGTGGGTACGTCATCGTCGCCGCTCGACATTCCTCCGATTCCGCCACCGGTGCGGCGATCTTTCCGCCGCGGACCGCTCTTGACCGCCGGCGCCGCGACCGTGCGCTGACTCGCCGCCGATCCGCCCGCTGACCGCTCGCGAGGAAGGACCACCGTTGAGCAACACGAGTTCGACCGCGATGTCGTCGAGACCATGGTGCTGAATCAGGGGGCCGAGCTGGGAGTCGAACCGGCAGCGGTGACCCTGACCGCCCGGCTGGACGGCCTGGGGCTGGACTCGCTGGACATCATGGAGATGAGCCAGCAGGTACGCCGCGGGCTCGGTGTCACCCTGTCGGCCAAGGACTTCGCCGAGACGGCGTGCTTTCGGGGCGCGCACGATCAGGTCACCGCCGCGGTCGGCCCGGTCGCGGAACACGCATAACTGTGGAGGGTGTACGGAGGATGGGACATTTCGACAGCATCGACGATCTGCTCGGCCACGACGGCGAGCAGATCGGTACGACCGAGTGGCACCAGATCGACCAGAAACAGGTCGACGAGTTCGCCGACGTGACCGGCGACCACCAGTGGATCCACACCGATCCGGTACGGGCCCGCGACGAGGGCCCGTACGGTGGCACGATCCTGCACGGAGCGCTGACCCTGTCGCTGTGCACCGCCTTCCTCGGCGAGATGGTGCAGGTGGCCGGGGTCAGTCACGTGGTCAACGTCGGCTTCGACCGAGTCCGGTTTCGCGAGCCGGTGCCAGTCGGATCCCGGCTGCGGGCGACCGCCAAGCTGATCGGCGTCCGCCGGATGGGCGACGGCGCCCGGGTGATCGTGCAGGTCAGGGCAGAAATCGAGGGCTCGGCGAAGCCGGCTTTGGTGGCCGACCAGGTGCTGGTGTTCTATCGCTGACCCGGCGGTGCCGGCTTCCCGGGCTCGGCGGCACGGCTTTCTCCGGCCGACCGGGCAGCGGCGGTGCGGGTCGAGCGGGACGGGCCGGTGGTCGTGCTGACCATGGACCGGCCTCAGCGGGGCAACGCGCTGGGCGCGGTCATGCTGCCCGCTCTCGACACGGCGTTCACCGCGCTGGCCGCGGACCCCGGTGTGCGGGCGGTTGTCCTCACCAGTAGTGGCCGGACGTTCTCGGTCGGGTGCGACCTGGCCGACTTCGAGGCGGCGCTGTCGTTGGGCCAGGATGAGGCCCAGGCGTACTGCAAGGAACTGACCGGCCGGCTCGCCGGGGTCGTGCGGGCGGTCCGAGCACTGCCGGCCCCCCGTCATCGCCGCCGTCAACGGGCAGGCGGCGGGCGCCGGCTTCTCCTTGGCGCTCGCCTGCGACCTGCGCCTGGCCGGCGAGCGAGCCGCGTTCAACTTCGCGTACGGGGGCACCCGGTGCCTCCACCGACGGCGGGGTGAGCTGGCTGCTGCCGCGCGTGGTCGGCCCTGCCCGGGCCCTAGAGCTGCTGTTGGACCAGCCTGTCATCCGGCCCTCCCGGGCACAGCGGGAAGGGTTGGTCAGCGAGGGTCGTACCGGATGTGCTCGGCAGGGCGGTGCTGCGCGCACCCGATCTGGCGCGCACCCGATTTGGCGCGCACAAGCGCGCCACCCGACCGCCGCCGCGAAACGCCTGATTCAGCTTTCGGCCGGAACCACGTCCAACGCTCACCTGGAGCGGCAACACGCCGAGTTCGCGGCCGGTTTTGCCCCGGCCGACCTGCGATCAATGGGCGCGGGTGGGGCATCAACGACGAGGAGATCACGATCCGGACAACGCCGTTACGTTAGGCGGAATGACTGTTCGTCAACCGAGCCTGCATCGCGATCTTGCACTTTCTGCCGTGACATTAGGGGGCATTCCCGCTTAAATAGGCGACAGAAAGTGCAAGATCGGCGCGGTTCTCCTGCTCGCCGCGTCTTGATCTACAAGCCCCGACAGTCAGCAGGTGAACTGGTGCCGAACACCAGGGCCGGCACGGTGCTCGACGCCGTACCCCCGGTGGAGCCCGCTGCCGACGACCAGAGCGACCCGCGTACGGACCGGCTGCCGGATCTCGGCTCGCGGTGGATCTGGACCGGCATCGGCGGCGTGCTCGCCGCAGTCGCCGGCATGGTCGGCTTCGGCCTGACCCGACGACCCCGGCGTCGCTGAGGCAACCCGCCCCGCCGGTGGCCCCGCCCGACGGCGGGGCCACCAGCGGTCAGCCGCGTCGAGGTCGGCGGGGCAGCCAGCCGATGAAGCGGTCCTGAAGCGACATCACCGGGGCGGTGCGCAGGTCCTCGGTGGCGGCGGCGAGGCAGGAGCCCAGATAGACGCTGAGCATTGCCCGATCACTGCCGTACTCCGCCAACAACCGGCTGCGTTTGGTCGCGCACGGCCACTCGTCACCGCAGGAGCCGCAGCTCCAGCAGGGGGTCTTCGGGGCGTGGTCTTCGGCCCGCACCCCCGGCCGTTTGGCACCATCGGTCATCGCACGTCCTTCCAGATGTCCACGGGACTGGCCAGCAGCGGTGCCCGGCCAAGGTTCGATGGTGGTCCCCCCGGAGCCATCAGAGAGGGCGGTACGCGGCCCTCCGGTGTTACATCCTTGCGGTACCTTCTCCTGTTGTGGGAGTCGGAAATTTGACGGTTGACCCGATGCTCCATTCCTACCGACGGGTAAGCCAGCGCGATGCGTGACCTGTTGCCGCCGACGGTCGCGGTGGCCGTCGCCGGCCCGGCCGACTGGGTCGGCGAGTTGCTCGCCGCCGAGCAGGCATGCCTCAGCGATCAGGCCGTGCCGACCCGGCGGAGGGACTTCACCGCAGGGCGGGTCTGCGCCCGTCGGGCACTGACCGAGCTCGGCCTGCCACCGATCGCCGTGCCGGCCGCCGCCGATCGTGCGCCGGTCTGGCCGGCGGGGGTGGTCGGCGCCATCACCCACACCGCGGGCTACTGCGCCGCCGTGGCGGCGCACGCCACCGACATCCGGTCCGTCGGCATTGACGCCGAGCAGCACCGCGAGATCAGTCCCGGAGTACGCCGACTCGTGCTCCTGCCCGAGGAGGAGGCCGACTGCGCGCGGTTGCCCGGCGGCACCTTCTGGCCGATCGTGCTGTTCAGTGCCAAGGAGACCGTCTACAAGGTCTGGCATCCGGTCGTCGGGACTTGGTTGGATTTCCAGGACGCCCGACTGGACATCGATCCCTACGCGGGCACGTTCACGGCCCGGATCGCACCGGCCCGGCTGGACGAGGCGGGGGTCGACGACCCGCCGGCGTCGATCAGCGGCCGTTTCGTGGTCGTCGACGGGTTGGTCCGCACCGCCGCGGTGCTTCCCCTGCGCTGACCGCCGAGGGCCATCGGCCCACCGGGGTAGCGTCGGCGGAGTTCTCGAACCGCACGCACCGAGGCGTCAAGGAGTACGGTGACCCACCCCCAGCCCGCTGTCGGGCCGCACCACCACCAGCAGTCGAACCTGGAGCCACCGGACCACCCTTTCCCAGCAACACGGCAGCCGCCGTTCTCGGGTGCCGCGTATCCGGCGGCCCGCACTGGGCACCACGGCACCGGTCGGGAATTCCCGGTGACCGGTCTGCCGGGCTATCCGCTCGTCGCACCGGCGACGGCACGGACACCGGCCTCCAGGAGAACCGCCGTGGTCGTCGCGATCACCACGGCCGTGCTCACCCTGCTCTGCTGCGCGGGCGGCATCGTGGCGGCCGTCGTCAGCACCAACCAGGACGACGACGCCAGGACCAACGCGATCGGGATCACCGGCCGGAACTCGTAACCCAGGCGCGGGCCGGGCGCGCTGTGGGCGGGCACCCGTACGGGTGCCCGCCCACTTGTCAGTTGTCCGTGGTGTCAGCAGCCCGTCCAGCGCACCGGGGTGACTCGCTCCCCGTTGCGGAACCCGACGATGGTGCCCGTGTCGGAGATGGAGCGCGTGCCAATGCCCACCCCGTCGCTGGCGCCCGGCAGCACCCGGGAGGTCGCGCCGCGCACGACGCGGTCAGCGCCCACCACGACGCCCTTGGCGTTGACGTCCTCCAACGACGGCGACTGCGGGTCGAGCGTCGTGTACGAGCCGTCCCGGAGGTTCCAGCGCACCGGGACCCAGATGCTGTCCGGCAGGTCGACATGGCCGATCGCCCAATGACCGGCAGCTTCGCTGACGTAGGACATCTGCGCGCCGGGGACCGTGAGGGCGTCGTACCGGCCGTTCGGCCGGCGGACCCAGCTGGTCCAGTATCCGAAGTCACCGGCGGTACCGACGATGGTCCCGTTGGCGGTGATCCCTCGCGGCTCGGCATTGGCCGGGGTGTCGAGCACCTCGACCGTGCCCGGCCGAGCGGCCGGCCAGCGCAGCCCGAAGGACTCCCCGGTGTCGATGGTCCTGCCGAGACCGACGATGTCGCCGGCCTTGTTGATGGCGGTGACGGAGACGCCCGTGGCGGACGACACCACCGGCAGTTGCTCGACCCTGCCGTTGCGGTACCGCCACGGCTGGCCGTTGCCACCCTCACCCCAGCCGTTGCCGATCACGACGCCGTCGGCGTTGACGTCGGCAGGGCTCGCCATGCTCGGCGCCTCGACCTCGGTGAGCCGATTCCCGTCCCAGAACAGCAGCAGGTACTGGTTGTCGGTGCCCTCGATCCGCAACGCCGTGCCGGCGACGAAGCGGCCCGTCGGGTCGATGACGTTCGCGTCGGCACGGTAGGTGTCGGTCGGGTACGGCAGCGTGCTGATCTTGCAGGTGCCGAGGGCGGCAGCCCTGGGCGCGGCGGTCGCCGGTGCGGAGACAGCGACACCGAGAGAGGCGGTCAGCAGGCCGGCGGCGGTGACCCCGGCCAGCGTCCGTCGAGCGGTGTGAGTCATCTTTACTCCCCGTGTAAGCCCGGGTGAACCCGAGCGCCGATTACTACTGGTGTCACCCGCGAGTGGACCGCACGGTTGCAGCGTGTCGGTCAGATGACAGCAGCGAAATCACGCTGACCCAAAATGTCCAGGGTTGGGCAGCGGCGACGACCGGTACACGGCGACTGGTGGCGGACCCTCCCCTTTGTACGGCTTGTCGCACCGGCCGACTATGACCATCAATCCGTGCCGTAATGAGCCGACAGTAACCGTCGGGCAACCGCCCGTGCGGCTGTCTCGCCTCAGAGAGGAACGGGGATGCAGGGATCCTGGTGTAGGGCGGCAGTCACAGCCGCCCTGTCGATCGTTTGTGTGTCGGGTGGGTTGGCCCTGACCGCACCCGCACAGGCGCAGACCGTGGAGTCCGGATCGGTCTCCTTCGGCGGCGACCCCGGTGACTACATCACCGGTGGGAGCTCCTACTCGTACTCCACCGACGACAACGACCAACTCGCGGCGGACAGCCCGCTCGACAACAGCCGCGTGACGGTCAGCATCAGCGGTTACAACGGCGACCAGTGGTCGCTCACCTTCGACGCGCCCGGCAGCGCGGCGCTGGTTCCGGGCACCTACGAGACAACGAGCCGATACCCGTACAACGGGGCCGGACCCGGCCTCGACCTGTCCGGCAACGGGCGGGGCTGCGACGACGCGACCGGCACCTTCACGATCAACAACGCGGTGTTCGGCTCCAACGGCTACGTACAGACCCTGGACGCCACCTTCGAGCAGTACTGCAACGGCGCGCCCGCGGCCGCCCGCGGCGAGGTGCACATCGCCAACCCGCCACCGCCTGAGCGGCTGCAACTCGCCCTCGCCGTGGCAACCGACGGCATCGCCCACCGGGTTAACGGCAACGCCGTCCTGCACGGCACGGTGACCTGCAGTCAGCCCAGCACGGTGTCCGTGGACGGCACGGTCACGCAGATCGTCCGGAAGGTGCTGGTTCGGGGCAGCTTCTCCACCCAGGTGACCTGCACGCCGGGCAACCAGGTCCAATGGACGGCCGCGGCCGTCCCGACCGGCACCACCCCGTTCGGCAAGGGGCTCGCCGAGGCCATCACCCGGGCCATCGCCTACGACATCCCGTACGACGAGTACGTCTTCGTGACCGACACCTCGACCGTCAAGCTCACCCGGTCCTGATCCGTCCCGCCCGGCGGCCGGCACGACCCGGCCGCCAGGCGCTACGGTGGCCGGGCCCACGACGGAAGCACGACGAAGGATGGCAAAGATGGCTGCCAACCCCGTGCACACCGCGCCTCGTCCAGTGGTCACCACGGCGCACCGGTCACCGTCCTCGCTGGACTACTACCTGGTCCTGCCTCGACCCGACGACCCTGACCCGACCAGCGCGGTCGCGGGGCTCGTCGTCGAGGAGTTCACCCGGGAGCACGACCATGTCAGCACGGGCCTGGACAGCGCGGGCTGGACGCCGGCCGCCGGCTGGTGGAGTTCCGCCGCACTCAGCCGGAGCATCCGCACCGACCCGGACACGTCGGTGCGGGTGGTCCCCACCTGTCGCGTCGAGGCCGAGGGTCACTACCGCACGCTCGGTGGCGGGCAACTGCCCGACGACACGGAGCTGCGCTCGTACTTCCTCGTCCACCAGCCGATTCCGACCACCACGCCGCTGCGGCTCGGCCCGGCACAGCCGCCGGCCGGCTGGCACGAGCGGCGCGTCTACCGGGTCCTCTTCGCCAAGGATCTCCGTCCGGACCAGGTGACGAGCCTGTGGGCGAGCTGGCGTACGCCGGTCGACGCCACGGGTGCATCGGCCGCGAGCGGTCACCTGGAGAAGGGCGGCGACCGGTTCGACTGGGAGCTACGGCGGGTCGCCCACACCCGGGCCTGGGCTCTCGACGTGACAGTCCTGCTGGGCGCCGAGGCCGACGCCACGGTGGGTTCGACCCTGTCCGACCTGACGACAGTCCTGCGACAGCACGGTCTGATACCTGTGACGACCGAGCGGTTCAGCTAGCGCGGTGCCCACCGACCTTCACCGCGCTCACCTACGGGTGTGGCAGTTCAGGGCTCCGTCCGCCGGTCGCCTGACGGTCAAATGATCAAGGGCGGGCTCTCGATCTTACGAGAACCCGCCCTGACCTGCTCTTACCTGGTGGAGCTGAGGGGATTTGAACCCCTGACCCCCTCGATGCGAACGAGGTGCGCTACCAGTCTGCGCCACAGCCCCCCACCGGCGAACCGGCTTCGGTCCCACCCGGCTTACACCGGGCGGGCCGGCAGCAAGGCTAACAGGTCGCCGGCCCGCACCGCGAATCCGCCCCCGGTGCGGCGTTCCACCTGACCCGGAGATTCACTCGGGTTCCGAGAAACCGGGGCATTCGGGACGCCGCGACACCCCGCCTTCCAGGAAACCGAGTCGATCAAGCCGCCGGCACGGGACGCCGGCGGTCAGGCGCCTCGGCCGGCCTCGTAGGGGCGCCCGCGGAGCCCGCCGGCCCGTCGGTACGAGACCGAGCCACCGTTCACCGCCGCCGGCAGGTCGCCGGGGCGGTCCAGGCCCATGGCGGCTCGGCGTACCCCCTCGCGCTGGGCGGCCAGGCGACGCTGCGCCTCCCGGCGGGCCGCTGCGCGGCGGGCCTGCTCCCGGCGCACCTCGGCCTGCCGGGCGGCCAACCAGGCGGCCTCCCGGGCTCGGGCGCGGCGGCGGCGACGCCCGGCGAGGGCGCGACCCCGCAGGTGGACGACGTACGTGGTCAGGAGCAGGAAGGTGACCGCGAAGCCGATCCAGAAGCCGGGGCTGGCGAACAGCACACCGATCAGCTCGACGACGTTGAGCAACAGCAGCGCGGCGAGCACCCGGCGACGCCGGTACACGGCCGGGGTGTGCTGACGGCCAGACGGCGGGCGGCGGCGGGACCGCTTCGGTGCGGGTGGCACGGCGCGCAGTCGACCGGAGCGGCGGCCCGCCGGCGACCCGGAGGCCGGCGCGGCCAACGCTCCGGTGGTCGCATCCTCGCTCAGGGTGACGACGAGTGAGCGCGGCGGGTGGACCGGCTGCCGCCCCGGGACAGTACGTCGCCGCCGGCGGCGCTGGAGCACCCGCGCCGTCGACTGCGCCCGCTCCGCCACCAACCGCTCGGTGGCGTCGTACCGGCGAACCAACGCCGGGGCCAGGGCGAGCAGGCCGGCGGCGGCGAGGACGGCGAGGAGCACCGAGGTCGGCACCCTCACCCCTCCCGTCACCGAATTCGGAGCAACCGCCACCCCACCGCAGGATCTTCCACCGATCGCGCCTAGGTGCGTGGATCGTCCGGCCGGAGAGCGCTCGCCGCAACTTGCAGTTACTTGAGGTTACGGCGGACCGACCAGGAAGCAGTCGCGCCGCGCCGATCCCGTCCGTGGGACAGCCTCTCAGCGGGCGGAGGCGCGTACCCGATGCCAGCGGGCCAGCAGGCCACCCTCGGCAGCGATCTCCTCACTCGTCAGCGCGTATCCGATGTGGTCACGCCAGGCGCCGTCGATGTGCATGTAGCGCACGTGGTACGACTCCTCGCGGAATCCCAGCTTCTCCACCACCCGCCGCGACGGCCGATTTTCCGGACGGATGTTGACCTCCACCCGGTGCAGACCGCCGGGGCCGAACGCGTGGTCCACGGCGAGGGCGAGCGCCGTGGGGATCACGCCCTGGCCGGCGACCCGGGCGTCCACCCAGTAGCCGACATAGCCGGAGCAGAGCGCACGTCGCACGATGCTGCCCACGTTGATGTGCCCGACCAGCAGGTCCCGACTGCCCTCGCGGAGACAGACCGCGAAGGGCATGCCGTCACCCTCCCGGGCCGAGCGCCGCTGGTCACGCAGCACCCAGCGGAACGCCGCAGGTGAGTTCAGCTCGTCCCACCCGCCGGGCAACGACGACTCCCAGGGCGCCAGCCAGGCCCGGTTGGCCCGCCGGATCTCCGACCACGGCACCGCGTCGGAGCGCCGGTAGGGCCGCAGCATCACCGGCCCGTCCGCCAACTCCACCGGCCAGCCCGGTGCCCGCGGGGGTCCGAAGAGACTCACCCCCACAGTCTCTCGCGCGGGGCGCTGACGCGCGCAAGTGGACCCGCCAGGACCCGCCAACCGTCCGACCGGGACACCGTCACCGGCGGCGGTCCAGCAGCAGGACGTCCACGGTAGAGCCGGCCGCGGCGGTGGTGACCCGCTCACCGAGCACCAGCAGCCCGTTTGCCTCGGCCAGCCCGGAGAGAGTGAACGGTCCACCGCTGAGTGGCTGCACCGTGTACCCGCCCCCGCGCCGCTCGGCGACGTGCGCCGGCCGGAACTCACGCAACCCGGCCGGGGACGACACGGTCTCCAGCAGGTGCGCCCGCACGCTGGGGCGGAACACCGGCTCGGCGCCGGCGAGCAGTTGGATGGCGGGACGGGCCAGCACCTCGAACCCGATCAACGCGGCACCCGGGTCGCCGGGCAGGCAGACCACCGGCACCTCCTCGGCACCGACCGTGCCGAACCCGAGCGCGGTGCCGGGATAGAGCGCCACGTCGGTGAACGTGACCGGCCCGACCCGGCCACCCTCCCGGCGGGACAGGATCCGGCGCACCATGTCTCCGGGGCCGGTGCCGGTGCCCCCGGTGGTGATGATGAGGTCGGCGCGCAGGGTCTGGTCCTCCAGCAACCCGCGCAGCCCTTCCGGGTCGTCGTCGCAGATCCCCACCCGGTACGCCAACGCGCCCACCTCGGCCGCGGCGGCGGTCAGCGCGTGCGAGTTCGCGTCGACGACCTGCCCGGGCTGACTGCCCCGACCCACGTCGACGAGTTCGTCGCCGGTGGCCACGATGACCACCCGGGGACTGGGCCGGACCACCACGTGCCCGATACCGGTGGCGGCGAAGACCGCGACCAGGGCCGGGGAGACGTACGTGCCGGCCCTGGCGAGCAGCGTGCCGGCGGGCAGTTCCGCACCGGCGCGGCGGACCCCGTACCCCCGTTTGGGGGTGCGGAAGATTTCCACCGCGGCCATGCCCTGGTCGGTCCACTCCACCGGGACCACGACGTCGGCGGCTATCGGCAGCGGCGCCCCGGCGGCCACCGAGAAACACGAGCCCGGGGTGAGCCGCACCGGCCGCCAGCTCGCTGCCCCGAGATCGCCGACCACGTTGAGCCGGATGGTCCGGCCACCGCGCGTGCCGGAGGGGGCCGGGACGTAGCTCGGGCCCCGGCCCCCTCCGGAAATGTCCTCCCAGCGTGCCGCGTAGCCGTCCACGGCCGCCTGGTCGAAGGCCGGGAAGGCGTACGGCGCGACGACGTCCTCGGCGAGGACGTTGCCGTGCGCCTGGGTGAGCTCGAGGTCGAGTGGCGGCAGCGCGCGCAACCTGCGCAGCACGCTGCCCAGGTAGTCGGCGAGCGGCGTCAACTCGTTCGCGGCCGCCTCGGCGTCGGCCGACGCGGTCATGTACCAGATCCGCCTGCCGCGTCGGACTTGACGAAGTCGGCCAGCCAGGACCGGAACTCGGCGCCCAGGTCCTCGCGCTCCGCGGCGATCTGCACCACCGTCTGGAGGTAGCCCAGCGGCATGCCGGTGTCGTAGCGGGTGCCCCGGTAGACGATCGCGTGCACCGGAGTGCCCTCGGTGCGCAGCAGCTCCATCGCGTCGGTCAGCTGGATCTCGCCGCCACTGCCCGGCTTGGTCCGCCGGATCGCGTCGAAGATCTTGCCCGGCAGCACGTACCGGCCGAGCACCGCGAGGTTGCTCGGGGCGTCCTCGGGCTGCGGCTTCTCCACCATCCCGGTCACCCTGACGACCTCACCGATGTCGGTCAGCTCCGCCTCGGCGGGCTCGACGGAGGCGATGCCGTACCGCTTGGTCTCGGCCGGGTCGACCTCGAAGAAGGCGAGCACCACACCGCCGGTGCGGGCCTGCAACTCGAGCATCGCCGGCAGCAGCGGCTCCGAGGGCTTGACGAACTCGTCGCCGAGCAGCACCGCGAAGGGCTGGTCGCCGACGTGCGACTCGGCGTACCCGACGGCGTGGCCGAGCCCGAGCTGCTCGGGCTGCCGCACGGTGTAGATCTCGGCCAGCTCGCTGGGCCGACGCACCGCGGCCAGCCGCTCGGCGTCACCCTTCTCCTCCAGCCTGGTCTCCAGGTCGGGGCGACGGTCGAAGTGGTCCACCATCGACGTCTTACCCCGACCGGTGATCAGCAACACGTCACCGATGCCGGCCTGGGTGGCCTCCTCGACGATGTACTGCAACACCGGCCGGTCCACCACCGGCAGCAACTCCTTGGGCACCGCCTTGGTGGCGGGCAGGAACCGGGTGGCCAGTCCGGCGGCCGGGATGACGGCCTTGACCGCCAGGGGACGACCGGTCGAGGTGGCCGTCGATGAGGGGTTCGCTGAGTGCTCCGACATGCCGCGAGACTATCGGCCACGGCTCTGCCGCGGCGGGTGTGGCCCAGAAGACGCGCCGCCACCCGGCCCCGGCCGCGCAGGATCCGGGCCGGCGCGGGCCGCATCCGCGTCGATGTCCGCCGGGTCGTCGGCCGGGTCGGGCCACGCATGCGCCGGCGACCCTTCCGGTACGCCCGCCGCCGGCTCCGACCGGGCGGAACCGCCCGGCTCCCGGTTGACAGGCACCGGCTGGCCGGCGCGCGGCAGCCCGTCGGGTGGGCTGACGGCACCCGCGAGCACCGGTATCTCCCGGGTGGTCACGTCCGGGCGTACCTCGGCGACCCGGTAGGTGTCGCGGCCGGCCGCCTTGGCCGCGTAGAGCGCGTCGTCGGCGGCCTCCAGCACCTCCCGGCCGGTGCTGCCGTTGTCCGGATAGACGGCGATGCCCACCGACACCGTCACCAGCACCGGCCCGGCGTACGCCTCGACGGCGATCGGCGTCTCGCGGACCGACGCGCCGAGCCGCTCGGCCACGATCGCCGCGCCCCGCGCGTCGGTCTCCGGCAGCAGCAGCACGAATTCCTCACCGCCCTGCCGGAAGGCGAGGTCGACCTCGCGGATCTCACCGCGCATCCGCCTGGCGAACTCGGCCAGCACAGTGTCCCCCGCGGCGTGCCCGTACGTGTCGTTGACGTCCTTGAACCGGTCGAGGTCCAGAGCGAGGACGCTGAGCATCCGCCCGAAGCGGCTGGCCCGTTCCACCTCACGTCGGATCGACTCGCGCAGGTAGCGGTAGTTCCACAGCCCGGTGAGCGGGTCGGTGAGGGAGAGTCGTTGGGCCTCCTCGTGCACCCGGACGTTGTCGACGGCCACCGCCGCGTGTCCGGCGAAGGTGCGCAGGGTGGCCAGGTCGTCGTCGTCGAACTCGTCGGCGCCCAGGCGGTCGTAGAGGGCCAGCACGCCGAGCGCCGCCGCCACGCCGGCCTCGTCGGCCGGGCCGGAGGATCCGCTGAGGGTGGCCGCGGCCGAGCCCGGGGTGGCGAACGGGACCGCGACGTACGTGCGGCAGCGTGGCTCGATGGACGGGGCGTCGGTCGGCTCCGCCCTTCCCCGCTGTGGCTCCCCGGTGGCGGCGACGGCGCCGACCACACCGACCCCGACCGGCACCCGGAGCGTCGGCGGCCCGTCCCCGTCCGCCTCCGGCCAGCGCCCGTCCAATCCCTCGGTGCACTGTGCGACGAGCATCCCGTCGGTCTCCACCAGCAGCACGGCGCCGGCACGCGCGCCGGTGGCGCCGATGGCGCTGCGCAGGATCACCCGCAGGATGCGTTGCAGGTCGTGCGTGCTGGCCAGGGTGTCGCCGAGCACCGCGAGGTGACCGCGGAGCTGGTCGCGGTTGCTGGTCAACGCCGCGACGTAGGAGCCCGTCTCCCGGGTCATCCGGTTGAACGCGGCGGCGAGCCGGCCCAACTCGTCGCGGCTGCGGACCGGCACCCGGGCGGTCAGGTCGCCGTGCGCGACCCGGTCGACCGCGCCAGCCAACTCCATAAGCGGTCGGGTGGTCATCCGGGCCAGCCGCCAGGCGGTCAGCACGGCGAGCAGCGCGGCCACCACGACCACCCCGATCAGCGTGGCGTGCAGCCCCGCCGGGCGCTCGCTGGGCACGGACACCACGAGCGGCAGCGGCTGCGCGTCGGTGGACCCGATCCTGCGCACGTACCGGCCCTGGCTGGTCTCGGTCACCCGCTCACCGTCGACGGCGCTGGCGGCGGCCAGCACCGCGTCGCGTACCTCGCGGGATTCGGTCGTGTGGGTGACCCGGGCGGTGCTGGCTCCGCTGTCGAGCAGGGTGACCGCCACCCCGGTCACCGCCGCCAGCCGGGCCACGAACGCCGGGTCGACACGGTGCGCGGCGGTCACCGTGCCCAGCAGCGCGCCGGCGCGGTCACGGAGGTCGACGTGGGCGGCCAGCGCGCGGACCGGACCTGTCGCATCCGTGGTCGGGCCGGAGCAGTCCCGCCACGGGGTCGATGGCGCCCCGGGCGACAGAAAGGTGGTCTCGCCGCTCACGTCGGTGATCAGCACCGCGGCGACCAGGCCCCGGCCGATCAGTTGGGCGGCGGCGACGGACGGATCGGCGCTGAGAGCCAGTACGTCGGCGGTGGCGCGGAGCTGCTGGCAGAGCGCGTCGACCGAGGTCCGCACGGTGGACGCCGCCACCGCCAGGCGCTCGGTGGAGCGGCTGCGGTCGACGGCGCTGACGGTGGAGGCGACGAAGAGCGCGCCGAGCAGGACCGGGCCGAGCACCACCACGAGGAAGGCTGCCGTCAACCGCCCGCGTAGCGTCACTCGGTCCCCCCGGAAGTTCCGCCTCCGTTGCTTGCGATGCTGACACAGTGCAACCGTGAGAGAGGCGTTGCGTCAGGAGTGTTGCGTGGCGGAATTTTCTGATGAAGCGGAAGTGACCCGGATGGCGAAGCGGGACGCCCGCGTCGAGCTGCTCGCCCGCCGCCGGTCGCTGACCGGCCCCACCCGGGCCGTCGCTGCCGGGCGCGTGCAGGCCGAGCTGGTCACGCTGCTACGCCGGCTGCGCCCCCGCCGGATGACGGCGTACGTGCCGGTCGGGTCCGAGCCGGGCGGCGCGGACCTGCCGGAGGTGCTGCGGGCGGCCCTTCCGGCCGACGCCGAGTTGCTGCTGCCGGTCCTCCTCGACGACCTGGATCTGGACTGGGCGGCATATACCGCCCCCGGGGCCTTGATCGCCGCCGGCCGGGGTATCCGGGAGCCGACAGGCGCCCGTCTCGGGGTGGCCGCCGTGGCGGAGGCGGACCTGGTGCTCGTACCGGCCCTCGCGATCGACCGCCTCGGTCGACGACTCGGACGCGGCGGCGGCTCGTACGACCGGGCACTGGCCCGGGTGCCCGCGACGACGCTGACGGTGGTGCCCCTGCACGACGGCGAGCTGGTCGAGGCGCTGCCGGCGGAGCCGCACGACCGTCGTGTCCGCGCGGTCGTCACCCCCGCCGACGGGGTGCGTACGCTTGACGCCGACCCGGGTGCGCCGCGTGATGTCGCGCCTCACACGTCCGCTGGACGAACCCGGGGCGAATGACGCACCATTGGCACTCGAATACGTCGAGTGCCACCTGGCTGAGCCCAGATCCGGAGGAGAACGTGCCCACGTACCAGTACGCCTGCACCACGTGCGGTCACCAGCTCGAGGCGGTGCAGTCCTTCTCTGACGAGCCGCTGACCGAGTGCCCGGCGTGTCAGGGGCGGCTGCGCAAGGTCTTCAACTCGGTCGGCATCGTCTTCAAGGGTTCGGGCTTCTACCGCACCGACTCGCGGGCGTCCGGCTCCGAGGCGACGGCCGGCGGCACGACCGGCAAGCCCGGTAAGTCCGAGTCATCGTCCTCGGGTGCGGACTCCGGGTCGTCTGGCTCGTCCTCGTCGGGTTCGTCCTCGTCCGGGTCGTCCTCGTCCGGGTCGTCGTCGTCGGGCTCGGGCTCGTCGGGGTCGTCCTCGTCCGGCGGGTCGAGCGGCGGCGGCAAGGCCGCGGCGGCCAGTTCCGCGTCCTGACCCGCCAGCGTCGACTCGCTCGGCGACCACACTTTGACCCACTCGGGTTCACGGAACTCGGCCCGTCCAAGCGGGCCGGACACCCCGGCTTCCGTGACCCCGAGTCGATCAGCGGGCTGCCGGGCTCGACCCAACCGTCCGCGTAGCAGATCGAGCCGGCAGACGGGCGTTGTCCACAGGCCGTCCGATTATCCACAGGCGCCGGCGAACGGCCGGTTGACCAGGGCGTGAGCCGCCTAGTCTGCCGCCCATGGGTCGTCACTGCGACGTCCCTGGGCGGGAGGCGACAGAGGCGATGGGCGATCCAGACTCCGCGCGGGCGTTACGTCCGTTGCGCCGACCCGCCCTGCCCGGCGGACCCGTCCTACTCCGGGCCGGCCTGGTCGCCGCCCTGCTCGGCCTGGCCGCCGCCGTCCTGCACACGCCGACCGGCTGCCCGCCGCCCGCCGCGCCCTCCGCGGGGCCAACGGGAGCGGCTGCCACGTCCAGACAGGCCGCCAGCGGCAGACCGGACGACGACGGCGCGGCCGGCTCCACCCACGAAGGCGCACCGGCCGCTCCACCATCAAGCGGCCAAACCACCGACAGCGGCACGCCCCCCGGGA
>NZ_JBIAKV010000001.1:563640-594219 GCF_042872705.1 Micromonospora sp. NPDC005203 | reverse complement strand
GGAGCGGGCCAACCACCGACAGCGGCACGCCCCCCGGGAGCGGGCCAACCACCGACAGCGGCACGCCCCCCGGGAGCGGGCCAACCACCGACAGCGGCACGCCCCCCGGGAGCGGGCCAACCACCGACAGCGACACGGCCCCCGCCAGGAGCAGCGCAAGCACCGACAGCGGCACGGCGGGTCCGCTGCCGCTGCCGAGCGGGGCTGTCGGGGTGCCGGTCCGGCTGGCCGAGCCGGCCGCCCTGGCGGTAGCCCGTCCAGGAGTCCGGGTCGACCTGCTCGCGGTGGCACCGGGCGGGGTGGGCACGGAAGCGGTGTTGCTCGCTGCGGCGGCGCTGGTGCTGGACGTGTTGGGTGCCGCCCCGACCGACAGGTCCCCGGCGCTCTATCTGGCGCTCCGCCCGGACCAGGCGCAACGCACCGTCGGGTTGCCGGAGGGCACGCGCTTCGCGATTGTCGTCCGCGATTGAGTCGCGCCGGGAGTTGGCCGCGCTCGGCGTCAGTCCCAGTGCGGAGGACGCTCGGCGAGCAGCCAGTCGTCGTTGCCAGCCGCCCGCTCGCCCCAGCCCCGGTCGGTGTCGTCGGAGGTCTGCTCGGGCAGCACCACGAAGTCCTCGCTCAGGTCGACGGTGCGGTCGTCGTCGGGCGCGGCCTGGTTGCCGGGTTCCAAGGGGCTCACGAGCGGCAAGACTAGCGCAGCGAACGGGCAGTGGACCGGTCGCCGACGGTGGCGCGTCGCGCAGAAGCGGACGGGCCGCCGGTCGCGTTGGTAGCGTCGGACGGCGTGACGACCCCCAGCGGTGGCAGCACCCCGGACGACTACTGGCGACGGCCCGGCACCGGTGACGAAGCGGTGGCGGCCCAACCCTCCGCCTCGTCCACGAGCACCCCCGCGAGCGGCTATGTCGGCCCGCCGCCGACCGTGCCGCCGCCGGCCGGTTGGCGGCCACCCGTACATCTGCGGCCGGCGCCGCCACGACGGCTACCCCCGCAGGACATGGCCGAGTTGGACGTGGCTGAGCAGCGCTCGCAGCGGGTCACCTACGGCTTCGGGGTGGGGGCCGCCGTGGTGCTGGTGGTCGTGGTCTGCCTGCTCTGCTCGCGAATCATCTTCTAAGGCCTGTTCATACGGGCGGTCGAGCCGAGGCGGAGTCAAGGCCAGTTCCGATGAAGCAGGCCTTGGAGCGGCGAGCCGAGGCGGAGGGTCAGAGGGTGGTGCCCCAGACGGCCTCGGCGCCGCTGTGGCCGGTGAGATAGACGTAGACCAGGGCGGCGATGGACAGCGCCACGACCGCCACCGCCAGCACGGGGGTGACAAGCGTCGGCAGCTGCGGCACCCGGGGATGTCCACTGGTCGCCACCAGCAGCAGAACGGCCCCGATCCCGAGCGGCACCACGATCCGGAAGAGGATGTCGCCGTAGCGGGAGTGTTCGAAGATCTGGTTGAGGATCGGTCCCTGGAAGCCCCGGGCGACAAGCGCGTCGGTGAACACCTCACCCGACTTGACGGCCACGAACGCGGTCACCGGCGCCGCCACGGCGAGGAGGCCCAGAGCCCAGTCCAGCCGGTGCCGCCACCGCGGCAGCCCCACGTACGCCATGGCCAGCACCGCCAACAGCGGCACGAACACGACGACCGCGTGGACCACCAGGACGTGTCCCGGCAGACCGAGGATCTCCTCGAACATCGAACCCTCCAGGTGGATCATGGTCAGGAGAGCGCAGGCGTACGGCCCGACCGGCCGTCCCCAGGCTCTCGACCGGTCACACGCGCGCCGCGTCGATCGGGTTCACCGTCGGAGGCAGCAGGCCCGATCTTCCCGGGCTGTGTCGGCGACCACCCGGGCCAGGCGACGGTTGTCGATGTTTGTCGCGCGTGCTGTCATTGGCGCATGTCCGCCGCCGAGGAGCTGCTGCGATCGAAGGGCCTGCGTGTCACGCGGCCCCGCCTCGCGGTGCTCGACGTGCTGGCCGGCGGCGGTCACCTGGAGGTCGACGAGATCAGCCGGCGCGTCCGGGAACGCCTCGACTCGGTCTCCACCCAGGCGGTGTACGACGTGCTGGGCGCGCTGTCCCGGGCCGGGTTGTCCCGCCGGATCGAGCCGGCCGGCGGTCCCGCCCGCTACGAGGCGCGTGTCGGCGACAACCACCATCACGTGGTCTGCCGGGGCTGCGGCGAGATCGCCGACATCGACTGCGCGGTGGGCAGCGCACCGTGTCTGGAGCCGAACGTGACGCACGGGTTCGAGGTGGACGAGGCGGAAGTGACCTTCTGGGGTCTCTGCCCGGGCTGCCGGGCGCGCCGCTCCGCCGACGTGTGACCGGGCGGCGCCGACGGGACGTGTCCGACGGGGTCGACCCGAGCGTGGCACTCTTGGACGGTGGACTCCGATGACCTCGGCCTCTTCGGTCCAGGTTCGGTCACGTGGAAGGTGCACGAGGAGCCGATCCTGATCGTCGCCGGCCTGCGCTCGCTCTACCTCCAGGCGTTGCACCCTCGGGCGATGGCCGGGGTCGCGCAGAACAGCAATTACCGCACCGACGCGTGGGGCCGCCTGGTCCGCACCGCCACCTATGTCGCAACCACCGTCTACGGGACCAGCGCGGAGGCGGAGGCGGCCGGAGCCCGGCTGCGCCGACTGCACGACCGGCTGCGGGCCACCGACCTGCGCACCGGCGAGGAGTTCCGGATCGACGAACCGGACCTGCTGCGCTGGGTGCATGTCACCGAGGTGGAGTCGTTCCTCAGCACGGCCCGGCGGGCCGGGCTGCCGCTGAGCGACGACGAGGTGGACGGCTACTACAGCGAGCAGCGCCGATCCGCCGAGTTGGTCGGTCTGGACCCGGCCACCGTGCCGGGCACCGCGGCCGAGGTCGAGGACTACTACCGCGACGTACGGCCTGAGCTGCGGATGACCCGCGAGGCCGCCGAGACGGCGATCTTCCTCACCGCTCCGCCGCTGCCGTGGAAGCTCAGCCTGCCGGCCCGGTTGGGGCTCACCCTCGGCCCGCCCCGCTGGGCGTACCTGGGGATTGCCGGCACCGCCTTCGCACTGCTGCCGGCCTGGGCTCGCCGGATGTACGGCGGGCTCGGTCTGCCGACCACCGCGGTGTCGGCGGACCTGACCGTGCGCGCGCTGCGGCTCGCGTTCGCCGCCGTGCCCCGTCGTTACCTGGAGGGGCCGTTGATCCAGGCCGCCAAGGAGCGGGCCGCGCGTCACGCCGCCAGCCAACTGACCGGCTGACCCGGCCGCCGCCACCCGAGGTCAGCCGTCGACGTGCCGGTCCATGGCCGCCCACGGCTCCTTGCCCGGCACCTGCGCGCCCGTCGGGCAGTGCCGCCGGAAGTCGCACCAGCCACAGCGCGGGCCGGGCGCCACCGGGAACGCCTCGTCCGCGTCGGCGCCGTCGGCGACCGCCCGTTCGGCGGCCATGATGTCGCGGGCCGTCTCCTCCGCGCGGGTCAGCTGCCGGGCCAGTGACTCGACGGTGTGATCGTGGCCGGCGACCGTGCCGGTCGGCAGGTGGTGCAGCTCCACCCGACGGCACGGCTTGCGGAACACCCGCTCGGCCGCGTACGCGTAGAGCGCCAACGCCTGCGAACCCCGGGCGTCGTCGGTGTCCAGGCCGGTGCGACCGGTCTTGTAGTCGACGATGACCAGCTCGGACCCTTCCGGCCCGGGTCGTGAATCGATCCGGTCGGTGCGGCCGTTGAACGCCAGCACGGCGGTCTTGACCGCCACCACCCGCTCCACACCGAGCGGATCCGAGTCGGCGTCAAGCGTCTCGACGTACGCCTCCAACCAGCCCAACGCCCGCCGATAGGCGGCCCGCTCCTGCTCGTCGTCGCGGTAACCCTCGCGGACCCAGGTGCCCTTGAGCAGGGTGGCCAGGGCTTCGGGGCGACGCCGGTCGGCGGGCAACGCATACCAGTTCTTCAGGGCGGTGTGCACGCTGGCGCCGAGCGAGTTGTGCGCCCACGGCGGACCCTTGGGCGGGGCCGGCCGGTCGACGTAGGAGTAGCGGTAGCGGCGCGGGCAGTCCGCGTACGCGCCGAGTTTGCTCGGGGTGCAGACGAACAGTCGCTCCGGCATGCCCTCGAAGCCAAGCTGCTCGGCATCGCCGGCGCGCTGTCGGGGAGCCCGGCCACCGGCCGCAGGCCGTCCCGCTGAGGAGGATCGTCGCACGCCTACGATCCTGCCACCCACCCCCGACACCGTGCGGGAGCCGGTCAGGTCATGTTTACGTACTGGGTGACGAAGGCGAACACCGCGTCGGCGATGAGCTGCACGGCGATCGCGGCCAGCAGCAGGCCGGCGATCCTGGTCAGCACCTCGATCCCGCCCGGCCGGAGGATCTTCACGATGCCGCCGGAGAAGCGCAGGACGATCCACACCGCGAGCATCACGGCGAGGATCGCCACGGCGATGGCCGTGAAGTCGCCGAACCCGTCGGCCTGCTGGACGAAGAGCATGGTCGCCACGATGGCGCCCGGACCGGCCAGCAGCGGGGTGCCCAGCGGCACCAGGGCGATGTTCGAGGTGGCGTCCGCGCTCGGGCCGTCGGTCTTCCCGGTGAGCAGTTCCAGTGCGACGAGCACGAGCAGCAGCCCACCGGCCGCCTGCAACGCCGGCAGGTCCACGTGCAGGTAGTCCAGCAGGGTCTGCCCCGCCACCGCGAAGACCACGATCACGCCCAACGCCAGCGTGACGGCCTGCCAGGCGGCCCGGTTACGGTCCCGGGCGGGCAGCGGGCCGGTCAACGCCAGGAAGATCGGCATCATGCCCGGCGGGTCGGTGATCACCAGCAGGGTCACGAAGACCTCGCCGAACAGCTTCAGATCCACGTGATCAACCTAGCCGCGCCCGAGTGGGCAAAATACCCGGATCAGCCCGAAGCGACCTCGGTCACCCCGGCGGCGGCGATCCGCTCAAGCGCATCGACGCTCGTGGTGAAGGCACCGAGCTGGACGGATTTGTGGGTGCCATGAAAATCCGACGAACCGGTGACGAACAACCCCAACTCGGCGGCGAGCGCTCGCACGTGCTCGCGTTCGGCCGGGCTGTGGTCCTCGTGGTCGGCCTCGAGCCCGGCCAGCCCCGCGGCGGCCAGCTCGGCGATCGACTCGTCGGGCACCACCCGACCGCGCCGAGTGGCCCGGGGATGGGCGAAGACCGGCACGCCGCCCGCCGACCGGACCAGGTGGATCGCCCGGAACACGTCGATGTCGTCCTTGGGCAGCCGGTAGCGCTCGCCCAGCCAGTCCGGGCCGAATGCCTCCCTGGTGCTGCTGACCAGGCCGGCCCGGATCAACGCCTGCGCGATGTGCGGGCGGCCGACGGTGCCGCCGCCGGCACCGGCCAGGATGTCCGGCCAGCTCACGTCGATGCCGTCGGCTCGCAGCAGCCCGACGATCCGTTCGCCGCGCTCCTCCCGGGCGGCTCGCACCCGGCCCAGCTCGGCAGCCAGTTCCGGGTGGTCCGGGTCGAACAGGTACGCGAGCAGGTGCAGCGGCACCGCGGGCCGGCTACCGGACCATCGACACGACAGCTCCGCCCCCCGGATCAGGCGTAGTCCCGGCGGCAACGCCCGCACGGCCGGCGCCCAGCCGGCGGTGGTGTCGTGGTCGGTGATCGCCAGCACGTCCAGCCCCGCCTCGGCGGCAGCCCGAACCAGCTCAGCCGGGGGCAGCGTGCCGTCGCTGGCCGTCGAGTGGGTGTGCAGGTCGATACGCGGAACGGAGCCGGTACGCGAGGTCACCGTCCGACGCTACCGAGGAACAACCGCGCCCGGCTCACGGAGGTCACCTCGACCGGGCGGGTCAGAGGCCGGCCACCAGGACCGGCCGGTCCCCGGCCGGCACGCCGGAGACCGCGGCGGGGCTCGCGGGTTCCCCTGCCCGCACCCGAGCGATGTCGACCTGGACCAGCGCGCCGGCGGCGTCGAGGTAGGAGGCGTGGGACTCGTCGGCCCAGACGATCGCACCGGTGATCGGTGGCCCGGCCGAGACGGTTGTCGGGTTCGACCCGAGCCGCCGCAGGTCGACCAGCAGCGCCTGGCTGGTCTTGCCGACCCGCCCGTTCACCAGCAGCCACCGCCCGTCGGCGGAGATTCCGCCGACGCCGTCCTGGCTGAGCTCCGGCCCGCAGCCGGTCTCGGCGGGGCGCAGGTGACGGGTCGGGTCGAGCACGGCCAGGCACGTCCGACCCGGTTCGGTGGAGATCTGCCCGACGAGCCGCCCGTCGGGCAGCCCACCGTAGAAGTTGAGGGTTTCCTGGTCGACGGCCTCGGTCAACGGCCCCGCGCCGGGCCGCCAGAGGGTGTGGCCGGCGTCCGCCGGGTCGGGTCGGACCAGCACGCTGTCGCCGACGAACCGGACGGGCACCGCGCCGGCGGGCGCCGCGGTGCGCGCCGCACCGATGAGTTGACCGCCGACCACCCCCGCCACCAGCAGATCGCTGCCGTCCCGCCAGGCGACCTGCCGGCTGTCCGGGGCCAGCACGATCGAACCCGCTCCGGCCAGCAGCACCTGCACCAGGCCGTCGTTCTGCACCACCCGGAGGGAGCGGCCCGCGGTGGTCCGCGTACTGACCACCAGCCAACCGCCGCCACCGGGCAGGAGTTGGGCGCTTTCGGCCGACCCGACGTCGGGCAGCACCAGCCGTCGGCCGTCGGGGCCGACAAGCGTCTCGGTCCCGAGCAGGGCCGCTGACGGTCCGGGCGAGGGATCGGTGCCGGAAGCGCTGGCTGTCGGGATCGGCCGACCGGACAGGTCCGGGTCACCGATCACCACGATGGGTGCGTCCTCGCGTCCGGTCTCGGCCCCGAGCTGTGCCATGCCGGCGCTGAGCAGGACGGTGGCGACCGCCCCGATGGCCAGGCCGGCCGCGGTACGCCGCCGCCGGATCCGGTTCGCGCGGCGGATGGCCTGGCCTGCCGGGTCGACGCTCTGTGGGCGGGCGAGGTCGACCTGGCCCGAGAGGGTCTCCCGCACCGCACCTTCCAGCTCGTCCGGCCGCACCTGGTAAGAACGCCGCGGGCCGTCCGTCCGGTTGTCGGGCTGGCCCGGCAATGCGCTCACTGCTGCTCCCCGGGGCCAGTGCCGACTGGCACGGGCGCCGGGGCGGAGGGGAGCACGACCTGCGGGCCGATCGGCTGCGGCGCGGCCGGGCGGGGAGTGGCCGGGCGGGGCTCGGGGCGGCCGGCCGACTGGCGCGCTCTGCGCGTGGCGGCGGCACCGGCGGTCGGGACCGGTCCGGTCGGGGCGCCCGACCCGCCGGACCGACCGGCCGCGGCGGCCGACCCGCCGGCAGCTGCCGGCCGACCGGCAGCACCGGCAGCGGCGGTCAGGTCCGGCGTGTCGGCGCCCATCCGACGGCGCAGCGTGGCCAGCGCCCGGGACGACTGGCTCTTCACCGTGCCCGGTGAGATGTTCAGCAACGCGGCGGTCTGCGCCTCCGACAGGTCCTCGTAGTAGCGGAGCACCAGCACCGCCCGCTGCCGGCTGGGCAACTCGCGGAGGTGCCGCCAGAGCAGGTCCCGGTCGAGTTGCTGCGAGATCTCGTCGACACCGGCGCGTTCCGGCAACACCTCGGTGGGGCGTTCACCGTGCCAGCGTCGCCGCCACCAACTGGTCGACGTGTTGACCATCACCCGCCGGGCGTACGACTCGACGGCCTCGATCCCCCCGAGCCGCTTCCAGGCGAGGTAGGTCTTGGTCAGCGCGGTCTGCAGCAGATCCTCGGCCGTGGCCCAGTCGCCGGTGAGCAGGTAGGCGGTGCGAAGGAGCGCGGCGGAGCGGGCCGCGACGAACTCGCGGAACTGCTCCTCCAACGGATCCCTGCTCGCCACCGCCCACCTCCACACCCCGGCCGTCCTGGCAGAGTGCCACGTCAGAGGAGTTCTGGTCCATGGCGAAAGGTGCGCACTTGCTCCGATGTTCGGTCGGAAACCTTCACGCCCCGTCGTCGGCCTTGGCCTCGTCGGCCTCCTTGCCGAGCCGAGCCTCGACTGCCTGCGGCTCGTACATCTCCTCGACCACACGCAGGTAGAGCTCGTTCGGGTTGGGCAGATTCTTGACCTCGCGGAGCGCCTGTTCCTGGCCGGCGGACTCCAGCACGAAGGTGCCGTAGTTGAGGGCGCGCCCCGTCGGCGTCTGCTCGTACTTCATGTCGGTGACCCGGACCAGTGGCATCATCGCCACCTTGCGGGTGACGATGCCGTTGACCACCATGACCCGCTTGTTGGTCAGGATGAAGCGGTCGTACCACCAGTCGGCGACCTTCCACGCCACCCACCCCATCACCGCGAACCAGAGCAGCACGGCGATGGTGGTCAGCGCGCCCACGTCGTTGCCGGCGAGGAAGCCGGAGAGGTAGCCGAGCACGAAGGTCGCCGCGACGCCGATGAGGAGCGGGTTGGTGAGGTGGATCCAGTGCCGCTTCCACTCACCCCGGTAGCGCTCGGTGGGGAAGAGGTAGCGGGCGACCAGCGAGCTGGGCTCGTCCTCCAGGGGCAGCACCCGCCGAGGGGTCGCGCCCGTCGCGTCCGCGCGCAAGCCGGCCAGCTCGTCCTCGGAGATCTGCGGCTGCTGGTAGCCGGCCTCCGGGTCCCGGATCCACGCTCGACCCGAACGACCCTGGCCGGCGTAGCCGGGCCCGTCGCCATAGCCGACGTCGTCCGAAAGGGACGGACCGTCGGACAGGCCGGGACCGGCCCCGTAGTCCGGGCCATCATCAGGCCCGATCCGTGGGATCGGCTCAGTGTCTCGCTCGCGACGTTCCCGGTCGGGGTCGTCCGGGTCGAAGGGTGGACCGGAAGGGCTGCCCATCGGCGGTTAGGCGACGAGGCTGGTGAAGAAGTCGCCGAACCCCTGGGCGATATCCATGATCCCGCCGCCGAGCGACTTGAACACATCCGCCGCAGAGTTTGGCCGGTAGGCGACGAAGAAGATCAAGAATGCGATTCCGGCCCAGGTGAGGACCTTCTTGACCATGGCGGGCCATCCTCTCGCGCGGCGCCGGGTCCCATTACCGCAGCGGCACCCAGAGTATCAGTGTGGTGTCGTACAGTGAAGATCTGCGTCCGTTCTCCGTCAACCCGGAAAGCTTGTCAAGCCCTCCCGGGTAGGTACGGGGACGGTGCGCCGTACACGAGCTCGGGCGGAGTCCACTCGGTCAGGTCGTGTAACACGACGTCTTCCGCGAGGAGATGACCCGCACTCGCCGGCCAGGCTATCGCATGAAGCCACATTCCCCGAGCTTCGCCGGCGTACGCGCTTCGATCCGTCGGGGAATTGACCAACCACAGTGGAGTTGGATGGCCGCCGACCTTGATCTTCGCCTGTCCGACGTGGTCGGGGTGACCCGGCCCCGGGTCGGTCAGCGCGCCGACCAACTCCGGCCCCGGGTCCGGGCCGGCCAGCCCGGCGAGTCGGGTGCCCAGGCCCACACCGGGTTCCTCGGCCACGAAGACGAGATCCGCCGGACCACCGCCGAGTGGCGCCGGACCGGCGCAGGCCACCGCGGTCGCCCGCACTCCCGTCCGCTCGTCCCCGGCGTACGCCACGCCGGTGAGCGTCCAACCGGGGGGCAGCGGCCACGGGCACCACAACGGCGTCACCGGTGGATCGCCGGTCGCGGTGATCTGCTCCACCACGCTCGCCACGATCTCCGCTCCGATGTGCTCGGGCACGTGCAACGGCGGCACCGGGCCACAGCGCACGCACCTCGAGTCGGTGTGCATCAGATCCGGCGCCCGTACCGGGCCCCCGCATCTCGGACAACTCACCGCGACACTCACAACCCCACCGTCTCCCCGGACCGCCGGCACGTCAAGCCGGAACGTCCGATTCGGCACCGTACGTGGGTCAGTCCGGCGGCGCGCCGGCGTGCGCACGGATCCAGGCGTGCATCGCGATACCGCTGGCCACGCCCGCGTTGATCGACCTCGTCGAGCCGTACTGGGCGATCGAGTAGAGCTGGTCACACGCGGCGCGGGCCGGCGCGGAGAGACCGGGTCCCTCCTGACCGAACAGCAGCACACAGTGCCGGGGCAGGGTGCCGGTCTCCAGCGGGAGTGAGCCGGGCAGGTTGTCGATGCCGAACACCGGCAGTCGCCGATCGGCCGCCCAGGCGACGAACTCCTCGATCGTCTCGTGGTGTCGCACGTGCTGGTAGCGATCGGTCACCATGGCGCCGCGCCGGTTCCACCGGCGCCGCCCGACGATGTGCACCTCGGCGGCGTTGAACGCGTTGGCGTTGCGGACCACCGTGCCGATGTTGAAGTCGTGCTGCCAGTTTTCGATCGCGACGTGGAAGCCGTGCCGGTGCCGGTCCAGGTCGGCGACGATCGCCTCGTGCCGCCAGTAGCGGTAGCGGTCGACGACGTTGCGCCGGTCCCCCTCCGCCAGCAACTGCGGGTCGTAGCGAGGGTCGTCCGGTGGGTCCCCCGGCCAGGGGCCCACGCCCACCTCAAGCTGGTCGTCGGTCACGATCACCAGAGGGTACGGACCGTGCCGGCGCTCGGCGCGACGGCCTGCCGGTCAGCCCAGACCGAGCGCGGCACCGAGTCGGTCCAGGAAGCGCCGGTCCGCCGGGGTGGCGGGCTGGTCCAAGCGGCGTTCGCCGGGGCCGGGCACCGCGCGGCAGACCCGGGCCGCGACCGACTGCACCCACTGGCGGTACGCGGCCGAGTCGGCGGGGTCGGCGCGCCGCCCGAGGACACGACTCGCCGCCCGACAGGCGGCCAGCAGGTCCACCAGGTCGGCGAGGCGTTCGACCGGCGGCGACGTGGCATCGTGACGGGCATAGATGGCGGCGACCACCGCACGGACCAGGTCGCTGTCGGAGGCTCGGCCGGCGGCCACGGCGTCCAGGCCGGTCAGACCCGCCAGCACTCCTCGGTCCGGGCGACCGGGGCGGGGCGCCGCGGTGGCCACGAGAACGCGACCGGGCAGGCTGATGAGCAGATCCCACTCGGCGGCGGAGTAGACAGCGGTGGTCAGGGGTGCGGCTCGACGGCCGGCAGAGGGCGGCTCTCCGGCGACGGAGTGGCTCATCGGAACCTCCGGCGTCAGCATATGTCCCCCGCGACCCGGACAGCGCCCCTTCGCCACACAACCCGCTCGCGGGTGAGCTGGCCCGGAGTGCGGCGGGGGTCGGCCCGCCGCGCCGCTCAGCGTGGCTCGGGGAAGCTGGGCCGCTCCGGATCCACTCCCTCGGGGGCGGCGGTGGCCGCGTACTCCCGCTTGGGGACCATGACCTTGCGCCGGAAGGCGCAGACCATCGTGCCGTCCTGGTTGTAGCCGCGGGTCTCCACCGACACCACGCCCCGGTCGGGCTTGGAGCCGGACTCACGCTTGTCCAGCACGGTGGTCTCGCCGTAGATGGTGTCGCCGTGGAAGGTCGGCGCGACGTGCCGCAGCGACTCGACCTCGAGGTTGGCGATCGCCTTCCCACTCACGTCCGGCACCGACATGCCGAGCAGCAGGGAGTAGATGTAGTTGCCCACCACGACGTTGCGCTTGAACTGGCTGGCTGTCGCGGCGTAGTGCGCGTCCAGGTGCAGCGGGTGGTGGTTCATGGTGAGCAGGCAGAAGAGGTGGTCGTCGTACTCGGTGACGGTCTTGCCCGGCCAGTGCCGGTAGACCGCGCCGACCTCGAACTCCTCGTAGTAGCGGCCGAACTGCATCCTGGTCCCCTTCGACGGGCGGCGATGGAGTTCGGCACAGCATGCCTTACCGGTGGTTAAGGAAACAGGCCGGGGAGCGACCACGGCGGAAATGTCACACCGGTCACTCACACGGGGGGAGACGCAATGAGCGGCGGGGCCCTCCCCGGCACCCGCCGCCCACGCTCTGATGGGAGGAATTCTGCCCTACGGAAGCGTGGGTCCGACAGAGGTCGAGGTCACATTTATCTTTTTGTAACACTACTCTCGGTGATGGAGCGGGAGTTGATCAGCGATCTTCGCAGGCCGGATACCTCCTCGTCAGGCACCAAGTTACCGATTCGTAGCGCTCGGGCGGGTGGATCTCCCTGGAAACGCTCCCATCACCGCAGGTCACGCAAGTGCGTCATGCATTTGCGTTCCGCAGATCGAGATGAACAGACGTGGGTCGATGACCTGCGGGGGCCCCGGCAGGCCGCACACGTTTTGGGCCGGACCGCCCGGGAATTCGATACGGTCAGCCCTGGTTCTACGGGACGTAGACAAACCGCGGTGATCGGAGAGTGCAATGGCAACCGTTGAGCTGACCTCGACGAACTTCGACGAGGTGACCGGCAACGACGGCATCGTCCTGGTCGACTTCTGGGCCGACTGGTGTGGTCCGTGCAAGCGGTTCGCCCCGGTCTACGAGCGCTCCTCGGAGAAACACCAGAACATCGTCTTCGGGAAGGTCGACACCGAGGCTCAGCAGGAGCTGGGCGCCAAGTTCGACATCCGGTCGATCCCGACGATCATGGCGATCCGCGACGGCGTGATCGTCTTCGCCCAGCCGGGCGCCCTTCCGGAGTCCGCCCTCGAGAACCTGATCGAGCAGGTCGAGGCACTGGACATGGACGACGTCCGTAAGCAGCTGGCCGAGCACAAACACTGAGTCGTCGCCACGACGGCATCCGAAGGCCGGGCCCGGCAGGGGGCCCGGCCTTCGTCGGGTCCCCTCCGTGATCACCTGCCTGGGCAGGTCCACCTGACCGTCGGAGGGACCCGAGGCGGCCGGAACATCCCGTATCGTCACGACCTGATGGAGACCCTGACCACCCGCGGGCGCGTGACCCGGCTGGGCGCGACCGCACTCGGTCTCGTCCTGCTGCTGGCCGGCACCTTCTGGGGCAGCGACGACGACTTCCCGTTCGGCCCGTTCCGGATGTACTCCACCTCCAACCCGCCGAACGCACCCGCACCGGACACCCGCGTCGAGGGGGTGACCAGCACGGGCGCCGTGGTCGACCTCGACCAGAACGCGACAGGCATCCGCCGCGCCGAGATCGAGGGGCAGCAGGACCGGTACGCCGCCGACCCGGCGCTGCTCGCCGAGGTCGCCGACGCGTACGCCGAACGCCACCCGGATGCCGCCGCGCTCGTCGAGATCCGCATCGTCATCCGCTGGCACGGCATCCGTGCCGGCCGGCCGACCGGCAAGCACACCGACGAGACCGTGGTCCGCTGGCAGGCTCCCCGATGAGCCGCTGGCTGACCGAGGCTGTGCCGCGCGGTCGCATCGCCGCGTTCCGGACCGTGATCTACCTCTTCGTCGCCGCCGACCTGGTGTTCTTCACCCCCTGGGTACGCACCCGGGTCAGCGTGCCCGGCGAGCTGTACCAGCCGCTGCTGGTCGGCCGCCTGCTCCCACTACCGACGCCGACCCCGGCGCTGGTGGCGGTCATCTTCTGGGCACTGCTGCTCCTCACGCTCCTCGCCGCGACCGGGCGTGCGCCCCGACTGCTCGGTTGGGCGGTCTGCGCGCTGTACCTGGAGTGGATGATCATCGCGATGAGCTACGGGAAGGTCGACCACGACCGGATCGGGCTGCTCGTCGCACTGGCCGCCCTTCCCAGCGCCGGTCGAGCCCGCCACGGCGACACCACCCGCACCGAGGCCGGCGGGTGGGCGCTGCGCGTCACCCAACTCGCGGTGATCTGCACGTACTTCCTGGCCGCCTTTGCCAAGCTGCGCTTCGGCGGCCTGGACTGGCTGACCGGCTCGGTGTTGGCTCGCGCGATCATCCGGCGCGGCACCGACCTGGCCGACCTCATCGCCCAGGTGCCGCACCTGCTGATCGTCGCCCAGTTCGGCATCGTCGCGTTCGAACTACTCAGCCCGGTGGTCTTCCTGCTGCCGGCACGCTGGCGGCTCGCCATGGTCGGCTTCTTCTACTCGTTCCACGTGGTCACCATCGCGACCATCACGATCTCGTTCGCGCCGCACCTGGCCGCGATGACCAGTTTCCTGCCGCTGGAGCGGGTCCGCCCGGTGGTCTGGGCCCGCCGGCTCGCCGGCCGGGACACCCCCGGATCAGCTTCGGCGGACGTCAACACCGCATCGCCGCCGCCTGACCAAGAGCGGATCAGCGCCAGCGCGGACCGGACACCGCTCGGCGATCAGGCCCCGGTGGTCGGGCGTCCAGCCGGACCGTAGAGCCGCTCGCGCGCCTCCTGCGGCAGCGAGCACGCCGCCGTGCCGCCCGGCAGGCGGTGCCGGTTGCGCGCCACCCAGCGGTACACCGGCCAGGCCGCCGCGCGCACCGGCGGAACCCGCAGGCCCGCCCCGGCCATCCGCCAGACCGGGCCGCTGTCGGCGAGCAGCATCGCGATGGCATCCGGACCGGCGGCGCGTACGCCGTCCGCCCCCACCCACTGCACGGCCTCCTCGCACTCGGCCACGGTGAGACCGAGCGCGTCCAGGTCGGAGAACTGCCAGGGCACCACCCGCGCGCCGGTGGGAATCCGGCGAGCGATGAACTCGGCGCACCGCGTGCAGAACGCGCAGTCCCCGTCGTAGACGAAGGTCGACCTCTCCATACCCGCCATCCTCCTCTCTCCGACCACCCGAACGACCACCGGTGTCCGGCGGGTCACTTGCGTTCCACTCGTACGCATGTTCGAATAGTGGCCATGCGCTGGGACAACCTCACCGCTCCCCCGGTTGAGGGAGACCCCGAGCGGGCAGCGCCAGCGACACCACCCCTGCCGCTGGCGCTGCCCGGCGCGATCGCCCGCACCTTCGACACTCCCGAGTTCGCCGGGATGACCTTCTACGAGGTGCAGGCCAAGTCGATCCTCAACCGTGTTCCCGGGCAGTCCCGCGTCCCGTTCGAGTGGACCATCAATCCGTACCGGGGCTGCTCTCATGCGTGTGTGTACTGCTACGCGAGAGATACTCATACCTATCTCGACCTGGACGCTGGGGCGGACTTCGACCGGAAGGTGATCGTCAAGGTCAACGCCGGTGAGCTGGTCCGGCGGGAGCTGGCCGCGCCGAAGTGGCGGGGCGCGCACGTGGCGATGGGCACCAACGTGGACTGCTACCAGCGGGCCGAGGGTCGCTACCGGCTGATGCCGCAGATCATCGCGGCCCTGCGGGACTTCGCCAACCCGTTCTCGATCCTCACCAAGGGCACGCTGATCCTGCGCGACCTACCCCTGCTGCGGCAGGCCGCCGAGGTCACCACCGTGGGCATCTCCCTCTCGGTGGGGTTCGTCGACGAGCAGCTCTGGCGTTCCGTAGAGCCGGGCACTCCGCATCCCCGCCGCCGGCTGGACGCGGTCCGGGCGCTCACCGACGCCGGCTTCTCCGTCGGGGTGCTGATGGCCCCGATCCTGCCCGGCCTCAGCGACAGCGACGGGTCGATCGACGCCACCGTGTCGGCGATCGTCGCGGCCGGTGCCACGAGCGTGACGGCCCTGCCCCTGCACCTGCGTTCCGGTGCTCGCGAGTGGTACGCGCACTGGCTCGCCCGGGAGCACCCGCACCTGGTGCCCCGCTATCGCGAGCTCTACCGGGCCGGTGCGTACGCCCCGCAGGCGTACCAGCGGGAGTTGACCGCGCGGGTGCGGATCGCGTCCCGCCGGCACGGGCTGCACCGCGGGGAGCGGGGCGACAACCGCAGCCTGCCCGAGCCACCCGCAGCGCCGGCCCCCGAACAGCTCACCCTGCTCTAGGGCGGAGCTAGAGTCGGCGGGTGCGTACCGCTTCGCAGATCCTCGCCGACTCCGCCGTGATCGCCGTCGTGGGCGCGTCCCGCGACCCGTCGAAGGCCGCGCACGGCGTGCCGTTGCAGATGCAGCGCTACGGCTGGCGCATCATCCCGGTCAACCCGACCGTCGACGAACTGTTCGGGGAGCGGGCGTACAAGTCGCTTGCCGACATCCCGCACCCGGTCGACCTGGTGGACGTGTTCCGGCCGGCGGCCGACGCCGTGCAGGTGGTCCGGGACGCGGCGGCGATCGGTGCCCCGGCGGTCTGGCTGCAACTGGGCATCGTCTCGGCCGAGGCGCGGCGGATCGCCGAGGAGGCCGGCATGGAGTACGTCGAGGACCGCTGCCTCATCGTCGAACGCGCAGCCGCCAACCTGACCCGCCTGACCTGACCCCACCCTCCGCGATCTTGCACTTACTGTCCTCGCCAAAGCGGCATAAGGGGACAGAAGGGCGACCGAAAGTGCAAGATCGCGGGGGTTGGGGGTTGGGGGTTGGGGTTGGGGTTGGGGTTAGAGCTTGTATTCCTTGAGCAGACCCCGGGAGATGATGGTCTTCTGGATTTCCGAGGTGCCCTCGCCGATGAGCAGGAACGGGGCCTCCCGCATCAGCCGCTCGATCTCGTACTCCTTGGAGTAGCCGTAGCCGCCGTGGATGCGGAACGCCTCCTGGACGACCTCGGCGCAGTATTCGGAGGCGAGCAACTTGGCCATCCCGGCCTCGACGTCGTTGCGCTGGCCGGCGTCCTTGAGGCGGGCGGCGTTGACCATGAGGGCGTGCGCAGCCTCGATCTTCGTGCCCATCTCGGCGAGCTTGAAGGCGATCGCCTGGTGCTTGGCGAGCGGCTGGCCGAACGTCCTGCGCTGCTGGGCGTAGCTGACCGCCAGTTCGAAGGCGCGGATGGAGATGCCGCAGGCGCGGGCAGCCACGTTGACCCGGCCCACCTCGATGCCGTCCATCATCTGGTAGAAGCCTCGGCCGACCTGGTCGGCGCCGCCGAGGATCGCGGAGTCGGGCACGCTCACCCCGTCGAGGATCATCTCGGTGGTCTCGACGCCCTTGTAGCCCATCTTCTCGATCTTGCCGGGGATGGTGAGGCCGGGGGCGGTCTCGCCGAAGCCCGGCTCCTTCTCGAGCAGGAACGTGCTCATGTTGCCGTAGACGGAGTCCGCGCCGGTGTCGGTCTTGACCAGGGTGGCCACCACCGAGGAGTACGCCCCGTTGGTCAGCCACATCTTCTGGCCGTTGAGCACGTAGTTGTCTCCGTCGCGGACCGCGCGGGACGTGATCGCCGCGACGTCGGAGCCGGTCTCCGGCTCGGACATGGAGAACGCGCCGCGCACCTCGCCGGTGGCCATCCTCGGCAGCAGGCGGGCCTTCTGCTCGGCGGAGCCGTGCTGGGAGATCAGGTACGCCACGATGAAGTGGGTGTTGACGATGCCGGAGATCGACATCCAGCCCCGGGACAACTGCTCCACCACCAGCGCGTAGGTGAGCAGTGATTCGCCGAGCCCGCCGTACTCCTCGTCGATGGTGAGGCCGAACAGGCCCATCTCGCGCATGCCGTCGAGGATGTCGGTGGGGTACTCGTCGGCGTGCTCCAGCCGCTGCGCGTGCGGGATGATCTCCTTGTCGGCGAACTCCCGGACGGTCTCCAGGATCGACGTCTGCACATCGGTCAGGCCGGGCGTCTGGGCGAGTCGGGCCATCTCAGCCTCCGGGGATCCGCGCACTACTCGTGGGTAACTGAACGCTGGGTCAGTATCGGCCGCCCGGACCGACGAGGCCAAGGTGACCAGTCCACACAACCGCTGTGAAAAGGTTCACCGCTACGGGTAGCGTCCGGCAAGAGGGACTTTTCCGGCACCGGCAGGAGGAGGACAGCGCGTGAGCCACCCGCCGCCGTCGGGACCACCAGCAGACGAGCAACCGCCGTCACCCTACGAGCCGCCCCGGGACCAGTCGCCGTACGCGCCGCCGCCGGCCGGCCAGTCGCCGTACGCGCCGCCGCCGGACCAGCCGGCGTTCGAGCTGCCGACGGAACGCTCACCGTACGGGCCGCCAGCCGACGAACCATCGCCGTACGGGCAGCAGGGGCCGCACCAGTCGGGGCACTGGAGTCAGCAGCCGCCATACCCGCCGCAGGGCCCCTACGCCCAGTACGGCCCGCCGCCGTCCGGACCGGGTCGGGGCACCAACGTGCTGGCGATCCTGTCGCTGGTCTTCGCCTTCGTCTTTCCGCCGGCCGGCGCCGTGCTCGGTCACGTCGCGAAGCGGCAGATCCGCACCAGCGGCGAGGAAGGCGACCAGCTCGCCACCTGGGGGCTGATCCTCGGGTACGTGTTCACCGGGCTCACCGTGCTGGCCTGCTGTGGCTGGCTGGCCCTGGTGGCTTTCGGCAACACCGGCGACAGCGGGGGCTACTGACCCGCCACGCCGGTCAGCGGAACCGGGCCTCGCGGACGCTGTTGCCGCCGTCCACCACGAGCATCTGACCGGTGATGTACGAGGCGGCCGGCGAGCAGAGGAAGCTGATCGCGGCGGCGACCTCGTCCGGAGTGCCCGGTCGGCCCACCGGCGTGCCGAGCCCCTGCTTGATCTCGGCCATCGTGGACGCCGCGGTGTAGATGGTGCCGGGCGCCACCGCGTTGACGGTCACCCCGTCCGCGATCATCTCCATGGCCAGCGCCCGGGTCAGCCCGACGACCCCGGCCTTCGCCGCCGCGTACGCGGCCTCGGTGGGCAGGGCGTTGACCGGGCCGGCCGTGGCCGACAGGTTGACGATCCGGCCCCAGCCCCGCTCGGCCATCCCACCGATGAACGCCCGACTGCACAGGAACGCGGTGGACAGGTTGCGGTCGATCTCGCCGCGCCACTCGTCGTAGGTCAGTTGGGCGACCGGCCGCAGCACCCCCTGGCTGGCTCGACTGGCCAGGCCGGCGTTGTTGACCAGCACCTCGACGTCGCCCAGCTGCTCGGCGACCGCGTCGGCCAGCGCGCCGACCTCGGACTCGTCGGTGAGGTCCGCGACGAAGCCGGTCACCCCCAGCTCGGTCGCCCGCTCGTGGATGCGCCGGGTGGTGGAGACGATGGCCACGCGCGCGCCCAGGTCGGCGAGCCGCCGGGCGGTGGCGTACCCGATGCCGTCCGGGCTGCCCGCCCCGGTCACCAGGGCGACCCTCCCGTCGAGGCGCATGGTCACCGGGTCGGCGAGCGCGACCGGCTCGTCCGGGCCAGGGCTGCCCGCCGGCGTGGCCGGGCGGGCGCGCCGGGCCCCACCCGGGCGGCTGACGTCCCGTCTGGGTCGGCTGCCGGAACGGTCCGCGGCGCGCGCGTCGAATGCCATGCCAGGATCCTGCCCGTTAGGACCGGTCCGAGCAACGCGGCACCCGGTAGTGGGGGCAACGGGTTTGGTCACCCCTGGCTACCCTGACGGCGCACCCGACCTGACGGAGAGAGTTCGCATGACCAATCCCCCGCCGCCCGGCAACTGGTCCGACCCCACCTGGTCGGCCCAGCCGTCGAGCCACACACCGGATCCGACCCTCGTGGCCGGTCAGCCGGTGCCCGCCCAACCCGGCCCGGCCGACCCGTACGCGCCGGTCGACCCGTACGCCGGGGGCCAGCCGCCGTTCGGTGAGCCGATGACGGGTTACCCACCGCCTGCTTACGGCCCACCCGGTTATCCCCCGCAGTACCCCGGCTACGGCTACCCGCAGAAGACCAACGGGATGGCGATCGCGGCGCTGGTGCTCGCGCTCGTCGGCATCGCGTCCTGCATCACCGCACCGGTCGGCGCGATCCTCGGGCACGTGGCGCAGAAACAGATCCGGCTCAGCGGCGAGGGCGGTGCGGGGATGGCGAAGGCCGCCATCATCGTCGGGTGGATCCTCACCGGGCTGCTCGGGCTGCTGATCCTCTTCTACGTTGGCGCGATCATCCTCGCGGTCACCACGGGCGCGAGCAGCGGCAGCAGCTAGTCACCAACGGGCGGGTCGACGTACCGCCGGCTGTCGGGCCGGACCGACGGCCGGCGGCGGTCGTTGCGGCCCGACCGGTCACTCGGCCGGTGGGGTGAACGACGAGGTACGGCTCATCCCGGCGGCCCGGCCCTTGGCGGCGATGACGAGCGCCATCTTGCGGGAGGCCTCGTCGATCATCTCGTCGCCGAGCATCACCGCGCCCAGCTTGCCGCCGGCCTCGGAGGTGTAGTGGTCGTACGCGTCGAGGATCAGCTCGGCGTGGTCGTAGTCGGCCTGCGCCGGCTGGTAGACCTCGTTGGCGGCGTCGATCTGACCCGGGTGCAGCACCCACTTGCCGTCGAAGCCCAGCGCGGCCGAGCGCTTGGCCACCGCGCGGAACGCGTCGACGTCCCGGATCTGCAGGAACGGGCCGTCGATGGCCTGCAAGCCGCGCATCCGGGCGGCCATCAGGATCCGCATCAGGATGTAGTGGTACGGATCGCCCGGATAGTCGGGGATCAGGCCGCCGACCACCATCGACCTCATGTTGATGGATGCCATGAAGTCGGCCGGGCCGAAGATGATGGTCTCCACGCGCGGCGAGGCGGCGGCGATCGCGTCCACGTTGACCAGACCGGCGGCGTTCTCGATCTGCGCCTCGATGCCGATCCGGCCGACCTCCAGGCCGAGCGTCTTCTCGATCTGGGTGAGCAGCAGGTCCAGCCAGTGGACCTGCTCGGCGGTCTGCACCTTCGGCAGCATGACGCAGTCCAGGTTCGCGCCGGCGCCCTCGACGACCTCGATGACGTCCCGGTAGGTCCACGGGGTGGTCAGGTCGTTGACCCGCACGACCCGGGTCTTGCCGGCCCAGTCGCCCTCGTTGAGCGCGGCCACGATGTTCTTGCGCGCATCCGGCTTGGCCAGCGGGGCGACGGCGTCCTCCAGGTCCAGGAAGACCTGGTCGGCGGGCAGCCCCTGCGCCTTGCCGAGCATCTTGACGCTGGAACCCGGCACGGCGAGGCACGACCGGCGGGGACGATCGACTGCGGCCAAGGGTGCGCTCCTTCCAGCGTCCGGCGGCACGCCGACGCCACCGACGAAAACTTAACGATCCTCAAGGGCCTTGTGACGCCACGGTAACCTCGCGCCATGACCGGGGTGAATGGACCTGTGGAAGATCTCACTGGGCGTCGACTGGTGGTGGTGACCGGGGCCAGCTCCGGCATCGGCCTGGCCGCCGCCGTGCACCTGGCCTGCCGGGGTGACCGGGTGGTGCTGGTCGGGCGGGACCCGGCCCGCCTGCAGGCCGCAGCCGTTCGGGTACGGGAGGCCGCCGGTGAGCGTCCGGAGCTGTTCCGGGCCGACTTCGCCAGCCTCGACGACGTGCGCCGACTGGCCGAGCAGCTCCGGACCGCCTACGACCGGATCGACGTGCTCGCCAACAACGCCGGCGCGATCGCGTTGCAACCCCTGAGCACCGTCGACGGCTTCGAGATGTCGATCCAGGCCAACCACCTCGCCCCGTTCCTGCTGACCAACCTGCTCGCCGACCGGTTGGGCCGGATCGTGGTGACCGCCTCCGGCGCACACCGATTCGGCGCACTCGACCCGGACGACCTGAACGCCCCGCTGCGCGGCTACCGCCCGATGGGCGCGTACGGCTCCAGCAAGCAGGCGAACGTCCTGTTCGCCGCCGAGGCGGCGCGGCGCTGGCCGGACATTCCCGCGTACAGCTTCCACCCCGGGGTGGTGCGCACCCGCTTCGCGAACGACAGCAGGTTGGTGGCGTTCGGCATGCGGGTCATTCCGTTCCGCAGCCCGGAGAAGGCCGCCGAGACCCTGGTCTGGCTGGCCAGTCAGGACCGTTCCCGACTCGTCGACGGCGCCTACTACATCGACCGTCGGGTGCGTCGCCCGTACCGGAAGGCAGCTGATCCACAACTGGCCGCCCGACTGTGGGAGGCCAGCGCCAAGGCCGTCGGTCTCGACTGACGTGGCCGGCATGCTGACGCTCGTCGCGCTCGTCGAGTTTCCCGCCGGTGCCGAGGCCACCGGGCAGCGCTACGAGGACGCGGTGCTGGCCCTGCTCGGGCGGCACGGCGGCCACCTGGACCGGCGGCTGCGCGGCACCGACGGGCAGACCGAGGTGCACGTGATCCGCTTCGACGGGCGAGCCGGTTACGAGTCGTTCCTCGTCGACCCGGAGCGGGCCGCGCTGCGCGCCGCACTGGGTGACACCGCGCCGACCACCCGGGTCATCGAGGTGCACGAGGTTTAGGTCCGGGCCCTCGCAGGCCGCGCCAGCGGCGCAGCAACGACAGCACGGGTCGGGCGACGAGGACCGCCAGGACGAACCCCACCACGAGCGCCCAGAACGGCGGCGGCCCGTAGTGGGGGCGGCCGGACTCGCGTACCGCGCCGGCGATCGCGAGGTCGGCGGCGACCGACAGGTCGGTGATGCCCTCCGGCGTCCGCAAGAGCACCTCCGGCGCGCTCGCCCCCCGGCGCAGCACCACGAGTTCCACGGCCTCCGTGCCGACCTCGTGATACGGCCCCCAGGCGATGTCGTGCTCCTCCGGGAGGTCCTCCGCCGCCAGCCCCGGCACGCCGACCAACGCAACCGCCTCGTCGGCCGAGCGCCAGCCGAGCAGGTGCACGAACGAGCGGGAGCGCAGCGGCGGGAACGCCGCGCCGGCCAGCGGGGTGCCGTCGACCGCGGACCGTACCGACAGTGTCCAGGTTCGCCGGTAGGACGGAACCGGGCAGTCGGTACAGGTGGACCGGCCCAGGACGGCCACCGAACGGCCGTCCGGCAGCCAGGACCCGGCACCGGCGAGCCGCCCGCCGGCCAGCGGCAGCTTCCGGTAAGGCCGGGCGAACCGATCCGCGTCCCCGTCGCCCACCCGGGTCAGCCAGACCTCGTCGCGGATCTGGAGGGCGAGATCGTCGCCGTCCGACGACAGCGCGGCCGTGCGCCCCGGCGGGACCCAGGTGGTGCCGACCGGCACCCGCAGCACGTCCGTTCCCCGATCCCGGTCGTAAACCCCCACGTACGGGGTGGAGTAGGTGTTCGGGGCCGTGAAGGTAGTCTCGCTGTCGGCGTAGACCAGGCGCTTCCCGTCCGGCGCGAAGGCGAGCGGGTAGCCGTTCGGGCGATCCGGGGTGGCCTTCCCGGACGTCAGGTCGAGGAGGGAATCGCCCACCCAGAGGTACCGGCCGTCCGGGGAGAGCATCGCCTCGAAGCCCGCGACGGCCAGTTCGTCGTCCAGCACGCGATAGCGGTCGCTGTCGGCGGCCACCACACCCATCCGGGTCTCGAACCAGTTGGTGCGCACGGCGGGACCACCGAAGAGCATCGCCGCCACGCCAGGTGCCGAGTAGCCGACCGAGGCGGTCCGCAACGGCGGGTCGACGAGCTTGGTGGGCAGGCCCGGGGTCTCGTGCCGCGGGCCCGCGGGCAGCGGCAGGGCCACCGGGTGCAGCGCGTAACCGGTGCCGAGAAGGAGGACCAGGACGGCGAGCGCGCCGGCGACGACGGCCCGGCGACGGCGGTGCCGGGTCCGCGCCGCGTCGAAGAGCCCCTCCGGTACGCGTGCCGGCGGCACGTCGTCGGCGAGGCGGCGCAGCGCCGCGGAGAGTCGGGCGCTCACCGGGCCACCTCCTGCGGGTCACGGCCGACAAGTTCGGCCAGTTCGGGGGCGAGGAGGCGGAGTCGGCCGAGGGCGTGGCGGGTCTGACTCTTCACGGTGCCGACCCGGCAGCCGAGCAGTTCCGCAGTCTCCGTCTCGGTGCGGTCCTCGTAGTAGCGCAGCACGAGGACGGCGCGCTGCCGCACGGTCAACCGGGCCAACGCCGCCGACAGCACCAGCCGCAGATCGGCGTCGTCACCCGGACCGGATCGTTCCGGCAGCGCACCGCCCAGCCGTTCCGCCGGGCGAGCCCGCCGCCAGCGCCACCAACTGGCGGCCTGGGTGCAGAGCACCCGACGCAGGTACGCGGGTGGGTCCTCGATCCGCTCCCAGCGCACGGCGACCCGGGCCAGCGCAACCTGGACCAGGTCCTCGGCGTGGTGCCGATCGCCGGTCAGCAGGTACGCGAACCGGGTCAGCCCGGCGGTCTCCGCCCGGACGAAATCGACGAAGCCGTCCCGGGCGCGGTCCTCAGTCGTCAACGGATCGCCCTCCTCACCCGGATAGACGCCGGGCGGGCACCCTGCGGAGGGAACCGGTGTCCATGTTCCTCACCTCGTCCCGACGCCGTTGCGCGGTCAGTCGGCCAGCGGGGTCGGGTCGGTCGGCAGCGCGGTCGGCGCGACCCGGCGAGCGGCCCGACCACCGCCGAGCACCACCACCGCCACCCCGACCAGCAACAGCGCCATCCCGACAAGCGCGTACGGGCGGGGCAGCTGACCCAGCCAGGCCCAGCCGAGCAGGGCCGCGCCGGGGGCTTCCAGCAGGATCAGCACGCTCACCGTGGTCGCGGAGATCTTCCGCAGGGCGTAGTTGAACATCGAGTGCCCGAGCAGCTGGGCGCCGGCCACCAGGGCCAGGATGGCCAGCCAGGTGTGCCCGTCGAACCCGGTCAGCCGTACGCCGCCGACCAGGCACACCAGCAGCAGGATCAGCGCGCAGATCCCGTAGCAGATGGTGGTGTACGTGGTGGTGCTGATGCTGGCGCGGGCCCGCTCGCCGAAGGCGGTGTAGCCGGCCGCGAACACGCCGCCGGTCAGCGCCAGCACGTCACCGAGAACGGCCGCACCGGAGACACCCACGTCCGTCCCGGTGGTGATCGCCGCACCGCCGACCGCCACCGCGATGCCGATCCACACCACCCGGGGCAACCGCCGCCCCTGGGCGCGGGCAATCAGCCCCTGCCAGACCGGCTGCGTGGCGACCAGGGCGGTGGACGTGGCGACCGAGGTGAGCTGGGCGCTCGGCACCCAGGTGGCGAAGTGCCCGGCGAGCGCGACCCCGGCCAGGACGCAGAACAGGCCCTCCCGCCGTCCCGCCCCCACGGTCAGCCTGCGGAACTCGGCGCGGCGCCGGGCCAGCGAGAAGGGGCTCAGCACGGCCACCGCGAGCAGGTTGCGCCAGAACGCGATGGCCAGCGCGGGAGCGGCCGCGTACGCGATCAGCGGCGCGGACGACGACACGGCGACCACGGCCAGGCCGACCGCGCCGGTGGTCAGCAGGTCCGGGGACGGACGGTGCGGAGGTGGGGACACGGGACGTAATCCTCACACGTATGACGGACAACACGGAACGTCATCGCTCCGTTACGATCACGGGGGTCCCGCCGGCGACCCCCGACCGCCCGGAGGCGTCCCCATGCCCAGCTACCAGGCGGTCCTGTTCGACTTCTTCGGCACCCTGACCCGTCCGGTGCAGCGTGGTGTCGCGCATGTCGGCACCGCCGAGCTGCTCGGGTGTCCCACCGAGATCCTGACCGAGGTGCTGAACCGCACCTACTACGAGCGGGCCAGCGGCCGGCTCGGCGACGCGGAGGCAACCCTGCGTTGGGTGTGCGCCCAGGCCGGCGTGCACCCCAGCGACCACGCGGTGCGGGCGGCGGTGGCGTCCCGGCACCGGGCGGTCCGCGCGGACACCTGGCTGCGGGCCGAGGCCGTGCCCGTCCTGGCGGCCCTGCGCCAACGCGGCCTGCGGACCGGCGTGATCAGCGACTGTACGCACGAACTGCCGGCCTTCCTGCCCCAACTCGCGGTCGCCCCACTGCTCGACGTGCGGGTGTTCTCGGTGCAGGTCGGGCGATGCAAGCCGGATCCGGTGCTCTACCTGACCGCCTGCCAGCGGCTCGGGCTGGCGCCGGCCGACTGCCTCTACGTCGGTGACGGCGGCAGCCAGGAGCTGACCGGCGCCGAGCGGGCCGGGATGACCGCCGTCCAACTCGCCGCGCCGGACCTGGCCACGCACATGGTGTTCAACGCCGACCTGGACTGGCGAGGCCCCACGCTCGACGCACTGGGTGAGGTGCTCAGCCTTGTCGACAGCTACGTCGACGTGGTCCCGGCCGGCTGACCCCAGCAGCGGCGGCGGCCCTCTGCTGGGCGGTCGCGTCAGCGGCGACGGACCCGGTGCAGGCGGAACGGTTTGCGGGTGGCCCGGACCGCCGGGGTGGGCCGGGGTGGCTCGGCCTGCGCGTCGGCGGGCAGGTCCGCGCCGGCCAGCGACGTACCGGTCGGGGTGAGCCGGTTCACCGCGCACCCGTCAGCTGCCCAGCGGGCCACCAGGTCGGCGGTCGGACCCGGCGCGTTGAGGCGCTTCGCCGCGACCAGCGGCGCGGCGGTGTCCCACGCCTCGGTGCCCGGCAGCACCCGGCTCACCCGGGCCGGCCAGGTGACGATCCGACCGCCGTGATCGCCGCGCAGGGTGACCTGCGCCTCGGTCGCGTCGGCCAGCCCCGGCGCGGCCTGCTCGCCCGGCCCGGAGACCACCAGCAGCGCGCCCTCCAGCGGGGCGCACCAGAGGGCAAGCGCCGGCCCGCCGGACACGCTGACCCAGGCCACGGCGGCCTTCTTCATCGCCTCGTCGACAAGCGGTGTGCCCCCGGGGGCGTTCTCGTCCGTCACACCCGCATCCTCCCGCATCGGCACCTCCGCTCAACCCACGAAAGGCGGGACGCTGATCTCGCCCCGGGCCACCGGCATCACCTGACCGGCGACCGTCGCACCGACCGCCACCCCGTCCACCGCGGTGACCGTGCACACCAGCGCGGACGGGCGGTTCATCTCCACACCCTGACGTACCGCGTACTCCGACAGCCCCACACCGGGCAGCAGCCCGGTCGCCACCAGCCAGACCCCGAGGCCGAGCGCCGCCGAGCCGGTCGCCGGGTCCTCCGGGACGCCCATCCCCGGCACGAACACCCGCGCGTGCGCGGTTTGCGCGGCGGCGTCCCAGGAGAAGACGCTGACGTGCGACACCCCGTACCGCTGCGCCGCCGCCGCGTCCACCCGCGCGCGGGCCACCGACTCCGGACGCACCGGCAGGTACGGGAACTCCAGCCCGCAGCCCGCGACGCGGGGAGCGGGACCGACGTGGTCGTCCGCGGCCAACCCGGCGATCTCCAGCAACGGCTCCGGGTCCAACTCCGGGCCGAGGGTCGGGGTGCCACCGGTCAGCGTCGCCCCGGTCGCGGTCACCTCGATCGGCAGCACTCCGGCATGGCACTCCTGGGTGACCTTCCCCACACCGAACATGCCCCGCCGGCTCGCGGTGACCGCCGCGCCGACGCTCGGGTGCCCCGCGAACGGCAACTCCTCGACCGGCGTGAAGATCCTGGCCCGGTAGGTGGCACCGACCTGGGTCGGTGGCAGCACGAACACCGTCTCGGACAGGTTGAACTCCAGCGCGAGCGCCTGCATCTGCTCGGTGGCCAGCGCCTCCGCGCCGAACACCACGGCCAGCGGGTTGCCGGCGAAGGGGCGGTCGGTGAAGACGTCCACGATCTCGTAGGCCAAGGTCGACATGTTGATAAACACTAGGCGCTTAGGCTGGTGCCCGTGAGCACGCCGACCCGGGTCTACATCGCCCGTCTCGCCGGAGTCGCCGTCTTCGACCCGAACGGTGACCAGGTGGGGCGGGTTCGTGACGCCGTGGCACGGCTGCGGGCGACCAAGCGCCCCCCGGAGGTGGTGGGTCTCGTCGCCGAGATGCCGATGCGTCGCCGGATCTTCCTGTCCATCAACCGGATCACCTCCATCGACGCGGACGCGGTCGTGCTCGGCTCCGGCACCCTCAACCTGCGCCGCTTCGAGAAGCGCGCGAACGAGCTGCTGGTCCTGCAGGAACTCCTCGACCGGCGGGTGCAGCTCGACCCGGGCGGCCAGCCCGGCGCCGTCGTGGACGTCGCGATGGAGTGCGCCCGGGGCGGCGAGTGGTCGTTGACCCGCGTCGCCGTACGGGAGCAGACCGGTCGGCTCAGCCGCCGCGGCCACCTGCACCAGGTCGAGTGGGACCGGGTGCGCGGGCTCAGCGGCATCGCCGACAACCGGGGTACGGCCAACCTGCTCGCCGTCCTGGAGGACATGCGCCCCGCCGACCTGGCCAACGCGCTTCAGGACCTGCCCGACGCACGGCGTAACGAGGTCGCTGCCGCACTGGACGACGAGCGGCTGGCCGACGTGCTCAGCGAGCTGCCGGAGCACGACCAGGTGGAGATCCTCGCCGCACTGGACCGGGAACGGGCCGCGGACGTACTGGAGGAGATGGACCCGGACGACGCGGCCGACCTGCTCAACGAGCTGCCCCCGCCGGAGCAGGACGTGCTGCTGGACCTGATGGAGCCGGACGAGGCCGACCCGGTGCGTCAGCTCCTGAAGTACACCCCCGGCACGGCGGGCAGCGTGATGACCTCGGAGCCGGTCATCCTCCCGCCGGACGCCACCGTCGCCGAGGCGCTGGCCCGGATCCGGGAGCCACAGCTCTCCCCCGCCGTCGCCGCGCAGGTCTTCGTGACCCGGGCGCCACAGAACACCCCTACCGGTCGCTACCTGGGCATGGTGCACTTCCAGGCGCTGCTCCGTGAACCGCCGGCCGACCTGCTGGGCAAGGTGGTGGTCAACGACATCGACCCACTGCGCCCGACCACTCCGCTGCCGGAGATCACCCGTCGGATGGCCACCTACGACCTGGTCGCCATGCCGGTGATCGACCGGAGTAGCCGGCTGGTCGGCGCCGTGACCGTGGACGACGTGCTGGACCACTCGCTACCCCGGGACTGGCGGGACCGCGACGCCCTGGCCGCCCCGGGCACCACCGACGCGGCGCTGGACGGTACGGATGGCTGAGCGGCGGCGCAACGTTCGGCTCGACCAGCCGCGTGAGCCACGGGGGATCACACTGCCCCGGTTCGACGCGGAGGCGTTCGGCAGGTGGTCGGAGGGCATCGCCCGGGGCATGGGCACCGCGAACTTCATCGTCGTCATGACGGTGGTGATCGCGATCTGGTTCGGCTGGAACACGTTGGCCCCGGCGAATGTGCGCTTCGACCCGTACACCTTCACGTTCCTGACCCTGGTCTTGTCGTTGCAGGCCAGCTATGCGGCACCGCTGATCCTGCTGGCGCAGAACCGGCAGGCCGACCGGGATCGCGTGGCCCTGGAGGAGGACCGGCGGCGCGCCACCGCGCAGAAGGCGGACACCGAGTACCTGGCGCGGGAGATCGCGGCGCTGCGGATCGCGTTGGGTGAGGTGGCCACCCGCGACTTCCTCCGCTCCGAGCTGACCCGGCTGGCCGAGGAGCTGGACGAGGTGGGGCACCGCCGCCAGCGGCTGGAGCGCCGCCAGCAGGACCGGGACAGCCGGCAGGAGAAGCGGAGCCACCGGCCAACCGACGGTGTCGGCCTGGACGAACCGCGCGACGACCTGGACGGCGACTTCAGCCGGGACGTCCGGCCGGACGGCACCGGTCCGCGCCTGTCGGACAGCTGATCCGTGGGTCATCGATTGGCTCACACCGCCCCGGGCAGCAGCGGCAACGGATGCCCCGCGACGTAGCATTGCGGGCATGTCAGCACCCGTGAGCACCGTCGAGGACGCGATCCAGGCCGCCCTGGCCACCGTCAACGACCCGGAGATCCGCCGGCCCATCACCGAGCTGGGCATGGTCCGCTCCGCCACGATCGCTGCCAGCGGCGTCGTACGCGTCGAGCTGCTGCTCACCGTCGCCGGCTGCCCGCTCAAGGACAAGCTGCGTACGGACATCACCACCGCGCTCGCCGCGGTGCCCGGAGTGACCGGTGTCGAGATCGACTTTGGGGTGATGACCCCCGAGCAACGACAGTCGTTGCAGTCGCAGCTGCGCGGTGGCGGCGCCGCCACCGAGGAGCCGGTCATCCCGTTCGCGCAGCCCGGCTCACGCACCCGCGTGTACGCGGTGGCCAGCGGCAAGGGTGGCGTCGGCAAGTCCAGCGTGACGGTCAACCTGGCGGCGGCGCTCGCCGCTCGTGGGCTCTCCGTCGGCGTGGTCGACGCGGACATCTACGGCCACTCGGTGCCCCGGATGCTCGGCACGGAGGCCCGGCCCACCAGGGTCGAAGACATGATCATGCCGCCGCAGTCGCACGGCGTGAAGGTGATCTCCATCGGCATGTTCACCTCCGGCAACGCCGCCGTGGTGTGGCGGGGCCCGATGCTGCACCGGGCGTTGCAGCAGTTCCTGGCCGACGTCTACTGGGGCGACCTGGACGTGCTCCTGCTCGACCTTCCCCCGGGCACGGGTGACGTGGCCATCTCGCTGGCCCAACTGCTCCCCAACTCGGAGATCCTGATCGTCACCACCCCGCAGACCGCCGCCGCCGAGGTGGCCGAGCGGGCCGGCGCGATCGCCCTGCAGACCCACCAGCGGGTGGTCGGCGTCATCGAGAACATGTCCTGGCTGGAGCTTCCGGACGGCTCCCGGATGGAGATCTTCGGCTCCGGGGGCGGCACGGCCGTCGCCGAGTCGCTGAGCCGGACCATCGGCGCTCAGGTGCCGCTGCTCGGTCAGATCCCGCTGGACACCCGGGTCCGTGAGGCCGGCGACGCGGGCAACCCGATCGTGTTGGCCGAGCCGGAGTCCCCGGCCGCGCAGGCCCTCGGCACCATCGCCGACCGGCTCGCGCTGCGCCGTGAGTCGCTGCTCGGCAAGCCGCTCGGTCTCAAGCCCGCCGGCCGCTGACCACCACGTCCACCGTCAGCCCGGCGGCCGCTGTTGGCCGGCGGGCTGAGTCGTGTCAGTGAATGGCCGCAGCCGGCACCGCCCCGGCGTAGCTGGCACCGCCGCGTGGTAGCTGGCACCGCCGCGTGGTCAACTCGGGTTTCTGAAAGTCGGGGCATCCTGGGCCGGTTGAAGGGCCGACTTCCTGGAAACCGAGTCGATCAAGGCACCGGACCCGGGCGGACGCGGACCAAACCGGG